>NZ_JBITCU010000002.1:0-627303 GCF_044453545.1 Streptomyces sp. NPDC051664 | reverse complement strand
TCAGTGCCTGGGGCTACGGCGGTGCCTTCGCCCTGGCGGGCAGCATCGGTCTCGCCTCCGCGGTCCTCGCGTGCTTCCTCAAGGCGCCTGGCCGGCCGAGCGCCAAGCGCATCGAACCCAATCCGTACCCGATCAGCCGGGAGATCTCCTGATGTGACAGCGAACCTCATGTAACGGAGTCCGCGTCGGCCACCACGGCGGGCGCGGGCTTCCGCGAGTTCACGGACCGGCGGGTCGACGGCAACCGCATCGGCCGGACCGACCGGCGGATCCTCGGCCGACCCCGTGGTCGGTCGGGCAGTTCGGGGTGCTGGTCGGGCACCGTACGCTCCTGGTGACGGCCGTGGAGCGCACGGTGCCTGACGTCTCCGGGCGGGCGTTCGCGCTGTTCCCCGATGTCAGGAATTCAGGGTGAGGCGCGGACCGCCCCTCCGGTGCCGCCTTGGTCCTACTTGCGCAGCGCCGCCAGGTTGTCGTAGCCGATCCGCGCATGCTTCAGGGACTGCGCCAGGTCGGTCGAGCTCGGTGCGTTGTCCTGCTCGACCATCGGGTTGCGGTAGTTCGCCTCCCCGACGCGACGGAAGAACGTCCGGTAGTCGATGACCCCGGTACCGAAGGGGACCATGTCGTAGCCGTCGCCGCTGGTCGTGTTGACGACGCCGTCCTTGGCGTGGAAGAGCGGGTAGCGCTTGTTGTGGGAGCGGACCAGTGCCGCGGGGTCGAAGATGTTCTCCCGCTGCGATCCGTCGTGCGCGGTGTAGGTGTGGAACTTGTACTGGGCGACGTGCGCCCAGAAGATGTCCATCTCCAGCCATACGGTCTTCGGGTCGGTGACCTTGAGGAAGTACTCGAGCTTGCGGATGCCGGAGCTGCGGGTGGGTCGGCCCTGTGCGTCCAGCGGACCGCCGTCGAGCAGGAAGCCGTAGGCCGCGTCGTGGTTGTGGGTGTACAGCTTGATGCCCGCACGATGAGCGATCTGTCCCAGCGAGTTCCACTTGTCGGCGGCCACGTCCCAGTCGGCACGGTAGGCGCTGCCGGTGGGGTCGCCACCGGTGCCCATGTGGTCCATGCCGAGGATGTTCGCTATTTCGAGGGTCCGCTTGAACTGGTCCAGGTCGCTCTGGCTCAGCGGCCAGGACGACGGGATGAAGCCGTGGTTGCCCTGGGCGCGCAGACCGTAGTCGTCCAGCCACGAGCGCAGCAGCTTCGCGCCTTCCACTGTTTCGAGGTTGCTTCCGCCGGGTGCGTTGGCGTGCTGGCCGTACCCGGCGAACTCGACCTGCTTGTAGCCATAGCGGGCCAGCTCCTTGAAGACCTCGCGGAAGCCCGAGGGAAGGTTGGTGCTGAGCGGATCCCGGCCCGTGGCGTCGCGCACGGTGTACAGGATGATTCCTCTCTTCGCCGCCGGGACCAGAGCCTGGCCGTGACCGTGTCCGTGGTCGTGGCCGTGCCCCTTGTGGGAAGCGGGCTGGGCGAAGGCCGGCGACGCGCCGAAGGCGGGCGCGGCGATCGCCGTTGCCGCGGCGGCGGTGCAGGTGCTGAGAAAGCGGCGGCGACTGACGCCGAGGCTGCGGCGCAGGGCGCTGTCTGTTCCGGATTCGTCGTTGTACGCGGTCACGGTCTCTCTCTTTCTCGAAGATGCTCGCAACGCTCAGCACGGACCGATCTCATGCGAGGCCGGCAAGCGTGAGGAGCAGGGACTTCACTTCGGTGGCCCGGACGGGTCCGGTGAACGCGTGGGGGGTGGAGCAGAGGATGAGCGGACCTTCTTCGTCGCTCATGGGGAGGCGGCCATGGCTGCCACGAATGGGTGACGGGTCGAGGGGCACGACCGCCATGCGGTAGCGCATGCCGAGCTTCTTGCGGGCCACGGCGGTGGCCGCCTTGACCCGGACGTACGGGTCCTGGGGGTCCAGGAAGAGTTCGACCGGGTCGTAGCCGGGTTTGCGGTGGATCTCGACGAGCTGCGCGAAGTCGGGGGCGCGCGTGTCGTCGAGCCAGTAGTAGTACGTGAACCAGGCATCCGGGTCGGCGACGGCGACGAGCTCGCCGGAGCGCGGGTGGTCGAGGCCATGTGCCTTCTTGCCTTCGTCGTCGAGCAGCTGCTCGATGCCCTGCACGTCCTGGAGAGCTTCACGGGTCGCATCAAGATCCTCGGGGCGGCGTACATAGATGTGGGCGAGCTGGTGGTCGGCGACGGCGAAGGCCCGGGAGGCCATCGGGTCCAGGTACTCCATGCCGTCCTGGGTGTGGACCTCGAGCAGTCCGGCTCGGCGCAGAGCCCGGTTGATGTCGACCGGTCGGTCGACGCGGGTGATGCCGTACTCGGAGAGTGCGACCACGGTGCGGCCCTCGCGGCGGGCGTCCTCGAGGAGCGGGGCCACGGCCCGGTCGAGGTCGGCGGCGGCACTGAAGGCGCGAGGGTCGTCGGGACCGTAACGCTGCAGGTCGTAGTCGAGGTGCGGGAGGTAGCACAGGGCCAGATCCGGGTGGCGGGTGTCGAGGATGTGCCGGGTCGCGTCGATGATCCACTGCGAGGAGATCAGGTCGGCGCCGGGGCCCCAGAAGTGGAAGAGGGGGAAGGTGCCGAGTTTCTCGGTGAGTTCGTCGTGGAGGGCGGGCGGCCGGGTGTAGCAGTCGGGTTCCTTGCGGCCGTCGGCGTAGTAGACGGGGCGCGGGGTGACGGTGATGTCGGTGTCGGCGCCCATGGCGTACCACCAGCAGATGTTGGCGACGGTGTAGCCGGGGTGGACGCGGCGGGCGGCGTCCCAGAGCTTGTCGCCGGCGACGAGTCCGTTGTGCTGGCGCCAGAGGAGGACGTCGCCGAGCTCGCGGAAGTACCAGCCGTTGGCGACGATGCCGTGCTCGGCGGGGGTGGTGCCGGTGAGGAAGGTCGACTGGGCGGCGCAGGTGACGGCGGGCAGCACGGTGCCGAGGGGGGCGTGGGTGCCCGACTGTCCCACGGACTTGAGGTGTGGCATGTGGTCGAGGAGCCGGGGGGTGAGGCCGACGACGTCGAGGACGAGCAGTGGGGTGGGAGTGGCGGAGAGAGGGGAGGACGTACCCGTTTCGGCTGCGGTCATGGGAGCTCCTTGAGGCCGAGGTCGACCAGGAGGTCGCGGGCGAGGGTGAGTTCGGCGGCGATGCCGTCGGCGAGCTGGGGGCGGGTGCGCGGGCGCAGCTCGGCGGGGAGCGCCTGCCAGGTGTACGTCTCCACCTCCAGGTGACGGGTCAGCGGCCGGGCGCCGCCGACCAGGCGGGTCAGCGCGGCCCCGAGCACCGGGAGCGTCGAGGTGAGCGGTGGGGCGGGCGGTGCGTGCAGCGGTACGTGGAAGTGGGCGCGCCACGGGGTGCCGTCGGGCAGTGCCCGGCCGGTGACCGCCTCGTCGAGGTCGTCGGTGCCGCGCAGTCCGTGCGTGGTCCGGGTGCGGGTCTGGTGGAGGAAGCGGGGTTCGGCGAAAGCCGCGAGCGCCGTACGCACCTCGGGCAGGTGCGGGTGCTCGGCGTGGAGTGCGGCGGAGAGCTGGGTCTTGGCCACCGGGATGCCGGCTGCGGCGAGCGCGTCGAGGGCGGTGTCCGGGTCCTCGAAGGAGGTGGCGAGGTGGCAGGTGTCGATGCAGATGCCGATGCGCTGGTGTCCGACGGCGGTGAGCGGTGCGATCGCGTCGGCGGTGGTCTCGACCGTGCAGCCCGGTTCGGGTTCGAGGCCGATCCGGATGGACTTGCCGGTCAGCTCGGCCAGGACGTCGAGACGTTCGGCGAGGGTGGTGAGGGCGGCATGCGCCGTGCGGGCGGCTTGCGGGTCGCCGGTGTACGGGGTGCGCCAGGCGATCGGGAGGGTGGAGATGGTGCCTTCGGTGACGTCGTCGGGAAGCAGTGTGGCGAGGAGCCGGGCGAGATCGGTGGTGTGGGCGAGCCGTTCGGGGTCCGTCCAGTCCGGCTTGTACACCCGGTACTTGACCTCTTCGGCGCCGAAGCCTTCGTAGGGGAAGCCGTTCAGGGTGACGACTTCGAGGCCGCGGCGGTCGAGTTCGACGCGCAGTGAGCGCAGCTGGGCCGGGTCGTTGATCAGGGTGCGCGCGGCGTCCTTGGCGAGCCAGAGGCCGATGCCGAGGCGGTCGCGGCCGAGGCGTTTGCGGACCGGTTCGCAGTGGTCGCGCAGCTGGGCGCGGACTCCGTCCAGGGTCTCGGCGGGGTGGACGTTGGTGCAGTACGCGAGATGGACGGTCGATCCGTCGGGGTGGCGGAAGCGCATCGGGTCACTCCCCGCCGCGGAGGATGGAGTTCCCCTCGTGCAGCTGATCGGGGGTGGTGAGGCCGAGCTGGAGGCGGCCGCTCTGTCCGTAGAAGGCGACGGGATTGCGCCAGAGCACCTGATCGACGTCGTCGTCGCCGAACCCGGCGGCGAGCATGGCATCGCCGACCTTGCGGGTCTTGAGGGGATCGCTCCTGCCCCAGTCGGCGGCCGAGTTGACCAGGATCTTCTCCGTGCCGTGCGTCTTGAGGATCGCGATCATGCGGTCCTCGTCCATCTTGGTGTCGGGGTAGATGGAGAAGCCGGCCCAGCAGCCGCTGTCGACAGCGTCCTTCACGGTCGTCTCGTTGAGGTGATCGAGCAGGACCCGCTCCGGGGGGAGGTGGGACTCGCGGACGACGTCGATGGTGCGGTGCAGGCCGGCGAGTTTGTCGCGGTGCGGGGTGTGGACGAGGGCGGGCAGCCCGTGGTCGGCGGCGAGCTGGAGCTGGGCGGCGAGGGCGGTGTCCTCGGCCGGGGTCATGGAGTCGTAGCCGATCTCTCCGACGGCGACGACGGAGTCCTTGACGAGGTAGCGGGGCAGGGCGTCCAGGACAGGGGTGCAGCGGGGGTCGTTCGCCTCTTTGGGGTTCAGCGCGAGCGTGCAGTGGTGGGCGATGCCGTACTGGGCGGCTCGGAAAGGCTCCCAGCCGAGCAGGGCGTCGAAGTAGTCGAAGAAGCTGGCGGGTGAGGTGCGGGGCTGGCCGAGCCAGAAGGAGGGTTCGACGAGGGCGCGGACACCTGCGTCGTACATCGCCTGATAGTCGTCCGTGGTGCGGGATGTCATATGGATGTGGGGGTCGAAGATGCGCATCAGGACTCCTCCGTGGGGGGATGGGGTCGTCGCCCCTGCTCGGGGATGTTCGAGTGCTCGGGGAAGGGTGCGGGGGCCGTCAGGGCGAGGACGCGGCTCAGGTCGTGGGGGACGGTGCGGCCGGCGGCGGTGCGTTCGGCGGCGAAGTCGCCGAGCATGCGGGCGAGTTCGGCGTCGCCGCGGGCGCGCCGGGCCAGTCCGTCGACGGCGTCGAGGGGGACGCCGGTGAAGAGGCACTTGAGGATGGCGTGCCGCCATTGGTGCGCGTCGAGATGGACGGCGGCGTACGGGCCGACGGCGGCGGCGACCAGCCGGGAGTCGTTGGTGCGCAGGGCGTCCTCGACGAGCGGAAGGGCGGTGGGGCCGAGGTCCAGCCGGTGCAGGGTGAGGAGGACGGCGCGCCGTTCGGCGGCGGTGCCCTGTTCGTAGAGTCTGGTCACGGCGGGCAGGCCGGCGCAGGCTTCGAGGAGCAGCAGGGCGCGTACGGAGTCGGCGTACTCGAGTCCGCAGTGCCGGCCGGCGGCGGCGAACCGCAGCTCCCAAGGGGGGACGGCGTAGCGGTTGGCGGGCGCGGTGTCCGCGGTGTCCTTGTGGAAGGCGGTGTGCGCGGCCTCGGCGAGGGCCTCGTCGAGCCAGGCGCGTGCGGCGCCGCCGAGCTGTGCGTCGAGTTGCTTGCGGGTCATCGGCACGGTGTTGCTCCCTTCGAGGACTTCGACGGGATGCGGTCGCGCAGGAACGCGATGGAGGTCATGGCCAGTTCGGGGCCCGCGTGGGAGTGGCGGGGCAGTTCGACGACGGTGAGGCCGCGGTATCCGGTGTCGCCGAGGGCGTCGAGCGCGTCGAGCACGGGCGGGAAGTCGATCTCGCCGTCCCCGAACGGGAGGTGCTCGTGGACGCCCCGGCGCATGTCCTCGATCTGGACGTGCCGCAGCCAGGGGGCGGCGGCCCGGACACAGTCGACGGGTGCGGCCGGTTCGAGGCACTGGCAGTGCCCGATGTCGAGGGTGAGCCCGAGAGGTTCGGGGTCGCCACTGAGGACGCGGAGGTGGTGGAAGTCCGAGAGAGTGGCCAGGAGATGGCCGGGCTCGGGCTCGATGGCGAGCGGGACGCCGGTACGGGCGGCGGCGTCGAGCACCGGTGCGAGGGCGTCGGTCAGCCGCTGCCAGGCCGTGTCCGGTGGGGTCTCCGGTGGGGTGATGCCGCTGAAGCAGTGCACGGCGTGGGCGCCGAGGTCGGCAGCGACGTCGACGGCCCGCAGCAGCAGCCGGGTGCGGACGGCGCGGGCCTCCGGGTCCGGGTCGAGGAGGGACGGGCCGTGCTTGCGGCGCGGGTCGAGGACATAGCGGGCCCCCGTCTCGATGGTCACGCCGAGCCCCAGCCGGCCGAGCCGGTCCGCCACGTGCCGGGTGCGGGCGGCGAGATCCGGGGCCGAGGGGTCGAGGTGCATGTGGTCGAGGGTGAGGCCGACGCCGTCGTAGCCGAGGTCCGCGAGGAGTCCCAGGGCGTCGTCCAGACGGAGGTCGGTGAGCCCGTTGGTGCCGTAGCCGAGGCGGATCGTCATGTGAGGCTCACCTTCCGGGCGAGTGTGCGGGCAAGGGGGACGAGCCCCATGACGGCGAGCCCGGTGCCGGCCGCTCCGGCGCGGGCGGCGAGCACGGCCTGGAGCGGGATCATCGCCCGGATGCCGCCGCCGACGGCACGCTGAGTGAGGGGTGGGGACGGGTTGAGGGCGGCGTGGAGTAGGGGCTTGGCGGCGGTACGGAGGTAGGCGGCGGTGAGTGCGGTGAGGAGGACGCGGGGGGCGGGTGCTCCGGGGCGGGGTCGGTGGCGGTCACCAGGGCGGCCGCCCTCTCCCGGATCCGGGGGCAGGTCCCGGGATCCGTGCTGCTCGCGCACCGCGGCGGCGCCGAGCGCGACGATCGCCGCGAGTGCGCCGAGGGGCGCGGCGGTGGAACCGCCCTGCGCCTCGTGGCGCGACACGGCGGTGACGGCGTAGGTGTGCGCCCCGAGCAGGGCGGCGGCGGGTACGGCGGCACGGACTTTGGGGGGGGTGGTGTGAGCGGAGCCCATGGACTGGACGGGGCCCACAGCGCGGGCGGTGCGCGTGAGAAGGACGGTGCCGGCACTACGGGCGGCGAGCGACGTGCCGGTCGCGCCCGCCGGGCGCTTGACGCCCACCGACCCCGCGCCCGTCCCCGCGGTCGCCGTCGCGCCCAGCAGCAGGTCCAGTGCGCGTGCCCCCGCCATCGCTGCCGGACCCGCCTGGGTGTGCTTCAGATGGAGGTCGTAGGCCCAGACCGTCGCCGCCAGGCCGGTGGCCACCGTCAGGGCCGGGCGGCCTGCGCGGGCGGCCAGGGTCAGGCCGGCAGCCGTCAGGGCGCCGGCTGCCGCGAGGGCCGCGCCGGGGGTGATCCGGCCCGAGGGGATCGGGCGGTGCGGGCGGTCGATGGCGTCCTCGTCGCGGTCGGCCCAGTCGTTGAGGGCCATGCCCGCCTCGTACAGGCAGAGGGAGGCGCCGACCGCCAGCGCGGTGCCTCGGTCGGGCCGACGGCCGAGGGCTGCCGCACCGGCGAGCGCGTCCCCGGGGACGGTGAACAGCGCGGAGACCCTGAGCAGTTCGGCCCAGGCCCGTACTGCGCCTTTCACTTCTGCCCCCGCAGTCGTTCGGCGAAGGCCAGGAGCTGCAGGTACTGCTCGGAGAGTGCGGCGGGGCCGCCGTCCGGGTCCTTGAAGTAGAAGCCGAGTTCGGGCCGCGGGCCCGTCAGACCCGCTTCGTGGGCGCGGGCCAGCAGTCGCGCCAGGTCCAGTACCAGCGGGGCGGCCAGCGCCGAGTCGCAGCCCTGCCAGGTCGTCTGGAGGACCATGCGTGCTCCGAGGAAGCCGTCGAACGCGATGTGGTCCCAGGCCGTCTTCCAGTCGCCGAGGGCGGGCACGTCGTCGATGTGGACCTCGCCCTCGGGCGTGACACCCAGTGTGTCGGCGAGGACGCGTTCCTTGCCCGCGTTCTTGGCGGCCGCCGCGCCCGGGTCGGCCAGCGCCGCCCCGTCCCCGCCGCCCAGCAGATTCGTGCCGGACCAGGCCCGTACGGGCAGGGCGCGTTGCACGAACATCGGGGCGAGTACGGAGCGGAGCAGTGTCTGGCCCGTCTTGCCGTCGCGGCCTGCGTGAGGAAGTCCGCAGTCCGCGACGGCGTCCTGAAGCGCGGGGGTGCGCAGCCCGGTGGAGGGGGTGAAGTTGATGTAGGGGCAGCCGGCCCGGAGGGCCGCGGCGGCGTAGAGCGAGCTGGCGGGGAGCCGGTGCTGTCCGGGTGCCGGGACCGGCTCCGTCGACGCGACGTTGACCACGACGGTGCGGGCGAGTTCGTTGCGGCGGCCGAAGTCGATGAGGTCGGCGGTGAACGCCGCGATGAGTTCCTCGTCCGTACGGGTGTCGCCGGGCAGCGGGCCGCCGGCGCGTATCTCCGCGTCGGCGGCGCCGAGTTCGGACCGAACCGCCGAGGACAGCCCGTGCGGCAGCACTCCCCCGGCGGCCAGTGCCTCGGCCCGTTTGGGCAGCGGACAGCCGACGGTGTCGTGTCCGCCGAAGACCAGGGAGTTCAGCGTCGGCAGCCCGCTGTCGGCGAAGGGCGCGGTCTCGGTGACCATGCCCGTCGCCGGGTGGAGCCCCGCCGTGACGGCTGCGCAGCCCGCCGTGGCGGTGGTGGCGACGGAGCCGCGTGCTCCGATGAACCAGACTCCGGTACGAACGGCATGTGCTGACACGGGCTGCCTCCCTGGCTGGGGGTCCTGGCTGGGCAGTGCGAAGAGAGCGGTGCTGATCAGATCGGGGCGGGCAGGGAAGAGGTGGTGACGGCGGGCGGGGTAGGGCCTTTGCCCCGCCCGCCGTCGGACTGCGGCTGTCGCCCTACGTGGCGGGCAGCTCCTTCAACTGAATGTTGCGGAAGGACACCTGGTCGTCGGCTCCGTGGTTCTGGAGGCCGATGTAGCCGTCCTTCAGGCTGCGTACGGGATCGGTGTTGGTGAAGTCGTTGATCTTGACCCCGTTCAGGAAGACCTGGAGCCGTTCACCCTGGACCTTGATCTCGTAGCTGTTCCACTGGCCGGGCGGCCGCAGGACCTGGTCGCGGGCCTTGATGTTCGCCGCCTTGAAGGTGTAGACGGAGCCCGTGGTGCGGTCGGGCGCGTCGGTGGCGTCGATCTGGACCTCATAGCCGTTGTTCACCGCGGACCAGGGGTCCTCGGACTCCGGGAAGCCGACGAAGACACCGGAGTTGTCGTCGCCCGCCAGCTTCCAGTCGAGCTTCAGCGAGTACGACCCGAGCTCCTTGGGCTGGTACGTGAGGAGACCCATGCCACCCTCGGAGCGGAGTTCACCGTCGACGACGTCGAACTTGCCCGGGCCGGCCTGCTTCCACCCTTCGAGCGTCTTGCCGTTGAAGATCGACCGGTAGCCGGTGTCCGGCTTGCAGTCGGCCTGCACCTGTCCGGCCGCGTAGCGGACGCCGCCGAGGAGGAGCTGGCGGAAGGCCGGTTCGGCGTACGACTCCTTGGTGTGGCCGAGGCCGGTGTAGAAGGAGCGGCCGCCGCCGTAGGACTGGCACCAGGTGATCGGGTGATCGCCCTTCATGGTGCCTCCGGTGTAGGTCGTCTCGTCGAGCGTGGCGAGGACCTTCACCTTGTCGCGCGGGTTGGTGCGGTAGTTGTACAGCTCGTCGGTCCGGTCCCAGGCATCGTCCAGGTGGGCGGTGGCCGGGTGCTTGTGGTCCTCGACGCGCACGGTGACGGGCTGGATCGCGGGGTGCCCGGCGAAGTAGGCCCCGACGAGTCCGCCGTAGAACGCCCAGTCGTACTCGGTGTCCGCGGCGGCGTGCACGCCCATGTAGCCACCACCGGTCGCGATGTAGTTCTCGAACGCCTTCTGCTGGTCGGCGTTGAGCACGTCACCGGTCGTGGAGAGGAACACGACGGCGTCGTAGCGGGCCAGGTTGCTGGTGGTGAACTGGCCTGCTTCCTCGGTGGCGTCGACGGTGATGTTGCTGCTCGCGCCGAGTTCCTTCAGTGCGGCGACACCCTCGGGAATGGCGTCGTGGCGGAAGCCGGCCGTCTTCGAGAAGACCAGGACCCGCTTGGCGGTCCGGTCGGGGGCGCTGTTCGAGAGCTCGAAGTCGTCGATGTCGTACAGCGCGCCCTCGCCGCCCTTGAAGACCAGGAAGAGTTCCGTGGCCTGCTTCGGGACGCCGCGCAGCGGTACGTCGATGTCCTGGAAGTTCTCCCAGCCGCCGGTGACCGGAACCGGTGCGGAGCCGAGGATCTTGCCGGTCGCGGAGCCGGCCCGTACTTCGAGGAAGCCGCCCGCGCCGCCGGACGAGATCCGGGCGGTGAGCTTGGTGGAGTCTCCGAGGATGTACGGCTTGAAGGCGATCCAGTCGTCGTTGTTGATGTCGCCGACCGTCTTGCCGCCCTCCGCGTTCGCCTTGTCGTACGTCTGGATGCCGGACGACTCGGTGAAGTGCTCGGCCTGCCGGTGGCGAGGCTGGAGCTGCGACTGGTCGTGGCTGCTCAGCGCGGCCTGACCGCCGCCTCCGCCGTCGGTGTACGAGGCGTCGATGACTCCGAAGATGTTGGCGTTCGGGTCGTGACCGCCGTCCATCTCGGTCTTGATGGTGCCGGAGCAACCGTGCTCCGTGGTGATCGGGTGGCCGTGGCTGTCGTGGCCGAGTACGAAGCTGACCTGGACCTTGGAGCAGTCGATGGTGCCGTCCTCGGGGTCGGTGACGGTCACCTTGAACGGGATGTCGTCGCCGAAGTTGAACAACTGCCCGTCACCGGGGAGTTCCAGGTTCACCTTGGGTGCGGTGTTGCCGACGGTCACATGGACACTCGCCGAACCGGTGCGGCCGGTGGGGTCCTTGGCGGTGACGGTCGCGGTGTAGGTGCCGTTCTTCTTGTACGTGTACGTGGGGTTCGCGGCAGTCGACGTACCGCCGTCGCCGAAGTCCCAGGCGTAGGTGAGCGCGTCGTTGTCGGAGTCCGTGGTGCCCGCCGAGGAGAACTGCACCTTGAGCGGCGCGGTGCCGGACGTCTTGTTGGAGGCGGCTTCGGCGACCGGCGAGTGGCCGCCGGTGGCGTTCTCGATGCGGTAGAGCGCGGAGTGCTCGTCGCCGCCGAACCAGGAGAGACCGTAGTCCAGGACGTACAGTGCCCCGTCCGGGCCGAAGGCCATGTCCATCACCTGGGTCCCGGACCACGGGATGTCGTTGATGGACTGGACGGCGCCATCACCGTCCTGCTCGATGCGCTTGATCCATTGCCGGCCGAACTCACCGGCGAAGAAGTCCCCGTCGTACGCCTCGGGGAACTTCACGGGCGAGTCGAGGTTCGGGTCGTAGTGGTAGACGGGCCCGCCCATCGGCGACTCGGAGCCGGTGCCGAACTCGGGTACGGATCCGCCGTCGTACGGGATCCAGGCGGGCTGCGCCGGGGGCAGGTCGACCAGGCCGGTGTTGTGCGGCGAGGTGTTCTTCGGGGCGGCACAGTCGAAGGCCGCGCCGGACGTCTTCGTCGCGAAGTCGTAGTCGACGAAGGGGTCGTTGTTCCCGGTGCAGAACGGCCAGCCGAAGTTGCCCGCCTTGGTCACCCGGGCGAACTCGACCTGTCCGCCGGGTCCGCGCTTCGGGTCGGCCGCGCCCGCGTCGGGACCGTAGTCACCGACGTACGCGATGCCGGTGGCCTTGTCCACACTGAAGCGGAACGGGTTGCGGAAGCCCATCGCGTAGATCTCGGGCCGGGTCTTGTCGGTGCCCGGGGCGAAGAGGTTGCCCTCGGGGACGGTGTACGAGCCGTCATCGGCGACCTTGATCCGGAGGATCTTGCCACGCAGGTCGTTGGTGTTGCCCGCGGTGCGCCGGGCGTCGAACGCCGGGTTACGGTCGGGGCGTTCGTCGATCGGCGCGTAGCCGTCGGAGGCGAAGGGGTTGGAGTCGTCGCCGGTCGACAGGTACAGGTTTCCCTGTGCGTCGAAGTCGATGTCGCCGCCGACGTGGCAGCAGATGCCACGCGACGTCTTGACGTCGAGCACCTTCTTCTCGCTGCTCAGGTCGAGGGTGCCGTCCTCCTTGAGGACGAAGCGGGAGAGCCGGTTGACGCCGTCGAACTTGGCGAAGTCGGCCGCGGTGCCGGTCTCCGGAGCGTCGCCGGACGGAGTGTCCAGCGGGGGCGCGTAATAGAGGTAGATCGCCCGGTTCCTGTCGAAGTCCGGGTCGATGCCGACGCCCTGGAGGCCTTCCTCGTCGTGCGAGTAGACCGGGAGTACGCCGGAGACCTTGGTGTCGCCGGCGCTGTCGGTGATCCGCAGCTCGCCGCTGCGCGAGGTGTGCAGGACGCTGCGGTCCGGGAGCACGGCCAGCGACATGGGTTCGCCGGTTTCGGCGGCGCCCTTGGCGAGCGTGACCTGCTGGAAGTCCTCGCCCGCGGCCGCCGCGGCATCGGTGGCTGCCGGCGAGACCGGGCCCGACGCGGAGGCGCCGGGGGCGCCCAGGGCGAGCGTGGCTGCGGTGAGCAGGCCGCCGGTGAGCAGGGCGAGGGACTTGCGGAGTCGGGGCCGGATTCTGGTTCTGCTTCTGTGCACGAGTGTCCTCCGGAGAGTGCCGGTTGTACGGGCGGGTGGAGCCGAGCCGTTCCGCGCGGGGACTGCCGCGCAGGTCACCTGGGGCTCCATGGGGCCCCAGCGACGCGAGTCATTTCGTGTACACCACAGGGACGGTAGACCTGTTCGTACGGGGCGGAAAGCCCTTGCACAGCAGTTGAGTTGAACTTTTTCCTGCTGGAGGACAAAGAGGGATGAGGGCAGCCGGGACCGCCCCGACGGCGTGCTTGCTGCCGTCGGGCCTTTCCCCTGCCCATCCCCTTCCCGAACCGGGGCTCTGCCCCGGGCCCTGCGGTCCTCAATCGCCGGACGGGCTGAACAAGGTGCCCTCAAACGCCAGGCAGGCTTGGGTTCTGCCGCCTGAGCGGGCCACCGGAGCCGAGTCCGGAAATCCGGCTCTCCGGCGATCGAGGAGCGGAGATACGGGGGCGGAGCCCCCGGGAACCGTCAGTCGCCGCCGCCGAACGCCGCGTCGAACGACGCCGCCGGCGGGTCGAAGTCGTACCGCTTCATCGTGGCAAGCGCTTCCGGCGCACCCAGCAGCCGATCCATCCCGGCGTCCTCCCACTCCACCGAGATCGGTCCCTCGTAGCCGATCGACCGGAGCATCCGGAACACGTCCTCCCACGGCACATCACCGTGCCCGCCGGAGACGAAGTCCCAGCCGCGCCGTGGATCGCCCCACGGGAGGTGTGAGCCGAGGCGGCCGTTGCGCCCGTCGAGGCGTTTGCGCGCCTCCTTGCAGTCCACGTGGTAGATCCGGTCCCGGAAGTCGTAGAGGAAGCCGACCGGATCGAGGTCCTGCCAGACGAAGTGGCTCGGGTCGAAGTTCAGCCCGAACGCGGCCCGGTGGTCGACGGCCTCCAGGGCGCGGTGCGTGGTCCAGTAGTCGTACGCGATCTCGCTGGGGTGCACCTCGTGGGCGAACCGCACGCCCTCCGCGTCGAACACGTCGAGGATCGGGTTCCAGCGTTCGGCGAAGTCCTCGTACCCCCGCTCGATCATCCGCGGCGGCACCGGCGGGAACATCGCCACCAGGTGCCAGATCGACGAGCCGGTGAAACCGATGACGGTACGGACCCCGAAGGCCGCGGCCGCGCGGGCGGTGTTCTTGATCTCCTCGGCGGCCCTGCGCCGTACCCCTTCGGGCTCGCCGTCGCCCCAGATCCTGGCGGGCAGAATGCCCTGGTGCCGTTCGTCGATCGGGTTGTCGCAGACGGCCTGGCCGACGAGGTGGTTGGAGATCGCCCAGCACTTCAGCCCGTACTTGTCGAGCAGCTGGTGCCGCCCGGCCAGGTAGCCGGGGTCGTCGAGGGCCTTGTCGACTTCGAAGTGGTCTCCCCAGCAGGCGAGTTCGAGCCCGTCGTAGCCGAAGTCACGGGCGAGCCGGCAGACCTCCTCCAGCGGCAGGTCGGCCCACTGGCCGGTGAAGAGAGTGAAGGGACGGGGCATGCGCAGGACCTCCTAGAGCTGTACGGGGGTGTGGACGGAGTTCTTCTCGGCGCTCTCCTCCACGGCCGCGAGCACCCGCTGCACCTGGAGCCCGTCGGCGAACGACGGCACCGGGTCCGCCCCTTCGGCGATCGTCCGGACGAGGTCGCGGGCCTGGTGGATGAAGGTGTGCTCGTAGCCGAGGGCATGGCCCGGCGGCCACCATGCCTCCAGGTACGGGTGTTCGGGCTCGGTGACGAGGATGCGGCGGAACCCGGCCGTGGCGGCCGGCTCGGTGTGATCGTGGAAGGACAGTTCGTTGAGCCGCTCCAGATCGAAGGCGAGCGAACCGCGCTCCCCGTTGAGCTCCAGCCGCAGCGCGTTCTTGCGGCCCGCCGCCATCCGGGTCGCCTCGAACGACGCCAGCGCACCGGAGGCGAGCCTGCCGGTGAACATGGCCGCGTCGTCGACAGTGACCGCCCCTCGGGCCTCGCTGCTCGCGACGCCCGAGAGTCCCGCCGACGCTCCGGCGAGCAGGGGGCGCTCCCGTACGAACGTCTCGGACACCGCCGACACCCCCACCAGCAGCTCCCCCGCCAGATACTGGGCGAGGTCGATGATGTGCGCCCCCAGGTCGCCGAGCGCACCGGAGCCGGCGTGTTCGCGCTCGAGCCGCCAGGTGAGGGGCGACTCGGGGTCGACCAGCCAGTCCTGGAGGTAGGTGGCCCGTACGTGCCGCAGGGCGCCGAGCCTGCCGTCGGCGATCAGCTTCCGTGCGTACGCGATCGCCGGCACCTTGCGGTAGTTGAAGCCGACCATCGCCACCTGGCCGCGGGCCCTGGCCCGTTCCGCGGCCTCGGTCATGGCCTCCGCCTCGGCGACCGTGTTGGCAAGCGGCTTCTCGCACAGCACGTGTTTGCCGGCCTCCAGGGCGGCGATGGCGATCTCCGCATGGCTGTCGCCGGGGGTGCAGATGTCGACGAGCTGGACGTCGTCCCGGGCGATCAGGGCGCGCCAGTCGGTCTCCGCCGCCGCCCAGCCGTGACGTTCGGCGGCGGCGGTGACCGCCGTACGGTCGCGTCCGCAGATCGCGGCGAGAGCCGGCCTCATCGGCAGGTCGAAGACGTGTCCCGCGGTGCGCCACCCCTGGGAGTGGGCGGCGCCCATGAACGCGTATCCGACCATGCCGACCCCGAGCGTCGCCGCCGGCTCTGTCGACGGCGGCGCTTCGGCTTCCTGCTCCGTCTCTTCCCTACGGGCCATACGGGCTTCCTCCTCGTCGGTCGTTCGGTGGGGGCGGCAGGAGGGTCAGCACCCTCCTGGACTGCGGATCAGCTGAAGCCCGTCGGCAGGTACTGGTCGATGTTGTCCTTGGTGACGACGGCGGAGTAGAGCGTGAGGCTGGTCGGGATCTCCAGTTCGGAGAGGCCGCCGATGCCCTTGCTCTGGCCGAGCGCGCGCGCCAGGTCGATCGCGGACGCGGCCATCGTCGGCGGGTAGAGGACGGTGGCCTTCAGGACGCTGTTGTCTGCCTTGATGGCGTCCATGGCGGACTTGGCGCCCGCGCCGCCGACCATCAGGAACTCGTCCCGGCCGGCCTGCTGGATGGCACGCAGCGCGCCGACACCCTGGTCGTCGTCGTGGTTCCACAAGGCGTCGAACTGCTTCTGCGCCTGGAGGAGTTGGGCCATCTTCGCCTGACCGGTCTCGACGGTGAACTCGGCGGCCTGCCGGGCGACCAGCTTGACGTTGGGGTAGTTCTTGAGCGCGTCGGCGAAGCCCTGGCTGCGCTGCTTGGTGAGCTCCAGGTTGTCGATGCCCGCGAGCTCGACGACCTTGGCGTTCGGCTTGTCCTTGAGCTGTTCGCCGATGTACGTACCGGCGTTGAGGCCCATGCCGTAGTTGTCGCCGCCGACCCAGCAGCGGTAGGCCTGCGGCGAGGCGAAGATGCGGTCCAGGTTGATGACGGGGATGCCCGCCTTCATCGCTTCCAGGCCGACCTGGGTGAGCGCCTTGCCGTCGGCCGGGAGGATGACGAGGACGTCGACCTTCTTGTTGATGAGGGTCTTGACCTGGCCGATCTGGGCGGCGGTGTCGTTGGAGCCCTCGGTGATCTCCAGGGTCACCTCGGAGTACTTCTCCGCCTGCGACTTGGCGTTCTCATTGATGGCGTTGAGCCACCCGTGGTCGGCCTGCGGACCGGCGAAGCCGATGGTGACGGGCTTGCCGGGCTTGTTGTCGGCGGCCGGCTGATCGGTCTGCGAGGTCTGCGGTTTCTTGGGCTCGTTACTGGTGCAGGCGGTGAGGAGGGCGCCCGCGGAGACGGCTGCGGTGCCGAAGAGCAGTCCTCTGCGGCTGGTTTCTGGCATGGCTGTGGAACCCTTCATCCGGTGCGTGGGTGGCATGCGGAACTGTGGGTGGGGCGGGATGGGGTGAGGTGGGACGGGGGTGGGAGAGCCGGGGCTCAGGTCTCCCCGTGGGCCGAGGTTCGGCGCTGGACCAGGACGGCGGCGACGATGATCGCGCCCTTGGCGATCTGCTGAACATCGCTCTGCAGATTGTTGAGAGCGAAGATGTTGGTGATGGTGGTGAAGACGAGGACGCCGAGGACGGATCCGACGATCGTGCCGCGTCCGCCGCTGAGCAGGGTGCCGCCGATGATCGCGGCGGCGATGGCGTCGAGCTCGTACAGGTTGCCGTTGGTGTTCTGTCCCGAGCCGGACAGGATGATCAGCATGAAGGCGGCGATCCCGCAGCACAGCCCGGAAAGCAGATACAGATAGAGCCGCTGGCGCCGTACGTCGATACCGGCGAGCCGGGCCGCTTCCGCGTTGCCGCCGACCGCGACGGTACGGCGTCCGAAGGTCGTCCGGTTCAGCACCAGCCAGCCGATGACGGTGACCGCGGCGAACGCCATCACCAGGGGCGGTATGCCGAGGACGTACGAGTCGGGCAGGCCCAGGTCGAGAACCGACTGGACGGTGACGATCTGCGTCTTGCCGTCGGTGAGCTGCAGGGCGAGGCCGCGGGCCGAGGCGAGCATGGCCAGCGTCGCGATGAACGGCACAATCCTCCCGTACGCGATCAGCAGCCCGTTGACGAGTCCGGCGCCGAGTCCGACGAGCACGGCGGTGAAGAGGATGCCTGCGAAGCCGTACTCCTGGGTGGCGAGCGTGGTCGCCCAGACCGAGGCGAGCGCGACCATGGCACCGACCGACAGATCGATGCCGCCGCTGGTGATGACGAACGTCATGCCGACCGTGACGACGCCGATCACGGACGACTGGGTCAGGATCAGCTGCAGGTTCCCGGTGTCCAGGAAGGCGTCGGGCTCGGTGAACCCGCCGACGGCGATCAGTACGGCGAGGACGCCGAGCAGCGACAGGTTACGGACGTCCGCGCGCACCCCGAGAGCGCGCGGTCCGCCGCCCTTCGAGGGCGGCAACGAGGCGGGGGCGGCCGGTGCCGCCTTGTCCGGCCCACCGTGCTGCGCCGAGGAGACGGGCTGTGTCATGACGTCGGGCTCCCTTCCATCACGAGGTCGAGTACACGGTGCTCGTCGAGCTCCCGGGCGTCCGCCGTATGCACGACGCGGCCCTCGCGGAGCACCAGCACCCGGTCGGCGAGGCCCAGCACTTCGGGCACTTCGCTGGAGACCAGCAGGACGGCGAGGCCTTCGTCGGCCAGCCGGCGGATCACGGCGTAGAGCTCGGCGCGGGCGCCGACGTCGACACCGCGGGTCGGTTCGTCGAGCAGCAGCACCCGGCAGCCGCGCAGCAGCCAGCGGGCCAGGACGGCCTTCTGCTGGTTGCCGCCGGAGAGGGTACGGACGGGGGTGTCCGGGTTGTCGGGGCGCAGCGAGAGCTCGCGGGTGGCGGTGCGGGCCGCCCGGCGCTCGGCCGACCGGTCGAGCCAACCTGCCCTGGAGAAGCGGGACATGGAGGACACGGAGACATTGCGGGTGACGGATTCGAGCATCAGCAGGGCCTGCGCCTTGCGTTCCTCCGGGGCGAGCCCGATGCCCGCCGCGACGGCGGCGCGGACGCTGCCGGGGCGCAGCGGCCGCCCGCCGACCAGGACCCGGCCCGCGCTCGGCCTGCGGGCGCCGTAGATCGTCTCCAGGATCTCGGAGCGCCCGGAGCCGACGAGGCCGGCGAGGCCGACGATCTCGCCGGGCCGCAGCGCGAGGTCGAGCGGTGCGAACTCCCCTTCCCTGGCGAGCCCTTCGACGGTGAGCACGGGATCCTGCCGGGCGGCCTCCGTGACCTCCGCGGAGGTCTCGGGGCGCTGCGGGAAGACATACTCGACGTTGCGGCCGGTCATCATGGCGACGATGTCCCGTGTCGGGGTGGACTTGGCGGGCAGACCGACCGCGACGGCCCGCCCGTCCTTCAGCACGGTCACCCGGTCGCCGATCCGGCGGATCTCCTCCAGCCGGTGGGAGATGTAGACGACGGCGACACCGTCTGCGGTGAGTGACGCGACGATGCGGAAGAGGTTGTCGACCTCGTCGGGGTCGAGGGCGGCGGACGGCTCGTCCATCACGATGAGCCGTACGTCGTGGGAGAGCGCCCGTGCCATGGAGACGATCTGCTGCTGGGCCGCGGAGAGCGCGCCGACCGGGCGGGCGGGATCGATCTCGGGGTGGCCGAGGCGCTTCAGCAGGGCGGCGGCCGCGGTCCGGCCCTCGCGGGTGCGGACGATGAAGCGGGCGGTGGTGGGTTCATGGCCGAGGAAGATGTTCTCGGCGACCGAGAGGCCCTCGACCAGGTCGAGTTCCTGGTAGATGGTCGCGATGCCGAGGCGCATGGCGGCGATCGGCGACTTCAGCGCGACGGGCGCACCGCGCCAGGCGATCTCGCCGTCGTCGGGCTGGTGGGCTCCGGCCAGCACCTTGATGAGGGTGGACTTGCCGGCGCCGTTCTGCCCGAGCAGACAATGGACCTCACCGGCCTGGACCTCCAGGTCCACGCCGTCGAGAGCGCGCACACCGGGGAACGACTTGGTGATGCCGGACATGGTGAGCAGGGGTGGTTCTGGTGCCATGACAAATCCCCTCGGCGAATGGGGTCTTCCCCTGCTCGAGCGAAGCCGAGAGCTTGGGGAAGGGCCGGTGAGCGGGCAGGGCTGTACCAGGTGCGGGGTGGTGCTCAGTTGCCGATGTATCGCTGGTGCCGTACTGCCGGCCGAGGATCAGGCCGGTGAGAACAGGTGGTCGCTGATGAGCCGGGCGGCGCCGATGACTCCGGCGGTCGGTCCCAACTCGCCCAGCACGATGGGAAGATTTCCGGTGGCCAGCGGCAGGGACTGCCGGTACACCTGGGTCCGGACGCTGGCGAGGAGCGTGTGGCCGAGGCCGGTCACGCCGCCCCCGATCACCACCAGTCCGGGGTTGAAGAAGCTGACGAGGCCGGCGATGACCTGGCCGACCCGGTTACCGCCCTCGCGGATCAGGTCGAGCGAGGTCGCGTCACCGGCGGCCGCCGCGGCGGCCACATCGGCGGCGGTGAGCCGGCCGGCCGCCTCCAGTCGGGCCGCGAGCTCCTGCGACTGGCCCGTGCGCGCCGCGTCCTCGGCGTCGCGGGCCAGCGCCGCGCCGCTGAAGTGGGCCTCCAGACAGCCCCGGTTGCCGCAGGCGCAGGCGCGCCCGTCGGGTTCGACCTGGATATGCCCGATGTCGCCCGCGCTGCCCGTCGTACCGCGGTAGACGTCGCCGCCGACGACGATGCCGCAGCCGATGCCGGTACCGATCTTGACGCAGAGGAAGTCGCCCACGGAGCGTGCGACGCCTGCATGCTGCTCCCCCATCGCCATCAGGTTCACATCGTTGTCGACCATGACGGGGCAGCCCAGTTCCTGGCTGAGCGCCTCGCGGACCGGGAAGCCGTCCCAGCCGGGCATGATCGGGGGTGCGACCGGTACGCCTTCGGGGAAGCGGACCGGTCCGGGTACGCCGATGCCCGCACCGTCGAAGCCTTCCGCGAGCCCGGAGGCCCGGAGCTTGGCCGCCATGGAAAGCACCTGCTCGAAGACGGCGACGGGTCCTTCGCGTACGTCCATGGGGTGGTTGAGGTGGCCCAGGACCTCCAGCTCCGCGTTGGTGACCGCCACATCGATCGATGTGGCGCCGATGTCGACGCCGAGGAAGCGCAGTGCGGGAGCGAGCCGGATGTTGTGCGAGCGACGCCCGCCGCGGGAGGCGGCGAGTCCGTCGGCCACGACAAGTCCGGTCTCCAGCAGCCGGTCCACCTCGACGGCGAGCTTGGAGCGGGAGAGATCGATCTGATCCCCCAGCTGTGCCCGTGAGTTGGGCCCGTCGTCGCGCAACAGCCGGAGCAGTCGCGCCTGATGCGCATTCGCGGGTCGTGCCGTCATACGTCTCACGCGCCCCTCCCCGCCACATCGGCTCATCCGTCGGGCTTTCGAGGGGAACGTAGCAGCGGTTGCCGGGAGTGGGAAGAAGTTGCGCAGGAATCCGCTACAACTTTCTCCACAGCGAGGACAAAGCCGTTCTTCGACGCAGTCGGTCCCTACTTCGGCGCGAGTACCTTCGGGGCGTGCACCTGGCGCGGTGCGGCGGGGAAGTCAGCGGTGCCGGAACGGGCCCTCCGGAGCCGCATACTCCGTGACCGCACATCGAATTGACCGCACATCGATGTCGCCGACTTCGTGACGGCTCCCTACCGGGCGAGCCGGGACGGCCTCACCGCCTCACGCCCGCGCTGCCGCCCACGTCGCCCTGAGCTCCCGGCCGGGGATGGCGACCGTGTTCAGTCGCGGGGCCAGGGGCGGCCGTCGAGGCGTTCGATGTCGCGGTTGAGGCGCCCGAGACAGTGCGCGAGCTGGGCTGCCTCCTCGGGTGTCCAGTCGGCCAGCACATGGGCCAGGCCGTTCACGTACTCGGCCCGGTCGCTGTCCAGACGACGCTTGCCTTCGGCGGTGATGGCGAACTTCCGGGCGATGCCCCCCTCGGGGTCGGGGATGCGCTCGACGACACCGGCTCGCACCATGGCGGCGGTCTGGCGGTTGAGGGTGGAGGTGTCCAGGCCGAAAGCGCCACTGAGCTGACTGATGGACAGCGGACCCTCGACCTGGATGCGGCTGAGGAGGATGTAGGCGCTGCGATCGAGTCGCCCACTGCCCCGGTAGGTGAGCAGATGCATGTACCGGCCGAGAAGCATGGTCTCGAACTCGATCTGGTCAAGGGGCATGTCCACGCAGGGTTTCCTTCGGCCGCGGGCGTGCCTCCCCTTGGGGAAGGTCACCTTCCAGTAGATATACCACGAATTGCATGCATGATGCATGTGAAGTGCATGGTGCACATCAAGTGTATGGTGCATATTGACTGCATGGTGCATCTCGCCATGGCCCCGAAATGCAAGAGGGAGTACCCGTGGACAGTCCCCCGCCCGCAGCACGCCCAGGCGGCGTTGTCGGCATCCTCGCCTTCGCGGGCATCGTGGCCGCGATCACGCAGACCCTGGTGGTGCCGCTGATCGCGGAACTGCCGAAGCTGCTCGACACCTCCGCGTCGAACGCCTCATGGGTGATCACCGCCACGCTGCTGGCCGCCGCCGTGGCGACGCCTGTCGCCGGGCGCCTCGGCGACATGTACGGCAAGCGGCGCATGCTGCTGACCTCCCTGATTCCGCTGGTCGCGGGCTCGGTGGTCTGCGCCCTGTCGTCCTCCGTCGTCCCGATGATCGCCGGTCGCGGTCTGCAGGGCCTGGGCATGGGCGTGGTACCCCTGGGCATCAGCCTCCTGCGCGACGTGGTGCCGGCCGAGAAGCTCGGCTCGTCCATCGCGATCATGAGTGCATCCATGGGGGTGGGCGGCGCGCTCGGCCTGCCCTTCGCCGCCGCGATCGCCGAGAACTCCAGTTGGCGGGTGCTGTTCTGGGTCGTCGCAGCCCTGGCCCTGGCCGTCGGCACGCTGATCTGGATCTTCGTGCCCGGGGGCCGCGAGAACAACGCCTCGGGCGGCTTCGACCTGCTCGGCGCCATCGGCCTGGGCAGCGCGCTGATCTGCCTGCTGCTCGCCGCCTCCAAGGGCGCCGACTGGGGCTGGGGAAGCGGCACCACACTCGGCCTGTTCGCCGCCGCCGTCATCGTGCTGCTGGTCTGGGGCTGGTGGGAGCTGCGCATCGGTGATCCGCTGGTCGACCTGCGGGTAACGGCCCGCCCCCAGGTACTGATGACCAACGCGGCCTCGATCCTGGTCGGGTTCGCGATGTACGCCCAGTCACTGGTCGTGCCCCAGCTGCTCCAGCTGCCCGAGGCCACCGGCTACGGCCTGGGCCAGTCGATGCTCGCCATGGGCCTGTGGATGGCACCGGCGGGCCTGATGATGATGATCATGTCGCCGATCGGCGCCAAGCTCTCTGCCGTGAAGGGCCCCAAGGTCACCCTGGCCGTGGGCAGCCTGATCATCGGCGTCGGCTACGGCATCTCTCTGCCGCTCATCAGCTCCGGCTCCACCTGGAGCCTGCTGGCCGTGACCATCGTCTGCAACACAGGCGTCGGCTTCGCCTACGGCGCGATGCCGGCCCTCATCATGGGTGCGGTTCCCCAGTCGGAGACCGCCTCCGCCAACAGTTTCAACACACTGATGCGTTCGATCGGCAGCTCGGTCTCGGCCGCCGTGATCGGTGTGGTCCTGGCCCAGCTGACCACCGACTTCGGTGGCTACGCGCTGCCTTCCGAGGACGGCTTCCGCATCGCCATGCTGATCGGGTGCGGCGTGGGTCTCGCGGCTGCGGTCGTTGCTTCCCTCATTCCTGTGAGGGCGGCGGCACAGCCGGGGTCCGCCGTTTCGCAGCACGCGGCCTCCGAGGTGACCGAGGCCGAAGTCAAGGCCTGACCGGCCGGCCACCACCCACAAGGTTGTCCTGTCCCGTCACGGGGCAGGACAACCTGCTTCTTGCGTGGGTGTCAGTCCTGAGGGCCCCTCGGTTCGGTCTGTGGTCTGTCCGACCCTGACCCGCCGGACAGGCCTCAGCCCTCTTCGCGCTGGTGGTACGTCTTGCGCGTGTGTTCCGTGTGCGTCCGCATGACCTCCGTGGCCCGCTGTTCGTCGCGCGAGGAGATCGCGGCAATCAGTGCGCGGTGCTCGATCCAGGACTGGGTGCCGCGCTGGCGGGCCACCGGGGTGTAGTACCAGCGGACCCGGCGGTCCACCTGCCCGGCGAGCTCGGCGAGGACGACATTGCCCGCCAGTTCCATGACCTTGGCGTGGAACGCGGCGTTGGTGGCAACGGCGAGATCCACATCGTCGTCGGCGACGGCCTGCTCACCCTTGGCGCAGAGCTCTTCGAGCGCGGCGATGCCGGCCGTCCCCGAATTGGCCGCGGCCAGCCGGGCGGCCTCGGCCTCCAGGAGCGTACGGACCGACAGCAGCTGGTCCGCTTCCTCCTCGGTGGGTTCATGGACGAACGCACCTTGCGCAGGCCGCAGATCGACCCAGCCCTCGGTGTTCAACCGCTGCAACGCCTCGCGCACCGGCTGCCGGGACACGCCGAGGTGTCCCGCGAGTTCGCTCTCGACCAGATGCTGGCCGGGGCGGAGCGCACGCGTGGTGATCAGTTCGAGCAGCGCCTCGTAGACACGCTCGCGCAACGGACCGGGCCGTTCCAGCTTCGGCACAGCCCCTTGCGGCAGTCCTGTGGACAACATCGCGGTCCCCCTCCGGGCGACGAGCAATTGCTTATCGTCTACAGTCTACCGAGCACAATGGGGTTCAGGGACAGCGGATCACCTGACCCGCGTACGAAAGATTTCCGCCGAACCCGAAAAGCAGCGCCGGGGCACCGCTCTCGACCTCACCCCGTTCGACCAGTTTCGACAGCGCCATGGGAATGGAAGCGGCGGACGTATTGCCCGAATCCACTACATCCCGGGCGATGACGGCGTTGACCGCACCGATCTTCCGGGCGACCGGTTCGATGATCCGCAAATTGGCCTGATGCAGTACCACCGCAGCGAGATCCTCGGGGGCGACCCCGGCCCTTTCGCACACCTTGCGCGCGATGGGCGGCAGCTGGGTGGTGGCCCAGCGGTAGACGGACTGCCCCTCCTGGGCAAAGCGCGGCGGCGTCCCCTCGATCCGCACCGCACGTCCCATCTCCGGCACCGAACCCCACAGCACGGGGCCGATTCCGGGCGCGGCGTCCGCATCGCCCCGCGGATCCGCGACCACGACCGCGGCGCCCGCGCCGTCGCCGAGCAGGACGCAGGTGGAGCGGTCGGTCCAGTCGGCGATGTCGGCCATCTTGTCGGCGCCGATCACCAGCGCACGGGTCGCGGCGCCCGCCCGGACGGCGTGATCCGCAGTGGCGAGGGCGTGGGTGAAGCCGGAGCAGACCACATTGATGTCCATCACGGCCGGCGAACCCATGCCGAGACGGGCGGCGACCCGCGCCGACATGCTCGGCGAACGGTCCATGGCGGTGGAGGTCGCGACGAGGACCAGATCGATGTCGGTGGGGAGCAGACCGGCCGCGGCGAGCGCCTTGGCCGCCGCGTGCGCGGCCATCTCGTCCACCGGCTCGTCAGGGCCTCCCACATGACGGGTCTTGATCCCGACGCGACTGGTGATCCACTCGTCGCTGGTGTCGACCATGGCCGCCAGGTCGTCGTTGGTGAGCACCTTGGCGGGCTGGTAGTGGCCGAGCGCCACGACACGTGAGCCGGTCATGTAGAGGTTCCCCTCGCTACGTATGGCAGGAACTATCCAGTCTTGGTGGCTACCGCCCGGTACGGGTGCACGTGATCCCACAGGATTACCGGCCGAGGCTTGGAGGCTTGACAACACCCTTGACCCGTCTGAACACATACTGTAGACAATATTCTGCTGACTTGACATAGTCTCCTGTTCCCTCGCTCGGTCCCTTACCGAACGGAGAGCCCCGTGAAAGTCGCAGTTGCCGGTGCCGGCGCCTGTCTCGGGGCCGCGCTCCACCGCGCCGGCGCCGAGGTCCATCTCGTCGCCTGCGGGCCGCATCTGGCCGCGATGCGGCGTGACGGCGTACGCGTCCTCGGCCCGCGCGGTGAATTCACCGCGCAACCGGCCGCCACTGACGACCCGTCGGAGGTCGGGCCCGTCGACCACGACGAGCCGTCCCGGACGGAAACCACCACCGTCCGCGCCCGCTGCGGCGTGGGATGCAACGTCACACTCCATGTGCAGGACAATGAGATCGTGAAGGTCACCTCACCGCACGACAACCCGGTGACCCACGGCAACCTCTGCATCAAGGGCCGTTTCGGCTTCCAACACGTACAGAATCGGGTCTAACCGCCATGGGACGGGTCACCGAGCGCCGCCGCACCATTCGTATTCGGGACGGGGTGGTCTCCGCCCGCCCCGACACACTTGTCGCCGAGGAGCCTCTGGAGATCCGGCTGAACGGCAGGCCGCTGGCGATCACGATGCGTACGCCGGGCGACGACTTCGCACTGGCCGCGGGCTTCCTCGTCAGCGAGGGCGTGATCGGTGACGGCTCCGAGGTGCAGTCGATCGTGTACTGCGCGGGGGCGACGGCCGACGGCGTGAACACGTACAACGTGGTGGATGTGAAGCTCGCGCCCGGCGTGCAGGTCCCCGACATCACGCTGGAGCGCAACGTCTACACGACGTCGTCCTGCGGACTGTGCGGCAAGGCGAGCCTCGACGCGGTCCGCACCACGACCCGGCACCCGATCGCCGACACTCCGCCGCTCCGGGTCGAACCCGCGCTGCTCTCGGCCCTCCCCGACCGGCTGCGCGAGTCGCAGCGGGTCTTCGACCGGACCGGGGGTCTGCACGCTGCGGCGCTGTTCTCCGAGACCGGTGAACTCCTCGACATCCGGGAGGACGTCGGCCGGCACAACGCCGTCGACAAACTCGTCGGCCGGGCCCTGACCGACCACCGGCTGCCGCTGTCCCGGGCGATTCTGCTGGTGTCGGGGCGGGCCTCCTTCGAGCTGGCCCAGAAGGCGGTGATGGCCGGGATCCCGATGCTCGCCGCGGTCTCGGCGCCGTCGTCGCTCGCCGTCGATCTGGCGGCCGAGACCGGACTGACCCTGGTCGGCTTTCTGCGGGGTCCATCCATGAACGTGTACGCGGGTGACCACCGCATCGCCCTCGAGGCGACGGTCGGCCAGGGCTGAGCCGCCCCGGCCCGCAACACGGGTCAGGGATCCGGCCGGCGGGGAGCGCCCCCTGCGCCGGCCGGTCCCGCCCCGTGAGTACGTCGCCGGCCCGTTCGGGGGCGGCAGAATGAGCCGTCGGGCCACGCCGCCGGTCTGCAACTCACGCCACGGGCGAGCCGGTCAGCCCACCGCGACCGGCTCCTCCGCCGCCGCACCACTCACCGGAGTCCCGGGCCGCTCCCGGTGCCCCTGCCGCGGATCCTGCCGGTCGAGCCGGTCGAGCGGGTCGCGCGAGCGACGCTTCGCGATCACCGCGCACACCATCAGCTGCATCTGGTGGAAGAGCATCAGCGGCAGCACGGCCAGGCTCGCGTGTGCCCCGAAGAGCACGCTCGCCATCGGCAGCCCCGAGGCCAGGCTCTTCTTCGAACCGGCGAACTGAATGGCGATCCGGTCGCCCCGGTCGAAGCCGAGCCGCTTCGCCCCGTACCAGGTCAGTGCGAGCATCAGCGCGAGCAGAACCGCTTCGGCGGCGAGCAGCGCACCGAGCCGGACCGGGGTGACCTGGTGCCAGATGCCGGCGACCATGCCCTCACTGAACGCGCTGTAGACGACCAGCAGGATCGAGCCCCGGTCGACGTAGCCGAGCACCTTCTTGTGGCGGGTGATGAACCCGCCGATCCAGCGGCGCAGCAACTGCCCGGCGACGAACGGCAGCAGCAGCTGGACCCCGATCTTCAGCAGTGCGTCCGCCGAGAATCCGCCACCGCTGTTGCCGAGCAGCCCGGCGGCGAGCAGCGGGGTGAGGAAGATCCCGGCGAGCGAGGAGAAGGAGCCGGCGCAGATCGCCGCCGGCACATTGCCGCGGGCGATCGAGGTGAACGCGATCGACGACTGGATGGTCGACGGGACGAGGCAGAGGAAGAGGAAGCCGCTGTAGAGCTGGGGCGTCAGGACGTACGGCACCAGGCCCTCGCCCGCCAGGCCCAGCAGCGGGAACGCGACGAACGTGCAGATCAGGACCGTGAGATGGAGCCGCCAGTGCTTGAGTCCGTCGAGCGCCTCGGCGGTCGAGAGGCGGGCGCCGTACAGGAAGAAGAGAAGGGCGACCGCTCCGGTCGACGCGCCGCCCGCCACATCCGCGGCGGCCCCGGATGCGGGCAACAGCGCCGCAACCGCGACGGTGCCGATCAGCGCCAGGATGTACGGGTCGATCGGCAACCAGGACGGCAGCTTCAGGGTGCGGCGGCTCATGTGCTCCACGTGTTCTCTCGTTCAGGTCGTGCCCTCCCCATCTTGCTCTTGATCACCGCAATCGGGAATCCCGCACACCGCTCTCACTGTCATCATGCTTCGCGATAACCTGACGCTATGTACGACCCTGCACAACTCCGTACCTTTCTCGCCGTCGCCCAGACACTGAGCTTCACCCAGGCCGCCCGTCGGCTCGGCGTGCGGCAGTCCACGGTGAGCCAGCATGTGCGGCGGCTCGAGGACGCGACGGGACGGCAGCTGTTCACCCGGGACACGCACCGGGTCGATCTCACCGGGGACGGTGAGGCGATGCTCGGCTTCGCCCGGACGATCCTGCAGGCCCATGAGCGGGCAGCGGCGTTCTTCACCGGGACGCGGCTTCGCGGCCGGCTGCGGTTCGGGGCCTCGGAGGACTTCGTGCTGACCCGGCTGCCGGAGATCCTGGAGTCGTTCCGCCGCGACCACCCGGAGGTCGAGCTGGAGCTGACCGTGGAGCTCTCCGGGACGCTGCACCGGCAGCTGGCGGCGGGCCGGCTCGATCTGGTCCTCGCCAAGCGGCGGACCGGTGACACGCACGGTGAGCTGGTCTGGCAGGACACGCTGACCTGGATCGGCGCACCGCATGTGCGGATCGATCCGGACCGTCCGGTGCCGCTGGTCCTCTTTCCACCGCCGGGCATCACCCGGGCCCGCGCCCTGGAGGTGCTGGAGGAGCACGGCCGGTCGTGGCGGGTCGCCTGTACGAGTACGAGCCTCAGCGGGCTGATCGCGGCGGCCCATGCCGGGCTGGGCGTGATGGCGCACACCCGCGGCCTCATCCCACCGGGACTGACCCCGGTGCCGGCCAGGGCGGGTCTGCCGGAGCTCGGCGATGTGGATTTCGTCCTGCTGCACGGCCGCCGCCGGGACGCGGCGCAGGAGGCAGCGGACGCGCTCGCGGCGGCGATCCTGGCAGGAGGCGACCGGCTGATCCGCACCGTCGGCGGCATCAACGCCATCGGCAGCCGCGAGGGCACGTGACCGAGGTGTACAGATCCGGTGGAGATTCCGGTGCAAGCTACTTACTCCTCCGTCAGATGTGCGCCCGAGCCCTGCCCATGTGGCCGGATATTTGTGGCTGACCTGTACAGATGCCACGCTTTCCAAAGCCTCCGGGCCCTCCCGCCGCGCCGCCCGATCAGGTAGCGTCACGGCGCTGTGCGGAGCGCCACAAGGAGCAGTTCATTGCGCGAGTTCACGGTCCCACCCATGGCGGCCGCGCCCCACGTCGGCGGTCTGGCTGATGTCGTCTTCGACTACCCGGAGGAGGACCCGCATCGGATTGCGCTCGGCCGGAAGGACGCGAGCGGACACTGGCGTGATATCACCGCCGCGACGTTCCGTGACGAGGTGCTGGCCCTCGCCAAGGGGCTGATCGCCCACGGCGTCCGGTTCGGCGACCGGGTCGCCCTGATGTCCCGTACCCGGTACGAGTGGACGCTCTTCGACTTCGCGCTGTGGACGGTCGGTTGCCAGTCCGTGCCGATCTACCCGACGTCCTCGGCCGAGCAGGTCTTCTGGATGCTGCACGACGCCGATGTGTCCGCCGTCGTGGTCGAGCACGAGGACCACGCGATGACGATCGCCTCGGTGATCGACCGGCTGCCCGGGCTGAGGCGGCTGTGGCAGCTGGACGCCGACGCGGTGACCGAGCTCGTCGACGCGGGCACCCATGTCGAGGACGAGGTGGTGCACCGGCACCGGCGGGCGGTGACGCCCGAGTCCGTGGCGACCATCATCTACACCTCCGGTACGACGGGCCGGCCCAAGGGCTGTGTGATCACCCACGCCAACTTCATGTTCGAGACGGACACCATGGCCTCCCGGTGGGAGTCGGTCTTCCACTCCAAGCCGGGCGACGAGGCCGCCACACTCCTCTTCCTGCCGCTGGCGCACGTCTTCGGCCGGATGGTGGAGGTCACGGCGATCCGCGGCCGGGTGAAACTGGGCCATCAGCCGGAGCTGTCGGCGAAGGCGCTGATGCCGGACCTGGTGACGTTCCGGCCGACGTTCATCCTGGCGGTGCCGTACATCTTCGAGAAGGTCTTCAACGGTGCCCGGCGCAAGGCCGAGTCGGAGGGCAAGCTCGGGCCGTTCGACAAGGCCTTCGACATCGCGGTGAGGTACGCGGAGGCGATGGAACACAAGGCGTTCGGAACCGGTCCGGGGCCGTCGCCGGGGCTGCGGATGCAGCACCAGTTCTTCGACAAGGTCGTGTACAAGAAGGTCCGCGACGCGATGGGCGGCCGGGTGCGGCACGCCATGTCGGGCGGCTCCGGGATGGAGCGGCAGCTCGGTCTGTTCTTCGAGGGCGCCGGCATCACGGTGTACGAGGGGTACGGACTGACCGAGTCGACTGCGGCCGCCACCGCGAATCCGCCGGAGCGCACCCGGTACGGCACGGTCGGGCAGCCGATCCCCGGCACCACCGTGCACATCGCCGACGACGGCGAGATATGGGTGTACGGCGGCAATGTCTTCGGCGGCTATCTGGGCGACCCGAAGGCCACCGACGCGGTGCTGCACGACGGCTGGCTGGCCACCGGCGACCTGGGTGCACTCGACGAGGACGGCTATCTGACCATCACCGGGAGGAAGAAGGAGATCCTGGTGACGTCGGGCGGCAAGAGTGTGTCGCCGGCCGGTCTGGAGGAGCGGGTGCGGGCGCATCCGCTGGTCGCGCAGTGCATCGTGGTAGGCAACGACAGACCGTACATCGCGGCGCTGGTGACCGTGGACCAGGAGTCCGTGGACCACTGGCTCTCCATGCAGGGGCGGCCGCCGATGAGGGCGGCGGACCTGGTGCGCGACCCTGATCTGGAGATGGAGGTCCGGCGGGCGGTGGTGGCCGCCAACACGGCGGTGTCGCAGGCCGAGTCGATCCGTACGTTCCGGATACTGGCGCATCAGTTCACCGAGGAGCACGGTCTGCTGACCCCGTCCCTGAAGCTGAAACGGAAGGCGATCGAGACGGCGTACGCCGCCGAGGTGGACGCGCTGTACCGGTGAGGCGTGCCCGGGGGCGCCGACCTGAAATACCTCTCGCCGGGAATGCATCAGGGCCCTTGATCGTTGCCCCAATGAATACTGAACCGACGACGTAAGGATCGACCGCTCGTGAGCCAGGTCCCCTCCATCACCCTCAACAATGGCGTCGAGATGCCGCAGCTCGGTTTCGGTGTCTGGCAGGTGCCGGACACCGAGGCGACGAAGGCGGTCAGGACAGCTATCGAGTCCGGGTACCGGAGCATCGACACCGCCGCGATCTACGAGAACGAGCAGGGCACGGGCAAGGCCATCGCCGACTCCGGTGTCGCCCGAGAAGAGCTGTTCGTCACCACGAAGCTGTGGAACAGCCAGCAGGGCTACGACACCACCCTGCGGGCGTTCGACGCCTCGCTCGACAAGCTGGGTCTCGACTATGTCGACCTGTACCTGATCCACTGGCCGGTGCCGGCCAAGGACGCGTACATCGACACGTACAAGGCCTTCGAGAAGATCTACGCCGACGGCCGCGCCAAGGCCATCGGTGTCTCGAACTTCCTGCCCGAGCACCTGGAGCGCCTGCTCGGTGAGACCTCCGTGGTCCCCGTGATCAACCAGATCGAGCTGCACCCGCAGCTCCAGCAGGCCGAGTCCCGCGCCTTCCACGCCAAGCACGACATCGCGACCGAGGCCTGGTCGCCGCTGGGTCAGGGCAAGGGCCTCCTGGAGGTCCCGACGGTCGTCGCGATCGCCCAGAAGCACGGTCGCACGCCCGCACAGGTGGTGCTCCGCTGGCACATCCAGACGGGCAACGTGGTGATCCCGAAGTCCGTGACGCCGTCGCGGATCGCGGAGAACCTCGATGTGTTCGGCTTCGAGCTGGACGCCGACGACCTCGCCGCGTTCGCCGCGCTGGACGAGGGCAAGCGTCTCGGCCCGAACCCGGGTGAGTTCAACCTCGGCGCCTGAGCCCTGCCGCTCCACGATCGAACCACGCGGAACCGCCGCCCGGCCTCGCGCCGGGCGGCGTCCGCATGCCCGAACCTGGAGGACCGCGCCATGAGCGGGGAGACCGCGCCCGTCGTCGGACCGGGCCTGTACCGGCTGCGCAATGTGGGCAGTGGGCTGCTGCTGGAGGTGTACGGCTCCGCCAAGGGCAGCGGCGCCAATGTGCAGCAGGGCAGCGAGAAGCGGGACGGGGCGGGCGCCCAGCACTGGCAGCTCTCACCGGTGCACGACGGCGCCGCCCTCTACCATCTGACCAACGCGCACAGTGGCAAACGGCTGGACGTCGCCAACGCCTCCACGGAGAACGGCGCCAACGTCCAGCAGTGGAAGGCCAACAACTACGGCGCCCAGGAATGGCTGGTCGAACAGCACCTGGATGCGCCGGGCACCGTGACCCTGGTCAGCTTCATCAGCGGACTCGCCCTCGAAGTGGCCGATGGCAGCACGGCGGACGGCGCCAACGTCCAGCAGTGGGAGGACACCGACTCCCCCGGCCAGTGGTGGCAGTTGGAACCGGTGCCCCAGGGGCGCTGACGGCTGTCCCGGGATCCCTGGTGGATCAGCGCGCGGCGTCGGATGCGGTGCATCGCAAGGCGAGGGATGTCCGCATACTGGGCGTATTCGGGCGTTCCGACAACGGAGGGGGTACCCCCGTGCCGTTGAGGCTACGGGGGAGAGGTGCCGCAGCTGTCGTCGTGCGCCCGCCAGGGACGACGGAACAGCCCTCAGGCGCGCCTGGCCAGGTGGACCGTGCGTGCCGTGAGCAGGAATACGTCCGGGCGGTGACGCAGCCCGGCCGGGTCGTCGGGGTCCAGCAGCCGGTCGAGTACGGCGAGGTCGTCGGCGGTGAGCGCGTCGGAGAACATGTCGCGCCGCCGGGCGAATTCGGCGATGACATGGTCGCGGGCCCGGTCGGAGAGCGGTGCGGGCAGGTCGAGCAGGAAGCTGCGGGTGCCCTGCGGGGCCAGCCCCACCGCGGTGAACAGGGCGCTCCAGTCCTCGGTCTCCCGCTTGGCGTCCGGAAGGGACGCCCGCATCTCCTCGAACCAATCAGCGGTCACCGCGTCGAGCCTCGCCTCCAGACCTGGCCGGCCGAACCCGATGTCGCGCGGCAGCTGACGGGGCGGCAGCCCGCCCTCGAGGAGGGCGATCGTGCCACCGGGGCGCAGCAGCCCGGCGAAACCGGCGAGGACGGCGCGCTGGTCACCCATGTGGTGCAGCGCGTTGCCCGCCCAGATCAGGTCCGCGTCCCCCAGCTTCGCCAGTTCGTCCGGGAGCTCCGCGTGCAGCGTACGGACCCGGTCACCGGGCCCGAGCCGTACGGCACGGGCCCGGGCGCGCTCCAGCAGCGCCGGGGTGCCGTCCACGGCGACGACTTCGGCTTCCGGGAACGCCTCGGCGAGCAGACACGCGATCACGCCGGGGCCGCTGCCGATGTCGAGGACCCGGCGTACCCGCGGGGCGGTGGGAAGACCGGCGATCCAGCGGGCGGCCTCCCGGTACTGCGGGCTGCTGAGCTCGGCGTTCCGCTCCAGGAGCGGGCCCATGACGTCCCAGTCGAAGTCGGTGGTGTCGTGGTGAGGGCCGTGCGCGGTGTCGTGGTGAGGGCCGTGATCGGCGTGCTTCGTCATGCGGACAAGACTCGCCCCACGTCAGGTGTCCGGCATAGCCTTGTTGCCGATTCGGCAAGCCGCCCCACCTGTCTCAACGGCGGACGCGCCACTCGTGCGCCATGTACGCACCATCCGTGCGCCGCGGTCCCGCTGTCAGTCCCGGCGGCGGAACACCAGCAACCGGTACTCCGGGTCGCGGCGCGGCCGGTCCGGGTCGGGCAGGGCCAGCAGCGCCGCCGCGAGCCGGTCGGCCGCCACCCCCGGCAGCTCCAGACGCGAGACGAAGTCGCCCCTGCGTACACTTCGCGCCGCCGCCTGCGGTGTCCGCCCCTGTCCATGGCCGAGGAAGCGGGCCTCCCCCACCACGTCGAGCCCGGCTTCCGCCCCGTACGCGACGACCAGTTCCTCGCTGTCCGACGGCTTCGGCCTCAGATAGGGGGCGAACGCCTCGTCGATGTCGCTGCCCACGTCGTGCGCCGCGTCCTTGTCGACCGTGGTGACGAACACCCCGCCGGGCCGCAGTACCCGGGCCGCCTCGGACACCACCGCCCGCACCTCCCCGGCTTCCCGCAGCAGATGCAGCAGCCAGATCGCACCGACCGCGTCCACCGTCGCGGCGCCCAGCGGCAGCCGCCGCGCGTCGCCGAGCGCCACCGCGCCGATCCGCTGCCGGGCGAGCCGCGCCATTCCGTACGAGGCATCGGTGCCCAACACCTTCAGTCCGGGCCGGGCCACCGCGAGCCGCTGGGTGACCAGCCCCGTACCGCAGCCGATGTCCAGCAGCGTGCGCGCGGACTCCGGGACCAGGCCCAGCACCGCGCGGGCTGCGGACTCGGCCCTGGGCACGCCACCGCGGGTCGCGTCGTAGACCGCTGCCTCGGTGTTGTAGTCGAGCATGCGGACGACTGTAGGACACCGGCGGGTCCCCGGGCGGGCGCTGCCACAAGACTGCGGATGAGCGAAGCCGGGGCTACGACCGACGGCGCGGCTTGCCGCGCTTGCCGCCCTTCGGGCCGCCGGAACCGCCCCGTGGGCTCTTGCCGGCCGACTTGCCGCCCGCGGGCTTCCGCCGTGCGTCGCCCGCGTCGGGGCGCTTGCGCTGCTTCGGCTGGGGCGGGGTGGCGGTGCGGCCCCGGGAGCTGTTCACGGTCCGCCCCCGGACGATCCCGATGAAGTCCTCCACCATGGCGGTGGTTGCGTCCTCCGGCCACGCCAGTGCGACGCGCGACTCGGGAGCGCCGGTGACCGGCCGGTACGTGAGGTCCTTGCGGTGGTGCAGGCGGGCCAGCGACTGCGGGACGACCAGCAGTCCCACCCCTGCCGCCACCAGTTCGATGGCGTCCGCCGTCGTGGCGGGGCGCTCGTTCGCGGGCCGTCCCGGCGGACGTTCCCAGTCGAAGGTGTCGTCGAGGGGATGCAGCACGATCTCGTCGGCCAGATCCTCGGCGGACACCTCGTCGACCGCTGCCGCGATGTGGTCCTTCGGGATCACGACCACCGTCGTCTCGGTGTACAGGGGGATCGCGCTGAGGTCCGTACGGTCGATCGGAAGCCGCACGAATCCCGCGTCGGCGCCGCCGCCCCGCAACACGTCGGATGCCTCCGCGGCGGTCACCGCGACGAGAGTCAGTGGGATCTCGGGAAGCCGCTCGTTCCAGATACGCACCCACTTGGTCGGCGTCACGCCTGGTACATACGCAAGCCGGAAAGAAGGGGGGATCTCGGAGCCTGTCACCCCGCCAGGTTACCGGTCGTGGTCGGAGGTATCGCACACGCTCGCTACTCTTGACACCATGACGTCGCACCAGACCACCCAGACCATGAAGCCCGCGACCGCGGCGAAGAAACTGGGTGTGTACCTCGAGGCCACCCCCGCCGAGTTCCAGGAGGGTGTCGTCTCGCGCAGCGAGCTCAACGCGCTGCAGGCCGATCCGCCCGAGTGGCTGCAGGAACTGCGGCGCAACGGCCCCCACCCCCGTCCGGTGGTGGCGGCGAAGCTCGGCATCTCCATCTCGGGTCTCGCGCGTGGCAGCATCACGGACGCCCTCACCACCGAACAGATCGAGGCGCTGAAGAAGGAGCTTCCCGAGTGGCTCCAGAAGGAACGCGCCACCCAGGCCGAGGTCCGGAAGGAAGCGGTCCGCATCAAGGAGAAGAACGCGGAGAAGCAGGCGGAGCGGGACGACCAGACCCGCTGACCTCTCTCCCCCGAGCTCGACGGCGGTGGGCGCGGCCGGCGCCTCGGTGAGCGCGCACACCCGGGAGGCGCACGCGGAGGCTGTGGAGCGCAGCGACACCCGTACGCGCCGGCTCGCCGCGCACCCCCGGTTCGGCGCGGCGCCCTGACGAGCGCGGCGCCCTGGTTCAGCCGCCGTGACATCGCGCCCTGCACGGCGCCCCCCGTTCCGTCACTGGCGTCACTCGCGTTTCGTCAGTGCGCGCCGTGCACCGCAGCGACCGCCTCCACCCGCGCCGCCAGCGTCAGGTCCTTCTCGGTGACCGCACCGCCCGCATCGTGCGTGTGCACCGCCAGGGCAACAGTGTTGTAGCCGAGCGTCAGATCGGAGTGATGGTTCAGCTCGTCCTGGATCTGAGCGACATGGACGGCCAGTGCGGCGGCGGCGAAGTGCGAGGCGAGCCGGTAGGTGCGGGTGATCCGGTCACCCTCCAGCGCCCATCCGGGCAGCTCGCTCAGCCGGTCCTCGATCTCTTTCTGCGACAGCGGTTCGGTGGGCACGGGGCGGCTCCCTCACGAGGTCGGTTGCTGAAGGGCGGTGGCGGTGACGTTACGGTCTCCGTATGACAACTGTCGCGCTAGACACGGGGGTAGGGCCACTGCTGCGCAGCTGGCGTCAGCAGCGCCGGATCAGCCAGCTGGAGCTGGCCCTGCGCGCCGACTCCTCGGCCCGACACATCTCGTTCATCGAGACGGGCCGTTCGCGCCCCAGCCAGGAGATGATCCTGCGGCTGGCCGATCATCTCGACATCCCGGTCAGGGAGCGCAACGCCCTGCTGGTGGTGGCCGGTTACGCGCCCCGCTACGCGGAGACCGCGCTCGACGACCCGGCGATGGGCGCGCTGCGCGACGGCATGGAGCAGCTGTTGCAGGGGTACGACCCGTATCCCGCGCTCGTCGTCGACGGCACCTACACCGTGGTGGCGGCCAATCGAGGCATCGCGATGCTGCTGGAAGGCGTCGCGGAGCATCTGCTCGCCCCGCCGCTGAACGCCATGCGGCTCACCCTTCATCCGCAGGGTCTTGCTCCGCGCATCCGTAACCTGCGGGCGTGGCGGGCCGATCTGCTGGCCCAGATGGAGCGTCAGATCGCGCTGGCCCGTTCGGCGGAGCTGCGTGAACTGTACGAGGAGGTCGCCGCCTATCCGGTGTCCGACAGCGCCGACGGTCAGGACGAGCCGGCGGGACCGCCGTCGGCGCTGTCGTTCGCGCTGCCGCTGGTGATCGAGTACCACGGGCGGGTGCTGTCGTTCGTCTCCTCCATCGCGACGTTCAACACGCCCATGGATGTCACGGTGGCCGAGTTGGCGATCGAGACGTTCCTGCCCGCCGATCAGGAGACCGCCTCGTATCTGCGGTCGCTCGCCTCCTGACGTCCGGCGTCACGCGCGTCCCCGGCCGGGTGCGGGGTGTCACTTCTTCGCGAGGGGGCGGGTCCACGGGGCGTCGGTGCGTGCCAGGACGGTCGCGGCCGCGCTCGCCGCGGCCAGGATGACCGCGGCGAGCAGCACGGGCAGCGTCGGGTGTCCGTTCAGGACGGCGAGGGCTCCGACGACGGCGCCGAGCAGCATGGCGCAGGCCGAGACCACCCGCCGGCCGGCCTTGTTGCCGGCTCCTCCGGTGAGATGGCTGTCGGCGGCGATGCCGGTGATGGTGAGGGTCAGCACGGTGGTGGTGAGGTCGGGGACCGCGAGAGCGCGGGAGACGGTGTTCTGCACGCCGAGGCCGAGGGCGAGCAGCACGATGAGGGTGAAGCGGACCCCTCCCACGAACGGAGTGCCGGACACCATCGCGACGATCACGGCGGCCGCGACGCACACGGTCTCGGCGAGGAGCGCGTACTGGAGCATTCTGCCCCGGTGCCCGTGGGTGCGGTGCACGAGCAGGCCGCCGAGCAGCGCCCCGGTGGCGAAGGCGGCGAGCGCGACGAGCGACGCGGCGAGCGAGAAGCCGGCAGCCCCGGCGAACGCGAAGCCGGAGAAGACGACGTTGCCGGTCATGTTCGCGACGAAGACTCTGCCCAGCTGCAGATAGCTGACGGCGTCGACCAGGCCGGTGACGACGGTCAGGGCGAGCATCAGGGGCGGCAGCGGCCCGTGCCGGTCGGTCATGTCAGGCACGAGGGTGGCCCAGGCGTCACGCAGCAGGACGGGCATGGGCACGCTCCAATCACCGGGACGGAATCAGGATTGTGCCGTGATCGGGGTGCGGAACTCAGGACCGCCGCAGCGTGTGCCGCCCCCCGCACCGGTGGTCGGGGGCGGCACACGTTGTGGGAACGCGAAGCGCTTATACGCGCGCCCGGTTGTCGAGCGGGTCCCGGCGTTTCGCTCCCGCGCCGGATGTGCGTCCGGAGGCGCGCTCGGGGGCGGGCGGCGGGGCCTTGGCTCTCTTCTCCAGGGTGAGCGCGACCGGTACGGCGGTCAGGACGGAGGAGTACGTGCCGACGCAGATGCCGATGAGCAGGGCGAGCGCGAAGTCCTCGAGGGAGTCGCCGCCGAGCACGGCGAGGGCGGCCAGGATGAAGAGGGCGCCCATGCCGGTGTTGACGGTTCTGGGCACGGTCTGCAGGACGGAGCGGTTGGCGATGGTCGTGACGGCTTCGCGGCGTGCCTTCGCCCACAGCTCGCGGACCCGGTCGAAGACGACCACCGAGTCGTTGACGGAGTAACCGATGACGGTGAGGAGCGCGGCCAGGAAGATGCCGTCGACGGTGCGGCCGAGCCAGGCGAACGCGCCGACCAGCAGGATGACGTCGTGGACGAGCGCGGCGACCGATGCCAGGGCGAACGTCGAGCGGAACCGGACCGCCAGATAGGCGAGTTGCACGAGGACGGCGACGGCGAGCGCGATCAGCGCGTTGCGCCGCAATTCGTCGCCGAGGCTGGGGCCGATGAGTTCGTCGCGGACCTTGGTGGTGTGGCCGCCCTCCTCGGCGAGGGCAGCACGCAGGGCATGCTCCTCGTGGTTGTCGAGGTCTCCCGTGCGTACGGAGAGGTCGCCGGCGCCCGCCGTGGTGACCTCTGCATCGCCGAATCCCGCTCCGGCCAGCACGGTGCGGGCGGTCTCCACGTCGACGGGCCGGCTCGTGGAGTACTCGACGAGCCGGCCGCCGGTGAACTCCACTCCCAGGTTGACACCTCGTACGACGATGCCGAGGACCGCGACGGCGATCAGTGCCGTGGAGATCAGCAGCCAGCGGAGGGGGGACCGGAACAGCTGCGGGTCACGTCGGGCCAGCCAGGTCCGTACGCGTCCCGGGCGTGCGATGCCGTTGACGCCCCGGTAGTCGCCGACGAACCGCGAGCGGGACGCGATCTCGGTGAGGGCGCGCGCGATGACGAGCGCCGAGAACATCGACGCGAGAACACCGATGGCGAGCGTGACCCCGAAGCCCTTGACCGGGCCCGAGCCGAGGAAGAAGAGCAGACCGGCCGCGATCAGTGTGGTCACGTTGGAGTCGGCGACCGCGCTCCAGGCGTTACGGAACCCGGCGGTCATGGCGGAGCGCAGGGAGCGGCCGGACCGTTCCGCGTACTCCTCCCTGGCGCGTTCGAAGACCAGCACGTTCGCGTCGACCGCCATCCCGATGGCGAGGACGAATCCGGCAAGACCGGGGAGGGTGAGGGTGACGCCGAGGGCTACCAGCGCGGCGTACGAGATAACTCCGTACGCGGCCAGGGCCACCGCGGCGAGGGCGCCGAAGAGCCGGTAGACGAACGTGATGAAGAGGGCGGTGGCGGCGGCGCCGATGAGGGCGGCCCGGGCGCCGGCGTCGATGGCGGCGGCGCCGAGCGTCGGGCCGACGGTCCGCTGTTCGACGATCTCGACGGGGAGGGGCAGCGCGCCGCCCTTGATGAGCAGCGCGAGATCGCGGGCCTCGTCGGCGCCGAACGAGCCGGTGATCTGCGTGGAGCCGGACGGAAGGCCCACGTTGCAGCCGACGGACGGGGCGACCTGGGGAGAGGAGATGATCCGGTCGTCGAGGACGATGGCGACCCGCCGCCGTTCGTCCTGAGCGGGATGGCAGGCGGCTTCGCCGGTCAGCCGGGTCCAGTCCCGGCCCGCGCCCTTGTGGAAGTCGAGGGCGACGGTCCAGCCGGCGCCCTGTTGGGCGTCGAAGGAGGCCCCGGCGTCCTTGACGCCCGCCCCGGTGAGCCGGGCCGGGCCGAGGGCGAGAGGGCGGCCGTCCTCGTCGGGCAGCGTCAGCCCCGCGGTCTTGCCCATCTCCTGTTCCGCGCCCGGGCCCCGGACGGCGTGAAAGCTGAGCTGGGCGGTCCTGCCGATGACTTCGGCGGCCTTGCGCGGGTCCTGGACGTCGGGCAGTTCGACGATGATCCGGTCCTCCCCGGACCGGGTCAGGGTCGGTTCGGAGACGCCGAGCGAGTCGATGCGCCGGCGCAGCACCTCAAGGGTCCGGTCGGTGCTCTCCCGGTCCGCCTTCAAGGTGGCGGAGTCCTTGGCCTGGAGCACCATCCTGGTGCCGCCCTGAAGATCGAGGCCGAGTCTGGGTGACATGGTCAGCGTGATGAGCACGGAGACGAGCAGCACGGCCGCAGCCAGAACCGCTCGCACCGTGGTGGCGCGAGTCATGGAAATCCTCCGAGGGACGCCGGCGCCCTCACCTCGGCGAGGACGTGCCGTCAGATCTGTCGAGCAGAACGGTGGCCGAGGGGACGGACCGTCCTCGGAGGGCCGCGTACGCCGGGGAGCGCCACGTGGAAGCGGTCGGCCGCGAAGGAGGGGGCGTCCGGGGCCTGTTGCCGAGCGGGAAGCGGTACCTGGATGCCGAGCGGCCCCGGGAACAGGGCGCCACCGGGGCCGGGCGGCGGGAGCTGGTGCTGAATGCGGATGTGGTCGGTGGCGACCCAGGGTCGGGGAACGGCCGGGAGATCTGTGCGGTCGTGGCCGGTCGCCGTGGCCGTGCGGGTCCGCCGGGTGTCGTGCGGGGGGCCGGTGCGGGCGGTCAGGTCGATGCGCCGGGCGGGCGTCCGGGCGGCGGGCGGGTGCGCGGCGGCGTACTCAGGACCGGACAGGGAGCGTGACGGGGTTACGCCTCCGGCAGACGCAGGACCGGACAGGGAGCGTGACGGGGTTACGCCTCCGGCGGCCGCGACGGCTGCGGACGCGCCGCCGACGACGGTGAACACGACGAGGAGGAGCACGACCAGGGCCTGACGCGTCGCCGTCGCGCGCCCTCGGAACGCCGTGTGGCGGGCCGGGCTGTTCGGTCGCCGTCTCGGGAGTGTGTAGCCCGGGGGCGGCCCCGGGAAGGTGGTCACCTCACCGGACCGGGCAGGGCGGGTGCCGCGCCGGCCTTGCGGAGCGCGGAGCCGAGGATCAGTCCCGCGCCGCGGACCACCGTGGTGGCCGGGTCGTCGGCGAGCCGCACCGGAACCCCGAGGCGGACCGCGATCCGGTTGGTGATGTCGGGGCGCAGCGCACCGCCTCCGGCGAGCAACGGCCGCTTGCGCAGGGCTCCGAGGACCACACCGTGCCGGTCCTGCCGCCACATCTCCATGATCATGTCCAGTGCGGTGCGGACGACGGCGGAGGGCGGCTCGGCGGGTCCGAGGTCACTGAGCCCGGTCTCGGCCTGGCGGGCGTCACGGACCGTTCCGTCGACCAGGAGGGTGACTTCGGTCAGCTCGGCACCGATGTCGACGACGAGCAGCGGGCCGCCGTCCTGCGGTCCGGCATATGCGGCGGCGGCTCTGGCGCTGTCCAGCACGATGATGCTCGTCGGCCCGAGTGCGGCGAGCAGCTCCCGCACCTCGGCCCGGTGTTCGGGCCCGGCGAGTACCGGGTGGCTGAGGACGATCAGGGTCTCGCTCCGGTCGGCGCCCAGAGCCGTGTCGGCGATGCGGCTGAGCATCCGGCCGCAGGCCTCGGGGTCGACTACGCGCCCGCGCCGGACCGGACGGCCGTGACCGGACCCGCCCTCGGGATCGCCGGTGGACTCGGCGTCGGTGACGATGCCGAGTCCGGGAATCCAGGCGCGGGTGCCGGAACTGCCGAGGTCGAGGGCGAGTCCGCGGGTGACACCGCGGTATCCGTTGCGGAGACAGCGGCCGTGGAGCCGTCCGTCGTGCGGAGAAGGCATCGTCCCTCATCCCCCGGCTTGCCGCAGCAGCCGTTCACACACGCGTCGACCCGCCGATAGCGAGGCACGACCGAGCTCCCACTATGCAATAAGAAGGCAAAGAAAGCCACTCACAGGCAAAATCCAAGGGCTCGCGCGCTCGTCCGTCCACCCTCACGGACGGGCGCCCGAGTGTTCCGCCCGTCATACCTCCGACGGCAGGAACTCGGCGATCAGCTCGGCGAACTCGTCCGGTGCGGCGATCCGTACGCCGAGATCCTCCGCCTTGGTGCGCTTGGACCCGGCCTTCTCCCCGGCGACCAGCAGCGTGGTGCGCTTGGAGACGCTGGACGAAGACTTACCGCCGGCCCGCTCGATCAGCTCGTTCATCTGGTTCCGCGAGAGCTTCTCCAGCGCCCCGGTCATGGCTCCGGTGACCACCACCGTCATCCCGTCCAGTGGCCGTTCGGCCGCCGCCTCGCCGTTCGCGGGGGCAGCGGCCCCGTCCACGCTCTCCTCGCCGGGCTCCGGCGGCGGCGTCGCACCGGGCTCAGCCATGTTGACCCGGGCGGCGACCAGCTTCTCGATCAGCGGGGCGAGTTCCACCAGCTCCGCGACGACGGCCGCGGCCTTCTCCTTGCCGATGCCGTCCACCTGCTGGAGCGCATCGGCATCGGCGGCCCGGATCCGGTCCATGGTCGCGAAGTAGCGGGCGATCCGCCGCGACATGGAGCGCCCGGTACCCCGCACCCCCAGTGCGCAGAAGACCCGGGAGAGCGGCCGGCTGCGCGCCGTCTCGATGGCGGCCAGCAGATTGTCGGTGCTGGTCTCGCCCATCCGCTCCAGGCCGAGCAGCTGCTCGCGTTCGAGCGTGAAGAGATCGGCGAAGTCGGCGACCAGGCCGGCATCGACGAGCTGGACGACGCGGGTCGCCCCGAGCCCTTCGATGTCGAGCTGGTCGCGTCCCGCCGCGTACGAGATGGAGGCGACCAGTCGGCAGTCCCGGCCGCGGACACAGCGCCAGCGCTGCTCACCGGTGTCGATCTCGGAGCCGCACTGCGGGCAGGTCTCCGGGAAGACGATCGGCTTCTCGTCGCCGGTCCGCAGATGGGCGACGGGTGCTTCGATGCGGGGAATGATGTCGCCCGCCTTGTAGACCATCACCCGGTCGCCCAGGCGAAGATCCCGGCGGGTGATGTCGGCCGGGTTGTGCAGCGTGGCGTAGCTGACGGTCGATCCGTCGATCTCGACCGGCTCCAGCACGGCGCGCGGCGCGATGATGCCGGTCCTGCCGACGTTCCACTCGACAGCGAGGAGCCGGGTGACCTTCTCGACGGCGGGGAGCTTGTACGCGATGGCCCAGCGCGGAGCCCGGGTCCCCGAACCGGCTTCGCGCTGGTCGGCCGCGAGATCCGCCTTGATCACGATGCCGTCGATGCCGAACGGCAACGAGGCGCGCAGCGCGGCGACTTCCTCGACCCGGGCCTGCACCTCTTCGGCGGTGGTGACGGTGCGTGGCGCCACGTCCGTGTCCGCCGCGGTGTGCACGCCGAGACCGGCGACGTACTCCAGGACCTCGCTGTGCGGGAGTTCGGCCAGGGTGCCGGTCAGCTCGCCGGAATCGGGCAGCGGCAGGGCACCGTACGCGAAGAACGTCATCTCGACCGTGTAGGGGCGGTCCTTGGCGCGGAGGGTTCCCGCCGCGCCGTTCCTCGGGTTGGCGAAGGGGGTGCCGCCGTGTTCGGTGCGCACGGTGTTGGCCTGTTCGAACTGCTCGTTCGTCATCAGGATCTCGCCGCGCATCTCGATCGTCACCGGCTCGCCGAGCTGTTCCGGAAGCCCGACGACGGTGCCGATCGCATGCGACACGTCCTCTCCCGCGGTGCCGTCGCCCCGGGTGATCAGACGCTCCAGCCGGCCCTGCCGGTAGCGGGCGGCGACCGCGAGCCCGTCGAGCTTCGGCTCCACGGACCAGGCGGCCACCGGTCTGCCGATCCGGCGCTCCAGCGACGCCGTCCAGGTGACGAACTGCTCGGCGGAGAACACGTTGTCCAGGGAGAGCATCGGCACCGTGTGCGGCACGTCCCCGCCCGCGGCGCCGCCGGCGACCTTGCCGGTCGGCGAGGCGGTCAGCACGTCCTGCGGATGCGCCTCCTCGTACGCGGCGATCCCGCGCACCAGCCGGTCGTACGCGTCGTCGTCGAGCGTGCTCTCGCCCGTGGCGTAGTACGCGGCGGCGGCCACCGAGGCTTCTTCGACCGCGGCGGCGTAGGCGGCGGCATCGGCGAGCACAACAGCTGAGTTCGTCATGGCCCCCATCCTGCCGCCCACCACTGACAACGCGTCTGTCGACCTTGATCAACAAATCGGCCCCTGGACAGGGATTGCCCCGGTCGTCGGTATCCGCTGCGCAGCGGGTCGGGTCATAGGCGCACGATGACCAGGGCTGTGTCGTCGGTGGCGCCGCCTGGCGGGTGCAGGTCGACCAGCAGGGCGTCGGCGAGGGTTTCGGGGTCGGCTGTCCGGTGGCGGACCAGGGAGTCGGCGAGCCGCGCGAGGCCGGTGTCGATGTCCTCTCGGCGGCGTTCGATCAGGCCGTCCGTGTACAGCACGAGGACGGAGCCCCGGGTGAAAGGCGTGGTGGCCTGGGGCCAGGGGCGTGTTCGGGTCGGGCGCCGAGTGGGGGTCGGTGGCTTGGTCCAGGAACACAACGGTGCCGTCCATCAGGAGGGCCGGCGGCGGGTGACCGGCGCAGCTGTAGGTGATGGTGTGGGTGTCCCAGTCGACGAACGTCTTGGCCACTGTGGTGTTTTCGGCGCCGTCGACCGAGCGGGCGTACAGCCCGAGGACTTCCAGGGCCTGGGCGGGGTCGTCGACGACGCGGGAGGCGGCGCCGTACTGCGTTGCCAAACGCTCAGTCAGTGCTGTGTGCGTGCGGCCATGGCCGCACGCAGGGCGTCCGCGTCGAGAACCGGGCCCCAGGCATCCATCGGATCGATGCTTCGACCGTCGACCAGTGATCCGGCGTCGACAACGTCGAAGCCAATCTGGTCGATGAATTCGGTGACGGCTCGCTTCGCTTGGTCGTCGTCGCCGGCGATCGGTATGGCGCGTCGGCGAGGTGTTCCTGACGGGCGGGCGTGCTTGATGATATGGGTGGCGATGATGGCGTTGAAGGCCTTGACGACGCGTGTGGTGGTGAGGTGTGCGGCGAGGATTTCGCTTGCCGCGGTATCTCCGTTGTCGATGGCCGGAACCTGTCCATCACGTGGAGCGAAGTAGTTGTTCGCGTCGATGACGATCTTGCCGGCCAGGGGTTGCACCGGTATCTGCAGCACATTGCGGAACGGGATCGCCACAACGGCCAGGTCGCCGGCCGCACCGGCTTGCTCGGGGGTTGCAGCACGTGCCCTCGGGCCGAGCGCGTCGATCAACCGGGTGAGGGTGTGTGGGCCTCGGGAGTTACTCATCACGACGTCGTGGCCGGAGGCGATCGCCTGTCGGGCAAGGACCTGTCCGATGTTGCCGCTGCCGATGAAGCCGATGACGGCCATGTTGTCTTCCTTCGTAGGTGCACTGCAGTGGGTTGCCCGGGCGGGCCCGGGATGGCCGCCTGCTTCGGTCGGCATGGCCGAAGCAGGCGGCGCGGTCCGAGCGCGTCGGCCGGCTCTGCGGTTGTATCGAGTGGTCAGGGGGTGAGGACGAGCCGGCCTCGCAGGCCGCCCTCCGCGAGGCGTCCGTGAGCCTGCGCCGCTTCTTCCAGTGGGTATGTCCGGGCGACCCGAAGGGTGAGCGCACCTGAGGTGGCGAGGTCGGAGAGGGTGGTGAGCATCGCTGCGTCGGGGGAGACCTGGGTCAGCCTGACCCGGATGCCGCGCTCCGCCTGTGGCAGGGCATCCATCCGGGTGGTGACGAAGGTTCCGCCATCCCTGACTGCTGCGATGACGCCCAGCAGGGTGGTGTCCAGCACGGCGTCGACTCCGTGCGGGTAGAGCTGGCGCACCGCTGCGGCGGGGTTCTCGCTCGCGGACACGAAGGCGTCGGCGCCGAGAACGTTGGTGACGAAGTCCTCGTCCTCGGCGAAGTCGCTGGCGATCACCGTCAGCTTGCGTCGCTTGGCCAGTTGCACGGCGTAGCCGCCGACCGCACCGGCCGCGCCGGTGATGAAGACGCTCTGCCCTTCGCTGAGGCCGAGAAGCTCCACCGATTGCGCGGCGGTCAGGCCGTTCAGCGGGATCGTCGAGGCGTGCACGGCGTCGATCCCGGTCGGCGCGTGGGCCAGGGTGTTACTGGGCACGATCGTGTACTCGGCCTGGGCCCGCAGGACGCCGGTCGCGCCCTGCACGATCGCGATCACGGGGGTACCGACCTCCCACGCCGCGCCGGGTCCCACAGCGTCGACGGTGCCTGCCACGTCCCAGCCCAGCCCGAAGTGACTGCCCTGCGCGGGAGCCGGAAACAGACCGCTCCAGGCCGCCACGTCAGCCGGGTTGAGGGCGGCAGCATCCACCTTGATGCGTATCTCGAACATCCCCGGCTCAGGCAGGTCGACGTCCGCCACCTCGATGACCTCCGGGGCGCCGACGGACCGGTAGACAACTGCTCGCATGATCTTCGCTCTTTCGTTTGCGTTTTCGAACACTACGAACGCTAGGCGAGGTACGATCGATTCGTAAGTAGGCACCTTTAAGTGCGTTACTCCCGTGATCGGAGAGACAGATGGCCACCACGACGAAGCCGGCGCGCCAGATCGAGCCCGGCACGTATGAGGCATACATGCACGACTGCCCCGCGGTGGCCCTGCTCTCGACGATCAGCAACCGGTGGGTCAGCCTGACGATGTGCACCCTCGGCTCACACGGCGACGCGATGCGTTACAGCCACGTCAGCCGCGAAATCCCGGGCGTCAGCCAGAAAATGCTCACCCAGACCCTGCGCATGCTCGAGCGCGACGGCATGGTGAAACGGACGGTCACACCGACTGTGCCGGTACGTGTCGACTACGAATTGACCCCGCTCGGCTGGGGCCTGTACGGCCTGCTGTCCCAGGTACGCGACTGGGCCGCCGACAAAACCGATGAGGTCGACGAGGCGCGAGCACACTACGACACCCGGCAGACCGACCAGTAACGACAACGGAAGCCCCCACGCGGGCTGTGCGCCTGCGCCCGAACAGGATGACCGACCTCGTCATCAGCGATCACCGCGGGGCTCGGGAAGTCATCACTGCAGGTCAGGTGCCATATCGATACTCGTGTATGACGTCGCCGAGGACGTGGTTGGACTGCAGCCTTCCACGTCGTGCACGGCGGCGGGGGCACTGGTGGGCTGCGGACGGCACGGATGCTGCCGAGGACTCTCCCGCCAGTGGGCGCTTATCCGACGCGCCCGCGAGCTGGTCACAGTTCGGCGGGACGATGCTCGTTGTCGTGCCGAAACTCGGCGAGGGACCTGCCCAGCGTGGATTTCGTCCTTGATCATGACGTGATCGAAGCCTCACGCGGCGCGCGCTCACGCTCTCGGCATCGAAGACCGCATCGAAGGCCTCGCCCTACTTGTCGCCGCGGCCGCGCAGCAGGAACCGCTCCGTGCGCATGCCCAGGTGCGTGGAGAATTCCTCGTTCTGCTACACGGCCGGATCCCGGGTCGTTCCATGTGAACGCAGGAAATCCGGGCGAGCCTCTTCTGACTGGGGCAACCATGCGTGTACGCCTCGTACATACCGGGCTCGACCTGGCGCGCCGACTTCACCGTGGTGGTTATCTGCCCGATCAGGGGCGTAACGCACTTTAAAGTGCCTACTTACGAATTGATCGTAACTCGCCTAGCGTTCGTAGCGTTCATAGCGTTCGAATATGCAAAGGGAAGAACAAAAATTATGCGCGCAGCAGTCGTCAAGAAGATCGGTGGACCCGAGGCCGTAGAGGTCTTGGAGGTCCCCCTCCCGGAACCAGGTCCCCTGGAGGTCCGCATCAAGGTCGCGGCCGCCGCGCTGAATCCCGCCGACGCCGCTGTGTGGGCCGGGTTCTTCAGGCCGTTGGAGGAGATGGAATACACCGGTCTTGGTCTGGACGCTGCCGGGACGGTCGACGCGGTCGGCCCGGGTGTCGTCCTGAAGGTCGGAACCCCGGTGATCGCGTTCGATGCCGTCGTGCTGCGCCCGACGAAGGCCCAGGCCGAATATCTTGTGACCGACATCAACTCCATCGCCCCCGCCCCCGAGGGTATGGACCTGACGCTCGCGGCGACGATCCCTCTCAACGCGATGACCGCCTCACTGGCCCTGGACCACCTCCCGCTGCGCCCCCGCGACACTTTGCTTGTCACGGGCGCCGCCGGGGCCGTTGGCGGTTACGCCGTCGAGTTGGCCCGGACGCGGGGCGTGCGGATCGTCGCGCAGGGGCGGCCCGAGGACGAGGAGTTCCTCCGGGGTCGCGGCGCCACCTGGTTCGTATCACGCGACGATGAGCTGAGCGACGCGGTACGCCGGTTCGTGCCGGAGGGCGTGGACGGCGTGCTCGACGCGGCGGCGCTGGGCGCCCCTGCGCTGGCAGCTGTCCGCGACGGCGGCATCTTCGTGAGCGTGAGGGGTGACGTGCTGCCGGCCCCGGAGCGGGGTGTGGTGGTGCGGCTCACCAACGCCGGTCCCGAAGCGACCCGTCTCTCGTACCTCTCCGCGCTCGCCGAGGTGGGCGTGCTGACGCCGCGCGTGGCGCAGATCTACCCCCTGTCGCAGGCCGCCGAAGCCCACGCCCAGCTCGCCCGGGGCGGCCAGCGCGGCCGGATCGTGCTGGTGCCGTGAACGCCGAGACCGGCACCGACGGCACCGGAAGGAAGCAGATCGTGCAGGAAGCTCCCATTGTCACCGCAGTGACCAGGATCTCCGCTCCGGTGGAGGACGTGTGGCGCGTGCTCGTGGCGTTCGACCAGTACTCGCTGTGGCACCCGGTTCTGTCTCTCGACGCGAAGCCCGAACAGGTCGTGGTCGGGGCGGAAATTCCGGGCCGCCTCTCGGGCGGCGACACCGGTCAGCAGGACGTCACGATGAGGATCGTCGATGTGGAGGCTCCCCGCCGGCTGGTCTGGGAGGGCGGATCGCTCGACGCGATCCTCGGGAGGCACTCATTCGTGCTCACCCCCCAGTCGGACGGCACCACCGAACTCACCGACTCCGAGGAGTTCTTCGGCGCCGCCGTCGCCGAACTCATCCCGACACTCGACCGGCTCAGGGGGGAGTACTCCCGGTACGGCGCCGCCCTGCAGGTACGCGTGCAGGGTCTATCCGGCTGACGAGGTCGGCCTTGATCACGATGCCGTCGATGCCGAACGGCAACGAGGCGCGCAGCGCGGCGACTTCCTCGACCCGGGCCTGCACCTCCTCGACGGTGGTGACGGTGCGCGGTGCCGCGTCCGTGTCCGCGGCGGTGTGCACGCCGAGACCGGCGACGTACTGCAGGACCTCGCTGTGCGGGAGTTCGGCGAGGGTGGTGGTCAGCTCGCCGGACTCGGGCAGCGGCAGGGCGCCGTACGCGAAGAACGTCTGCGCACCAGCCGGCCCTGCCGGTAGCGGGCGGCGACCGCGAGCCCGTCGAGCTTCGGCTCCACGGACCAGGCGGCCACCGGTCTGCCGATCCGGCGCTCCAGCGACGCCGTCCAGGTGACGAACTGCTCGGCGGAGAACACGTTGTCCAGGGAGAGCATCGGCACCGTGTGCGGCACGTCCCCGCCCGCGGCGCCGCCGGCGACCTTGCCGGTCGGCGAGGCGGTCAGCACGTCCTGCGGATGCGCCTCCTCGTACGCGGCGATCCCGCGCACCAGCCGGTCGTACGCGTCGTCGTCGAGCGTGCTCTCGCCCGTGGCGTAGTACGCGGCGGCGGCCACCGAGGCTTCTTCGACCGCGGCGGCGTAGGCGGCGGCATCGGCGAGCACAACAGCTGAGTTCGTCATGGCCCCCATCCTGCCGCCCACCACTGACAACGCCCCTCAGTCGGCTACCTGCACGGTCCCGTCCGCCTCGCCGGCGTCATCCGCACCATGCGGCGTCAGCGGCACCTGCGGCCCGGAACACTCCCGCAGCCAGCGCCGCAGTACCTCGTGCACCTGCTCGGCTCCCACCAGCTCCGCGCCCGGCTCCGCCGACGCGTGGGAGGCCACCGGATCCGACATGGAGCGCGGCCAGAGCAGGAACGGCCGCGACTGCCGGCCGCCGAGTCCGCCGTGCGAGCCGATCTGTTCCTCGAAGGCGTGCACACAGCCCGTGTCCGGGTCGTACATCGAGTTGACCATCACATCGGCGACATGCGGGAAGGTGTCGGTGCGCCGCACCGCGGCCGCCGCGCCCGGACCGAACGGGGCCAGTGGGCCTTCCCCGTCCTTCAGTTCCGACACCGGGATCTCGGCGCCGCCGCGCCCCAGCACGACCGATCCGTGCCGCTCGCTGCGGACCAGCAGGAAGCCGATGCCCGGGTGGTTGGCGAGGGTGCGGAGCAGCGCGGGGTGGCGGCGGTCGAGCTGTTCCCGGGCCGCGCGTCCGTCGATGTCGGGGAAGGAGATCAGGCCGAGGTTGCCGGAGGCCAGGACGATCGGGTCCGACGCGCGTCCGGCGTGCTCCGCCGCGCTCTCGTCGACGGGCCGGTGCAGGGCGATCCGTACCGCGTCACGCGCCTCCGAGGCACTCTTCGTATGCTGCGCCCGGCGCGGCACGGGCAGCCCGCAGCCCGCCCGCACCAGGTCCTTGAGCGTCAGCCCGTACACCCCCGCAAAGGTCTCCCCCGGGCTCTGTCCGTGGTCGGAGAGCAGCACGATCCGGTAGGTGCGCGGGGTGTGTTCGGCGACCTTGACGATCAGGGCGAGCGAACGGTCCAGCCGTGCCAGGACCTTCTCCGCGTCCCGGCTGTGCGGCCCGGAGTGGTGCGCCACTTCGTCGTACGCGACCAGGTCGGCGTAGACGGCGGTGCGTCCGGCGAACATGTCGCCGATGACCGCGGCGACCACCACATCGCGTTCGACGACGGTCGCGAAGGCCCGGATGAAGGGGTAGAGCCCGCCGCGCTTGATCCGGGGCGTGTCCTTCCGGAGCCTCGCCCGGGTCGACTGGACGATCTCCCGAACGACCTCGGCGACGAATGACAGCGCGGTACGGACGGCGTTGGCCGGGTCGGAGAAGTAGGCGAAGTAACCGGCCCGTGAGCGGCGGCCCTTGCCGCGCCTTGCGGCCATCGAGAGCACGAGCGCGAGCTGGTCGGCGCCGCCGCTGAAGAGATTGCCGCGGCTGGCTCCGTCGAGGGTCAGCAGCCCGCCGTCATGGGTGCGCATGATGGCGCGCCGCTGCAGTTCGAGGGCGCTCGCGGGTCTGTTGGAGACCATGACGTCGCCGGTCTCCTTCTCGTACCAGCGGAAGGCGGGTATGTCGTAGTTGCTGCCGTGCAGAATGCCCAGCTGGCTGGCGCCGGTCTGGCTGGACCAGTCGGTGCGCCACGGGGTGAGCCGGTGGCTCGACCCGTCGCCGAGCCAGTGCGCGACGGTGGGCATCAGCCCGTCGGCGGCGGCCTGCGCGAGGATGTCGTGGCCGACGCCGTCGAGCTGGATGAAGACCGTTCCGGGCGGTTCACCGCGACCCGTTTCCACGTCCCGGCCCGTGCCGGTGCGACGGCGGCGCCGGTCGGCGAGGCGCGAGAGTCTGCGGCGGTAGGCGTTGTCGTCGCGGACGGCGAGCGCGGTGGATGTCGCGGAGGCCACAGCGGACATCACGGCGGCGACGACGACCGCGGTCTCGGGGTTGGCGGCGCCACGCCCGTCCGGGGTGAGCCGCAGGGCGACCAGCAGCAGCGAGCCGTTGAGGAAGAAGACCAGCATCCCCAGGACGAGGGCGGGCACGATGAGCAGTGCCCGTACGAGAGCCGGCCAGACCAGCGCCGAGAGCAGACCGAACGCGCCCGCACCCCAGGCCGCCGTGAAAGCGATCCTGGTGATGCTGTCACCGTTGTCCGACTGGAGTTGGAAGTCCGGCAGAATCCCGGCGAGTGCCAGCATGGTGAGGGTCGAGACGGCCCACACCACGACCACTCGCACGAGGGCGCTGCCGGCCGTTCGCCATCGCCCGACACTCACGCCGTTGCCACCTCACATGTCCGGGCCGCCTTACTGCTGAGGACCCGCACCCAGCCTTTCACAGGGGGCTCGTACGGCGCGGTGCACCGGGCGGCGGTCAGCAGCCGTCGTAACCGGCGGTCGGCATGGAGAGCCTGCGATGCACGCTCGCCTTCGTGCGGCTGCTGTACGACGGCTCGTCGAGACCGGCGAACTCCAGCCGTACGCCGCGCCGCTCGCACTCCGCGGCGAACTGCGGCACCGACGTCAGTGCCCGGGCGAGGACTCGGTCGTTGGGGGCCACGAACAGTTCGATGTCGCCGGCCTCGACATCCGCCCACAGTGCGTGGTGGTCGGGGCGCAGGCCGTAGAAACGCAGCTCGCGCGTGACGACATAGCCCTTGTCCGCGGCCCACCGGGCACACATGACGTGCTGGCTGCGGGTGTCCACGAGGAACGGGTCGCTGTCGAGCTCCTCGAGCGGTGTGAGACTGGCGATCGCCGCCACCCGTACGTCCCCCATGGGCGTTCCCCCCGTGCTAGGCGTACCGGCGACCCTACCGCTCCGACACTCGTACAAAAAGGCGCATGTCAGGACGGGAGGCGTACGGGGCGGGAGCGCGCCGCCGCCCCCGCGCCGGGGCGGAACCCGGGGCAGGGGCGGCGGGAGGGTCAGTCGTCGAGAGACGTCATGACGTGCTTGATGCGCGTGTAGTCCTCGAAGCCGTACGCGGAGAGGTCCTTGCCGTAGCCCGACTGCTTGTAGCCGCCGTGCGGCATCTCGGCGACGAGCGCCATGTGCGTGTTGATCCACACGCAGCCGAAGTCGAGGTACTTGGACATCCGCATCGCCCGTGCGTGGTCCTTGGTCCATACGGAGGAGGCGAGGGCGTAGTCGACGCCGTTGGCGTACGCGACCGCCTGCGTCTCGTCGGTGAACGACTGGACGGTCATGACGGGGCCGAAGACCTCGTTCTGGACGATCTCGTCGTCCTGGCGCAGGCCGGAGACGACGGTCGGTGCGTAGAAGTAGCCCTTGTCGCCGACCCGGTGGCCGCCCGCCTCGACCCTGGCGTGCTCCGGGAGCCGGGCGATGAAGCCGCTGACCTGGGCGAGCTGACCGGCGTTGTTGAGCGGGCCGTACAGCACGTCCTCGTCGTCCGGCTGCCCCGTCTTCGTGTCGGCGGCGGCCTTGGCCAGCGCGGTGACGAACTCGTCGTGGACCGACTCGTGGACGAGGACGCGGGTCGCGGCCGTGCAGTCCTGACCGGCGTTGAAGAAGCCGCCGACGATCAGGTCCTCGACCGCCTTCTGCAGGTCCGCGTCCTCGAAGACGACGGCCGGGGCCTTGCCGCCGAGCTCCAGGTGGACCCGCTTGACGTCCTTGGCCGCGCTCTGCGCGACCTGGATGCCGGCTCGGACGGAACCGGTGATGGAGGCCATCGCCGGGGTCGGGTGCTCGACCATCAGCCGGCCGGTCTCACGGTCGCCGCAGATGACGTTGAAGATGCCGCGGGGCAGCTCCAGCGCCTCCAGCACGCCGCCGATGATCTCGGCCATCAGCACGGTGGAGGCCGGGGTGGTGTCCGAGGGCTTGAGGACCACTGCGTTGCCTGCGGCGAGCGCGGGTGCGAACTTCCAGACCGCCATCAGCAGCGGGTAGTTCCACGGCGCGACCTGTGCGCAGACGCCGACCGGCTCGCGGCGGATGATCGAGGTCATCCCCTCCATGTACTCGCCGGCCGAGCGGCCTTCGAGCATCCGCGCCGCACCCGCGAAGAAGCGGACCTGGTCGATGGCCGGGGCCAGTTCCTCGCTGCGGGTGAGGTGGAGCGGCTTACCGGTGTCCCGGCTCTCCGCCGCCACCAGCTCGTCGGCCCGCGCCTCCATCGCGTCGGCGATCTTCAGCAGGGCCAGCTGTCGTACGGAGGGGGTGGTGTCGCGCCATACGGGGAACGCGGCAGCGGCGGCCGCCATCGCCGCGTCGACGTCCGCGGCACCGGAGAGCGGGGAGGTGGCATAGACGTCGCCGGTGCTGGGGTCCACCACATCGAGCGTGCGGCCGTCCGAGGCGTCGGCGAAGGCGCCGTCGATGTAATTGCGGAACGTGGTGCTCATGGAACCGGTCTCTCTCGTGGTCGGTCGGTGTCACGGGTGCGCCCCCGGTCGGGCGGCCGCACCCGGAACGCCTCGTCAGGCGGTGGTGCGGGCGGACAGGTGCTCGTGAACGGCGGGCCAGCTGCCGTCCTCGGCGCGGGCGAAGACGATCGTCTCCCGCTCGTGGACGGTCTCCTCACCGGCCCGGGTGGCGATCCTGGTCTCGACGTCGTGGCTGAACACGGCGGTGGAGCCGAGGTGCTGGATCAGCTGTCCGGTGGACATGCAGCCCAGGATCCGGAAGTCGTCCTCGGCCACCCACTGCTGCCACAGCGCGCGGTACTCGGCCGTGGAGGCGAGCCGCTGCGGCGTGGAGTGGAAGACGAAGGTGGCGTCCGGGGCGAAGGAACCGAAGTAGTCGTCGAGGCGCCCCTCGGCGAAGGCGGCGACGAGCGCATCGGCGGCGGCCTGGATCTCCTGGACGGGGGTGCTCTCGGACGTGCTCAAGGGTGGCTCCTGGTTACGGGCGGGGCGGGCGCTCAGCGAGCGGCGGCGGGTTCGGCGGCGAGGGACTCCTCCGGGCCGCCGGTGATCGGCGGGATCTCGGTGTCCGAGGCCCGGACCAGCCGGGGTCCGTCCGGCCCGTACACCCCGCGCGGCTCCGGGAACACGGTGAGCAGGGCGAGGTGGAGCACGGCTGCCAGGGCGAGGCCGACCGGCAGGGAGATGTCCGCGCCGTTCGCCAGGTTGCCGAGCGGGCCGACGAACTGGCCGGGCAGGTTGGTGAAGAGCAGCGCCACGACGGCGGAGATGACCCAGGTGGACATTCCGCGCCAGTTCCAGCCGTGGTTGAACCAGTAGCGTCCACCGATCTGGCGGCGGTTGAAGACCTGGAGGGCGTCCGCGTCGTACCAGCCGCGCCGGGTGAGGTAACCGAGCGCCATGACGATCATCCACGGGGCCGTGCACGTGATGATCAGGGTGGCGAAGGTGGAGATGGACTGCGCGAGGTTGAGCGCGAACCGGCCGACGAAGATGAAGGCGATCGACAGGGCCCCGATGAAGAACGTCGACTGGACCCGGCTGAAGCGCGTGAAGACGCTGGAGACGTCGAGCCCGGTGCCGTACAGCGCGGTCGTGCCGGTGGACAGGCCACCGATCAGGGCGATCAGGCAGAGCGGCAGGAAGTACCAGCCGGGCGAGATGGCGAGCAGTCCGCCGACATAGTTGGGGGCGGCCGGGTCGACGTACTTCGCGGCCTTGACGGCGATGATCGAGGCGGTCGTCAGACCGAAGAGGAACGGCAGCAGGGTGGCGATCTGGGCGAGGAACGCGGCGCCCATCACCCGGCGGCGCGGCGTGGCGGTCGGGATGTAGCGGGACCAGTCGCCGAGGAAGGCGCCGAACGAGACCGGGTTGGACAGGACGATCAGCGCGGAGCCGATGAAGGCCGGCCAGAAGAGCGGGTCGGCGGTCGAAGCGAAGGCTCCGGCGTACCCCGGGTCGAAGTCTCCGGCGAAGGCGAAGGCGCCGAGGACGAAGAGCGCCGAGGCGGCGACGACCGCGATCTTGTTGACCAGCAGCATGAACCGGAAGCCGTAGACACAGACGACGAGCACCAGTCCGGCGAAGATCGCGTAGGCGACGCCGTAGCTCACATCGGACTCGGGGAGACCGGCGAGCCGGTGGGCGCCGCCGACGAGTGCGTCACCCGAGGACCACACGGAGATCGAGAAGAACGCGACCGCGGTGAGCAGCGAGAGGAACGAGCCGACGATCCTGCCGTGCACGCCCAGGTGGGCGGAGGAGGAGACGGCGTTGTTGGTGCCGTTGGTCGGGCCGAAGAGCGCCATCGGGGCGAGCAGCAGGGCGCCGACGAGCAAACCCAGGACGGTTGCCGCCAGGCCCTGCCGGAAGGAGAGCCCGAAGAGGATCGGGAACGCACCGAGCACACAGGTGGCGAAGGTGTTGGCGCCGCCGAAGGCGAGCCGGAAGAGGTCGAGGGGGCGGGCGGTCCGGTCCGCCTCGGGTATCCGCTCGACCCCGTTGGTCTCGACTTCGGTGATCGAGGAAGTCACGGACGCTCCACCTACTGTTCATGCACGGGGACTGGCCCCTCAGTCTGTGGTGCCGAACCGTGGGCGGCAATTGTGAAAATCACAAAGGGATACCCTGTTGTCTGTGGCCAGCGACAAACTCACTGTTGAGGATCTCCTCTCGTACCCCGCCCTCCAGCTCACCGTGAAGGCGGGCAGCAGCGGTCTGGGCCGCTCGGTCTCCTGGGCGCACGCGAGCGAGCTGGACGATCCGACGCCCTGGCTCCTCGGCGCCGAGGTGATCATGACGACGGGCCAGGCGCTGCCGCGTACCGCGGCCGGGCAGCGCGCGTATCTGGAGCGGCTCGACGACGCCGGGGTGTCCGCACTGGCCCTCTCGGCACAGCTGCACATGCCCCCCTTGCACGACGCCTTCTTCCGGGCCGCCGAGGAGCGGGGCTTCCCGGTCCTCGAGGTGCCGCTCGCCGTCCCGTTCATCGCCGTGTCCCAGGAGGTCGCCGCGTCGGTCCAGGAGGATGCCCGGCACCGGCTCGGCGCCCAGCTGCAGGTCTTCGGTTCGCTGCGCTGGCTGGTCGCCGAGGACCTCGACACGCCGACACTGCTGCGCCGCCTCGAACGCCTCTCGGGTTACGACGTCTACCTCTGCACGCCGCAGGGGCGCCCCCTCCTGCCCGGCGTGCCCGTGCCCGATCCGGGCGTCCTGCCCTCCTCCGTCGATGCCCCGCCGACCGTGCCCGGCGGGTTCGTGCTGCCCGTTCCGGCGCCCGGCGGGCCGGCGGGGTTCCTCGTCGCCTACGAACGGGAGGGCGCCCAGCCGGCCGGGCTCGCCGTCGTCCAGCACATCGCCACGGTGGCGGCGCTGCGGGTGGCGATGGTGCGCAACGAACGCGAGACGCTCCGCCGGGAGGGTGCGGAGACCCTCGCCGAGCTGCTGCAGGAGGTCCTCGACCCGGAAGCGGCCCGGCGCAGGCTCGCCCGGCACGCGATCGAGGGCGACACCGTGCTGATCGTGGTCCGGCGGACCACGGACGAGGCACTGCTGCGGTGTCTCCAGGACCATCCGCATCTCCTGCTCACCTGGGGCGAGGACCGCTATGTGCTGGGTGCGCCGCAGCTGGCCGGCCGGATCGGTGAACTGCCGGACGTGGCGGCGGGGATGAGCCGCCCGTTCCTGCCGGGCGCCGCACTGCGGGTGGCGCAGCGCGAGGCGCTCTGGGCGGTCTCGAAGGCCGTCGAGTCGGGCCGCCCGGTGATCCGTTACGGGGACGATTCGATGGGCCGCTGGCTGCCCGACGACCCGGCGGTGCTGACCGCGCTGGTCGAACATGTCCTCGGCGCGGTACTGCGTTACGACGAGGCGCACGACTCGCAGCTGCTGGTCTCCGCCCGCACCTGGATGGAGCGCGACCGCCGAACGGATGCGGCGGCGGCCGCCCTCCACATCCACCCGAACACCCTCACGTACCGGCTGCGGCGGTTCGGCACGCTGACCGACCGCGATCTGGCGTCGACGGGAGCGCTGGCGGAGGTGTGGCTGGCGATCCAGGCAGCGGGCGCGCTGGGGCTCACGGACTGAGATCTCCCTGCCGGGCACGGCGGCGGCCGGACGCGCCCGACCCCCTGCCCGGCTCCGGCATTACGCTCATGGCGAGGGCCGGACAGCGGGAACCACGGGCGAGGAGGCAGACGGTGCCGGTGGAAGTCACCTGGTGGGGCCATGCCACCTGCACCATCGAGGACTCCGGAGTCCGCGTCCTGACCGACCCCCTCTTCGTGCGCCGCCTCGCCCACCTGCGCCGGCGCCGCGGCGCGCTCCCGGGCCCCGAGGCCACCGTCGCCGACGTCGTCCTCATCTCCCATCTGCACTCCGACCATCTGCATCTGCCGTCGCTGGCCCGCCTCGCGCCCGGCAGCCGGCTGATCGTTCCGCTCGGCGCCGTCCGTTCCGTACCGGGGCTGCGGATGCTGCGCCGGGTGCGCGGGCTGCGGATCACCGAGGTGGCGGCCGGGGACGAGGTGCGGGCCGGCGGCGTGCTGGTACGGGCCGTCCCCGCACAGCACGACGGACGGCGGCTGCCGCTGGGCCCGCATCGTTCGCCCGCGCTGGGCTATGTCGTCGAGGGCGAGGCGCGCACTTACTTCGCCGGGGACACCGGGCTGTTCGACGAGATGGCGGAGGCGGTCGGCCCGGTGGACGTGGCGCTGCTGCCGGTCGGCGGCTGGGGCCCGTATCTGGGCCACAGCCATCTGGACGCGGGCCGGGCCGCCCAGGCCCTGGCCCGGCTGGCGCCGCGATCGGCCGTGCCGGTGCACTACGGCACGTACTGGCCCATCGGGATGGACGGGGTCCGGCCCCACGAGTTCCACTCACCGGGCGACGAGTTCGTCCGTAAGGCGGCTCTGCTGGCGCCGGACGTGACGGTGCACCGGCTGGCCCACGGGGAGCATGTGCGGCCGGAGGCCGCCAGGTGATCCAGGAGGTCGTGGGGCAGCTGCCCCCTGAGTCGACGCAGCAGGCCGTCGGCTATCCGTCCCTGTTCCTGTTGGTGGCGCTGGGTGCTCTGGTGCCGGTGGTGCCGACCGGGGCGCTGGTGAGTTCGGCGGCCGTGGTGGCGTTCCATCAGACGGACCCGTTCGCGCTGCTGGTGGTGTTCGGGGTGGCGTCCTCGGCGGCGTTCCTCGGGGACATCTGTCTGTACTGGCTGGGGCAGCGCGGGGTGCGGTCCAGGAATGGTTCGAAGTGGCTGCAGGCGATCAGCAACCGGGCGGCGCCGGAGCGGCTGGCCCAGGCGCAGCAGAAGCTGGACGAGCACGGTTCGGTGGTGCTCGTGCTCTCGCGGCTGGTGCCGGCCGGGCGGATTCCGGTGATGCTGGCGTGCCTGCTGGGCCGGATACCGATGCGCCGGTTCGCCCGGGGGGATGTGCCGGCCTGTCTGGCGTGGGCTGCGACGTATCAGCTGATCGGCATTCTGGGCGGTTCGCTGTTCCCCGAGCCGTGGCAGGGCGTGGTCGCGGCGGTCGGCCTCACGCTGCTGATCAGCGGGGCGCCCGCGGTGTGGCGCAGGGCGCGGGCCCGGTTCAGCCGCTGATGCCGTGGGGCGGCTGCGGTGAGCGCGGGGTGCGGGCTCCGTCCAGCACCCGGGAGCCGCCGATCGGCAGGTCCCAGAGGCGTTCGCGCGGATGGCCGGCCCGCTGCCAGGCGGTACGGAGCCGGGTGAGCGGTTCGAGTACGGGCTCCGCGGAGAGCAGGAACGTCGCCCAGTGCATCGGCGCCATCGCGCGGGCGCCGAGATCCTCGTACGCCTGCACGGCCTCTTCCGGATCGGTGTGTACGTCGCCGAGCCACCAGCGCGGTTCGTACGCCCCGATCGGCAGCAGGGCCAGATCGATCCCGGGGTGGCGGCGGCCGATCTCCGTGAACCAGTGCCCGTAGCCGCTGTCCCCGGCGAAATAGACCCGCTGTCCGTCGCCACCGCCGATGCCGTTGATGATCCATCCGCCCCACAGGGAGCGGCAGGTGTCGGTGAGGGTCCGCTTCGACCAGTGGTGGGAGGGCACGAAATCGAAGCGGACGCCGTTCAGCACCGCCGACTCCCACCAGTCGAGCTCGGTGACGCAGGAGAAGCGGCGGCGACGGAACCACCGGCCGAGTCCCGCGGGGACGAAGAGCGGAGTGTCCTGCGGCAGTCTGCGCAGGGTGGGGGCGTCGAGGTGGTCGTAGTGGTTGTGACTGATGACCACCGCGTCGACGGTCGGCAGATCCTCCCAGCGGACGCCGACGGGCGTGATCCTGGCGGGTGTCCCGAGGATGCGGCGGGACCACACGGGGTCGGTGAGGATGGTCAGCCCGCCGGTCCGGACGATCCAGCTGGCGTGTCCGACCCACGTCACGGTGGTCGCACCCGCGTCGGTGTCGGGCAGCGGTTCGGGGGCGTACGGGAGCCGGTGGACGCCGCGCAGTCCCTCCGCGTCGGGCCGCACGGCGCGCTCACAGGCCAGCCTGGACATGCCCCTGACACCCGGCAGGGGGGCGGTGAGCCGGTCGGCGAACGTGTCGGGCCAGACCCTCGCCTCGCCGAGCGGGCGCGGTGACACGATCCGGCCGACGGGAGCCGGGCGCGCGGGCCCGTCGAGGGAGCGCTCGGTCTGGTCCGTCATCGAGGGACTCCCGTCTCGGAGTGCGTCGTCGAGTGGGTCGTCGCGGGTGCGGCGTCGCGCAGGCCATCGGGGAAACCGTCGGGTATGCCGTCGGCCATGCCTTCGTCAGCGGAGTTCGCCGAGAGCTGCTGCAAAAATGCTCAGGGCTCGGGCGACGTGCGGCAATTCGAGGGGCTCCACCGCAGTGAGGGACTCCATCTGCTGCTCCGGGGTCGAGCCGAGCAGCGGTCCGGTGCCCAGCCGCACCCGCAGCGCACCCAGTTCGTCGCCGAAGCGGTGGCCTCCCGGGGTGGGAGCGCCGAGGCGTTCGGTGAGGTACTCCTCCAGTTCCAGCGAGTCCGTGACGCCTTGGGTGGCCAGCCGGGACCGGAGAGGGCCCAGGTCGGCGTAAAGATGACGGCCGGCCTGCGGGGGTCTGGCCAGCGCCCCGGAGGCGAGCACCGCCCGGTGGGCCGCGGCCGCGACCCGCGCCTGCAACCCGGCGGCGAGGCGGACCCGAGCCGTGACGGGCTCCGGTTCGCGCAGCGCATAGGCGGCCGCGGCAGCCACCGGGCCCGCGACGAGGGCGCCGAGCGCGGTGAGGATGTCGAGGGTACGGGCGTGGCGCGCCGCCGCCCGTACGGTGTCCGGGAATCTGGCGACCGCGACCGGCCAGGCGGACGGAGTCAGCGCACCGGCCAGATCAGAGACGACGGTGACGTCCTCGGGGCACATCTCGGCGGGGCTCAGCAGGACGGTGTCGTGCGGCCGGTGCAGCGTGTCGCGCCAGGTCTCGTCACTGACGATGTGCATCCCCTCTGCGACCGCGGCCTCGCACGCCTCGCGCACGAGTTCCGGCGGGGCGACGGTGGCGGTCGGGTCGTCGACGACGGAGATCAGCAGGAGCCGGGGTCTGCCGCCCTCGGCGCGCACTCTGCGTACGGTCTCGAGGAGCGCGTACGGATCGGGCACGCCGCCGCACTCGGCCGGGGTCGGCACATGGTAGGCGGGCCGGCCCAGCAGCCGGGCCTGCGGGATCCAGGTGGGGGGACAGGGGCGCGGCATGAGGACATCGCCGCCGTGTGCGGCGATCAGGGCGAGGAGCAGGGGCGAGGCGCCGGGGGCGGCGGCGATGTGCTCCGGTCCGCCGCGCAGTCCGCGCCGGATCCAGTAGGCGGCGGCCGCCTCACGCAGGGCCTCGCCGCCGCCGGTCGGTTCGGGCTCGCTGCGCCCGGCCGCGGCGGCGAGCACGTCGGCCAGTTCGGGCAGCACGGGCAGCCCGGGATCGGGAGCGGGCGGCCCGTACCGAACGGGCCCGCGGTCCTCCCGAAGGGTCCGGACGACGGCCTGCCCGGCGCCGTTCCCGGCCGGTTCCGCATCCCCGTCCTGCCCGGTCCGCTCCCGCGCCATCCCGGGCCTCCTTCGCTGTCGCTCCGTCACCCTGTCTCGTTCTCAGGGCCCTTTATACGGAGGTTTGAGCGACACCGCTTGCCCGGCCGGGCGACACACCGGCCACCCCCTGGCGGGCCGACCGACCGGGAGCACCCTCCCGACCGGGAATGGCACCGGGACCCGGCGGCCCCATTGACACTCGACCCGCCGCGTCATTACGGTCACGCCAGAATTTCGAACGAGTGACGAAATATCGAACACGTCGAGGGGCAACTCCCGTGCGCATCACCGGAATCAGTACACACGTCGTCGGCACCCCCTGGCGCAACCTCACCTACGTCCAGGTCCATACGGACGAGGGCCTCACCGGTGTCGGCGAGACCCGGATGCTCGGCCGCACCGACGCACTGATCGGCTACCTGCGCGAGGCGGAGACCAACCACGTCGCCGGCTCCGACCCGTTCGCCGTGGAGGACCTCGTACGCCGGATGAAGTACGGCGACTACGGGCGGGCCGGGGAGATCGTGATGTCCGGCATCGCGGTCGTCGAGATGGCCTGCTGGGACATCAAGGGCAAGGCGCTCGGCGTCCCGGTCTGGCAGCTGCTCGGCGGACAGGTCACCGAGCGGGTCAAGGCGTACGCGAACGGCTGGTACACCACCGAGCGCACCCCGGAGGCGTACCACAAGGCGGCGCGGGCCGTCGTCGAGCGCGGATACCGCGCCCTGAAGATCGACCCGTTCGGGACCGGCCACTTCGAGCTGGGCCAGCAGGAGACCCGGTACGCGGTGTCGCTGATCGAGGCAGTACGGGATGCCATCGGCCCCGACGCCGAGCTGATGCTGGAGATGCACGGCCGTTTCAGCCCGTCGACCGCCGTACGGATCGCCCACGAGATGGCACCGTTCCGTCCGGCCTGGCTGGAGGAACCGGTGCCGCCGGAGAACCTCAAGGCGCTGAGCAAGGTCGCCGGCAAGATCGATCTGCCGATCGCGACCGGCGAACGCATCCATGACCGGACCGAGTTCCGTGAGCTCTTCGAGTCGCAGGCTGCCGACATCATCCAGCCGGACGTCGGCCACATCGGCGGCATCCTGGAGACCCGCAAGCTCGCCGCGACTGCCGAGACCCACTACACGCTGATCGCACCGCACAATGTGGGCGGCTCGGTGCTGACCGCCGCCAGTCTCCAACTGGCGGGCTGCACACCCAACTTCAAGATCCTCGAACACTTCAACGACTTCGCGGACGCCGACATCAAGAAGGTCGTCAAGGGCGCCCCGCAGGTGGACGCCGCAACCGGCTGCTTCGAGCTCTCCCACGCTCCGGGCCTCGGCGTGGAGCTCGATGTGGACGCGGCCGCCGAATTCCCGCAGCAGCAGGCCCGGTTCGATCTGTGGGCGGACGGCTGGGAGAGGAGGCAGCCCAAGTGAGCAGCACCCACTCACGGTCGGTCACGGTCGAGCGGCCCGGCGAGCACCGGCTGACCAGCGGCCCCGTTCCCGAGCCCGGTCCCGGCGAGGTCCGGGTGCGGGTCGCCGCGGCCGGGATCTGCATGAGCGACCGCGAGGTGTACGACGGCCATCGCGACCCCGCCTACGTCCGCTACCCGGTGGTGCCCGGCCACGAATGGTCCGGGGTGGTCGACGCCCTGGGTGCAGGCGTCGATCCGGCGCTGCTCGGCCGTCGGACGGTCGCCGAGGGCTTCCGGTCCTGCGGCAGATGCGAACGGTGCCGGAGCGGGGACACGTCGCTGTGCACGGCGGGGTACGACGAGACGGGGTTCACCCGGCCCGGGGCGTTCGCCGACCATGTCGTGGTCCCGGCAAGGCTGCTGCACCTGCTGGCCGACGACGCGGATCTGCGGGCCGCCGCCCTGCTGGAACCGGCCGCGGTGGTCGCTGCGGCCGTACGGGCCGGGGCGCCCGAGCCGGGTGAGCGCATCGCCGTCGTGGGCGCGGGGACGCTCGGGCTGCTCGCCGTTCAGCTGCTCTCCGCCATGTCGCCCGGGGAGCTGACGGTGATCGACCCACGGGACGAACGTGCAGGCCGGTCCCTGGCGTTCGGGGCGAGCGAAGCCCGCACCCCGAAGGAGGCCACCGAGGTGCACGGCCGCTACGACCTGGTCGTGGAGACGGCGGGCGCGCCGTCCACCGCCGCCGACGCCTGCCTGCTGGCGCGGCGCGGCGGCCGGGTGGTGCTCACGGGCATGTTCGCGCCGGGTGCCGCCGGTATCGATCCGGTGCATCTGTCGCTGAGCCAGCTCACCGTGCGCAGTGTCTTCGGGGCACCATCGGCGGCTTGGTCCTACGCGGTGCGGGCGTTCACGGCGGGGCTGCTCGATCCGGCGGCGCTGATCACTCACGAGTTCCCGCTGGAGCGGTTCGCCGATGCCGTGGCGCTGGTCGGCGGCGGCGGTCCAGGGACGGGCAAGGTGCTGCTGCGGCCGTAGAGCCCCGTCGGCCCCACCGCTCTCCTCACACCACGCGCTCTCTTCACACCACACACCGATGCAGCCCTGCAACCGCCCACCCGAACCTCGTCCGATATCTCGAACACGAAAGGTCGCTCATGACCTCGTCCGACTCCCCCGCCCGTCGCCCCGGCGAGCCCGCGCTCACCGCGCTCGGGCTGGGCGCGCCCGCCGCCGACCCGGCCGACACCTCTCCGTACGCCTTCCCCGACGGTGGCACCTGGCGGACCGAGGTCCCGTCCGTCGAAGGCCCGGAGGCCCTCTCCGTCGTCCTCAAGGAGTCCTCCCGGCTCGATGTACCGATCCATCGGATCAGCCAGGGCAGCGGCATCTGGATGCTCAGCGACACCGAGATCACCGAGATGGTCGAGGGCTGCGCCGAACGCGGCGTCGAACTCTGCCTGTTCACCGGACCGCGCGGAAGCTGGGACACGGGCGCCTCCACCCGTACCGACTCGGGCGGGGCGGGGCTGCGTGCCCGCGGCCATGACGCGCTGGCCGGCTGCGTCGAAGACGCCCTTCGAGCATCCGAGTTGGGTGTGAAATGCCTGCTCGTCGCCGACGAAGGGGTGCTCTGGACACTGCACCGGCTGCGTACCCGGGGCGTACTGCCCGCCGATACGACCTTCAAGGTGTCGGCGCTCATCGGGCCGGTCAACCCGGCCTCCTTCGCGGTCCACGAGCGGCTCGGCGCCGACTCGATCAACATTCCGTCCGATCTGACACTTGCTCATTTCACCGAGATCCGGCGGGTGTCGGGCGCACCGATGGACCTCTACATCGAGGCGCCGGACGACCTCGGTGGCTATGTGCGGATGTACGAGGCCGCCGAGCTGATCCGCCGCGGCGCCCCGATCTATCTCAAGTTCGGACTGTCCAGGGCGCCCGGCATCTATCCGTACGGCGCACATCTGCGTGACGTCGCGCTGGACACGGCCCGCGAGCGGGTGCGTCGGGGGCGGCTGGCCCTCGACCTGCTGGCCCGGCACGGCGCCGGCACGAACATGTCGCCGCTCGGCTCCCGGCTGCCCGGCCCGCTGCGCCGCTTCACGAGCGAGTAGCGAGTAGCGAGTGCATCGAGGTCGAGTTCCTCGAACCTCCCTCGCCCGATTCAGCCCGCGAAGGCCGTCCCCGGCATCCCTTGCCCCGCGCCCGGCAGCACCAACAGCGAACCGGACAGCGGGTGCGGGGCGGCGAGCCCCGTCCGGGCCGTGGAGATGTACAGGTCGCGCAGGTCCGTACCGCCGAAGGCACAGGCCGTCGGGCGCCGCACCGGCAGTGCCACGGTCCGGTCCAGCGCGCCGTCGGCCGTGTAGCGACGCAGCGCCCCTCCGTCCCACAGAGCGACCCATACGCATCCGTCGGCATCGACCGTCAGCCCGTCGGGGAAACCCGCACCCTCCTCGACCGTCGCGAACGGCCGCCGGTTCAGGGCACGCCGGCCGTCGAAGTCGAAGACGTCGATGCGGCGCGTCGGGGTGTCGATGTAGTACATGAGCCGCCCGTCCGGACTCCACCCGATGCCATTGCTGCAGACCACCACGGGCAGCACCGGGGTGACCGTGCCGTCGGGCGCGATGCGGGCCAGGCTGCCGCCTACCTCCGCCTCGTCGTAGCGCATGGTGCCCGCCCAAAGCGCCCCGTCGGGCGCCACGGCCGCATCGTTGCCACGCCGCCCGGGCTCGGGGTCGTGCACCAGCCAGCGGAAGGCGCCGTCGCGGTCGTAGAGTCCGATGCCGTCGCGCAGATTGACGACCAGCCCGCCGCCCGCACGCGGCTTCGCCGCTCCGACATGCTGCTCGGTGGCCATGACCGTGCGGCGGCCGTTCGCCGGGCTGTAGGTGTGGACGCGGGCGGAGAGGATGTCGACCCAGATCAGCCGACCGGTCGCCGGGTCCCAGGTCGGGCCCTCACCGAGCTCGTTCTGCTCCCGCACGGCCACGTCGAGGCGCATCGCGCTCACTGCTCCCTCCGATGGTGTCCGAGACGGGCGGAGAGGGCCTCGGCGCCGTCCGCCGCGAGGACCGCCAGCTCCTGCTCGCGTTTCTCGCTCCAGCGGATCATCGGTACGGAGATGGAGAGCGCGGCGACGACCCGGCCCGCCCGGTCCCGCACCGGAGCCGCCACACAGCTCACATCCGGATTGGACTCACGGTGCTCCACCGCGATGCCGCGCTCCCGCACGCCGGTGAGCACGGTCCGCAACTCGGCAGGGTCCGTAATGCTGTTGGGCGTCATGCCGGTGAGTTCACGGCCGTCGAGCCGGGCGTCGAGCTCCCGGTCGGGCAGGGTGGCGAGCAGCATCTTGCCGACAGAGGTGCAGTGCGCGGGCAGCCTGCGTCCGGCTGCCGAGACCATCCGTACCGCATGGGTGGAGTCCACCTTGGCGATATAGATGACGTCGGTGTCCTCCAGGATCGCCACATGGACCGTCTCACCGCAGGTCTCGGCGACCTCGCGGGCCACCTGCTGTCCCTCGGCGGCGAGGTCGAGCTGCTCGGCGTACCGGCTGCCGAGCTGATAGGTGCGGACACCGAGGCGGTAGCGGCCGGGCTGGTCCGGGAGCGCCACCAGGTACGAGCGGGCGGCGAGAGTGGTCAGCAGCTCGTGGACGGTGGTGCGTGGCAGCTGTAGTTTGCGGGTGACCTCGGGCGCGGAGAGCGTTCCGTCGCCGTGGAGGAAGAGTTCGAGCACATCCAGGGCTCTGGTCACCGCAGGGACGAGTCGCCCCATGGTTGTGCACCCACCTCTCGCGTTCGACACTCCGACCATTGGCCGGAATCGCGAACACAGGCTAGTCGTAGCGCACTTGTGACGGCAATGCCGCCGACCCGCCCCAACGCCCCGCCGATGCGTCGATATAAGCCCCTTGCTGCCTGTTTCGTCAGACCTGCCGCCCGAGCAGCGCGAGCAGCTCGGTCTGTGGGTCTGCATCCTTCTCGGTCTTGACGGGCGGGGCGAACAGGCCGGTCTGCGACAAGCCCTTCACATACGGCTCGACCTCGCGCCGGGTGAACTCGACGAGATCCTCCGGCAGCCGTTCGTCGGCGCCGATCGCCCGGGAGAGGTCCCAGGAGTGCACCACCGCGTCGCTCACCATCTGCGCGCAGTAGGCGTCGGTGGCGCTGTCCCCGTACGAGAGATTCACGGTCCGCTTCAGCACTCCGGGGGCCGCGAACGCCTTGCGGGCCGCTGCTGCCGCACGGTCCCACACGGTGACCGGGTCGTCGCCCAGCACATCGCCGTCGAAGGCGTCCCCTACCTCGGCGACGGTACGTCCCTCCGTCACCAGTGGCGGGACCCACAGCTGCTCGGACGTGAGATGGGTGACCAGATCGCGGACGGACCACTCGGTGCACGGCGTCGATGCGGACCACTGGTCGTCGCGCACGGCATGCACCCGGTCCGTGAAGAGCTGAAGCGCCTCGGCGTGCCGGTCGAGCAGGTCGCGGGCGGAGGGAGTGTGAGATGCCATGTGACCACTGTCTCCGTCCGGAGAGTCGCGCGCGAGCGCGTCTGCTGCTTCGGCGCGGCCGAAAAGGGTATCCGCAGTCCCATGCCGTCTCCGAGCAACGCGTCCTCAGTCCCCTCGCCCACCGGACTCCGTAGCTGGCTGCACCGGGGCGATCTCGCCGTCTTCCGGAGCGTGGCCGGCCGGCACTGGCCGGGCGCCGGCCCCGTACTGCCACGGCTGAGCCGCAGCGCCGATCACGGGCTGCTGTGGTTCGGCGCCGCGGCGGGGATGGCGGTACTGGGCGGCAGCGCCCGGGCCCGGCGCGCCGCGCTCCGCGGGGTGGTCTCGCTGGCCGTGGCCTCGGCCGCGATCAACACCGTGGGGAAGGGTGCGGTGCGCAGGGAGCGGCCGGTACTGGACGCCGTGCCGGTGATACGGCAGCTCACGCGCCAGCCGTTCACCACCTCCTTCCCGTCCGGGCATGCCGCCTCGGCGGCGGCCTTCGCGACGGGCGTCGCCCTCGAATCGAAGGGCTGGGGTGCGGCGGTCGCCCCGCTCGCGCTGGCGGTCGCCGCCTCCCGGGTCTATACGGGGGTCCACTATCCGAGTGATGTGCTGGCCGGTGCGGCGCTCGGCATAGGAGCCGCGTTCGCGCTGCGCGGTGTCGTACCGACGCGAGGACAGCTGCCCGCGCCGGGCAGACCGCCCGCCCATGCGCCCGCTCTGCCGGGCGGCCGGGGCCTGGTGGTCGTCGTCAACCAGGAGTCCGGCTCGGCGACGGCCACGGCCTCGCTGGTGCGGGACTCGCTGCCGCTTGCCGAGGTGGTGGAGTGCGCGCCCGGCGAGCTCTCCGCCGAACTGGAGAAGGCCGCCGGACAGGGCCATGCGCTCGGGATCTGCGGGGGCGACGGCACGGTCAACTGCGCGGCCGCCGTGGCCGCCGCGCACCGTGTGCCGCTCGCGGTGTTCCCCGGCGGAACCCTCAACCACTTCGCCTACGACCTGGGCATCGAGACGGTGGACGACGTATGTGCCGCGTTGGCCGCGGGCGATGCGGTACGGGTGGACCTGGGCCGCTTCCGGCCGGGGCCGGACGGGCCGGCCGGCGCGCCGGGCTATTTCCTCAACGCCTTCAGCCTGGGCGCCTATCCGGAGCTGGTACGGACCCGCGAGCACTGGGCACCGCGCATCGGCGGCTGGCCGGCGGGCGTCCTGGCGGCGCTCCATGTACTGCGTGGCGATCGCCCGCTGGAGGCCGAACTGCAAGGAGAGCGGCGGCCATTGTGGCTGTTGTTCGTGGGCAACGGCCTGTTCCGGCGGGTGGGCCCGGCACCGGGCCGACGCCACAACCTCGCGGACGGACTGCTGGACGTCCGGGCGGTGCACGGCGGCCGCACACCCGGCCTTCGTCTCCTCGCGGCTGCGGTTGCGGGCCCGTTGAGTCGCTCCCCCGTTCATGCGGCGGTACGGCTTCGCAGGGTGCGGATCGCCGGCCTGACCCCGGGAACACCGTATGCGTACGACGGCGAAGTAGCACACAGCCAGAGGGAGTTGTTGATCGACAAGCTTCCGGAGGCGCTGACCGTCTACTGCCCGATGCCTGCGTGAGTCACCAAGACCATCCATATATCAAGACGCGAATCTCACAATCCGACATCTCGGCGTACCGTTGGTGCCACGCTCAGCGCTTCGCATCACGCTCCGAGAGAGGACGCACAGCCATGCCGAAGGAGACCGCCGTGTACACCCACGGCCACCACGAGTCGGTGCTGCGCTCGCACCGCTGGCGCACTGCCGCCAACTCGGCGGCCTATCTGACCGGCGAACTCCGGCCGGGCATGACGGTGCTGGACGTCGGCTGCGGTCCGGGCACCATCACCGCGGATCTGGCGGCGCTGGTCGCCCCCGGCCGGGTGACCGCCGTCGACACCACCGGGGAGATCCTGGACCAGGCCGCCGAGGCCGCAGCCGAACGCGGCCTGGACAACGTCGAGTTCACCACCGCCGACGTGCACGACCTGGACTTCCCCGACGACTCCTTCGACGTCGTGCACGCCCACCAGGTGCTGCAGCACGTGGGCGACCCGGTGCAGGCGCTGCGCGAGATGCGGCGGGTCTGCCGCCCCGGCGGCATCGTCGCGGCCCGCGACAGCGACTACGCGGCGATGGCCTGGTTCCCCGAGGCGCCGGTCATGGACGCGTGGCTGGAGTTGTACAGGCGGGTGGCCCGCACCAATGGCGGCGAGCCGGACGCGGGCCGGCGGCTGCTCTCCTGGGCCCGGCAGGCCGGCTTCACCGACATCACCCCGTCCGCTGCCGCCTGGTGTTTCGCCACGCCGGAGAACCGGGTGTGGTGGAGCGGTCTGTGGGCGGACCGTACGGTCGGCTCGGTGTACGCGAAACTGGCCGTGGACGGTGGCCATGCGACGACCGAGCAACTGACCGACATCGCGGCGGCCTGGCGCACCTGGGGTGAGCAGGACGACGCCTGGTTCATGGTCCCGCACGGCGAAGTGCTCTGCCGCGCCTGACGCAGCCGGGCCGGCCACGGGAATCGATCACAGGGCGCGGCTCCGCCAACTACCCTGTTCCGCATGGAAATTCTGGGAACCACGCTGCGCATCTGCGTCGACGACCTGGAGGCCGCGGTGGCCTTCTACGAGGACCTCACGGCCGGCCCGGCGCTGCGCTTCGAGCGCGGCGGTGTCTCGGTCGCCGCGATCGGCTGCTTTCTGCTGATGAGTGGCCCCGAGTCGGAGCTGGAGATCCTGCGCAAGGTGACGGCGACGATCGCGGTGAAGAACGTCGACGACGCGCATGAGTCGCTCACCCGCGTCGGCGCCCGGATACTCGCTGGTCCGGTGCCGACCCCGGTCGGCCGGAACCTGATCGCGGTCCACCCGGACGGCTCGGTCTTCGAGTACGTCGACCGGAACCTGCCGGCCTGATCCGGCAGGTTCCGGAACTCCTGACGTCGTTCCGTACCCACGCGCACCGGCACCTCACCGGCCGGTTCGCACGTGGGCCGCTCACCCCGGCGAGTGTCCGGTCAACTCTTCGGGCGCATCCGGTAGTTGTAGGCGTCAGGCAGCGGCTCTTCGGTCAGCGCCGACCAGACCTCGTCCAGGATCTCCGCCCCCTCCCGCAGGTCCGCGACCTCGAAGCCCTCGTCGAAGACGGCGCGGGCCGCCGCACGGTCGCCCTCGGCGAGCAGGAGCCGGGCCTCCAGCAGGCGGAACCGGCCGCGCTGCCGGATCGCCGGACGCAGCCCGTCCCGGACCGTACGGGCCTCGCCGGTCCGCCCGGCCGCCAGCAGCGCCTCGATCGCCTCATGACCGAGGGCGGTGGTGGCGGCGGTCCAGGCTTCGCCGTCGTCCCGGCGTTCCGCGCAGAGGTCCTCGAACGCCTCGGCGTAGTGGTCTGCGGCCCTGGTCCGCTGGCCGCCCTCCTGGGCGGCGACCGCCAGGCAGCGCAGCAGCGGCCAGCGGGACGGGGCGAGGGCCAGACCACGCTCCCAGCTGCGGACCGCCTGGGCACGGTCGCCGGCGTGCCATTGAGCAACGCCGAGGTGGTACTCGGTGAGCGGTTCGGCGGATGCCGTCTCCAGCATGTCGCGCCAGTGCGCGGAGACGAGCGAGGGTCCGGGGGGCGTCACACGGCGCGGCTCGGGGAAGGCGCCCTGGTCGAGCAGGTGCAGCCACGGTGCCTGCTGCTCGCCGAGGGTGGACTCGGCGAACGGTGTGCCCGGGAGTCGGTACTTGCCGCGCCGGACTTCGAGGGCGCCCCAGCCGGAGCCGGTGGCGAGGGACTCGCCCGGCTCGGCGTCGGCGTGCGGGCGCCAGGCCGCGTACGCGGCGTCGACGTCCGCGCGCGGCAGGGCTTCGGCGAGGCGCTGTTCGGTCTCGGCGCGGGCCGCGGCCCAGTCGTCGCCGTGCACGGCACCGGGGTCGGCGGTCAGCGGTCCGTACGACTCCAGCCAGCTGAATTCGGCGCCGGGTTCGAGCGGGATGTGCTCCAGCTGGGTACGGGCGAGTCCGGCCTGGATCTCCGCGTAGCCGACGGTGCCCGGTTCGGTGAGCCACTGCTGCCACCGGCGCCCGCCGGGCCCGCTGCCCCAGAGGAAGAGCTTGCGGCCGCGCAGCAGGTCGGTGGAGGTCTGGACGAGTCCGTGACCGTCCTCGTCGAGGGAGGCGATCCAGCGGCGGGTGCCGTCGGACACCTCGTAGAAGTAGTCGGCGGGGAAGTCGCTGCGCAGCGGGTACGTACGGTCGACGGAACCGGTCTCCGGCACGGGCACCCGGGTCAGGGTCCGCTCGTAACCGAAGTGCCAGGCCTCGTCGGCAGGGGCCAGGACCCGGGACCGCGCGCCCTCGGGGACGGCGATGTTGGACCACCAGTAGACGGGCGCGGTGTGCTCGTGCGGATTGCGTATCCGCACCCCGACGTGGAGGAAGTCGGAGTCCTCCGGCAGCCACAGGTCCACCTGGAACGGCAGGTCGCGCAGCCGCTCCCACTCCCAGAGACGGACCATTTCACCGCCGTCGGGTGCGGGGACGCGGGCGGCGTGCACCGGGGCGCAGGACAGTGTGGTGTGGCCGGTCGCGCCGATGTTCCACTCGATGCCGCCGGAGAACCAGGCGCCGTTGAGGGCGAAGTCGGCAGGCTGCAGGACGGGGTTGGTGTAGAGCAGCTCCCGGCCGGTCGGCTTGTGGTGAAGGGAGTGGATCCGGCCGCCGAGCCCGGGCAGGACGGTGGCCCGGAGCCGGTCGTTCTCGATGACGATCGCGTCCAGGTCGGTGGGGGTCCGTTCGCGCCCGTACCCGTCGAGAATGCGCACCGGCAGGACGGTGGTCAGCGGCTCGTAGCCGATCTGTCGCGCCATGTCGCGCGGCAGCCCGGCCCGGTCACGGTCGTCGACGACATGCATCTCGTCGAGCGGCCGCAGCGCGGGCAGCGGGTTTTCCGGGCCCAACGGTGCGGCGGGCAGAGTCAGTACGGCACGTCGTACGGTCGTGGCCAAAGCAACCTCGCTCCCTCGCGCGGGCCGCCGCAGGTCCGGGCGCCCCCGATGACCATGGAACACTCTCGAAGCCGCTCCGACCAGGGGCGTCGCCGTCAGGCTTCGGCAAAGGCCGCCACCGGCGTCGACGGCGACAATATTCCGCGCACGTCCCGTCCTCGCCGTCGTAGCCTTGATCCTCGACGGTTCATACGACAGAGGCGGCAGAACGGGATGAGCACCCAGCACACCTACCGAGTGATCGTGCGCGGCACCTGGGAGGGCCTCACGGACGAGACCCGCGCCCGCCTGCTGGCCGAGGTGGAGCAGCACGGTCTGGAGGCCATGCAGTTCACCGAGGAGGGTTCGCTCACCTACGACAGGGTGCTCAAGCACTTCAGCTTCCGCTACGTGGTCGTCTCGGACGCCGAGGACGGCGAAGAGATGGCATCCGCGATCGCCGAGGACCGGGCGGAGACGACGCTGAAGGAGCACGGGTACGGCTACGGGCGGCTGCGCTCCACCGCGACGGACCTGGACACCATGAAGATCAACTACAAGCTCCGACGGCACTGACCTGTGCGAGTGTCCAATCAGCCCGGTCCAGGACACCCGCACCGATCGGATGGCATGAACCGCGGCGCCTCAGGATCTCAAGAGTCACGCAGGTGGCCCTGACCGACTCCCACCGGAGATCGAGTGCCGGTGGCGAGACGGCCACCTGCCCGGACACTTCCCGCCGTCACCCTCCGATCGCGTGGAAGTCCCGTCGCAGCGCCGCGAACCCGCGCTCCTCGCGGCTGGGATGGACGCGGTTCGTGAGCAGGATCGCGTAGCGGCCGTCCGACGGGTCGAGCCACAGGCTCGTGCCGGTGAAGCCCGTGTGGCCGTACGAGGTCGGGCCGAAGGTGTCGCCCACCGGCGAACCGATCGGGTCCTGCCCCTGCCAGGCCAGTGCGCGGCGCAGGTTGAGGTGGTCGGTGCGGGGGGCCGTCATCAGGGCCAGGGTGTCCGGCTTCAGCAGCGGTGGGCCGCCGCCGAGCAGGGAGAGGGCGAGGCGTTCCAGGTCCGCGAGGGTGGAGAAGAGGCCCGCGTGCCCGGCGACGCCGCCGAGTACCACGGCGTTCTCGTCGTGCACCTCACCGACGACGGTCCGGCCGCGCCAGGGGCAGGCTTCGGTTGCCACCGCGCGTGCCCGGTCGGCGGATTCCGGCCGGAAACGGGTGTCGGTCAGACCGAGGGGAGCGCTGACGAGATCGGTCATCAGCTGGTCCAGGCCCTGGCCCGTGGCCTGTTCGGCCATGAGGCCGAGCAGCATGAACCCCTGGGAGGAGTAGGTGACATGGGTACCGGGCTCGGCGGTGCGCGGCAGTGAGCCGAGTGCCGTGAGCAGGGAATCGCGGGTGGGGTGGTCGCGGTGGAGCGGGACGCCGCCGGGCAGCCCTGCGGTGTGGTCGAGGAGTTGGGCGACCGTACGGGCGGCGTGCGGACTGTTGGAGTAGCGGGCGAGGTGGTGTCCCACGGTGTCGTCGAGGCCGACGACGCCGCGGTCGACGAGAGCCATGACGACCAGGCCGACCATCGGCTTGGTCACGGACGCAAGGTCCCACAGGTCATGGCCGTCCAGAGCTGGTCCGTCGAGGGAGCGGGTGCCGGTCCAGCCCCGGTCGTACGGGCCTGCCGCGTCGCCCAGCGACCAGGTGGCGCCCGAGTAGAGGCCGCGCGCCCGGCCGTCCTCCAGCAACCGTCGGCGGACGGCTGCGTGGTGCGCGGAGCCGGTCGCGTCGGGCCTGGTGCCGCTCGGGCCGGTGGCCGTCCCGCAGTCGCCGATGATCGATGCCCGCTGCCGGTCCTCGGCGTTCATCGCTTCTCCCCCGCCCCTTCGACTCCGTTCGTACTCCCCCTGCGGCCGTTGCTGCCCGTCCCGCTCGTGGGGCGCTCCGGGCCCGCGACCAGTCCGAGCCGTGCGCCGGGCAGTGCGGCCAGGCTCGCCGACACCGCGGCCGCGGCGGAGCGCACCATCGGCCCGTGCAGCTGTGCGGCCGCGTCGTCGAGGGTGAAGGCCACGCCGGTCAGCACGAGGGCGCCGACCGCGTGGCCCGTCGCGTCGCGCACCGGGGCGGCGAGCGCGCGCCGGTCGAGCCAGGTGTCGGTGCCGTCGAAGGCGTAGCCGTCGCGGGCCGCGGCGGCCAGGGCCGCGTGGGTCGCGTCATCGGCGGGGGCGCCGTCGGGGCCGGTCGACAGGGACTCGCTCTCCTCGGCCGGCAGGGCGGCAAGCAGGACGAGGCCTGCCGCGCCCGCGGTCACCGGTTCGCAGAAGCCGGGGCGCAGGTCGAGCCCGAGTCCCTGGGCGGGCGCACGGACATCCAGGTGGATCACCGTACGGTCGTCGCGCACCGCGTATGAGGCGAACAGGCCGGTGCGTGCGCGGAGTTCGTCGAGGACAGGGCTGACCTGGCGCAACGCGGCGTCGTCGGTGAGGACGCTAGCGGCGAGTCCGAGGAGCCGTGGCCCCGGCCGATAGCTGCCGCCCGTGGCAGGTTCGGCGTAGCCCGTCGCGGCGAGGGCGCGCAGCAGGCGGTGCACGGTGGGTTTCGCGAGTCCCGTGTGACGGGCGAGGTCTGCGAGACGGTGTGGCGCCCCCGACCGGGCGAGGGCCGCCAGAACATCCATGGCCTTGTCCACCGGTCCGGGCGCGGGCGGCGCGGCGTCCGCTCCCGGGCCCTCGGAGGCGGCGATGGACGCTGCTGCGGAGGCCTGCTTCTGCGAACGACTGTTGACCGGTTTCCCCATGTGACCTACCTTACCCGAACTGCATTCCATTCACCGGAACGAGTGTGTTGTCCAATGGAACGAATACGTGAAGGGGGAGGCGGCCCGCGCGTCGGCTGCTCCCGCCGTTCGGCGCTGCGCCTGTGTGGTCTCGCGGTGCCCGCCCTTGCAGCCCCCGCCCTGCTGACCGGGTGCGGCGCACCGTCGGCGGCCTCCGCAGGCAACGTGCTGCGGGTCTCCCAGCCCGGGGACCCCAAGACGATGGACCCGCACAAGCAGGGCGACATGACGTCGATGAACGCCCTGATCAACATCTTCGACACGCTCACCACGAGGGGCCGCGACAACACTCTCCAACCACGGATCGCCGTGTCCTGGAAGGCCGTCGAGCCGAAGGTGTGGCGCTTCGAGCTGCGGCGCGGCGTCACCTTCCACAACGGTGAGCCGTGCGACGCCGAGGCTGTCCGGTTCAGCATCAAGCGGCTGCTTGCCCCCGCCACCAAGTCGCCCATCGTGGAGCTGCGTTACGTCGAGGACGTCAGCGTGGTCGACCGGTACACGGTGGACGTGCACACTTCGGTGCACGACCCGATCCTGCCCGCGAAGCTGTCCCTGTTCGGCGGAGTCGTGGTGCCCCCGCGTTACCTGGCCGAGGTCGGCGACGAGGGCTTCGCCGCGCACCCGGTGGGCACCGGGCCGTTCACGTTCCGGCATTGGCAACGTGACCACGAGCTGCGCCTGGCCGCCTACGACCACCACTGGCATGGCCGCCCGCACGTCGACGAGCTGGTCTTCGTACCCGCCCCCAACTCGTCGTCCGCGCTGGCCGCCCTGCAGAGCGGCGGCGTCGACATCGTGGCGGGCATGACCCCGGACGCCGCCGAACAGCTGGCCGGATACCCGGGCGTGCGGATCGGCCACCACACCGGTATCCGCACCTCGTACCTGTCGCTCGACACCCTGACCGAGGGACCGCTGCGCGACCGGCGCGTACGGCAGGCGCTCAACCACGCCGTCGACGTGCCCCTGCTCATCAAGGCGGTGCTCGGCGGCAACGCCACCGAGGTCCCGGCGATGATCCCGCGCGGCGCGTTCGGTTTCGACGAGTCCGTGAAGCCGTTCGAGCGTTCCCTCACCAAGGCCCGCGCGCTGCTTGCCGAGGCCGGGCATCCCGACGGCATCAGCACCTCGATCACCGCCTCCAACCTGGACGCGAACGTCGCCGAGGCCATCTCGGGCCTGCTGGCACGCGCCGGCATCCGCGCCAAGGTGAACCTGCTCGACCCGGGCACGTACTCCCAGCGCCTGACCTCCACCAACCACGGCGCGCTCGGCCCGATGTACCTGGCCGCGTCCACCGTCTGGACCATGGACGGCGAGAGCATGCTCCAGTCGAACGTGCGCAGCGACCGCCGGCAGAGCCGCTGGCACCACAAGCGCGCCGACCGACTCGTGGACCGCGAGGAGCTGTCCGTGGATCCGGCCGTGCGCCGCCGCGCCTTCTCCGACCTGCAGCAACTGATCAAGGACGAGGCGCCGTTCGTGCCCCTGTACCAGATCGACAACATCTATGTGCACAACACCCGGCCGAGCTGGACGCCCGGCACCGCCGGGGTGCTTGACATGGCGAGCGCGAAGGTGGCCGTGTGATGAGCCAGACCCTGACCGCGCCCACCACCCCCACCGCGCCCGTCGCCGGACACAGCCGGGCCTGGGCCGTGCTGCGGCCCGCCGCCGCCCGCCTGGGCACCGCGCTGCTGGTACTGCTGTGCACCGCCACCGTCGTGTTCTTCCTGGTGCGTCTGTCCGGCGACCCGGTGAAGGTGATGCTGCCGCCCGATGCAACCGCCCAGCAGGAGAGCGTGCTGCGGCACAACCTGGGCCTGGACCGGCCGCTCGTCACGCAGTATCTGGACTACCTGTGGGGCCTGCCGCGCTTCGACTTCGGCAACTCCCTCTTCTACAACCAGCCGGTCCGCGCGGTCCTCGCCGACCGCATCCCGGCAACCCTGCTGCTCGCGGCGGGCGCCCTCGTGGTGACGCTGGTGATCGCGCTGCCCGCCGGCACGATCGCGGCGATGCGCCGCGGGAAGGCCGCCGACCGCGGTGTGATCACGGCCGTCCTGATCGGCCAGTCGACACCCGCCTTCTGGGTGGGCATCCTGCTCATCCTCGTGTTCGCAGTCGGTCTGCACGCGCTGCCCGCCTCCGGGTACGGCACCTTCGCCCATCTCGTCCTGCCGTCGATCACGCTGGCCGTCTACTCGGTCGCCGTCGTCGCGCGGCTGCTGCGCTCCTCGCTGATCGACGTGCTCGGCTCCGACCACATCCGCACGGCCCGCGCCCGGGGCCTGGGCCCGGTGCGCACCGTGCTGCGGCACGGCATGCGCAACGCGTCACTGCCCGTGGTGACGGTCGTCGGCCTGGAGGTCGGCAGCCTGCTCGGCGGCGCGATCCTCACCGAGCAGGTCTTCTCCTGGCCGGGTGTCGGCCAGCTGACCGTGCAGGCCATCGCCAACCGCGACTTCCCCCTGGTACAGGGCACCGTGCTGCTGTTCGCCTCCACGTTCGTCGTGGTGAACCTGCTCGTGGACCTGTCCTACGGCCTCCTCGACCCGAGGGTGAGGAACTCCCGATGACCACCACCGCCCCCTCCGCCACCATTGCCGCCCCCGCCTCCGCCGCGACCCAGCCGTCCGTGTTGCGCTCGCTGCTGCGCAACCGGCTCGCCACGATCGCGCTCGTCTTCCTCCTGCTGATCGTCGTGTGCGCGCTGTGCGCACCTCTGATCGCTCCCGCCGACCCGGGCGCCCAGAACCTCCTCGGCCGGCTCCAGCCCCCCGCCTGGCAGTCCGGCGGCGGCACGGACCACCTGCTCGGCACCGACCAGCTCGGCCGCGACCTGCTCTCACGGGTCATCTACGGCACCCGGGTCTCACTGCTCGTCGGCGCCGGAGCCGCCTTTCTCGCCGGAGTCATCGGCACCGTCGCGGGCCTCGCCTCCGGCTACCTCGGCGGCTGGACCGACCGCATCGTGATGCGCCTCGCCGACGTCCAACTCGCCTTCCCCGCAATCCTGTTGGCGCTCGCCGTCGTCGGCTTCGTCGGCTCGGGCCTCGGCTACGTGATCCTCGTGATCGGCATCACCGGCTGGGTGTCGTACGCCCGAGTGGTGCGTTCCGAAGTGCTGTCGCTGCGCACCCGCGACTTCATCACCGAGGCCCGCGCGATCGGGGTCGGGGACCTGGCGATCATGCGCCGGCACCTGCTGCCCAACGTCATGGCACCACTGGCCACCATCGGCACCCTGCACATCGCGTCGGCCATCGTCGCCGAGGCATCGCTGAGCTACCTGGGCCTCGGCGTTCCGAAGGAGACAGTGACCTGGGGCGGCATGCTCTCGGACGGGCAGCTCTACCTCGGCACGTCCTGGTGGATCGCCGTCTTCCCCGGCATCGCGCTCATGCTCACCTCGCTGTCCATCAACATCCTGGGCGACGCGCTGCGCGACGTCGCAGACCCGAAGGCGTACCGCCGATGACCGACTCCGCACAGACCCCACCGTCCGCGCCCGTCCTCGAATTCCGGGACCTGCGTGTCGACTTCGCGCTCGCCTCCTCGACCGTGCACGCGGTACGTGGGGTGAACTTCTCGGTCACCGCAGGCGAGACCCTCGCCGTCGTCGGCGAGTCCGGCAGCGGCAAGTCGGCCACCGCCCTGTCCGCGCTGCGCCTCAACCCCGAACCCCCGTGCATATACGCGGGCGGCCATGTGCTGCTCGACGGCAAGGACGTACTCGCCCTGCGCGAGAAGGAGTTGCGCAAGGTCCGCGGGGCCGAGATATCCATGGTCTTCCAGGACCCGATGACCAGCCTCGATCCGTTGCAGCGGGTGGGCGACCAGGTCGCCGAGGTACTGCGGCTGCACGGCGACCACACCCGCGTCGAGGCCCGCCGGGCGGCGCTGACCGCCCTGGACGAGGTCGGCATCCCCGACCCGGAACGGCGCTACGGCCAGTACCCGCACGAACTCTCCGGCGGCCTGCGCCAGCGCGTCATGATCGCCTCCGCACTCGTGGCCCGGCCCCGCGTCCTCATCGCCGACGAGCCCACCACTGCGCTCGACGTGACAGTGCAGCGGCAGATCCTGGAGCTGCTCGTACGGCTCCAGCAACGCCACGGCATGGCCGTCCTGCTGATCACCCACGACCTGGGCGTCGTCGCCGAGACCGCCGACCGTGTCGTCGTCATGCGGCACGGCGCGGTCGTCGAGACCGGCGATGTGGAACAGGTCTTCACACGCCCCACCGCCTCGTACACACGCGATCTGCTGGCCGCCACTCCCCGACTGGAGCCCGTCGCATGACCACGACCCCGCTTCTGGAAATCGCCGGACTGCGCAAGGAGTTCCCCGGCCGCCCGCCGATCGTCGCCGTCGACGACGTCTCCCTCACCGTCCGGGAGGGCGAGACCTTCGCCCTGGTCGGCGAGTCCGGCTGCGGCAAGACGACGCTGACCCGGCTGCTGCTCCGGCTGCTCGAACCCACCGCAGGCAGCGTGTGTTTCGACGGCACGGACCTGCTGGCTCTGAACGGCGCCGCGCTGCGGCCGCTGCGCCGGCAGATGCAGGTCGTGCTCCAGGACCCGTACTCCAGCATGAATCCGCGACTGCGGATCGCCGACATCGTCGGGGAGCCGCTCGTCACCCACGAGGAATGGGCGCGCGGGCGGCGCGGCCGGGCCAAGGTGCGCGACCGGGTCGGAGAGCTCCTCGACTCCGTCGGTCTGGACGCGGGCATCCTGGACCGGTATCCGCACGAGTTCTCCGGCGGGCAGCGCCAGCGCATCTCCATCGCGCGGGCACTGGCCCTGGAGCCACGCCTGGTCGTGCTCGACGAGCCGACCAGCGCGCTCGACGTGTCCGTGCAGGCCCGCGTCCTCGACCTGCTCGCCGAACTCCAGGGTCGCCTCGGCCTGACCTATTTCTTCATCTCGCACAACCTGGCAGTCGTCCGTCAGATCGCCGACCGGGTGGCCGTGATGCGGCAGGGCCGCATCGTCGAGTCCGGCACCGCCGACCAGGTGTTCACGGCCCCCGAGGACGCGTACACCCGGCGGCTCCTGGACGCCGTACCGGTGCCCGACCCCAGCCGCCGGATCCTGAGGAGCGTCCCGGCGTGAAACCTGCGCTAAGGCCGAGGCCCCGACAGGACCAGGCCCGCCGCCCCGAGCAGCGCGCCGGTGTCCGCGGCCTCGCCGAGGACCACGGTGGGGGCCTCACCGCCGCCGAGCACATCGGCGCGCAGCCGGGACTCGACCATTGCCCGGAACGGTTCACCGCCGTCGAGGGCCTCGCCGTGCAGCACGAACAAGCCGCACGCGAAGAGCTGCTGGACGGTGGCGAGACCGAACACCAGGTTCTCCGCGTACCGCGCGACGAGATCACCGGCGGCCGGGGCGGCGGACGCCACCAGGGCCGCCAGCGTGGCCGCCTCCGGAGCGAGGCCGTGCTCGGCGGCGCGCTCGCGCAGCCAGCGGGTCGTCGCAACGGTTTTCCAGCAGCCGCGCCGTCCACAGGTGCAGAGTTCGCCGCTCGCGGTGACCGTCATATGGGCGCCGCTGCGCCCACCGGTCGGGGCAAGCACCTCGCCCGCGTAGAGGATGCCGACGCCGAGCACCTCACCGGTCGCGACAGAGGCGAACGAGCGGCGGCCGCGCCCCGCGCCGAACCAGCGGTCGCCGAGCACCTGCACGCGCGCCCGGTGCTCGATCCGCACCGGCGCACCGGCCAGCCCTGCGAGCCGGTCAGCCAACGGGTAGCCGCGCAGCGCCGGGGCGTCGTTCGCCTCGATGATCCGGCCCGCCGCCGGATCCACCACACCGGCCGCGGCCACGCCGACGCCGAGCAGGGCCTGCCCTGCGAACACCACCGCCGCCTCCCGCAGCGCCGCGTCGACGACGGCCGGGTCGGCGCTGCGCGCGTCGAAGCGGGCCTGCGCCCGCTCGCGTACGGCTCCGGCGCGGGTGAGCAGCGCGGCACGCACCATTCCGGGCAGCACCTCGACGGCGCCAAGCACACCGACGTCCCGCCCGGCCGGCTCGTCCGGCCGCGGATCGGGTACCAACCGCAAAGGAATACGTTCATGCGCCATGCGCCGACTCTGTCATGCCATCGATCCGGGGAGACAGCGGTATGACCCACCGGAATCTGACCGAGGCCACCTGGCGCGAGACGCGGGCAGCGGCTCCCGACGCGATCGCCGTCCTGCCGATCGGTTCGCAGGAGCAGCACGCCGAGCACCTGCCGATGGGCACGGACACGATGCTCGCCGACGCCGTGGTCTCCCGCGCCCTGGCCTTGCTCGACGAGCGGGCCGCCGCCGGTGACGACGTGCCGGATCTCGTGCGGCTGCCGACGCTGCCGTACGGGCACAGCCCGCACCATCTGTTCGCGGCGGCGTTGACGCTGTCCGCGCCGGTGCTCGGCATGGTCCTCGACGAGCTCCTCGACTCGCTGGCCGCCTGCGGCTACCGGCGGGTGCTCGTCGTCAACGGACACGGCGGCAACGACGAGATCATGCGGCTCGCGGTCAAGCGGTTCGCGCTGCGCGCCGACGTGACGGCCGCGGCCTGCTCGTACTGGACGCTCATCGACACCGGCGAGCCCGAGGCGGACGCGGACGAGAAGCACGCCGAGCTGGTGCCCGGGCACGCCGGCTGGTTCGAGACGTCGCTGATGCTGGCCGCACAGCCGGAGCTGGTACGTGCCGAGCGCGCCCGGCGCGAGCCGGTCGAGCCGCCGCCGCTGTTCGACAAGCCGCCCTACCCCGGTCTGACCGTGGAGCGGCACGGCGAGTGGGAGCGGGTGGGCGGCGCCACCGACGACGCAGCCGGCGCCGACGCCGCGCACGGCGAGCGCCTGCTCGACCGGCGCGCCCGCGGCCTGGCCCGCGCGGTGCTCGCCTTCGACGCCGCGTCGCGGCCCGTCGCGTGACCCTCCACCACCTCACACGTAAGGAACCGTTCATGAAGATCACCGAGGTCGACGTCCACGTCGTCAATCTGCCGCTGGTCAACCCGTTCACCAGCTCGTTCGAGACGAAGACCGGGGAGACGCGCACCGTGGTGCGCATCAAGACCGACTCCGGCGTGGAGGGCTGGGGCGAGACGATGTGGGGCCGCCCGGTCGCCGCGATCGTCCGCGACCTCGCCGAGGACCTGATCGGAACGAGCCCGTTCGCCCTGGAGTCCTTCCACCGCCGCCACCACATGGTGCCGTTCTTCTACGGCTACCTGGGCTACGCCGCCCTGGCCGCGATCGACGTCGCCTGCTGGGACGCCATGGGCAAGGCCACCGGGCAGTCGGTGACCGACCTGCTGGGCGGCCCGGTGCGCCACGAGGTGCCGCTGACCGCGCTGATCACCCGCGCCGACGCACCCGGCGCCGACGCGGGCGACCTGCCGCGCATGCTCGCCGAGCACACCGAGCGCGTGGTGGCCGAGGGCGGCTTCACGGCCGTGAAGCTCAAGGGCACCAAGGACGTACAGGGCGACGTCGCAATCCTGCGGGCAGTGCGCGCCGCCCTGCCCGAGGTGAGTCTGCGCGTGGACCCGAACGCCGCATGGTCGGTGCCCGACTCGGTGCGCGCCGGTATCGCCCTGGAGGAGCTGGACCTGGAGTACCTGGAGGACCCGTGCGTCGGGATCGAGGGCATGAGCCAGGTCCGCCAGAAGGTGCGCATCCCGCTGTGCACCAACATGTGCGTGGTCCGCTTCGAGGACTTCGCGCCCGCCATGCGGCTCAACGCGGTCGACGTGATCCACGGTGACGTATACAAGTGGGGTGGCATCGCGCCGACGAAGGCGCTGGCCGCGCACTGCGAGACGTTCGGCCTCGGCATGAACCTGCACAGCGGCGGCGAGCTGGGCATCGCGACGGCCGCACACCTCGCGGTGGTTGCCAGCACCCCGGTGCTGTCGCGTGCCATCGACTCCATGTACTACCTGCACGCGGACGACATCATCGAGCCGCTCACGCTGAACAACGGCAGCCTGCGGGTGCCGGACGGTCCAGGTCTCGGCGTCACCGTCGACGAGGACAAGCTCCGCCACTACGCCGAGGTGAACGCGCGCGAAGGAGACCTCACCAAGTGACCACCGACAACTTCCGCCCCGGGCGCCACGCCGTCACGACCGCCGGGGCGCCCGCGCCGATCGGCGGATGCAGCCAGGGCATCGCCGCGGGCCCGTACCTGTTCACCTCCGGCTTCGGCCCGCAGGACCCGGTCACGGGCGAGCTGGGCGAGACGATCGACGAGCAGACCCACCAGGTACTGGCGAATCTGAGCGCGCTCCTGGCAACCGACGGGCTCACGCTCGATGACGTGGTGAAGGCGACGGTCCATCTCCAGGACGTGCACCGTGACTTCGCCGGGTTCGACCAGGTCTACCGGAAGCACTTCAGCGACCCGCGGCCGGTGCGCACGACGGTCGGCTCCGAGCTGATGGGTATCCTCGTGGAGATCGACGTGGTGGCGCTGCGCCGGAACACCTGATCCCGGGTACGCAACGGTGGGCCGGGCCGTCCGACGACGGTCCGGCCCGCAGCGCTTGAGGCGCGCGATCAGTCCTTGCCGTCCGGAGCGCTTTGCTCCACGACGCGCAGCAGCGCGCCTCGAAGGCGTCACGTTCCTCGAAGTCGATCGCCCGGTACGCAGCCGACGCCGATCCGGGGTCTGCGCCGGACTCGGCCTCGCGTCAGGTCCTGTGAAGGTTCTGGTCGAAGCCGAGCACCACGGCCTTGATGTTCGGTGATGCCTTGCGGAGATGACGGGCAGGATCCGTCGTCGACGCAGTTCGTCGCGGTGGGCGCCGGCCTGCTCGACGCGCAGGTCGCTGTGGTCCCGTCACGGTCGGGTCACGGATTCGAATATGCCCAAAAAAGTTACCCTGGGAGCACAAACATGTACCCAAGGTCACAAATCAGTGTCTTGGGGGCAGCCGTGGCAGATGTCGTACTGGCCGGAATTTTGGGGGCCGTCGCCCTGGCGGTATTCCTCCTCCACTGGGCGCACCAGAGAAGTCGAGAGACCATCACCCCGCTGCGCGCAAAGGTAGCCGCACACAGGATTGCAGCAATGCCGCTTGGCCGAACGTCCGTTGTAGCTGCCTCTGACACCCCGCAGGAGCCGGTCCGCCGCAACGGCGGTGCAGCCGCCCTTCTCGCCTCCTTCAGTGACCGAGCCCGGTGTGCCTGGAGGGGACATCGCACGGCCACCATCACGGTGACAGCCGCCACCGTCGCCATCGTCGGCGCGATTGCCCTGCCGTCGGGCGGGAGCACACCCCAAACAGCCACCGCCGCGCCGCCCGCCACTGCCTCGGGCGCCATCCCGGACGCCCGCCAGGACAAGAAGGGGGATGGTCAGGATACGGAGCACAGCCCCGCCGAAGAGGGAGACGACGCAGGCGTCACCTATGACGACAGCAACGCGCGGGCGTTCTCCGGCCCTGGATCGGTGGCCCCCCTCGAGGGGGAGCCCACCCCTGGGAGCAGCAGCACGCCCGCCTCCGGCGGCGAGGACCGGACCGAGCCGCCCACCGGAGGCACCCCGGCCCCGGACCGGACGACGGCACCCGGCCCGCCCGGGACCACCGCACCCGGCCCGGGCGCTTCCCCCGCCACTACGCCGCCATCTCCCACGCCGAAGCCCTCAGCGCCCCAGAAGCCGGACACGTGTGACGGCGTGATCGACCTCCACCTGCCACTGCTGCCGGACGTCTGCCTCCTGTAACGCAGAGGGCAGAGCACGCAGCCAGTTCGGTGATCTTGGTCTGGAGCTGCTGCGACACGTGGCCGTCAGGTGGCCCGGACTCAGGGTTCGCGCCCTCTGGCGATCACTCCGCCATCGTCGTGGCGTTGCTGCCCGGCATCGGCGGCATGCTCGCCCTGCGCCAACTACCCCGGCTCAGGCCCGAAGCAGACCGCGGATCGGAGACCGCGCAGACCTCGTGACGCTCAAAAGTGCCTCCGGTCGCGGAGACTGCCGGTCTGCCCATAGACATCACTTGGGCAGCCAGGCGCGCCACGTCGACTCGTTCTTGTCGACCCACTTCTTTGCCGCCTCCTGAGGTGAAAGCTTCTGATCGGCGATCATCAGAGCCACCTCGTTCTGCTCCTCGGTGCCCCAGGAGAAGTTCTTGAGGAACTGAGCCGCCTTGCCGCCGTTGCCGGCGAAGCGCGCGTTGAGGTACTTCTTCAGCGGCGTGTGCGGATAGGCGCACTCGACCTTCTCCGCGTCGGCGTCGCAGCCATCCTTGTACGGAGGCAGTTCGATCTCCGTCATCGGTACCTTCTCGAACAGCCACTGCGGCTTGTACCAGTAGGTGAGGAACGGCTTCTTCTCCTTGTCGAACTGCTTGATCTGGGTGATCTGCGCCGCCTCGGAGCCCGAGAACACGACCTGATAGTCCAGGCCGAGGTTCTTCACGAGCGCCTTGTCGTTGGTGACGTACGACGGAGAGCCGTCCAGCAACTGGCCCTTGCCGCCGCTCTCAGCGGTGCGGAACTGGTCGGCGTACTTGTTGAGGTTCTTCCAGTCGGTGACGTCGGGGTGCGCCTTGGCGAAGTACGTGGGGACGTACCAGCCGATGTGGCCGGTGACCCCGAGGTCCCCGCCGGGCGTGATCGTCTTCTTGTCCTTGACGTACCGGGCCTCCTGATCCGGATGGCCCCAGTCCTCCAGGATGGCGTCCACCCGGCCTTGGCTGAGTGCGTCCCAGGCGGGCACCTCGTCGATCTGAACGGTGTCGACGCGATAGCCCAGCTCGTGTTCGAGAAGGTATTCGGCCACGGCGGTGTTCGCCTGGGCGCCGACCCACGACTGGACCGAGAGCGTCACGGTCTTGGCGCCCTGCGCGTTGGCGAACGGAGAGGGCTGGCGCGTCATGTCCGCCGCCCCGCAGCCTGCAACGGCGACGAGACCGGCGGCGCAGACGAGCGCGATCAGAGGTGTGCGCGGACGAGCCATGTCAGGCCCCCTTCTCGGTGCGGCGCTGTGTCGGCTGCGTGACACGGTCGAGCATCAGGCCGAGGCAGACGATCGCGGCACCTGCGACCAGACCGGTCGCGAGGTCGCCCTGGGCGAGACCGAACACGACGTCGTAGCCGAGAGCACCTCCGCCGACGAGTCCGCCGATGACGACGACGGCGAGTACGAGGACGACTCCCTGGTTGACTGCGAGCAGCAGTGCCGGGCGGGCCAACGGCAGCTGGACCTTGCGCAGCTGCTGGATCCCGGTGGCACCGAGCGAACGCGAGGACTCCATGACGACGGGGTCGACGCTGTTCATTCCCTGCGTGGTGATGCGGACGACGGCGGGCAGCGCGTAGATGACGGCGGCGGCCACCGCCGGTGCGCGGCCGACGCCGAACAGCGCGACCACAGGGATGAGGTAGACGAACTGCGGCATCGTCTGGAACACGTCGAGCACCGGACGCAGCAGGCGTTCCACCCGCTCGCTCCGGGAGGCGGCGATACCGACGGCGAAACCGATCACGAGGGTGACGGCAACGCCCGCCAGCACCTGGGAGAGCGTGTTGAGCGCCGGGTCCCAGACGCCGAGCACGCCGATCGCGGCCATCGCGAGGACGGCGGTCAGTGTGGTGCGCCATGTGCCGATCACCATGGCGAGTACGGCGACCAGCAGGAGCAGTGCCCACCAGGGCAGCCACTGGAGCCCGTCGCGTACCGGATCGAGGATCCAGGTGGTGAAGTGGGCGGCCCAGTCCGCCGTGCCGCCGATGACCGGCACGCCGGAGTAGAGGTGGTCGGTCATCCAGCCGACGGCCTCATTGACCGGCTCGGCGATGCCGACGGTCCAGGCATCGGGCCAGGTCGGCTTGGAGGCGAGCCGTGCCACGACGGCGGCACCGACAGTGCCGGCCGCCACGACGGCCCAGCCGGACCAGGCGGGCCCGGTCTGCGGGGCGGTGGTGCCGATGCGGTTGCCGGCCGCGGCGGTGACCCGGTCGAGGACGACGGCGAGCAGCACGATCGGAATACCGGCGGCGAGCGCGGCGCCGACGTCGACGGAGGCGAGGGCCTGGTAGACGCGGTCACCGAGGCCGCCCGCGCCGATCACGGAGGCGATGACGGCCATCGACAGGGCCATCATGATCGTCTGGTTGAGGCCGAGCAGCAGTTCCTTGCGGGCGAGCGGAAGCCGGGCGGTGAGGAGCCGCTGCCGTCCCGTCGCGCCGAGCGAGGCCGCGGCCTCCATGACTCCGGCGTCGGCGTCGCGCAGTCCGAGCGCGGTCAGCCGGGCCATCGGAGGTGCCGCGTAGATGACGGTCGCCAGGACGGCGGCAGGCACACCGATGCCGAAGACCAGCACCACCGGCAGCAGGTACGCGAAGGCCGGCATGACCTGCATGGTGTCGAGTACCGGGCGCAGAGAGCGGAAGACCCGGTCGGACAGACCGGCGGCCAGGCCGAGCAGTGCTCCGAGGATCACGGAGGCCAGGACGGCGACGACCATCAGCGCGAGGGTCTGCATCGTGGGCACCCACATGCCGAGCAGTGCGCAGAGGATGAACGCGGCGACGGCGGTGACTGCGAGCCGGACGCCGGCGACCCGCCAGGCGATCAGACCGGCGGCGACCGTGACACCGGCCCAGCCGGCGGCGAGCAGGACCAGGTAGACGCCGCGTACGGACAGCACGACGGCGTTGCTGATGTGCCCGAAGAAGTAGAGGAACAGCGGGTGGGTGTCGCGGTTGTCGATGATCCAGTCGCTGACGTGCCCGAGAGGACCGGTCAGATCGACGGTCAGGCTCCCGGGCCATGTCCCGCCGCCGATGAGGAAGGCGCCGAGTATCAGCAGTGCGAGAGCCCCGACCAGCACGACGCCGGTGCGGTGCCGCGCGAAGGAGGAGGCCGGCGTGGAGGCGTCCAGCCCGGTGGTGCGCGGAGTGGTGACAGTGGCGGTCATCGCGGCCACCCCCCGCTCGTGGGCCGGGAGGCCCGCGCGGCGGCCCGGCATTCCGGTGCGGACGGGCCGGCTGACGTACGGCCCGGCGGAGCCGGGCAGGTACTCACATGCATCACGCGGCCTCCTTCACGGCCGGTATCCCGGCTACGACGCCGAGCAGGCAGGCGTGATCGACCACGCCCAGGCAGCGGCCGTCGTCGACCACGCGTGCCGTCTTGCCGGTGCGGACGACCGCCTCGATCGCATCGGAGACCGTGGTACCGGGTGCAAGCGCCGGGCCCGAGATGCTCTCCTCTCCGTCGGCGGGGCGCATGGCTGTCTGCACCGTCACGACCTGCTCACGCGGCACGTCGCGCACGAAGTCCCGTACGTAGTCGTCGGCCGGCGTCCCCACGATCTCCTCCGGAGTGCCCAGCTGCACGATCTGTCCGTCGCGCATGAGCGCGATGCGGTCGCCGAGCTTGAGCGCCTCGTTCAGGTCATGGGTGATGAAGACCATCGTGCGACCTTCCTCGCGGTGCAGGCGTACGACTTCCTCCTGCATGTCGCGGCGGATCAGCGGGTCGAGCGCGCTGAACGGCTCGTCGAACAGCAGCACTTCGGGGTCGACTGCGAGCGCACGCGCAAGTCCGACCCGCTGCTGCTGACCGCCGGAGAGCTGTCCGGGACGGCGGTTCTCCATGCCGTCGAGGCCGACCTTGGCGATGAACTCGGCTGCCCGCTCGCGCCGCTTCGCGCGGCCTATGCCCTGGATCTCGAGCCCGTAGGCCACGTTGTCGATGACCGAGCGATGCGGCAGCAGGCCGAAGTGCTGGAAGACCATGGCGGCGCGGTGGCGGCGTAGTTCGCGCAGCCGGCCGGCGTCCATCGACAGCACGTCCTCGCCGTCGATGGTGATCTCACCGGACGTCGGCTCGATGAGCCGGGTGAGGCAGCGCACGAGCGTGGACTTGCCGGACCCGGACAGGCCCATGACGACGAACACCTCGCCCTTGCGGACGTCGAACGAGACGTCGCGCACGGCTGCGGTGCAGCCGGTGCGCTCGCGCAGCTCGGCCGGGGTGAGCGCACCGAGTTCGGCATCACCGGGGACGCGGTCGGCCTTGGGACCGAACACCTTCCACAGGTCGCGTACGGAGAAAACGTGCGGCGGCGTGTTCATCAGGCATGACCCCCAGTAGTGGCACCGAGCAGATCTGCGCATTTCTCCCCGACCATCAGCACGCCGATCATCGGGTTGACGGTCGTCATCGTCGGGAAGACGGACGCGTCGGCTATCCGGATGCCATCGAGGCCCCGGATCGTCAGGTCGGGTTCGACGACGGCGAGTTCGTCGTCGGCCGCGCCCATGCGGCAGGTTCCGGCCGGGTGGTAGACGGTGTGCGCGACCTTGCGCGCGTACTCGCTGATGTCCTCGTCGGAGGTGATCTCGGGCCCCGGGCAGACCTCGCGCTTCAGCCAGCCGGCCAGCGGTTCCTGCGCCGCGATCTCGCGGGCGATCCTGATCCCGTCGACGAGCGTGCGGCCGTCGTAGTCGTCCTCGTCGGTGAAGTACCGGAAGTCGAGTGCGGGTTTGACCTCGGGGTCGGGGCTGGTCAGGTACAGCCGTCCGCGGCTCTTCGGCTTCGGGATGTTCGGCGTCATCGACACGCCGTGCGCGGGCCGCTCATAGCCGAGGCGCTCGGGGTTGTCGGTGAACGGGATCTGGTAGAAGTGGAACATCAGGTCGGGACCCTGGCTGTTCGGATCCCGCCGTACGAACAGCCCGGCGTCGCTGTCCATCGCTGAGTTCTCGGGAATCGGGCCGTGCGTCTCCCAGACGATGACGGACTCGGGATGGTCGAGCAGGTTCTCACCGACACCCGGCAGGTCGTGCACCACGGGGATGCCGAGCTTCTCCAGCTCCTCGCGGTGCCCGATGCCGGAGTGCATCAGCAGCCGCGGGGTGTCCACCGCACCGGCACACACCACCACTTCTCGCCGCGCCCGCACGAGCCGCTCCGCACCGTCCTTGGTCCGCACGTGCACGCCGGTCGCACGCGTTCCTTCGAGCTCCAGCCGGAACGCCCAGGTCTCCAGGGCGATGTGGAGGTTCGGGCGGTCGAGGAAGGGGTGCAGATACGCCACCGACGCCGAGGAACGCTTGTTGTTCTCGGGATGGTAGGCGAGGTCGAAGAAGCCGACGCCGTCCCGGAAGGCCTCCTTGTTGAAGCCCTCGACGCGCGGCACCCCGAGTGTGGTCTGCGCCGCGTCGACGAAGTCGCGGGCGATGGCGTTCCGGTCGGCCTCGTCGACGGGGACGATGTTGTTGCGCAGCTTGTGGAAGTACGGGTCCATCGACGCCGCGTCCCAGCCGGCCGCGCCCGCCTCGGCCCACTCGTCCCAGTCGGACGGCAGCGGCTTGAAGGCGATGAGGGTGTTGTGGGACGAACAGCCGCCGAGGACCCGGGCCCGGCTGTGGCGGATGTTCGAGTTGCCGCGGGGCTGCTCGGTGGTGGGGTAGTCGTAGTCCAGCTCACCGCCGAGGAGGCCCATCCAGCGGCGCAGGGTCAGGACGTCGTCCCGACCCACGTCGCTCGGTCCACCCTCGATGAGGGCAACGGTGATGTCCGGGTTCTCGGTGAGCCGGGAGGCGATCACCGAACCTGCGGTGCCGCCCCCGACGATGACGTAGTCGTAGTCGGTCATGTGCTCCACCTCTGCTCCCGTTCAGCCCGCGAACCAGCGCACGGGGCGCGGGGCGAGGTTCTGGTAGATGTGCTTGGCCTCGCGGTACTCGGCCAGGCCCGTCGGGCCCAGCTCCCGGCCGATGCCGGACTTCCCGAAGCCGCCCCACTCCGCCTGCGGCAGGTAGGGGTGGAAGTCGTTGATCCAGACGGTGCCGTGGCGCAGCCGGCCCGCGACCCGGCGTCCGCGGCCCGCGTCCGCAGTCCACACGGCGCCGGCGAGTCCGTACTCGGTGTCGTTGGCAAGGGCGACGGCTTCGTCCTCTGTACGGAAGGTCTCGACGGTCAGGACCGGCCCGAAGATCTCCTCGCGCACGACGCGCATGGATCGGTCGCAGTGGTCCAGGACCGTGGGCCGATAGAAGTACCCGGGGCCTTCGGGACGCTCGCCACCGGCCCGCAGCACCGCACCTTCCTTCAGCGCGGAGGCCACGAACTCCTCGGTCCTGGCGAGCTGCTGTTCGGAGACGAGCGGACCGCATTCGACACCGTCGTCGGTGCCGCGGCCGATACGGATCCTCGCGGCGCGCCCGGCGAGCTCGGTGACGAAGCGGTCGCGGACCGACTCCTCGATGATCAGCCGGGAACCGGCGGAGCAGACCTGCCCGCTGTGGATGAAGGCTGCGTTCAGTGCCTGGTCGACGGCGGTGTCGAATCCCTCGTCGGTGGCGCACGCGTCCGCGAACACCACGTTGGGGTTCTTGCCGCCGAGTTCGAGCGCGACCTTCTTGACGGTGCCCGCGGCGGCCCGCATCACCTTCGTACCGCTGGCGAGTCCGCCGGTGAAGGAGACGAGATCGACGTCGGGGTGGTCGGCGATCCGGGCACCGACGGTGGCACCGGCACCGGTGACGATGTTGGCCACACCTGCGGGCAGTCCGGCCTCGACGAGCAACGCGACGAGGGCAACGGTGGTCAGCGGCGTGATCTCACTGGGCTTGATCACAAAGGTGTTGCCTGCGGCGAGTGCCGGCGCGATCTTCCAACTGGCTTGGAGCAGCGGGTAGTTCCACGGCGTGATGAGTCCGCAGACTCCGACGGGCTCGTGCACGACGACGCTGTGAATCTCGTCGGATCCGGCGTCGACGACGCGTCCACCGCTCTCGTTCATGACGAGGTCGGCGAAGTAGCGGAAGGCGTCGCGCACGCAGTCCACGTCGACGCGTCCCTCTTCGAGCGTCTTGCCGGCGTCCCGGCACTCCAGAGCGCCGATCTTCTCCCGGTCGCGCTCCAGCAGGTCGGCCACCCGCCTGAGCAGTGCGGCCCGCTCCGCGACGGGCGTGTGCGGCCAGGGCCCCTTGTCGAAGGCCGCCCTGGCTGCGGCGACGGCGGCGTCCGTGTCCGCGACGCCACCCTCCGCGACGACGGCGAACGCCGTCGCGTCGACGGGGTCGAGAATCTCGCGCGTGGCGCCGGAGGCGGCTTCTCGCCACTCTCCGCCCACATGGATGGTCTTCTGTGCCGACACGTCGAGCCTTGCCCTTCTTGAGCTGGTCTGTCTGATACGGGGCATATCCCAGCGATCTGGTCCTCTTCCCCGGAAGGTGAAAGCCATGCGCAACGATTGACCGAAAGTGACCCGACTCACGCGTGTGCGCTGCTGCGGAGGCACTCCGCATCCGATCCCCGCGTCAGGCGGCAGGTCGGACCGGTCGGCACGATGCGCGGAGTTCCGGCCCGAGTCGGATCCTCGGCGCGCGGCGCGTGCCAGATCGAGCAGTCAGTCACGATCACTTGGGGTGCGAGGCGGTACGGACACCCGCCGACACGCTGGGCTCATGTACGGCTACGGCTGTCGCCAAGACCGTCCCGCGGTCGGTGCCGGTCTTGCAAAGCAGATGCCGGCGGTTCGAAACCGTCCGCGCCCACCAGGCCGAAGGCCCCCAACCGATCATGGTTGGGGGCCTTCCATTTACTTTTGACATCAACCAGGGCGGTCACTCACGGCCGGGACCCGCTTCGGCATGCGGTCCAGGTGGCTCAGGCCTCATGCTGTGTCTCCTGGACGACGTGGGCGTAGACGCTCATCGTGACGGCGATTTGGCTGTGCCCGAGAATCTCCATCACGTCGCGGGGGGAGAGCGACCCCGGCGGCGGTCAGCGGGTATCGCCACAAGTGCAAGGCCGTCAGCCTGTCGCCGTGCTGCGTCGACGGGTGGCAACGGCCAAGCTGACCACGTAATGCTCCTCGACCGTCCCGTTCGGGAAGACCTCGGCGAGGAGGCCGCGTTCCTGGACAAGGAACGTGCTGGTCGCCTCCTTGCCGAGAACGAGGAAGTCGGAGTAGCTGGCGAGGTTGGCGAGATGCATATCGAGAGGAACGCTCCGGGTCCACGGCACGTGCCGGTCGACGAAGCCGAGCTCGGATGGCAGTCCGCGGAATCGAGCCATGGGGTCGGGGGCGCTGTCGTCGGCACCGAAGAGGCGACGGAGGCGGGCGTCCTGGTCGGCAATCCACGGGACAGTGCTGTCTGAGTCGTTCCACCAGAGGGCGAGTGCACCACCGGTGCGCAGGACTCGGAGAGCTTCCGGGACGGACTTGCGCTGATCGGTCCAGTGCCAGGCCTGGGCATACGTGAGGATGTCGATGGAGCCGGAGGCCAGCGGCAGGTTGTTACCGTCACCGATCACGAGCGGGACTTCGGGCAGGCTGAGGCGGAACTGCGAGGCCATTCCGGGGCCGGGCTCGACTGCGATGACGTTCGCACCGCGGGCGCGGAGGAGCGTCGTCGCCAGTCCGGTGCCCGCCCCGACGTCCGCGACACGGGCACCCTTCAAGGGGCATCCGGTGAGTTCCTCGACCGCGTCGAGCAAGGCGGGCGGGTATGAAGGGCGGTTCGCAGCGTAGCCGGCGGCAGCCAAGTCGAACGAGCGGGCCTGCGAAGCGGTCGTCATAAGACCATTCTTGACGGGTCGTAGGTGCTGAGCGTCGTGTTCGGCGTGAAGAGAAATATCGAGTCCCTATCGAACCCGGAATGGTTCAGTGTGGGAATGGCAGCAGCCGAGGACGTGTCCTGCTCGTCAGTTCGCCATGTCCGACGGTCGTACGGTCTCGACGGTGTTGTTGCGCCTGGCACGTTCGGCGGCCAGTACGGTCAGGTGGCTGGTGAGGGATTCTTGCGGGCCGGACTTCACCAGGTCCGGGTTTCCGGTGGCGACGGCGGCGACGAAGGCGTCCATCAGTCCGGCGTCGCCGCCTGCGTGGCCGCCGGCGGCATCCCTCGTCCCTTCAGCGCCGAGGTCGATGAGCTCTTCGGTGCGGGTCAGGAAGTCGTAGAGCCGAAGGTGTTTGCCGTCGCCTCTCAGTTCGGCACGACCGCGGCTCGGGCCGTTCAGGTCACGAACAATTCGTCGTGCAGCGCCTCGGGCCACCCGACTCTGATCACGCCGTCACCGGCATCCCGGACCGTGAGGCCAGTCCCGACGAAGCCGCGCGGCACTGTCATGTCCGGCAACCGCAGCCTGTGGAGCAGGTCTCCGCTGTGGGCGTCCAGGACGAGCAGATCGGCATGGAGGACCCGGCTCTCGTCCCCTTCGGAGATCGTCGAGTTCTGGACGACGTAGACCCGGCCGTCGGCCAACTTGGCGAAGCCGAACGAATGGCCCGCCAGAGCCCGGCGCTCCCAGGCACGCTTGCCGACCTGCGTGTCGTAGCCCGTCAGGACGGAGGCGCCGGCGCTTCCCGGCGATTCGGGGTTCCCGCCGGAGATGATGATGCCGTCCCCTGCGTCGTCCGGGGCCCAGGAGTCGCTGGAGAATTCGGCCCGCAGTCTGGCGCCCTTCCTGTCGACGTCCAGTACTTGGACGCGGGCCATTTCGCGCAGCTCGCTGGTGGTGATCGGGGAGACTGCGACCAGGGTGTGATTGTCGGTCTTGTAGAGATCTTGCCGGACAGTGCGCTTCCATAGCTCGGCGCCCGTACGGTTGTCGACTCCGACCACCACGCCGTTCTGGTGGTCCGAAGACTGGCAGCTCAGTTCGACCGCGGTCAGATGATTCGGCAGGTCGTGTACGGCCCAGGGGTACTTGCAGGAACGGGGAAGTCGGAGCGTCCACAGCTTCTTCCCGCTGCGCTCCGAGAAGGCGGCAACACCACCCGGGGTCTGCGCGACGACCTGCCCCGCGCCCATGTGAATGTCCTGGAAGCCGCCGCGTGAGAATTCCGTACGCCACCGCACGTTCCCCGTACGCAGGTCGATGCCCACCAGCTTGCCGTCATCGAACCAGGCCACCACCGTGGCGGCCGACACCTCGTCCGAGGGCATGTCGGCGCCCTCGTCACGCCGCTCGTAGCGCCAGTACTCCTTGCCCGTGCGCAAGTTCAGGGCCCGCACCCCGGAGTCAGTGGGGACGATGGACAGACCATGGACGAGCGCTTCAGGGCGATAGGACTGGCGTGAGACCTGGGACGGCGCGGCTGGAGCCTCAGTCCCCAACGCCGCAGGGAATGGGCCCTGGTTGCCGGTGATCACGTCCCGCTCCATGTACCACTCGACCAGCAGGCTCGACATCATAATGACCAGAACGGCCACCAAAAAGACCATGCGCTTGCGCATCGCCGCCGGGTCCGGTTCCGTCAGCAGACGCGGTATTTGTGTCACAGCACTTCCCCACCAGCCAAACCGCGTGATCCTCGCGATCCGGCGGCGCAGTGATCTTCCCGCCCCTCTGCCGGAGAAACAAGGGTGGGGCAGATGACCGATCCACAGAAGGTCACAGCGTCGATCGATGACGTGACCGCAGGTCCAGAACCCGGCGTGTCACTTCTTCGGCTACTGATCGCACCGGGAGGCGCTTGACGTCGCCCATTGAGACTCCACCGACCGCATGCAAATACCCGGGACCCTCAGGATCTTGCTTGGCCCGTCCGGAAGACCTCCGCGGGCGCTGTCGCAGTCGGTGCGGCGCGCCCCAACCGGCGAATGAGCTGCCGGACGACGATGATCGATAGCGCAGCGGCACAGATGTCCAGACCATCGCTGACCATCAGCTGCCGCAGGGCGTGACGAGCCTGGCTCGCGGTGACCGCCTTCTTCAGGTCGTCGGGGCCATCGCTGTATGCATTCGCCGCGACGAGGACGGACAGCCACCATGCCGTGAGCAGAGGATGTCCGCGACGACGCTGCGGTTCCGGTCGGCTGGCAGCCCAGAGGTCGTTGATGAACATCTTGGGTATGAAGAGCTGCCCGAGCGGTATCACCCAGCCGAAGACCAGCCACGCCCTGTGCCGACGCTGTCCCTGGCGCCAGATCACATCCGCGACGTCGCGCATGTTGGCGAGCCAGATACTGAACTGGAACAGGGCCGCGACGAGCAGCACCGTCCGCCAGCCCATCAGGTTCCTGAACCACGTGTCGACCTCGACCAATGGGTTGTCGACGTACGGCCCTGGCGCCAGCGGTCCCGCCAGCAGTTGGTACTTGTGCCACGCCGCCAGCCCGGCCGCGACAGTCACCAGCGCGAACGCGGCAAGCACGCCGCAGGCAAACCGGGCCTGCCCGCGCGGCACCCTGACTGCTCCCGCCACTCCACACCCCCTGGAAGCCGCCCGTTCGGACTTCCCGCAGGTCGGCAGCGGATCTTAACTCCCAGCGAAGCTGATGTCACAGCCCCGGCTCGTGAGCCCGGCGACACTGGGTTCCGTGGCGCATCAGTCGGTGGTGAGTCGCCTCACCTGCGTGTATACGATCCAGGCCATGAAGCGAAGCGTTCGATGATCGCGCTGGTCAGCGCTGGAGCTATCACACTCTCCATAGGCGGTTATGCCGTCGGGGGCGACGCGACACGACGGCGCATCGGAGCGGTCCGCGACGTGCGAGCAGGCCAACCAGGAGTTCAAGACACGGGCCGGCCAGCTCCGGAAGCAACAGCAACGGGCGCCCTACGATGACGACGACCTCAATTCCATGCAGTCGGACTTGGATGCCACACAGGTGAAGATCCTCAGCATGATCGTGGCGCAGAATCCGACATGTTTCGATGCCGGGACGCGTGCGACAGCGGCGATTCTGCGGCAGCACCCTACGCAGGAGGATGCCGATACGGCCGCGTGCGATCTCACCGCCACCGCCACCGGCTCCAGGAACTGCTTCCTTGTGGATGCGCAATAGGGGTGCGCCCGTGGCGCGACCGATCGGAGGGGCCGCGTCGGGGGCGAGCGGCGAGCTCCTACGCAGGTCAACGGCCTCGCATGTCAACAGGCATCCACGTATGGCGTCTTCCGAACTGGGGCTCTAGCGACCCGACATTACGAACCCCTAGTCTGCAGCGCATGAGCAACCGACGCCCTAATCGGCAGATTGTCGAGGACTGGGCAATATCCTGGATCCTGCTCACTCTCGCCCTCCGATTCGGGACCATGATCACACGCGACGAGCCGATGGGTTGGCTCGGCTCCGCTGTGACGGCCGCCGTTGCCATTACAGGCGTGAGGGCCGCGGAGCGCTGGGGCGAGAAGCGTCGGTCACGAACGCGATAACGACAAGTACAGCAACCACAGCCATCGGCCATGACTGCTGTCGACTCCCAAGATTCCGATGCGACCGTGATGACCTCAGATGACCGATCTGCTCTGAGCTAGGAATCAGAAGTGCCCCGTGCCACAACCGCGTCAGATCAGGCGGGACTCAACGGGAACTGCGGCTACTGACGGAGACCACAGCCAGCAGACACCGAAGTCGGCATCCCACAGGTCAGCCCCCAACTCGCCCCACCTCGCCCCTAAAGCGGGTGTCGAGCGGCCCGGGCTGTCACGTGCTGGATGGACTCCGTGATCGCGGCTCAGGGGGCTGTCGAACTGCTGGCTCTTCGCGGGGTTCATGGAGCGGCCAGACGTCAGGACCGTAGATGAACCCGGCCCCGGGCGCCCGGCGCCGATCTCCACGACGCCGCTCGCGCAGACCGGAGTCCTGGCGGGGCGGTCCATGGGGCGGTCAACTCCTCGGCCAAATAGCCGAGATGTGCATGATCAACCACAGAAGGCAGGATGAGATAAGGCCGCACGGGCCCACTTCTTGGTCACACTCGAAGACCCGTGCGGCCCGTGTCACGTCACATTCCGCACCAGCCCCGTTCAAACAATGCGGGATGCGAGCGCGGTCCGCAGCCGCTCGTAGGTCGGAGCCAACCGGCGCAGTCCGTCCGCCACCGCCCGGTCGTCGCCCGTGACCAGCGGGTGTTGGAGACCGCCGACCAGCCGTGCCTGCCCGGCCGCGATTGACGCCGCACCGGGGAGCCCCAGCGAGTCCAGGCAGTGCGCGGCATCGGCGAGCCGGCGCGCACCGACTCGGATCGCGAAGTGCTCCAGGAAGCCACGCATCCGCACGTCAAGTCCCCCCTCCACGAGGGCGGCCAGCGCCTCCACCCCGGCGTCGCCTCCGAGCGTCCCCGCCGGCACCGGCCGGTCGTGGCGGCCCGCCAGCCACCGCTCCGCATCGGGCAGCGACGCCCGCAGCGCGTCCTCCGCCGAGACCTTCCGTTCCTGGACGAAGCCGGCGCGCATCACGTACGGGGCATCGGCGTAGCCGACCGCCTTCGCCTCCCACGCTGCGAGGAAGTCCGCGACCGGTAGCGTCGTGTAGGGATGACCGTGCGGGTCGTGGAAGATCACCTTGCCTCCGTCGACTTCCAGCACGACCACGAAGTGGTCGCCACCGTCGGCGGTGGGTGTGCCCGGCTGGTGGAGCAGTAGCCCCATGTCGACGGGACCGACCAGTACGGGGCCTCGGGCGGAGGCCTCACGCAGCTGCTCCTCAGCCTCCTCGGCCGTGCCGCCGGTGGTACGCGCGCAGCGCGCGCCGAGCAGGGCGATGGCCGCATCCAGACCCTGATCCGGGTCCCAGCCGTAGGGGTCGAACAGCGGCAAAGTGCCGCCGATCAATTCGAAGCCGAACGGCGAACCGGTCAGTACCTCGATGACGGCCGGGGGCGGGGTGGACTGGCCGAGGACCATGGCCAGGGAGTTGGCGTAGCAGTACGGGCCGGAGCCGATGTAGTGCGTCACTGTTGTCCTGTCTTCTTCGGTCAGGAAGCGATGATGGGCTGCGGCAGCCCCATCAACACTGCGGTGGTGCCCCGGGGCATCCCAAGGAAATGGTGAACTCCCGCCATCCAGTGCAGACCCTGACACGGTGTGATGGTCAAGCCCCGGGCGGTCAGCAAAACCACTTGGTCCTCAGACGTAAGCCGTCGGCATACGGGTGCGATCAAAGACAGGCGCTCAATCGCCGACGAAGTCGTAACTGGCCCCACGTAGTGAACGGCCCCGCATGGCGATCCGGCCGAGCTCAGAAGATCCTCAAGCTTTTCAGCCCTGGATACCTCAAGCCCGAAGAGCATGTCATGGTAATCCCACGCTGAATGAACTGAGCAGCCACAGAGGGGGATCCTTGATCGAGCTTGGCATCATGTTCGGACTCATGGGTGTGACGGCGGTTGCCCTGATCGTCAAGCTGCTGCGGCGCAACCGCACAGAGAACGCCGACGGACTCCTCATCGAGCAAGCGAGCCGGGTACTGGCGCGGAACGACCGGGTTACCTACAGCTCCACCGCAGTGCACAACTCTTCACCGACTGTGCGCGACCACTACCGCCCCTAGCTCCGAGACCGTCGGCTCGTCGGTAGGGAACGGCCGGTCCGTGCCTCTTCGTGCCCAATCGCATCGGCAGCCAGGCAGGACACCCGTGAACCGGTGAACCTTCCCGGTCGCAGCACAATCGTGTTGACCGCCCCCGGCAGGCAGTGCTTGAGTCGGCGCGTGGACAGCATTTCTGCCAACCGGCGGTTCTGGAACCAGATCAGCAGCGCCTACCAGCACGAGCACGACCCGCAGATCGGCGCAACGCCCCGGCTGTGGGGCACCTACGCCATCCCCGACGCGCACCTGCACGCCCTGGGCGACGTCACCGGCAAGCGCGTCCTCGAACTCGGCTGCGGCGCCGGCCAGTGGTCCAGGGCGCTCGCCGCTGAGGGCGCCACCGTGGTCGGGCTCGACCTGTCCGAAGCCCAGCTCGCCGCGGCAGCTCGCGCGATGGGAGCGGCCCGCTACCCGCTGGTGCAAGGCGCCGCCGAACACCTCCCGTTCGCCGCCGACAGCTTCGACCTGGTTTTCTGTGACTACGGCGGGCTTAGCTGGGCGCCCCCGCACCTGGCCGTCCCGCAGGCCGCACGCATCCTGCGCCGCGGTGGGCGCCTGGTGTTCAACGTCGCCAGCCCATGGTTCGAAGCCTGCTACGACGAAGCCGCCAGCCGCGTAACCACGAGGCTGCACCAGGACTACTTCGGGCTGGACACCATCGCCGAAGACCAGGGCGCGGTCAGCTATCAGCTCACCTACGGCGACTGGATCAAGGTCCTGCGCGGCGCAGGTCTCGTCATCGACGACCTCATCGAGCCGCGGCCCGAACCCGGAACAGCCAACGGCTACAACCAAACCGACCCGCCTGACTGGGCACACCGCTGGCCGGCAGAAATGCTCTGGGTAACCCACAAACCGTAAGCACCGCCGCACCGAGACGTGAAGGTGTCCCCTCCCCGGTTGGCCCTGGAAGATCCTGTCCCACGTGCCATCCGCCGACCAGCGCTGGTGCCGCTCATGCACGGTCTTCCACGGACCGAAACGCGCAGGCAGATCCCGCCAGGGCACACCCGTGCGCCGTCGGTACAGGATCCCGTTGATGATCCTGCGATGACTGGCCCACCGGCCGCCGCGCAGACCTGACTTCGGCAGGTGCGGCTTCAGCCGGACCCACTCCTTATTCGTGAGATCTCCCCGTCCCATGACCGTGCCAACGAAACGACCCCCACACAGTCACAAGATCCGCCGGACAGGCCCTGGTACGGACTGCCTGTCCTGTAGCAGGACGATTAATCAGAGGAAGACGATCCTCCGTGATCGACCTGCTAGAGATAAGGCCGCAAGCCCAACTTCCTGTCGACAGGGGAAAAGACATGACGACGCACGCTGTGGAGGCTCGAGAGGACCGGCGGTCCGGTTCCGGGCAGCGGGGGCACAGCGCCGGGTTGCGGGTCCTGCTGTTCACGGTGACGGCACTCGTTGCCGGGGCCGCGGGAGTGGCGGGCACCTTGCTCTACCAGAGAATCACCGCTCCGGACACGTCCGCCGTCGACGCTCAGGCCGCTGAGCTTGCCCAGGACCTACGTCGCGACCTGAATGCGGGCTTTTGGTCACCAGAGCACACCTTCGGGGGGCAGTTTACCGAGGGCACCCTCGTCGCCCAGGTCGAGGCACACGGCGGAGCGCTGCTGAGCGTCGGCACGGGGCAGGGGCAGTCCGGTGGTCACGTCCACACGGCAAAGGTGATGTTGGGGCTGCTGCCACCCGGCACAGAGACCGTCGCCGCAGACGCCTATCCGGTCCGCTGTTACCGCTATTCCTTCAGTTTCGGCGCACATAGCGTGAAGCAGTCCACGATGACTTGCCCCGCCTCGCGGTCCGACAGCAAGCCCGGCAGCCTCGCGGCGCAGATGGGCGAGCTGCTCGCGCGGCAGCCCACCGGTGCGTATGTGTACCGGCAAATAGCTACCGAAGGATATGCGCATACTCCGCAGGGCGCTGTGGACTTGCTGAAGGACAAGCGGCTGGTATCCGCCCGGGACACCGTGCGCGTGGTCTCCGGCAAGGCTGACGGCGGTGACGTTTACGTTCTCGCGCTGCACATCAACGGCGCCTGCCACTACCTGCGCATGGACTCCTCGTCTTCCGCGTCGCGTCTGATACCACTGTGGCTCGCCCCGGCCGATGAGCAGGAGGATTGTGGCGTGAAGCAGGCAGTGGCCGCGGCGGTCCTGTATGGGATTGACCCCGCCAAGGCGGGGTGACTACACGCAGCCGAGAACTTAGCGGCGGCCAGCTCCACAGAGCCAAAGGACCCCGCGCAAGACTGAACTTGGCGGGGTCCACGCGCGCAATCGGCGCGCCCGGCATCTGAGGGACCAGGGCGCACCAGGTGCCGCGCGGTTGGCTCAGGGCCGCTCGCCCTTCTTGTCGACCACAGCCGTGTCGAGCTGCGCCATACCGATGACGCTTGTCTCGGCGACCGCGAACCGGGTGTGGGATTTGAACCCACGGTGACTCACGCCACGACCGCTCTCAAGATCGCTCAACACGGCAGCTGTAGATCGTGATCTGCGGGAGCTCGGTCTGTTCAGTTGAAGACTACGAATGCGGTTATGGCAAGCAGGCAGGGAACGGGGATGACGAGTGAAGCGGAAAGCCATTGCCGCAGTCGCTTCCCGGTGGCTAGGGGGAAGAGCACATCCACTGCGAGAACCGACAGCAGCCCCAACCCACCGAAGATGACCAGGCTCAACCTGGCCCATCCGGCACCTTCGATGACGCTGACGTCGCCGCAGTGCGACTCGAAGCCGGAGTTGTCCAGCGCGCATGATCGGTACTCGGTGAGGAGCAGCCACGCAGAGTACAGGGGGATGATGGCTGGTACGCCGAGCAGTAGGTTGACGCAGACCGGAGCGAGGCGCCACCACGTCGAATCTCTGCTGTCCCGCTTCATCATCGTCCTCGTTTCAGGAACATATCGGTCATGGTCGCGGTGGCATCTGAGTAGGCGTGTCAGCGCTGGTGGCATGAGCGCGCCCGGAGGCGATCTGAGGGCTCGGGAGTGAGCAATCAGCTCGGTTCCCGGGCACGGCAGCAATGGGCGATCGAACTCCTGAAGCGGACGCTGAGCAGGTTGGGACGCTACCTGCTGGATGGACTCCATGATCGTGGGCCAGGGCAGTTCTCGAACTTCCGGGCCCTCGCGAGGTTCACACCATGGCCAGACCTCAGGGCCGTAGACAAGATCCACGTCCGCCTTCCGCAGAGTCTCGATGTGCCCCGCCTATGCCGGGTGCCGCGCATGCGCCGCGTTGATCCGAGGGATACAACTACCGGGACGTCGACAGTGCCCAGCGCTTCGCACACTGGCGTCAGGGCTTGGTTATCGGCGATACCCGTCGCGAGCTTGCCACGTAGTTCGCGCTCGCTGGAGCGACGACGTGGCAGTCGGCGACAGGGTGTGGGCCAGGCTCGGTCGGCAGGCGAGGCGTAACCCGTACCGGCAGGCCGGTCACCGCCGCCAGGAGTTCGAGCTCATCGTTTGCCCGCAGCCATCGGACGGCATTCGGCGTCAGGGTCACGGCTATCTGCCAGCCGAGGGCGATGGCCGACTCGACCAGGCCGGTGCGCAGCGTCTCGATTCCATCAGCTGCCGTACCCACGACTGCCAGCACTCCGCGACTGCCTACGCTCACCGTCCACCGCCCCGTATCGGTTCATCCTCAGGGCCAGCAGTACAGCAGAGAAGTACCGCAGCCACACCGACCACCAACAACCGTTGCTGATCCCTGCAGCCCGTATTGCCAGTGCTGACAGCCCGAGTCGCGGGAAGCTTGCGGGGCCCCCGATCTCCCGTCCAAGCCGCTACGTCGACCTCGTAGGGCAACCGCAGGTTGCCGCTTGACCAGCCATGCACAATGAGGCCAGTAAATCGAGGAGGGGCCGGGTTGAGTACCTGGGTCAAGATCGTGTGGGACCTCGGGTGCGGGGTGGCCCTGCTACTGGTCGCATTCAATGTCCGTGATTTCGCCTTGCGAATCCACAGCCACATGCCGAACCGCGTCGGAGTCAGCTTCACTGACTTGAGGACGACCTGCACGATCCTTGGTGCGATCCTCCTTTCGATGGGCATGATCCCTCTGGCTCATGGCCTTTGGCCTTAGCGACTGAGGTCAGGATTCGGGCTCGGCGATGCGAGCTGCACGCCTCCGCATGTGTGGAGGCCCGGCTCAGTAGGGCCTCAAGACTTTCGCCTTGGAGCGTACAAACGTCGGGCGGCATGCCAGGGTCACCCCACGCGAGCACCCGAGCGCGTACCGCCCCACAGGGCCGCCGAACTCGCGGAACGCTACGGGGAGACGACCACACGATGACCGCCGGCGTCCTCGCCCTCACCCATTACTGCCACGAAAACCTGGCCGGTCAGCTACTGACCGGACGTACATCCTCAGCCTCATCGACAGAGGCGATCACGTCGCTCATCAGGTGCTTCCTTGATCAGGAGATAGACCGATCACGGAGCAGCGCCCTATCCGTCGGCCCACGCCGCGAGCCTGGCGCCGTGTTCAGCACTGTTCATGCCGATCTTCCGCACGGTCGGTCCGGGTTCACCATGCCTTCCTAGCCTGTGCTGGCTGCAGCCGTCACCACACGGAAAACACCCGACCCCGGAGGCCGAAGTGATTCCGGAGACGGTCCCTGTCCAGGCGCAGCCCCTCCGCTGAGCGAAGGAATGTGTCATGCCCTCACCATCCAGTCGACGCGACTTTCTCCGCCGGTCGGCCACGACTCTGGGGGCGGCAGCCGCCGCGTCCGTGCTCCCCGGGTCCATCAGCCGGGCCCTCGCCGTCGACGCGGCCGTCCGCACGGGAACCATCAAGGACGTCGAGCACGTCGTGATCCTGATGCAGGAGAACCGCGGCTTCAACCACTACTTCGGCACGATGCGCGGCGTGCGCGGCTTCGGTGACCGGTTCCCGATCCCGCTCGAGAGCGGCAAGCCGGTCTGGTACCAGTCCGACGGCGCGCGGGAGATCCCGCCGTACCACCTCGACCCCGAGCGCTCCAGCGCCCTGCTCATCCCCTCGACGCCGCACTCCTTCTCCGACGCGCAGGCCGCGTGGAACCAGGGCAAGCTCGGCCACTGGCCGAAGTACAAGACCGAGTACTCCATGGGGTACTACCGGCGCGACGACATCCCCTTCCAGTTCGCCCTCGCCGAGGCGTTCACCATCTGCGACTCCTACCACTGCTCCATCACCACCGGCACCGACCCCAACCGCATCACGTTCTGGTCGGGTTCCAACTTCGACCCCGAACTCGGCCGCCAGGGCGTCAACTCCGGCCCCGACCAGTCCGAGCCCAACAACCTCCGGTGCTGGATCACCGGCAAGTGGGTGCCGGACGCGTGGCCGCAGACCTACAACTACGCGAGCAACGCGTTCACCTGGGACACCATCCCGGATGTACTGGAGCGCGCCGGCGTCAGCTGGCACATCTACCAGGACATGAACGACAACTGGACCGGCGCGATGAACGGCTGCCTGGCGTTCGAGAGCTTCCGCAACGCCCAGCCGGGCACGCCGGTGTACGAGCACGGCATGACCGGTGGCCCCGACTTCCTGGACCGGCTCCGCCAGGACGTGCTCGAGGGCACCCTGCCGCAGGTCTCCTGGGTGCTGACGACCGCGTCCAACTCCGAGCACCCGGGCGCGGGTTCCAGCCCGACGCACGGGGGCGACTTCACCGCCGACGTGCTGGACGCGCTGACCGCCGACCCGGAGGTGTGGAGCAAGACCGTCTTCCTGCTCACCTTCGACGAGAACGACGGCCTCTTCGACCACGTCCCCGCACCGGCCGTCCCGTCGTACAACCTCGACGGCACCCTCGCCGGCAAGTCGACGGTCCCGGTGGACGGCGAGTACTTCGACGCGTCCGGCAAGCCGTCGTCGTGGCTCAAGGCCGACGACACGGTCACCGGGACGACCCGCCCGTGGGGCATGGGCCCGCGCGTGCCGCTCTACGCCATCTCCCCGTGGAGCCGGGGCGGCTGGGTCGACTCCGAGGTGTTCGACCACACCTCGGTCGGAATGTTCCTCGAGCAGCGCTTCGGCGTCCAGATCGACGCCATCAGCCCGTGGCACCGCGCCGTCTCCGGTGACCTCACCTCGGCGTTCGACTTCAAGCACCCCAACAAGCAGCGGTTCCCGGAACTCCCCGACCAGAGCGACTGGGCCGCCTCCGACACCCACCAGCGCACCCTGCCGGCGCCGAAGGCCCCGACGGCACCGGAGCCGCTGTTCCAGGAACGCGGGACGCGCTACTCCCGCGCACTGCCGTACGAACTCCACACCGACGCCTCCACCGATCACACCGCGGGCACGGTCACCCTCCAGTTCCGCAACACCGGTCACAAGGGGGCCGTCTTCCACGTGTACGACAGGCTTCATCTCGACCGGATCCCGCGGCGTTACACCGTCGAGGCCGGGAAGCGGCTCGCCGACGTGTGGGACGCCATCGCGGCCGACTCGGGCGCGTACGACCTCGAGGTCCACGGTCCGGGCGGCTTCTTCCGTTCCTTCACCGGCAATACGGCCTCCAAGGCCGGCCCGGAGCTCCGGGTTCGGTACGACCGTCACGGCAAGTCTGTCGTCCTCACCGTGCACAATCCCGGACCGAAGGCGGTCACGCTGCACGTCGAGCCCCACGCCTACCGCTTCACCGAGTCCCGGACGATCCATGTGCCGTCCCGCAAGGAAGTCGAGCGGCGCTGGTCGCTGAACCCGAGCGGTCACTGGTACGACTTCACCGTCACCGTGGACGGCTCGCCGCTCGAGAGCCGCTTCGCCGGCCGAGTGGAAACCGGCGGGGACGGCATCAGCGACCCCGCCATGGCAGCCCACATCCAGCAGGCGGAGAGCCCCGTAGCCGCCAACTGACACCGGCCTCGGGCGTCGCCGCGACACACCCGGCGGCGCCCGAACAGCTCGTAGCGCAAGCGGTGCGCACGACGGTGGGCCCAGATCTCTACGAGGTCCTCGTGGAGATCGACGTCGTGGCCAAGCTGCCCGAGGCCGGCCGAGCGGCAACGAGGGTGACGCGGACGCCGGAGGTACGCAGTTCACCGGCGAGGGCGACGGCCTGCTTGCCCCGATGACGCATGACCGGTCGCCCCGCCCGGCAGGGGTGTGGCGTGTGCGGCCGAGAGGTCTGCCCTCAAGGAATTACTGCGGCGCTTCGAGGCTTCCAGCAGTTCCGATGACCAGTGGGTGGGGGTTCACGCTTTCGGCTCGAAGGGCTGTGTCCGGGCGATGAGCAGGGCGACGTCATCGGGGCCGTCGGGACGCCGCAGCTCCTGAAGGAGCCGGTCGCAGGTCTCCTCAAGGAAACGGTCGGGCGCATCCAGCACGCGGAGCAGCGTCTTGAGGCGTTTGTCGATGGGGTCGTGGCGGGTTTCGACCAGTCCGTCGGTGTACAGGACCAGCTGGTCGCCGGGGCCGAGGTCGAAGCTGGTGGTCTCGAAGGGGACGCCTCCCACTCCCAACGGGATGCCGGTGGGCAGGTCGAGCAGTTCCGGGTGCTTGCCGCTGCGCACGAGGACGGGGGGCAGGTGGCCGGCGGTGGCGATGTGGCACTCGGCGCGGTGGGGGTCGTAGACGGCGTACACGCAGGTGGCGATGGGGTGCCCCAGTCCCGAGGTGATCTTGTCCAGGTGCTGGAGAACCTCGGCGGGGTCGAGGTCGAGGTCGGCGAAGGCACTGGTGGCGGCGCGCAGGCGGCCCATCGTGGCGGCGGCGCCGATCCCGCTGCCCATGACGTCGCCCACAACGAGTGCGGTCTTGTCGCCATCGAGCGGCAGGACGTCGTACCAGTCGCCGCCGACCTCGAATGCGGCCTGTGCGGGCCGGTACCGGGAGGCGATCTCCAGGCCGGGAAGGCGGGGCGGGTGTTCCGGAAGGAGGCTGCGCTGCAAGGTCTCGGCGGCGTTGCGCACCCTCTCGTGCGAGCAGGCGTTGTCGATGCACATGGCGGTGCGAGAGGCCAGCTCACCGGCGAGGGCGAGGTCGTCCTCGTCGAAGGGCAGCGGATTGCGCGCACGGGTGAGACCCAGGAAGCCGAGGACCTGGCCACCGGCAGTGAGCGGGACTGCGATGTAGGAGTGCACGCCGGCGCGGGCCAGCAGGGCGGCGGCGTGGTCGTCGCGGGCGATGCGTGCCAGGTCGTTGTCATCCGCCTGGGTGATCAGGATCGGGCGGCCGGTGCGTACGCATTCGGTGGCCAGTCGCCCGGTGCCATATGCGGCCAGGTGGCCGGGCGGGTCGGCTGCCTCAGCGGCTTCGGTCGGGTATGCGGCCTTGACCGCGAGGGCGCGAAAGAGCGCGGGGCCTTCGCGATCTGCCAGGTGACAGTCTTCCAAGACGGAATCCAGGACGTCGACCGCGACCACGTCGGCGAGCTCGGGAACGGCGACCTCGGCCAGCTCCCGGGCGGTCTTCCCCACCTCCAAGGTGGTGCCGATGCGAACGGAACTTTCGGCGATCAGGGCAAGACGCCGCCGGGCCTTGGCAGCCTCCATGGCTGCCTGATGCCGGTCGGTGACATCCACCACCAGTTCGGCCACCCCGAGCACCCGCCCCTGGGGGTCCTCCAGCCGGTACAACGAGATCGACCAGGCATGCTCGTGCTCTGGGTCGGCGGGGCTGCGGCCCACGACGGTGGACTGGTCGATCATGGGAATCCCGGTTTCCAGGACGTGCCGCATCGCGGCCTCGACCACCTCGAACCTCGAGTGGGTCATGATCTCGCGGTAGTGCCGACCGAGGTGGTCATCCGCGGGTATGCCATGCATCCGCTCCAAGGCGGGGTTGACGGATACGTACCGCAGGTCGGTGTCGAGGATCGCCAGCCCCATGGGGGACTGGGAGATCAGCCGGGTGGACAATGCGACGTCCCGCTCCACCTCACGCAACGTCGACTCGTCGGTAGCGAGCCCGAGGGCGTAGAAGTCACCGCGGTCGTCCAGCAGCCTCGTGTTACGGAACTCCACCAGACGGGCGCTGCCGTCCTTGTGCCGGATGGGGAAAGCCCCGGCCCAGCTCTCACCGGTCCCCATGACGTGGGCGAACAGCTTGATCATCAGTTCCCAGTGCTGTTCATGGACGAGCACCTGCGCCGCGTACTGCCCGAGCACCTCATCAGCGGCATAGCCGAACACTTTCTCGGCCTGCGGGCTCCACAAGACGATCCGCCCATCGCCGTCCAGCAGCAGCGCGGCGAAACCGAGAAGGTCCACCAGCCCGCTCGGCTGCGACGACCGTGCCTCCGGCCGACCGGCGTCGGCCACGCCCCCTTCGACCTCGCTCACCCGGGTACTCCTTCCACCGGCCGGCCGCGTGGCCCCTCCCACGCCCCGGTCCGTGGCCTGGCCACTTACCTGCGGCCTGTCCCCCTGTTCACTAGTGCTTCAGCTTCCATGGTCCCCCGGATCGATCGCACACACATCCGTCCGTACGGAGACGTCGGACCAAGCCCAGCCGATGTGCCCTTTGGCCGGCAGTTTGCGGTGGCCGCACGCACCACGCCGAAGTCGTCCACGAGAACCGTGTCGGCCTCGATCCCGGACGGCGGCCCGGACGCGAAGACCACGGGGCGTGGAGGCCACGTCGGTCATCACCGACTGCACCGGCGTGTCCACTGCGTACTGATCCTCGCCGCCGGACTGCTCCAACTCCTCATCGGCTTGGTGAAGTTGGGACGCCGGTTCCACGCGATCCCGCGGTCGTGGCTCGCCGCGCTCATCCCCGTGGTTCGATTCCGGAGCCGTGGCGTCACCCGTCGGTATGGAAGATCTTTCCGTGGTGGCGGTCCCGGTGGTGGGTGGGTGGCCGGTGGATCGCGATGAGGGCGGCGTCGTCACCGAGGCGCCCGCCGGCGTGAGCGAGGAGGTCACGCCGGATGTGCTGCAGGAGTGCCTTGGGGTTGCACTCGGCCCACTGGGCGGCTCGTTCCGCGAACGGATAGAACACACCGGCCTGGTCACGGGCCTCGATGACGCCGTCGGTGTACAGGACGAGGGTGTCTCCGACCTCGAAGGTGAACACGTCCAGGGTGTGGGACGACCGCATCAGGCCGAGCCCCAGCGGAGGCGCGGGGTGCAGGCTCGGGACGGTGACGGAGTCGCCGGGGCTGAGCAGCAGAGGCGGGGGGTGCCCACAGGTGGTCATCCGGGTGATGTGGTCGCCGTCGGGGATCTCCAGCAGCAGGGCGGTGACGAAGCGTTCCCCGACCTCACCCTCCGGCTCGGAGAATTCTGCCTGGTAGCGGTCCACGCTCCGATCCAGGGCGTCTGCCAGTGCGGGCAGGGACGTGTGCTGGTGGGCGGCCTCGCGGAAGGCGCCGAGAAGCAGTGCGGCCTCTCCGATGGCGGCCAGGCCCTTGCCCCGTACATCCCCGATCATCACTCGGGTACCGCCGTCGGTACGGGTCGCCGCGTACAGGTCGCCGCCGATCTCTGCCTCGTCCTCGGCTGCCAGGTACAGGCAGGCCGTCCGCAACGGACCGATCCGGTCCGGGATGGGCCACAGCAGCACGTGTTGAGCGGCCTCGGCCACCGACCGCACCTGGTCCAGCGTCCTTTCGCGCCCCTCGCGCACCACGCAGAAGAACACGATCAGAGATGAGAGCACTGCCAGCGCGACGACCTGCACCACCGCGTTGCGGGTGAAGAGCAAGCCGATGTGCCAGCCGATGTACGCCTGGGCCGCCACGGCGAGGAGTCCGATCGCGCCGGTCAGCCGGGGACCGGCGAACGAGGCGGTGATCGCCGGTGCGATGACCAGCAGCGGACCGAGGTGCACGTCCGCCGGGACCAGGATGTCCACGACCGTGATCACCACGATGAGCGCGATCGGGATCACCAGCAGCGCATGGCTCGACTGCCATGGCCGCCAACCGGCAAAGGGCCGCCCGCCTCCCATAACTTCCACAGTGCACCGTCCGAGGGAGGCTGACGAGTTGGGCACACCGTGAAGACATGCCCGGGAGGCGGGGGAAACCGCCTCGCGGCAGTCGTCGAGCAGGTGTATGCGCGCGCTCCGGCAACGCATCGAGGTGCCGTCGCTGCCGCTGTGTGCCCGCCAGGGATCACGGGACAGCATTGGGCCTCCGCCGCCTTGAACGCGATCCTCCCGGGCGACCGCACGGCCGCGTCCCGACTCCCGCAACTCACTGCGGAAGGGACAGCTCGGCCCAGATGATCTTGCCACGTGCGGCGTAGCGGGTGCCCCAGTGGTCGGTGAGCTGGGCGACGAGGAACAGGCCGCGACCGCCCTCGTCGTCGCTCTGGGCCCGGCGCAGATGCGGGGCCGTGCTGTTGCCGTCGGACACTTCGCAGATGAGGTTCTGATCGTGGATCAGGCGTAGCCGGATGGGCGGCTTGCCGTAGCGGATGGCGTTGGTGACCAGCTCGCTGACCACCAGTTCGGCGACGTACGCCAGGTCCTGCAGCCCCCACAGGTCCAGCTGCCGGGTGGCCGCGGCCCGCGCGTCCACCACGATGGCGGGATCCAACGGCAGATCCCAGGAAGCCACGCGGTCCGGGCCGAGTGCCCGGGTGCGGGCGACCAGCAGCGCGACATCGTCCGGCGGCCGGAACGGCAGCAGCGCCGCGGTCAGCTGGTCGCAGACGTCCTCGAGCGCGGGCTCCGGTTGGGACAGGACGCGGCGCAGCGAGTCCAGGCCGATGTCGATGTCCTGGTCCCGGGCCAGGATCAGCCCGTTGGTGTACAGGACGAGCAGGCTGCCTTCGGCAAGGTCCAGTTCGGTCGTCTCGAACGGCAGCCCCCCCAGACCCAGCGGAGGCCCTGCGGGCACCTCCGGGAAGTCGACGCTGCCGCCGGGGCCCGCCACGGCGGGCGGATAGTGGCCGGCACTGGCGAGCGTGCAGCGCCGCTCGGCGGGGTCGTACACCGCGTACAGACAGGTTGCCCCGATCGCGGGCCCGTCCGCGTGGGGTTCGTCGCGGCCCCCACCACCTTCCTCCTCGGTGAGGCGGCCCACCAGGTCGTCGAGATGGGTGAGCAGTTCGTCAGGCGGCAGGTCCAGGTCGGCCAGGGTGTGTACTGCGGCGCGCAGTCGCCCCATGGTGGCGGAGGCCTGTACTCCATGTCCCGGCACATCCCCCACCACCAGGGCGACCCGGGCCCCGGACAGCGGGATCACATCGAACCAGTCCCCGCCCAGATCGGTGTCCGAGCCGGCGGGCTGGTAGCGGCCGGCGACCTCCACCGCGTTCAGCACGGGCAGGCGTTGCGGGAGCAGGCTGCGCTGCAGGGCCAGGGCGGTGTTGTGTTCGCGCGTGTAGCGGCGGGCGTTGTCCATGGAGAGAGCCGCCCGGGAGGCCAGTTCGGCGGCCAGGGTGATGTCGTCGTCGTCAAAGGGCTCGGGATCCCGCCACCGGTAGAAGGTGGCCACGCCCATCAGGACGTCCCGCGCGGTAAGTGGTACGGCGATGAGCGAGTGGACCCTGGTGGCACGGATGATCGCAGCCCGCTTGGGATCCTCGTCCAGCCAGGGCGCCGTGAGGTCCAGGTGAGCGATGAACTTCGCCTCGAGATCGGCTACGCACTGGGCCTGGGGCGAGGCCGGACCGAACCGGCTCAGTTCGCCGACGGCCAACACCTTCGGTGGCCGCATCGACTCGAATACGGTCTCGTGGGCCGCCCGACGCAATGTGAGCCCCTGGTCGGCCGGGCCGGGCGTGGGTGTGTCTCCCCGGAGCACCGAGTCCAGCAGATCCACCGTCACGCTGTCCGCCAGTCGGTGGAGCGCCACCTCCGCCAGCTCCTTTGCGGTGCGGCCCACATCCAGGGTGGTGCCGATACGTATGCTCGCCTCGTTGATCAGCTGCATCCGCTCCCTGGCCCGGTGGGCATCGGTGATGTCGACGACCGCGTGGCACAGTCCGAGCACCGTTCCCTCGGAGTCCTCGAGCCGGAAGATCCCGGTGGACCAGACGTGCTCACGGCTGGGATCGGCCGGAGTGAGGCCGCGTTGGATGAAGTCGAGCACCGGTTCGCCGGTGGCCAGGACGCGTTTCATCGTCGCCTCGACCTCGGCGACGTTCAGGTCGGGCAGCGCCTCGCTGATCCGTTTGCCCAGCCGCTGCCCGATCGGCACACCTGTCATCCGCTCCAGTGCCCCGTTGCGCCGGGTGCAGCGCAGATCGGTGTCGGAGACCAACAGCCCGACCGGCGACTGGTTGAACAGGCCGGACAGTACCGCGAGGTCCTCCTCCCAGCGCCGCGTCTCGGCCTCCTCGGCGGCCAGCAGCAGCCAGAACCGTGCCTCGTCCGGGCCCACCCAGGGGTGGGCCCGCAGGACCACGGCCAGGTCTCGCCCGTCCTTACGGCGCAGAGTGGCACCGACCTGCCGCCCTTGTTCCGCCTCGTGGCTCAGGTCGGCGGCCGCCGTGAGGACTGCTGCGCGCCCGGCAGCGGCGAGCAGGGACGCAGCAGGCCGCCCCAGAACCTCGGCAGCTCCGTAGCCCAGCAGCTGCTCTGCACCCGCACTCCACCCGGCGAGTACCCCGCGGGCGTCCATCACCGCTGCGGCCGCTCGAGTCGCGGCGAACGGACTGCCGGACGCACTGCCGACCTCGGTGTGGTCTGTGTCCGGTGCCATGCACCCCGTCCTTGCCGTGTCGTCCTCGGAGACCCTTCCAAGACAGTTCTGCTGCGTGATCGCACTCCCGATTATCATCCGCCGTGTCCGACGGGGCCTTTCCTGGTCACCGGCCCGGCCGGCACCGATCCGGTGGAGACGGTGAAGAGACCTCCACCGGGGTCGCTGATGACGGACTCGGTCCCGCCGCCCGGGGACGGAGCCAGGGGAGTGGCGGTTCCCCCTGCCGTGCGTGCGGCGGCGATGACCGGTTCCACGTCGCCGACCCGGAAGTGCACGTGCCAGCGTGGCCGCACGCGGGGGTCGGGAGATTCCCCGACGCCGCCTCCGCGCACGGTGGCCACGGTGTTCTTGACCTGCCGCACGGTGACGGTGTCGTTCTCGTAGGCATAGGCGACCTCGCAGCCACCGGGCTCGCCTGAGGCCCAGTCGAAGATCTGTGCGTAGAAGATGGCGGCGTCGAACGCGTCCCGGGTGCGTAGCTCGAGAACGGCCGGCGGGTTGCCCTGCTCGTCCGACCAGCGAAGGGCCCGGCCTTCCCAGAAGCCGAAGACGGCCCCGTCGCGGTCGGCTGCCACCGCGCCCCGGCCGAGGCCGAATCGCACCGGGCCGACGGCGACGGTGCCGCCGCGCTCACGCACCCGGGCCGCGGTGACGTCCGCGTCCGCCACGGCGAAGTACGGGGTCCACGACCCGGCCACCGGCCGGCCGGGCGCCACTTCACCCAGCCCGGCCACCGGCTGCCCGTGGGCGGAGGCGACCGAAAAGCCTGTTCCCAGGCTGCCCGGCCGGAATTCCCATCCCAGAACGGCCGAGTAGAAGTCCTGCGTGGCTCGCAGGTTGCGGGTCATGAGGTTGACCCAGCACGGTGTTCCGCACACCGGCATGACGTGCCCTGTGGGCGTCATCAGCGTTGTCTCCTCGCCCCCGCACGATGTCCTGTCAGCGGCCGAGCGCCTCGCGCAACTCCTGTTTGTTCATCGCCGAGCGGCCCTCGACGTGCTTCTTCTTCGCCTCTTCGTAGAGCTGGTCCTTCGTGGGCCCCTGCGCTCCGCGATGGGACCGCTCACCGCCACGCTGTGAGGCGGATTTCGGATCGCGCAGGGAACTCCTGCTCGCCGTTCGCGCCTCTCCTGAGCGGGCCCGCTCCTTGTTGACGGTGCGTGCCGCGAGTTCCTTCGCACGCGCCTCGGAGGCGCCACGTTTCTCGGCACTCTCCTTGATGTGCTCGTACTGCCGCTCCCGCTTACGACTCGATCCTGCCGGCATCACATCGTTCCTCTCCTGCATCCGGCCCTGCGCGCGGCAGCCCGGGTGGCGATTCCCTCGCGCCGTGCGACGTCCCCCACGGGGCCGCCGCACGCATTCCACCCATACGCCCACAACACCCCGTACGCCACCCGGGACGGCACCGAACTCCTGTCGCCGATCCGTCGCCGCTCTCGGTATGTTCACGCACTGACGGGTACCGAATGCCACATGAACTCCGCGCTCTGCAAGCACATTCCGCCGTGCGCGTTCACACGCGGGGCCGGTAGCCGAGCGCCCGGACGATCTGCCCGGCGTTCCCGTACCGCTCGTCCGCCGGCAGGTCTCGTACGGCTTCGAGCAGTGGGTCCGGCACATGCTCCTCGGACAGGGTCCGCAGGAGTGACCTGCGGTCGGCGGGGAAGTCGCTGCGGTTCAGATGCCGTGCCAGGTCGGACCTGAGCCGTCCGGCCTCGGCCTCGGCACGCGCCCGGTCCCTTCCTGCACCGGGCGGCGGAACGGGACCGCCGACGTCCACCGTCACATCGTCGTCGGCCGCCGGCTCGGGGTCGTACGACTCCACCGTGTGGGTGGGGTGTCCGGACCTCAGATAGTCCTTGAGCGCGTGCTTTCTCTCGTCGTCCACCCACGGACTGACCTGGCTGCTTCCTCGCTCCATGGTCAAGCACCTCCTGGGCCTCCGTCGCTGACACGGGCGCGACCTCGCTCAGCCTTGGATCTCATTGTGCTCCGGGTGTCCGTCGATGGCGATCTTGCGATCTTGTGCGCGCCCGTCCGGCTGCGAACATCGCAGCCGCGACCGTCATCCCGCCCGGCCGCGACCGCCGAGGCGAGTACTCCGGGCTCCGGCGGGCCGATCCCGAGGGGCAACGCTACGGATGCCGACCGAAACTGGTTCCATGAACCCGTACGAGGGACTGGCAACGGTGAAGTTGGCGGACGACTCAACAGTCCGTGTGTGGGCCGAAGTCTCGCTCGATGAGAACCCCGACGACACCGCCGGGCCCATCGACACGCCTCGATGGACAGCCCGGCTCACGGCCCCCGGCGGCGAAGCACTGCTGCTCCGGGGCTGCGTGACCCTGATCCTCGACTCCGGTGCCCGCTGGCCGGCCGAGGTGACCTCCTCACACCCGTCATCCGGACCCCACTCCCCGAACTGGACCGAGGCCAAGGGCGCAGGCCCGGCCGTGAACCGGGCGACGTGATCGCCTGCTGCCCCTGCATCGCAGAGAGCGCACCCCGGCGATCTCGTTCCCGCGCCCGCTGCACGAGGCAGCACCTCCGGCCGGCCGGACCCGGGCGACTTCTCGGCCCGACCCGTCGATCACCCCTCCGGCTGGGCCGTCGGCGACTGCTCGGCCACCCGCAGCAGCAGCTTGCCCGTCGAGGTGCGTCCGCCCATCAGCGTGTGGGCCTCGGCCGCCGCGGACAAGGGGACTCCGCGCTGATCGGCACGTCCACGACACCGTCGACGACGGTACGGAACGCGCGTTCGACGAGCGGGCGCAGAACCTCGGGCGCGGTCCGTGCGAGCGACAGGATGGAGAAGCCCGCGACCGAGCCGCCCTGCCCCATGAGCTCGGCCGGCGGACCCCGTCCACGAAGGAGTCGCCCACGAACACCTCGTCGTAGCCGTACTCGCGTGCGTATGCGGCCTTGGCCGCGGAGGAGACGACGCCGTACACCGCGCCCGCTCCCGCCGCCCGGGCCAGCTGCCCGGCGACGGTGCCGACACCGCCCGCAGCACCGTGCACCAGCACGCTCTCGCCGGCACGCAGCCGCCCTACCTCGTGGAGCAGCGCATGCGCGGTCGGCAGCACGGTGGGCAGTGCGGCCGCGGCCCGCAGGTCGACCCCCTTCGGGAGCGGGAAACGGTGGCGGCCTCGGCCACCACGACCTCCGCGTAGGCGCCACCGGTGAGCGCGGCGACCTCCTGCCCCGGACGCAGCCCCTCGACCCCGTGGCCGACGGCGCGGACGCGCCAACCGACTGCGGCGGGAGGAGTTCGACGCGCGGTTCCCCGGCCTCCTCGAACTGGTCCTGCGCGCCGACAGCCCTCGTCGGTGATTTCTGCCACCGGTCGGGGCAGGGCCCTGTCGAACGGGCGGGCGTCACGGGATATCTTGATGTCAAGCAATGTTGCAGACGTGGAGCGGAGCACCCGGTGACTGACTCGACCATCATCTATACGCACACCGACGAGGCCCCGGCGCTGGCCACGTATTCGTTCCTGCCCGTGATCGAGGCGTACGCCTCGACGGCCGGGGTCACCGTGGAGAACCGCGACATCTCCCTGTCGGGACGGATCATCGCCTCGTTCCCCGAGCGCCTCGACGAGAACCAGCGCATCGATGACGCTCTCGCCGAGCTCGGCGCGCTGGCCAAGACGCCCGGCGCGAACATCATCAAGCTGCCGAACGTCTCGGCGTCGATCCCGCAGATGAAGGCGGCGATCGCCGAGCTGCAGCAGCAGGGTTACGCGCTGCCGGACTACCCGGACGACCCGCAGACGGACGAGGACAAGGACGTCCGCGCGCGCTACGACAAGATCAAGGGCAGCGCGGTCAACCCGGTACTGCGCGAGGGCAACTCCGACCGCCGCGCCCCCGCGTCCGTGAAGAACTACGCCAAGGCGCACCCGCACCGCATGGGCGCCTGGACGGCCGACTCGAAGACGAACGTCGCGACGATGGGCGTCGACGACTTCCGCTCCACCGAGAAGTCCGTCGTGATCGCCGAGCCGGACACGCTGCGCATCGAACTCGTGGGCGACGACGGCACCACCACCGTGCTGCGCGAGTCGGTACCGGTCCTCGCGGGCGAGGTCGTGGACGCGTCCGTCCTGCGCGCCGCACCGCTGCGCGAGTTCCTGACCGCGCAGATCGCCCGGGCCAAGGCCGAGGGCGTGCTGTTCTCCGTGCACCTGAAGGCCACGATGATGAAGGTCTCCGACCCGATCATCTTCGGCCACGTGGTCCGCGCCTTCTTCCCGAAGACGTTCGCCAAGTACGGCGAGACGCTTGCCGCCGCGGGACTGACCCCGAACGACGGTCTCGGCGGCATCCTCAAGGGCCTGGACTCGGTGCCCGACCTGGGCGCCGAGATCAAGGCGTCCTTCGAGGCCGAGCTGGCCGAGGGCCCGGCCCTCGCGATGGTCGACTCCGACAAGGGCATCACCAACCTGCACGTCCCGAGCGACGTCATCGTCGACGCCTCCATGCCGGCCATGATCCGGACCTCCGGCCACATGTGGGGCCCGGACGGCAACGAGGCCGACACCCTCGCCGTCCTCCCGGACAGCAGCTACTCCGGCGTGTACCAGGTCGTCATCGACGACTGCCGTGCGCACGGCGCGTACGACCCGTCCACCATGGGCTCGGTCTCGAACGTCGGCCTCATGGCGCAGAAGGCCGAGGAGTACGGCAGCCACGACAAGACCTTCGAGATCCCCTCCACGGGCACCGTGCGCCTCGTCGACCAGGCCGGCAACGCCGTACTGGAGCAGCAGGTCTCCCAGGGCGACATCTTCCGCGCCTGCCAGGCCAAGGACCTGCCGATCCAGGACTGGGTCAAGCTCGCGGTCACCCGCGCCCGTGCGACGGGCGTCCCGGCCGTGTTCTGGCTCGACGAGAACCGCGCCCACGATGCGCAGGTGATCGCCAAGGTCAAGACGTACCTCGCCGACCACGACACCGATGGTCTGCAGATCGAGATCATGTCGCCGGTCGAGGCCACCGCGTTCTCCCTGGAGCGCATCCGCCGTGGCGAGGACACCATCTCCGTCACCGGCAACGTCCTGCGTGACTACCTGACGGACCTGTTCCCGATCCTGGAGCTGGGCACCAGCGCCAAGATGCTCTCGATCGTCCCGCTGATGGCCGGCGGCGGCCTCTTCGAGACGGGCGCCGGCGGCTCCGCCCCGAAGCACGTCCAGCAGCTCGTCAAGGAGAACTACCTGCGCTGGGACAGCCTCGGCGAGTTCTTCGCCCTGGCCGCCAGCTTCGAGCACCTGGCCACCACCACGGGCAACGCGCGCGCCCAGGTCCTCGCCGACACCCTCGACCGCGCCACCGGCACCTTCCTCAACGAGGACAAGTCGCCGAGCCGCAAGCTGGGTGGCATCGACAACCGCGGCAGCCACTTCTACCTGTCGATGTACTGGGCCCAGGAGCTGGCGAAGCAGACGGACGACCCGCAGCTCGCGGAGGCGTTCGCCGGTCTCGCCAAGACGCTCACCGAGCAGGAGCAGACCATCGTCGACGAGCTCATCGCCGTGCAGGGCTCGCCGGTCGACATCGGTGGCTACTACCACCCCGACGCCGCCAAGGCCTCGGCCGCCATGCGTCCGTCGGCGACGTTCAACGAGGCCATCGCGACCCTCGGCTGACCTTCGGGCCACCCGACAACTGCGGTACTCGTTCCGCCCCGGCCGCACTTCCGTGCGGCCGGGGCGGTCCCGTATCCGGGCACACCGCCGCCTCGGATCTGCTGGGGCACCGTCCATCGGCGTGCTCGCGTGCGAGCCGGTCCCGGTACGGACCCTCGGCTGACCGCCGTCTACGCTGTGGACGACGCTGTTCATGCCTGTGACCTGCGCGTATGAAGAGGCCTGTGCATGCCTGACAGCTCTGTCGACCGCCGCCGACCGACCCGGAGCAGCACGTTGTCCGCACCCTTGACCGTCGCCGTCGCCCAGCCCGTCTGTCTCCACCTCGATGTCGCCGCTAACGCCACCGCCCATGCGGCGGCAGTCGCTGAAGCCCGGGCCCGGCTGGTCGTCTTCCCGGAGCTGTCGCTGACCGGCTACGACCTCACCGCCCCGGCCGTCTCCCCCGACGACGCCCGCCTCGGGCCGATCGTCTCCGCATGCCGCGCCACCGGGGCGACGGCGCTGGCCGGGGCCCCGGTGCGCGACGCCGACGGGCGTGAGCACATCGCCACGCTCGCCGTCACGGGAGAGGGCGCGCGTGTCGTCTACCGGAAGATGTGGCTGCACGGCGAGGAGTTCGACCGCTTCAGCCCGGGCGAGAAGCCGGAGGTCCTGGTTGTCGACGGGGTGCGGCTGGGGCTTGCGATCTGTTACGACGCGGCTGTCCCCGACCATGCCGCCGACACCGCCGGTCTGGGCATCGACGCGTATGTGGCGAGCACCCTCTACGGTGCGGGCCCCGAATCGGCCGCCCGGCGCGACGGGCACATGAGCGAGCGGGCCGCCGCCCACCGTATGTGGGTGGTGCTGTCCACCTCGGCGGGGGCCGGCGGAACCTGTCCGCAGACGTCGGGCGGCTCCGGGATCTGGGGTCCGGACGGTGTCGTGGTCGTCCAGGCCGGACCGGAGCCCGGGGCCATGGTGTCGGCGTCCCTCGGCGGGTCCTGACGCACCATCTCGGCCGTGATCGCCCACCGCTCGTGATCACGCCACGCCCCGTCGATGAAGAGGAAGTCCGGGGAGAAGCCTTCGAGGCGGAATCCGGCCCGGCGCACCAGGGCGATCGAGCCCGCGTTGGCGGGCTGGATGTTCGCTTCCAGGCGGTGCAGTCCCAGCGGGCCGAAGGCGTACCGCATCACCAGGTCGAGCCCCTCGCTCATCAGGCCGCGCCCGGCCGCGTGGGCGAACGCTCCGTATCCCAGCGCGCCGCAGCGGAAGGCGCCGCCGACGATGTTGTTGATGTTGATGAACCCTGCGATGGGGCCGCTTGCGGCCGCGGTCCCGTTCCCGTCGTCGACTGCACGTTCGCAGACGAGGAAGCCCACTTTTGTGGCGTCCACCGTCAGCCGGCCCGCGTACGCGGCGTACGCACGCGCGTCGTCGGGCGGGAACAGCCACGGATGGTGCATGCCGTGGCTCTCCTTGGCGCGATTGGTGAACTCTTCGGCGTCCGCGGTGGTGAAGGGGCGGATCGCCGTGCGTGCGCCCTCGGCCAGGTAGGGGTTCTCAGACATCCGGACAGCGTAGGCAACCGCCGCCGGCCTCACTTCGCGCGGCGGCGGAAGAGATAGCCGCCGCACACCAACCCGGCGACGAACATCGCCAGCAGGGCCGCCGCGAGCGGCATCGTCACCAGGGGGATCAGCAGACGGATCGTGACTTCACCGGTGTTCTCGACGATGAAGACGAGCGACAGGATCGCGATGACGAGAACAACGATGCGGGAGGGCGAGAACGCTCCCACGGCGCCCTTGCCGCCGCTCGACACGTCCTTCGGGCTCATGGTCCGGCCCCTTCTCTGGTCCTGATACGTCACCGCCCCCGGTACCAGGATGTCTCCATCCGGCGCCCGGGGGCGGTGGTGAGCGGCCGTACGGGTGACGGTCCGGCCCGCGTCGGTCTGCCCGGTTTCAGTTCACCCGGCCGCCGACCACGGGCAGCTCCAGCACCCCCGTGTCGTCCGGGGCGCTGACGACCGTGACCGGCTTGATGCCACGGTTGCCGAAGTACGCGCTGTCGCTGGCCGCGATCACGAACTCGAGCCGGTGCCCCGCCCGGTACCGGTGCACGATGCCCGGCAACTGCACGGTGAACTGCCGGGTGACGTCCGGTACCCGCACCGGGGACACGAGGCGGTTCACCAGTGTCCTGGAACCGTCCGGCGCCACGTCGTACACCTTGGCGAACAGGACCAGCTTGTCGGCGGCGTCACCGCTGTTCTGTACGCGCTCCGTCTTGGGCGAGACGACCTTCAAGGTGGCCCTCGGCGCGCCGACGACATCGACGGCGGAGGGCAGCGGGGCGCTGGTCCAGCCGAGGTAGGTGCCATGTGTGTCGTACGGTTCGGGGTCCGGCAGTCCGATGATGCCGGCGAGCGAGCTCTCCGAGTGACTCGTCGGCACCAGCCAGTTGGCGTACTGGCGGCTGCCGCGGGTGACCTTGGAGCGGTTGTCGACGAGCTTGCCGTCACCGGAGAGGTAGACCTTCTGCGACAGCGCGGGCACGGCGGCCGCGGTGCCGTAGCCGCTCTTCCAGTCACGGTAGTAGGCGAACTCGGGTCCGGTGTCGGTGCTCTTGTTGTGCCGGAGGTAGCGGTCGAACCAGGCAAGCACGCGCTGTCCGACGTAACTGGTCTCCAGGTTGCCTTCACTCAGGTCGAGTTCACCGGGCACCTGGCCGCCGCTATGGCCCCAGGACTGCCAGATCATTTTTGTCGCGGTGCCCTGTGACTCGAGCGTCCGGTACGTGGCGGTGGCCTCGTTCAGGTTGAACAGGCTGTCGGTCTGGCCCTGGACCAGCAGGGTGGGTGCCTTGACCTTTCCGAGGTAGGAGACCGGCGAGACGCTGCGCGCGTATTCGAGCATCGCGTCGGCGCTGCCGGCCGGGTAGCGGCCGGAGTTGAGCAGCCCGATCGTGTCGCAGGCCTGCGGGGCGAAGTGCAGACAGGTGAGGTTGCCGAACCGGGACGGGTCGAGGCTGGGGGCGAGGATCGTCTGTCCCTCCCCCATCAGGTAGAAGCCGTTGGTCCACTGCCACTTGAAGACACCTGGCGTGTCCGAGGAGACGCCCTTGCTTGTGGCCGTGTTGTTGGGATCGAGCGCGTACGACAGGTCGTTCCAGGTGATCAGCGGCACGAGGGCGTCGACGCGGCGGTCGACGGCCGCCGTGGCCATCTGGATGGCGCCGCCGTACGAGCCGCCGATCATGCCGACACGCGGGTCGCCCTTGCCGTCCCTGGTGACGAAGTCGGCCTTCGTCCCGTCGTCGGCGGCGCGGGTCCCGGCGAGGAAGTCGATGAGTCCGGTGGCGGCCCGGCCGTCGATCGCCGGGTCGTCGAGCGTGATCAGACAGCCGGACTTGCCGAAGCCGAGGCCGGAGTAGACGAGTCCGACATAGCCGCGGGAGGCGAAGGCCTTGCCGATGGCGTCGGTCGAGCCGTCCGACTTGCTGCCGCCGAAGCCGTTGGTGGCGAGGACGGCGGGGGCGGGGTGAGCGGCGTCGGCCCCGGCGGGGCGGTAGAGGTCGGCGTCGACGGTACAGGAGCGACCGCCCGCCGTGACGGTGAACTTCAGTGCGGTGACGGTGTATTCGGGGGCAGCGGCCGTGGTGGCGGCGTGTGCCGCGCCGGTGAGGGCCAGAGGTGCGGCGAGCGCCGCCCCGGCTACGTAGGCGAAGGACTTACGGGACCGGGATCTGCGAACAGCGCGTGCCACGAAGACCTCCACAGCGAGGGCAGCTTACCGACCAGTAGGTACTGGGCGCGCTCATGCTGTGATACGCGTCATAGCGGTGTCAACGCTCGCGGCAGCGTTTCCTGAAGGATGTTCAACTTCTTCGCATCCGGAGTACGTTCAGATCAGCGCGGGCACCTCGACCGTGAGCACGCCCGGGCCGCCGTCCTCCGGCGCGTCCAGCACCGCGGGCACACCGAGCGGGATCGTGAGCGCCGTCGGGCCGTGCCCGAAGCCCAGCTCCTCGACGACGGGCACGCCGAGCCCGCCGAGCCGGTCGGCGAGTACCGCACGCACCTCCTCGTACGGTTCGCAGCCCTGCCAGGAGCCGCAGGCGACCCCGGATATCCCGGACAGCGCCCCTGCCCTGAGGAGTTGGGTGAGGATGCGGTCGAGGCGGTACGGATCCTCCGTCGTGTCCTCGATCATCAGCAGCCCGCCCCGCGCGGACGTCCGGGCGTGCGGGGTGCCGATGTCGGCGGCGAGCAGGCTCACGCAACCGCCGTACGTGATGCCTCGGGCCCGGCCGGGCACCAGCACCCCGGCCGTGCGAAGGCCGAGGGTCCGTACCGACTCCGGCTCGAACAGGGTGGCCCGCAGCGATTCCTGGGTGTCCGGGTCCTTGAGAAAGGTCTCCGTGGCGGCCATCGGGCCGTGCAGCGTCGAGAGCCCCATGTGCCGGGCGAACGCCTCGTGCAGGACGGTGATGTCGCTGTAGCCGACGAACACCTTGGGGCCGGCCGCGCGCATCGCCGCCCAGTCGACCAGGTCGACCATGCGGTGTGCCCCGTAACCGCCGCGGGCGCACAGCACCGCTTCGACCGACGGGTTGCACCAGGCCTCCTGGAGGTCCCGGGCACGCTCCTCGTCCGTACCCGCGAGATAGTCCAACTCCGGGTGCACAGCACGGACATGAGGCATCTCGAAGGGCTCCAGGCCCCAGCCGCGCAGCACATCGAGGCCTGCTTCCAGACGGTCGCCGGGCACCGGTCCGCTGGGCGACACGACGGCGACCCTGGCACCCGGTCGCAGGCGGGCGGCGCGGGCCAGAGGAGTCAGCGTCACTTCTTCAGCTCCAGTCGCGGTACGTCGGGGCGGTCGATCCCGAAGGTCTGTGCATAGAGGGAGAGTTCGGCCTCCAGCGCGGCGATCATGGTGTCGGCACGCCGGAATCCATGGCTCTCCCCCTCGAACGCGAGATACGCGTGCGGGATGCCGCGGCCTTCGATCGCAGCCAGGAACCGCTCGCACTGAGCCGGCGGGCAGATCACGTCGTCGAGCCCCTGGAGCAGCAGGAACGGCGTGGTCAGCCGGTCGGTCCGGTTGATCGGCGACCGTGCGCGGTAGCGGTCCGGGACCTCGGCGAGCGGGCCGATCAAGGACTCCAGGTACTGCGACTCGAAGTCATGGGTCTCGTCGGTGCCCCAGCCGGTCAGGTCGAGGATGGGGTAGCTGATGGTGCCGCAGGCATAGACATCGGTGCTGGTCAACGAGGCGGCTGTGGTCCAGCCGCCGGCGCTGCCGCCGCGGATGGCGAGCCGGTTCGGGTCGGCTGCGCCCTCGGCGGCCAGCGCCCGGGCGACGGCGGCGCAGTCCTCCACGTCGACGACGCCCCACTGTTGGCGCAGCCGGTTGCGGTACGTCCTTCCGTAGCCGGTGGAGCCGCCGTAGTTGACCTCGACGACGCCGATGCCGCGCGAGGTGAAGTAGGCGATCTCCAGGTCGAGGACGAGCGCGGCATGCCCGGTGGGACCGCCGTGCGCCCACACCACGTAGGGCGGCAACTCACCTTCCGCACCGACCCGTTCGGGGTTGCGCGGCGGGTAGATGTGGGTGTGGATGTCGCGGCCGTCGGGCCCGGTGAAGGTGCGCTGGTGAGGTTCGGGGTAGTACGCGGGATCGACCTCGTCCCGGTGCCGGGCGCCGATGATCCGGGTGCGGCCGGTCGCGGTGTCCAGCTCCACGATCTCGTACGCGCTGCGTGGGCTCGCGGCGACACCGATGACCCGGCTGCCGTGCACGGCGAGCGTCTCGGCCCATTCGGTCCAGGGCCCCGCGATGTCGGCGAGTTCACCCGTCTCCGGATCGAGGATGCCGAGGGTGGTGGTGCCCTTGCCGTGGATGGTGGCGATCAGCCCGTTCTCCAGCGGCCGGAACCAGCCGAGCCCGATCTTCCAGAGCGGTCCGGCGAACTCCTGCTCCTGTGTGCAGAGCGCCACCGTGCCCCGGTGCGGATCGGCGCGGTAGAGGTTCCACCAGCCGCTGCGGTCGCTCGCGAAGAGGAGCTGTCCGTCGGCGGCCCATTCGATCTGTGGCACCGATTCCTCGGGTCCGCCGCCGAAGCTCCAGGCGCTGTGGAACGTGCCGTCGTCGGCGATGTCGGCGAGCATCACCTCGGTGCCGTCCCACGGCATCCGCGGATGGTCCCAGGCGATCCACGCCACCCGCCGCCCGTCGGGCGAGACCTTCGGTCCGGTGACGAAGCGGTGCCGGTCGTCGGAGAGTTCGCGCACCGCGCCGCGGTCGTCGGCCGCCGATCCGTCCAGCGGCACGGCGGCGATCACCCGTCGTACTTCGGTGGGCGCCTCGCCGGTGAACTCCTCCAGGACACACCACACTTCGCCCCGCTCGCCCCGGTCGAGGTGCAGTTGCGGGTCGACCCAGCGCAGTCCTCCGCCGACGCCCGACAGCGGGGTGAGCGGCCACGGCTCGCCGGAGCCGTCCGGCGCATACGCGTACAGCCGCTGGTCGGAGAAGTTCACGAAGACAACGAGGGGTCCGCCGTCGGTACGCCCGGCGCCGGCCCAGGGCCGTCCGCCGTACTCGATGACGCGGCTGCGGACGTTCCACGGAACGGGCAGCACGGAGTCGGTGGTCCCGTCCGCCCGGCGGCGGACCAGGGCGCGACGGCCCGCCTCGGCCGGGCGCGGCTCCGTCCACCACACCTCGTCGCCGACCACGCCGACGTATTCCGGGCGGCCGTCGTGCGACGCGGCCAGCCGTGCGTCGATCGGTGACGGCCATGTTCCGTAGGCCCCTGTGGACACCATGATCAAATCCCCCCCAGTGCGGTTCAGGCCGTGCGCAGATAGTGGTCGAGTACGCGGACGCCGAAGTGCAGCGCCTCGACGGGCACGCGTTCGTCGACGCCGTGGAAGAGCGCCTGGTAGTCGAAGCCCACCGGGAGCTTCAGCGGTGAGAAGCCGTAGCCGGTGATGCCGAGGCGGGAGAACTGCTTGGCATCCGTGCCGCCCGACATGCAGTACGGGACGACATGGCCGTCCGGGTCGAAGCGCTCGACGGCGGCGCGCATCTTCGCGTACGTCGGCGAGTCCACCGGGGCCTGCAGGGCGACCTCGCGGTGGTGGAACTCCCAGTCGACATCGGGGCCGGTCAGCCGGTCCAGGGTGGCGTGGAACTCGTCCTCGCCACCGGGCACCATCCGGCCGTCGATGTAGGCGACGGCGCGGCCCGGGATCACATTGACCTTGTAACCGGCCTCCAGCATCGTCGGGTTGGCGCTGTTCCTGACGGTGGGTTCGACCAGTGCGGCGGCCGGGCCGAGCTTGCCGAGGAGTTCGTCCACGTCGAATCCGGGAGCGTCGACGTCCACCTGGATCCCGTGCAGCGCGGCGATCTCGGTGAGCGCCGCGCGTACGGTCGGGGTGAGCCGCACCGGCCATTCGTGCGCACCGATCCGGGCGACGGCGGCAGCGAGCGTGCTGACCGCGTTCGCCTTGTTGACCTTGGAGCCGTGGCCCGCCTTGCCGTGTGCGGTGAGCTTCAGCCATCCGGTGCCGCGTTCGCCCGCGGCGATCGGGTAGAGCGGCATCCTCGGTCCGGCGTGGAAGGTGAAGGCACCGGACTCGCTGATGCCCTCCGTGCACCCTTCGAAGAGTTCGGGGTGCTGGTCGGCGAGGAAGCCGGAGCCGTCGGCGGCGCTGGCCTCCTCGTCGGCGGTGTACGCGATCACGATGTCCCGGCGGGGCCGGATGCCGGCCCGGGCCCAGGCCCGGACGACGGCGAGGACCATGGCGTCCATGTTCTTCATGTCGATCGCGCCACGGCCCCAGACGACCCCGTCGCGGACCTCCCCGGAGAAGGGGTGCACGGTCCAGTCGTCGGCCTCGGCGGGCACGACGTCGAGATGCCCGTGCACCAGGAGCGCGTCGGCGGACGGGTCGGTGCCCTCGATCCTGGCGACCACGTTGGTACGGCCCGGGGTGCGTTCCAGCAGCTCGGGTGTCAGTCCGGCGGCGGCCAGCCGTTCGGCCACGTACTCGGCGGCCGGGCGCTCCCTGCAGTCGCCGGCGCCACGGTTCGTCGTGTCGATCCGGATCAGTTCGGAGGTGAACGTCACCGATTCGTCGAGCGCCAGATCGTCGACGGAGTCCTGGGGGGTGGTCACCTCAGCCATACTGCTCCTCCACAGCGGACGACACGATCGTCGTCACCGCCTTGAACGTCCGAATACCTTCGTACATCGTCGTGCTGGTGTAGGCGACACGCCGCTCACCGCTCGGCGCCACGCCGGGGACGACGGTCGCGGCCGCCGCCAGGTGCTCGGCGTCGAACTCCAGCTCCACGGTGAACGAGCCGCCCCGCACCGGATCACAGCGCCCGGCGAGCGCGGTCGCCTCCTTGGCGGCAGCCCGGATGTCGGCGGCGGTACGGGCCGGGGTGCGGCACACCGCCGCGTACCGCGACACATAGTCCTTCACGGCGACCTTGCGGGCCTCGGGGGCATATCCGTCCGCGTCCACGCAGGTCAGGTTGTCGCCGGTGACAAGGACGACGGGCACCCCGTACTCGGCGGCGACATGGGCGTTGAGCAGCCCCTCGCTGGCACGGACGCCGTTCAGCCAGACTCCGGTGATGGAGTTGGCGAGGTAGGTGTGCGCGAGCACGCCTTCCGTACCGGCTCCCGTGTGGTAGCCGACGAACGCGATCGCGTCGACGTCCCCGTGCTGGATCCCCTCCACCATGCTGAGGGACTTGTGCTTGCCGGTGAGCATCTCGACCCGGTCGTCGAGCCGCTCGAGCAGGAGGTTGCGCATGGACCAGTGAGCCTCGTTGATGAGCACCTCATCGGCTCCCCCGTCGTAGAAGCCGAGGGCCGCCGCGTTCACATCGGACGTGAACATCGAGCGGCAGCGCTCCCACTGCGGGGTGCCGGGCAGCACGTCGGCCGGCCAGGTCACCCCCGTGGCGCCCTCCATGTCCGCGCTGATGAGGATCTTCACGATGTACCGGTCCTCTCACAGGTCAGAAGTCGTTGCGATCTTCCTGCCGCAACACCGTACGCGGCGGCGGAGTCCCAGGCCAGAGGTGTTTTCAGCTCCAGAGGTCCAGTCCAGTGCAAGACCGTTGGGATCTCGGAGCCGGGCGTGCGGTGTCGTCGGCGCCGACGGGCGACGTCGGTGACTGCGCCGACGGCGGGGCTCGGCGGTGCGGGTCAGCGCCTGGGTTCGCGTCGCTTGCGGGCCGCCCCGATGAGGCCGCAGCCCGTCAGTACGGTCCCGCCCGCGAGAAGGCCGAGGCCTGCCAGGACCAGGGTGTTGAGGCCTGTGCCGGCCAGGGCCGGCTGTGCGGACGACCCGCCGCCGTTGGCGGCCTGGCGGATGAGATCGGTGACCGCGGCGGGGTGCGACACCAGGGCGACGTGGGACGCGTCGACCTCGACCGTCTGCGCGTGGGCGCGCTGCGCCTCGAAGCGCTCGAGGGCCGGGGAGATGGCCTTGTCCCGGGTGGAGACCAGGGCCCAGGACGGGATGGTCTTCCACGCGGCTTCGGCAGCCTTGTCCATGAACGCGGAGGCGGCGATGGGGCGTTGGGTGGCAGCCATCACGGCCGACACGGCTGCCGGGAGGTCCGCGGCAAAAGCCTGGTGGAACTTCGCGGCCTGCAGGTAGAGGTCGGTGCCGTTGGTGCCGTCGGTGTTGCGGAACGGTACGGGCCTGAGGGCCGCGGCGAGTTCACTGCCCGGGAACCTGTCGCCCAGTGCGCCGAGGGCCTCACCCTTGTCCGGCATGAACGCGTTGACGAAAACCAACGACTTCACCTGGGAGTTCCCGGCGGCGGCGGTGCTGATCACCGCGCCGCCGTACGAGTGCCCGACCAGCACGATCGGTCCCCGGATGCTCTTGAGGAAGCCCGCTATGTACGCGGAGTCCCCCGCCAGTCCCCGGAGCGGATTGGCCGGGGCGACGACGCTGTATCCGTCGCGCTGCAGCCGTTCGACGACGGCGTTCCAGCTGGAGGCGTCCGCGAACGCACCGTGCACCAGCACCACGGTCGGCTTGGTGATGACTGTGGTACCCGTGTCGGCCGCTGCCGATCCGGCGGCTCCGGTGAGGACCGTCGCGGTCAGCGCCGCAGCGATCGCATGCCCCCGACGGGAACGTGTCGGACGTATTCGCCGGTGCCGCGGTGCGAGAACAGGTGACAATGCCATGCGGTTCTCTCTTCGGGAGGAGGGGGGCGACGCATCCAGCGTTTCCGGAGCCGGCCGGTACGGCGCGGCCCGGGAAGCAGCGGAGTGACATCGGCCGACCGTCCGGGTGACGACGGCTCCCGACCGCATGGCGACCGGCGGATCGGTCACCTTTTGCCGGCCAGAGGTACGGCTCCGTTCCCGGGCGGACCGGGCGGCCTGCCCGGTCCGCCCCCTCCTCCGAAGGCCAGCCCCCCTCAGGAGGTCTTCAGAAGTACCTCGATCCGGGCCAGCTCCTCGTCGCTGAACTCCAGGTGCCGCACCGCGTCGACACTGTTCTCCAACTGAGCGACACTGCTCGCCCCGACCACTGCCGACGTGACTCGTCCGCCCCGCAGCACCCAGGCCAGCGCCATCTGCGCCAGGGACTGGCCACGCTCGGAGGCGACCTTGTCCAGCGCGCGCAGCCGGCTGATCAGCTCCGGGGTGACCGAATCGGGCGTCAGGAAGGGGCTGTCGCCCGCCGCGCGCGAGCCGGCCGGGATCCCCTGCAGATACCGGTCGGAGAGGATGCCCTGTTCCAGCGGCGAGTAGGCGATGGAGCCGACGCCCAACTCGTCCAGCGCCGTGAGCAGGCCGTCCTCGACCCAGCGGTCCAGCATCGAGTAGCGCGGCTGATGGATCAGGAGCGGGGTGCCGAGGTCCTTGAGGATCCTGGCCGCCTCCCGGGTCTGCTCCGGCGAGTAGTTGGAGAGGCCGACGTAGAGCGCCTTGCCCTGCCGTACCGCCGAGTCCAGCGCCCCCATCGTCTCTTCGAGCGGAGTGTCCGGGTCGGGCCGGTGGGAGTAGAAGATGTCGACGTAGTCGAGGCCGAGCCGGGTGAGGCTCCGGTCGAGCGACGAGAGCACGGACTTGCGCGATCCCCACTCCCCGTACGGCCCGTCCCACATCAGGTAGCCCGCCTTGGTGGAGATGACGATCTCGTCCCGGAGCCGGGCGAAGTCCGTCCTCAGCGCACGTCCCATCGCGCTCTCGGCGGCGCCGGGCGGCGGGCCGTAGTTGTTGGCGAGATCGAAGTGTGTGATGCCGAGGTCGAACGCCCGGCGCAGGATCTGCCCCTGGGTGTCCGCGGTCCGGTCCCTTCCGAAGTTGTGCCAGAGGCCGAGCGAGAGCGCGGGGAGCAGCAGACCGCTGCGTCCGGTTCGCCGGTACGGCATGGCCTGGTAGCGGTCGGGCGACGGGAGGTACATGCGGGGCTCCACGGAGAGGGGAAGAGGTGCGGGAATGCGTGGGTCTCCAGGCTCTCCGACATCGATCCAGCAGTCCAACAGAAGATTCAGGTTGGATTTATCGTCTATGTTTCTCAATCATGGAGTTGCGCCAGCTGGAACATTTCATCGCCGTCGCCGAGGAGCAGCACTTCACGCGTGCCGCCGAACGGGTCGCCGTGTCGCAGTCCGGGCTGTCGGCCTCCATCCGCTCCCTGGAGCAGGAGTTGAAGACTCCCCTGTTCAGCCGCACCACCCGTACCGTGCGGCTGACCGAGGCGGGCCGCGCACTGCTCGTGGAGGCGGAGCGCACACTCGCGGGCGCACGGGCGGCGAAGGACGCCGTCGATGCCGTACGGGGACTGCTGCGCGGCACACTGACGGTGGGGGTCGAGCAGTGTGTGGCCGGTGTGCGGGTCCCGCGGCTGCTCGCGGCCTTCCACCGCAAACACCCGCAGATGGAGATCCGGCTCCGCCAGGAGGGCACGTCGAGTCTGGTGGACGGGGTGGCGGGCGGCCGGCTCGACGTCGCGTTCGCCGCGACGGTGAGTGCCGGGGAGTGGCGTGGCGAGCTGATCCCACTGGCGCGCGAGCGCATGGTCGTCCTGTGCGCCCCCGGCCACCGGTTCGCGCAGGCGCTCCGCGTCCCGTTCGACGAGCTTCCCGGTGAGTCGTTCATCGACTTCCATCCGGACTGGGGGCCGCGCCGCGCCGCCGACGAGGCGTTCGCGACGGCACGGGTGCGCCGCACGGTGGGCCTTGAGGTGAACGACGTGCACAGCCTGCTGGAGCTGGTGCACGAGGGGCTGGGGATCGCCGTGGTGCCGCACCACTTCTCGCGCAAGCCCGAGGCCCTGGGACTGGTCGCGGTGGAACTGGACGGGGCCGACCAGCCTTTCTACGAGAGTGTCGTGGTACTTCCGGCCGCCGGGGCCATGAGCCCCGGCGCCCGCTCGCTGATGACCTTGGTGCGCAGCGACGCACTCGATGGCGCCACGCGCTGACCAGGGATCACCCGCCCAGCACCGTCGCGAAGGCTCCCGGTTCCTGCTCGACCCCGCTGCACGTGTCGCTCGCCTTCGTGGTGTCCTCGTCGGTGCATTCCCGGTCGCGGAAGGTGGCCCACATGGAGAGCGCACCGACGCCGGTCCGCCGGGCGAAGGCGCGAAGGGAGGCGGCGTCGGCGAGGGTGAACGTCTCTCCGGCCGTGTCGTTGACACCGAGCATCACCGTGAGGTGCAGCGCCTGCCAGGCCTCGGAGTCCGACAGACCGAGTACGTCGGTGAGCTGATCGTGGGTGGCTTCGGCGGCCTGCTGCGCATAGTCGCTCATGTCACCGTCGTGGGACGTGCTGTAGTTCATGGCCATGATGTTCACCGCGGAGAGGTCGACCTTCTGCTCGGCGGCGTCGTTCAGGAGGTCCGTCCCGGTGGTCTCCAGGCCGTCCGGCATCACGGGCAGGGTGTACGTGACGTCGAGGTGCCGCTTCTTCTGGAGCAGGCGGAGCGCCTTGTCGCGGAGGGTGATCGACGCCCGGTCGGTCAGTGCGTCGCCCTCGACGTCGAAGTCGGCCTTGGTGGCGCCCACGGCGTCGAGCACCCGGGCGTAGGCGTCGGCCAGGTCCTCGGCACTGTCGCAGGCGAGCGCCAGCTCGGTCCCGGCAGCCCCGCCGAACGAGACCCTGATGTCCGCACCGGTCGCGGTGAGTGCGGCGACGCGTGCGGTCACCGCACGGCTGGTGGGCTCGGCGGTGCCACCCCAGAGCGGGGTGCAGGTGTCGTCATCGGCGACGACAAAGGCGAGGTTGTACGTGTCCGGGGAACCTACGGAGTCGGTGTCGGCCGCGGTCGTGGCGCTGACGTACGGGGTGTAGGCGGTCGAGGCAGCGGAGGCCGTGGGGCCGTCCGCGCGGGAGCGGGAGTCACCGCCCTGGTTCGCCGCCGCGCCCGTCGTACACGCCGAGCAGGCGAGCCCGAGCGCGACGAGTCCGGCGACGACGGCGGTCGCCCGCCTCGCACGGCCCGCCGCACCCTTCGGAGAGCCCTTCGGTGAAATGCGCATAAAGTTTGCACCTGCTCTCGTGAGAATTGTCCCGAAACAGCAACAATGAAGAACGGGGGACACCGAAAACCTCTCACACATCACCATGTGTCCGAACCCGGAGATTTCCTGCAGGCCTGCCGAAGAGTCACCCAGAGATTATCCATTACCCCTTCGCCAGAAGGGATATGACGAGACATCACATACTCTCGAAAGAGCCTGACCCGCGGTCGCGTTCTCAGTTCATCCACAGACTTTCCGCGTTCTCACAGCGTTCGGCCAGGAACGGCTAAGACTTCGCACATCGCAGTTCGTCAGCATGCTCAAATGCATTCCGACTCCGCCATCGAGAAAAATCCGACCGGACACGGCCGACGCAAACACGCCGGCCTGCGCAGGCCCCTGGCCGGCACCGCAGCGCAGGAAGGTCCCGTCTTCGTGGACAGCTCCGGGCGCCGGGCCCGGCTGCTCCGCCGTGCGGGTATCGCCCTGGGCATCGCCTGTGTCGGTTACGCGGCCGTGCTGGGTCTCGCCTTCATGGGTGGCATCTCCATGTCGCCCTCGGAGTTGCTTCCCTTCGACGGCGCGCCCTCCGCCCAGGGCGGCCCCGCCGGGATCACGCCTCCGGGAGTCACCGGCGCACCTCCGAGCGGTCCTCCCGCCGGCGGGGCGGGCCCGTCGCCCTCGGCATCCGTATCGGTGTCCGCGACCGCGGGGACCGGCTGATCCTCGATGAACCGGAATCAGGTACGACCCCAGCGACGGCATGCCACGCCGAGCCGGATCGAACGCGTCCGCCGGCAGGCGGTTCCCAAGCCGCGGGTGATCATCGCCCTTCTGCTCCTGCTCGGCCTCGTCTCCGTGATGCTGCTCGACGGCTATCTGCGGGCCGAGGTCGGAAACGACCGGCGTGTCCGCTCCGACGCGAGTGCGAGCAAGGTGCCCGACAGCGTCCTCGACGGCGGGCCGTTCCTCAGCTTCCAGGGCGGCACGGCGCGGACCCGGTCGGTACCGGACAAGACGATCGTGCTCACCTTCGACGACGGCCCGGACCCCGAGTGGACCCAGAAGGTGCTCGACATCCTGGACGACAACGATGTGCCCGGCACGTTCTTCCTGGTCGGCTCGATGATCTCGCGCTACCCGGATGTGGTGCGCCGGATGGTCGACGACGGCAACGAGGTCGGCGTCCACACCTTCACCCATGTCGATCTCTCGTACCGGAGCGCGGCCCGCGTCACTCGGGAGATCGCCCAGACACAGCTCGCACTGGCGGGGGCCGCGGGCATCACGACGACACTCTTCCGCGCCCCGTATTCGTCGACGAACGACGCGATCGACAACTACAGCTGGCCCGTCTACAAGAAGCTCGGCGCGATGGGCTACACCAGTGTCTTCATCGACACGGACAGTGAGGACTGGCAGCAGCCGGGCGTCTCCAAGATCATCAAATGGGCCACGCCGAAGAGCGGAAAGGGCGCCTCGGTGCTCTTTCACGATGCGGGCGGCAACCGCTCCCAGACCCTCGAAGCGCTGCCCCAGTACATCAAGAAGATGAAGTCGAAGGGCTACACCTTCACCACGGTCAGCGGCGCCCAGCAACAGGCACAGGGACAGGGACAGCAAGCACAAGCGCAGCAGGCGCAGGGCACCCCCGGCACCGGGGGCAACGCCCGGCAGAGCAACCCGGAGCAGGCCGCGCACCGCACGGCCGACACCGCCACGCTCTGGGAGGGCCGCGCCCTTCTCGGTGCGGTCGCCGTCGCGGAGTGGACCGTGCCCGGTCTGGCCGCGGTGCTGGCAGTCGTGGGCGTAGCCGTGTTGGGCAGGTTCGCGATGATGCTCGTCCTCGCGCGGCGCCACTACCGGCAACGCAACAGACACAGGTTCTCCTGGGGGCCCTCGGTCACCGGACCGGTCAGCGTGATCGTGCCCGCGTACAACGAGAAGGAGTGCATCGCCAACACCCTCAATTCCCTGGCAGCCAGCACCCACCCCATCGAGATCGTGGTCGTCGACGACGGCTCGACCGACGGCACCGCCGAGATCGCCGAGTCCCTGGGCCTGCCGAACGTGCGGGTGATCCGCCAGCCGAACGCGGGCAAGCCCGCCGCGCTCAACAACGGTGTGCGGCACGCGCGTTACGACATCGTGGTGATGATGGACGGCGACACCGTCTTCGAACCCGACACCGTTCAGCGACTCGTGCAGCCGTTCGGTGACCCGGAGGTCGGTGCGGTCGCCGGCAATGCCAAGGTCGGCAACCGCACCACCGTGATCGGCGCCTGGCAGCACATCGAGTACGTGATGGGCTTCAACCTCGACCGCCGCATGTACGACCTGCTGCGCTGCATGCCCACCATCCCGGGCGCGATCGGGGCGTTCCGCCGCGATGCGGTGCTGGGGGTCGGCGGGATGAGCGAGGACACCCTCGCCGAGGACACCGACATCACGATCGCACTGCACCGCGCCGGATGGCGGGTCGTCTACGCCGAGCACGCGCGCGCCTGGACCGAGGCGCCCGCCTCGCTGGGGCAGCTGTGGCGGCAGCGCTACCGCTGGAGCTACGGCACGATGCAGGCGCTGTGGAAGCACCGGAAATCGGTCACCGACCGGGGGCCGTCCGGCCGTTTCGGCCGGGTCGGGATGCCGCTGGTGGTCCTCTTCCAGATCGTCACACCCGTCTTCGCGCCGCTCATCGACGTGTTCACGGTCTACGCGATGATCTTTGTGGACTTCAAGGCGTCGCTGCTCGCCTGGCTGGCGGTGCTGCTTGTCCAACTGGTCTGTGCCGCCTACGCGTTCCGTCTCGACCGCGAGCGGTACCGGTATCTGCTCATGCTGCCGTTGCAGCAGATCGCGTACCGGCAGCTGATGTATCTGGTGCTGATCCACTCGTGCGTCACCGCCGCGACCGGCGGCCGGCTGCGCTGGCAGAAGCTGAAGCGCACCGGCGAGGTCGGTACACCGGCCCCCGGCACGGGGGTGCGCTGATGGGAGGCGCACACCGCAAGGGCGGACCGCAGGTCGCGGTCCGTACGGAGGAGGTCACGGCCGAGCCCGTGGTGCTGGCTGCCCCGAAAGGCGGCCGCGACCGCTACTTCGACGCGCTGCGGGCCTTCGCACTGGTCCGCGTCATCACGTACCACACGTTCGAGTGGCCCTGGCTGGGGCTGGTCTTCCCGTCCATGGGCGTGATGTTCGCACTCGCCGGATCGCTCATGGCTCGTTCGCTGGAGCGGCCCGCGCTGCCCGTCATCCGCGGCCGGCTGCGCAGACTGCTGGTCCCCCTCTGGGTGTTCGCGCTGGTCATCGGTACGGCGATGCTGCTGCACGGCTGGCTGCCGGGACCCGATGTCCTGTACTGGGTGCTGCCGGTCGGCGATCCCCCCGGCAATGCGTGGGGCGAGCAGGCCTGGGCGGTGCTCTGGTACCTGCGCACGTATCTGTGGTTCGTGCTGCTGTCGCCGGTGCTGCTGCGCGCATTCCGCCTGGCCCCGCTGCCCGTGCTCGCACTGTCCCTCGTGCCTGTCGTGGTCCTGGAGACCCTGGGGAGTGTGCCGGACGGGCGCCTCGGCAGTGCCCTCAGCGACCTGTCGGTCTTCCTGTTCTGCTGGCTGCTCGGCTTCGCCCACCGCGACGGTGTACTCGACCGGATGCGCCCCGCACTCGTCGTCACCGTGGCGCCGGCCCTGCTGGCGGCAGGCGCCTGGTGGGCCTTCCACCACCGGGCCGACGGTTCCTACGATCTCGACGACATCCCGCTCGCCCAGGCGTTGTGGTCCGCTGGATTCGTCCTGCTGCTGCTCCGCTTCCGGCCCGACTTCGGCGGGCTCGCCCGGCATCGCGCGGCCGACCGGATCGTGAAGGTCTTCAATGCCCGCGCCGTGACGATCTATCTGTGGCACGAGGTCGCACTGATGGCGAGCGTCCCGCTGATCGATCTGATGTGGAACGTTCCCGCGTTCGAACGGGATCTGCCGCTGGACAGCCTGTGGTTCCAGTTCACGATCGCCTGGGTGCTGATCGCGACGGCCGTGGCCCTGTTCGGCTGGGTCGAGGACATCGCAGCGAAACGGGGGCCACGGCTGCTGCCGTGATCCTCGGGTCAGCCGCCGGCGAGGACGAACCAGCGGGCGGGCAGGTCGATGCGGGTGCCGTCGGGCAGGTACTCGGTCTGGGCGAGTGCGGTGTCCCCGGTGGCCAGCGTCGTCAGCCCCGCCGCACGCAACAGCTCCGGAACCTCCTCCTCGGTGGCGCTCGCCGGCTTGAGCCCGTGCTCGAAGACCCGCCGCAGCTTCTCGGGCGGTCCGCCCGGCGCCTGGGCAGCCTGCTGGAGCACGGTCTTGGAGGCGGGCGTCAGCTCGGCGACGAAAGCCCGGCCGCGCTCGCCGATCAGCGTCGCGACGGCTGCGGCGACCACGGGCCGGGCCGACGGCTCGCTCTGGTGGATCACCGCCCGCATATAGACGTTCGTGTCACCGATCCGCTCGTGCAGAGCCCGCACCGCATCACCGTCGACGAGGTTGAGCTGGGCGAACTCCGCGACACCCGCGGTGTCCGCGCGGCGTGCGTGCTCGATCGCCGCGTGCGAGAGGTCCACGCCGATGGCCCGGGCGAAGCAGGTGGCGAGGTAGCGGGTCTGGGTGCCGTTGCCGCAGCCGAGGTCGACGACGGGCAGCGAGGCGTCGGCGTATGTAAGCAGCAACTTGCTGTCGGGTACGGAGGTGAGGGACGGGTCGGAGTCCCAGATCGCCTCACCGGGGGCGTCGGAGGTGGCCGACCAGAAGCCTTCCCACGACTCGCGATAGCCCTGCGACACGTCCATACGCACTCCCGAATCCGTTGTATCCACCACTGTCTGCTCAGCAACGGACTACTGCCCCGGAGCGTCCGGTGGCAAGGGTGTGCGCATCATCCGTCGTTCGGGGCGGCGTCATTCACCTGATGTTCGAGCGGGGGCGCGGGAAGCGGGTGAGTGCCTGTTCGAACCAGACGGTCTTGCCCCGTGCCGTGGTGCTCGTCCCCCACTCGCGGGCGAGGCCGCTCACCACCAGCAGTCCGCGGCCGAACTCGTCGTGGGCGGAGGCGTTGAGGAGCGCGGCCGGGGCCGGTTCGTCGTCGCTGACCTCGCAGAGCAGGGCGCCGGTCCGGACGAGACGCAGCCCGATGTGGTGGGTGCGCCCGTGCTTCACGGCGTTGGTGACGAGCTCGCTGACCATCAGCTCGGCCGACTCCACCGCATCGGGCAGCTCCCAGTCGAGGAGCTTGCCGCGGACCAGCCGCCGGGCGCGGGCCACTTCGCGCGGGTCCAGGGCGAGTTGCCACTCGGCGACGTCGCCGTCCGGGATGCCGTTCAGCCGAGCCATCAGCAGTGCCACGTCGTCCTTGCGGCCGCCCTTCGGGTTCAGGGCGCGGATGATCGTGTCGCAGGCGTCGTCCATCGAGGCGGCGGGGTGCGCGGCAGAGGCACAGAGTGCGGCGAGTCCCGCGCCGATGTCCTGGCCGCGCACCTCGACCAGACCGTCGGTGCACAGAACCAGCCGGTCGCCGGGCCGCACCTGCACGGTCGCTGTCTCGAAGGCGACACCGCCGACGCCGATGGGCGCACCGGTCGGCAGGTCGAGGAGCTCCGCCCGGCCGTCCTCGGCGCGGACCAGTACGGGTGGGATGTGCCCGGCGTTGGCGATCTGGAGCTCGGAGTGGATCGGGTCGTAGACGGCGTAGAGGCAGGTCGCCAGATACTGCTCGCCGAGGCGCTGTGCCAGGTCGTCGAGGTTGCGCAGCAGCTGGGCGGGCGGCATCTCCATGGTGGCCATCGTCAGTACTGCGGTGCGCAACTGGCCCATCATCGCCGCCGAGTTGAGCCCGTGCCCCATGACGTCGCCGACGACGAGCGCGGTCCGGGAGCCGGGCAGCTTCACCGAGTCGAACCAGTCGCCGCCGATCCGGCCGAGCCGGGCGCCGGGCAGATAGCGGGTGGCGATGTCGCAGCCCGCCATGCGCGGTTCGACCTGAGGCAGCATGCTGTCCTGGAGGGTGTCGGCGACATTCTCCTGGTACGTGTACATGCGGGCGTTGTCGAGTACGAGCCCGGCACGGGCAGCGAGTTCGGCGCCCGTGGTGCGGTCCATGTCGTCGAAGGGCTCGCGGCCGGGACGGCGCATCAGGACCATGAAGCCGAGCACCACGTCACGAGCCTTGAGCGGCACGATGAGCAGCGACCGGTGGGTGATCAGGGGGCGCAGGTCACGCTTCTCGAACTCGCCCGAGATCCGGTTGCTCATCTCCTCGCTGACGTACGGGATGAGGACCGGCTCACCGGTGACCATGCACTGGAAGAACGGCGTGTGCTCGGGGAAGGCGATGGACTCGCCGACCGGGACGGTGTCGTCCCAGCGGCCGGGCTCGTCGTTGTGTTCGACCCACACCCGGTGCCAGACGGTGGTGACGTCGGGCGGCCCGTCCGGGAAGCCCTCACCGGCGAGGACCGCGGCGCGCAGATGCGTACCCGCGAAGTCGGTGAAGCGGGGGACGGCGGCGCTGGTGACCTCGCGGATGGTGCGTTCGAGATCGAGGGAGGTGCCGATGCGGCCGCTGACCTCGTTGAGGAACTCCAGCCGTTCACGGACCGCGCCGTACTCGAGGTCGAGTTCGGGGCGCGGCACGGCGCGGGGTGTCGGCGAACCGTCGGCGGTGGCCTCCGGATCCTCGGCCGGGCGGCGCGGCGTCCGGCGCGGCACACCCCAGTCGGGAGTGACCGGTACCCGGTCGCGGTGGCTGAACTCCAGGATCGGGTAGCCCAGTTCGAGGACCTGCGAGACGATCCGGGTCGCCTGGTGCACGCTCATGTTGGGCAGGATCTCGGGGAGCCGGCCGGCCAGGTCCTGATAGCCGGGGAAGTCGGTGTGGAGCGCGAAACCGGGGGCGATCGTCTCGCTGTCCCGGCTGCCGTTCGCATCGGCCTCGCACAACTGCCCGGCGTCCGCGGCAAGGACGAGGAGCCGTTCGGAACCGGGGCCGACCAGCGGGTAGGCCCACCACAGAACGTCGATCCGGCCGCGCCGCGGCTCGTCGACACGGGCCCGTCCCGCCGCCGGATAGGCGACGCTCCCGCTGAGCGAACTGTCGAGCGGGTGGCCGAATCCGGCGTACGTACCGTCCGGCCCTGGCTCCCCGTCCTGCCGCAACGCCCCGGAGACCGGAAGGAGTTCACCGGCCGGGCAGCCGATGGCGTCCTCCCTCCCGACGCCGAAGAGCCGTCTGGCCCCGGTGGACCAGTGCGACACGAGTCCGGCCACGTCGACGACGACTACGGCGAGCGGTACCCGTCCGGCAGTGGTGTCGCGCGGCTGTGGTGCCCTCTGCGGCGGTACACCAAGGTCCATGGGTGGAAGGCTCCTTCCCCACCGCAAGGCTCTGCGGCTTGTGACTCCACGGTACGGCTCCCTGTCCGGCCCCCGCCGGACATCGGCGGAATCGACCCCAGGGGTGGTGCGCCCCGCGCGCCCCGCCGCGCACAACCGGGCGGGGGGAGCCGCTGGGGGCGACCGGAACCGGGTCCTGCCCCAAGAGCCTGCCCCTGATGGCTCCGGCCATGGCCCCCTACGTCAGTCCGCGTGCCCGAGCTGGAGGTCGCGTTCGGTGCGTCCACCGCCCGCGACCTGGAGGACGGTCGCCACCGGCGGATAACCGGCCGCGATCACCGTGTACTCGCCGGTCGACAGATCCACGAAGCGGAACGCCCCGTCGGGCCCGGTGGTCAGGGTGTCGACGACATTGCCCGCCGCGTCGAGGAGCGTGACCCGGGCGTCCTCGACGGGCCGTCCACCGCTCGCCCGTACGATGCCGCGCAGCACAGCGCCACCGGCCAGTTCGATGTCCTGCCGGGTCTCTCTGGCCGCCTGCACGCTGACCGGCAGCGCTGCGGGCCGGAAGGCGGGGGCGCTGGCGGCGAGGGTGTACTCGCCGGCCACCAACTCCGAGATCACATAGCCGCCCTCGCGGCCGCTGCGGGTGGACGCGACGACCTCGCCGCGCACATCGGTGAGGGTGACTGCGGCGTCGCGCACCGGGATCCCGTCGGCCGTGACGACGGTTCCGGCCAGTCTGCCTGCGCCGCCGAGCACCACATCGAGCTCGACGGGCCGTTCGCCGACGGTGACGCTGACGGCCTGCGGCTGATGTCCGCCGGCCGCCGCGATCAGGACGTAACTGCCGGAGCCCGGCACGCTCAGCGCGTACCGCCCGTCGTCACCGCTCGCGCCCCTTCCGACCTGCTGCCCCTGGACATCGATGAGGGTGAGGGCGGCGCGCGGGACCTTCGAGCCGTCGGCGTGCTGGACGTTGCCGCACACCGGCACGCCCGAGAGTTGGACGGTCGGCGGCGGGGCAACGGTAGTACGTGCGCCGGGGATCGAGGCGGAATCAGCAGCTGAATCGGGGCTGTGGTGGGACACCAGCGGTTTCTCCTTGAGGAAGAAGGCGATGACGAGGCCGAGCGCGAGCACCGGCACGAGGTAGAGGAAGATCCGGGGCATCGCGTCGGCGTACGCCTGGATGTAGCTGTCGCGGAGCGCGGGCTCCATGGCATGGACCAGCTGCGGGGTGATCGACTCCGGGTCGGGGAGGTCGGCTCCGGACGGGAGGCGGACGGCGAGAGCGTCCGCGAGACGTCCAGCGAAGAGGGTCCCGAACACGGCGGCGCCGACGCTGCCGCCGATCTGACGGAAGTAGTTGTTCGCGCTGGTGGCGGTGCCGAGGTCGGCGGGCGGCACGGAGTTCTGCACGGCCAGGACGAGCACCGGCATGATCAGGCCGATCCCGATGCCGAGCACGGCCTGCGCAATGCTGTACTCGATGCGCGGAGTGTCGGTTTCGAGGCGCGAGAGCAGCCACATGCCGACCACCGAGATCGCACTGCCGAGGATCGGGTACAGGCGGTAGCGGCCGGTACGGGAGATCAGCTGGCCGGAGAGGACGGACGACCCGACGATGCCGCCCATCATCGGGAGCATCAGCAGACCCGATTCGGTGGCGGTGGCGCCGTCGACCATCTGCAGGAACGTCGGCAGATAGCTGGCGGCGCCGAACAGGGCGACACCGACGACCGCGCCGACGAGCGCGGTGACATTGAAGATCGAGTCGCGGAACAGCCGGAGCGGGATGACGGGTTCGGGTGCGTGGCGTTCGACCACGAGGAAGAGCAGTGTCGTTCCGGCAGCTCCGGCGGCCAGCCCGAGGATGGTGCGCGAGCCCCAGGCGTACTCCGTGCCGCCCCAGCTGGTCAGCAGCACCACGCAGGTGGAGGCGGCGGCCAGCAGCAGGGCGCCGAGCACGTCGAGCCGGGGCCGGACCGTGGGCTTGGGGAGCTTCAGTACGACGGTGATGACGACGAGGGTGACCAGGCCGAACGGGACGTTGATGTAGAAGCACCAGCGCCACGAGGCATGGTCGGTGAAGAAGCCGCCGAGCAGCGGGCCCGCGACGGACGCGAGGCCGAACGCGGCGCCGATCAGCCCCATGAAGCGGCCGCGCTCGCGAGGCGGTACGACGTCCGCGATGATCGCCTGGACCCCGATCATGAGTCCGCCGCCGCCGACACCCTGGACGGCACGGAAGGCGATCAGCTCGTCCATGGTGCGGGACCAGCCGGCCAGCGCGGAGCCGACGACGAAGACGACGATCGCGAACTGGAAGACGCTCTTGCGGCCGAAGAGATCGCCGAGCTTGCCGTAGATCGGCAGTCCGATGGTGGAGGCGAGGAGATAGGCGGTGACCGCCCAGGACATCTTCTCCAGGCCGTGCAGCTCACCGACGATCTTGGGCAGCGCGGTGGCGACGATCATCTGGTCGAGCGCCGCGAGCAGCAGGGCGAGCATCAGCCCGAGGAAGACCAGCCGGATGCCTCGGGGGCTGATCTCCTGGGCCGCGGGCGTGGCGGTCGGATCCGTGACGGTGGGATCCGTCGAAGCCGCTGCGGACGGGGCCGCGGTCGCCGAGCCGGGAGCGGCGGCTGTCTGCTCCCCGGCGCCGCCCGCACCGTCCGGCTCGTCCTTCACCAGAGTGATACCACCCACCACGTGCCGCTCCCCTCGTCGCATCTGCGCCGCCCATTTCTCGCATTGCGCGACATAGAGAGGCAAACGCGACGGGGGGCGCTGACGGCGCACTCGCGGGGCTTATGCCCCGGTGGGAGCCACTACGGCGCGCAACCGGCGGGCCGGGAAAACCACCCGAACCGGTGAGGCCGGTCAGGGATGTCCGGTGCTACTTCTCCACCTCGGTCGCGAGGTTCTGCAGCAGCTCGTCGTAGATGCGCCCAAGTCCCTTGGGCGCAAAGGTCTTCTCGAAGAATCCGCCGATGCCGCCCGCACCGTTCCAGACGGTCGACACGACGGCCTTGGACTTGCCCTCACCGGCCGGCGTGACGGTCCAGGTGGTGACCATCGACGAGTTGCGGTCCTTCTCGACGAGCTGACCTTCGGTCGGCTCGCCGACCTCCAGCAGGCAGTCGCGGATCCGCTTGCTGGTGGCCTGCAGCTTCCAGTGGACGAGGGTGCCCTCGCCGTCACCGCCCTCGCGCACCTCGTACTCACTGAACTGGCCGGGCAGCACCTTGCCCCGGACCTCCTTGTAGTCGGCCAGCGCGTCGAACACCGTCTCCGCGTCCGCCGCGATGATCCGCTCTGTCGTGGCCTCGACCTGCGCCATGGCTGCTCCTCCACCACTCGGTTGTTCGGGGTGTGCTGAGCCAATCACCTCCGGCGCGCCGCTCAAAATCCGGGCCGGGACGAAGGGGAGGAAACGATCAAGGGAACAAGTGTTCTATTCTGTGTCCAGCGCTACCGAGGAGGCGTCCATGCGCTGGGACAATCTGGTCGAGAACACCCGGGAGACCGGGACCGGCGCGCTCTTCGCCGCGGACGCGGTGACCACGCGCACCTTCGACACCCCCGAATTCCGGGGAATCACCTTCCATGAGATCCGGGCCCGCTCGATCGTGAACCGGGTGCCGGGCGCATCCCGGATGCCGTTCGAATGGACCGTGAACCCGTACCGGGGCTGTACGCATGCCTGCGTCTACTGCTTCGCCCGCAAGACCCACAGCTATCTGGACCTCGACACCGGGCTCGGCTTCGACTCGCAGATCGTCGTCAAGATCAACGCCCCGGAGCTGCTTCGCCGCCACCTCGCCTCCAGCCGCTGGCACGGGGCGCACATCGCGATGGGCACCAACGTCGACTGCTACCAGCGGGCCGAGGGCCGCTACCGGCTGATGCCCGGCATCATCGAGGCCCTGCGCGACCACGCGAACCCGTTCTCGATCCTCACCAAGGGCACGATCGTCCTGCGCGATCTGGAGCTGCTGCGGCAGGCCGCGGAGGTCACCGAAGTCGGCATCTCCGTCTCGGTCGGCTTCGTCGATCCCGAGCTGTGGCGCACGGTCGAACCCGGCACCCCCTCCCCCGAGCGCCGCCTCGACGTCGTACGCACGCTGAGCGAGAACGGCATCGACTGCGGCGTACTGATGGCGCCCGTCATCCCGTTCCTCGGTGACCGCCCGGACCAGCTGCGGGCCACGGTTCGCGCGATCGCCGCCGCCGGGGCGACCTCGGTGACCCCGCTCGTGCTCCATCTGCGGCCGGGCGCCCGCGAGTGGTTCATGCAGTGGCTCGGCCGGCACCACCCCCAACTGGTGCGGCGGTACGAGCGGATGTACGCGGACGGGGCGTACGCGCCCACGTGGTACCAGCGCACCGTCACCCGCCGGGTGCACGAGCTGGCCGCCGAGTACGGCATCGGTCCGGCGCGTCGCGGAGAGCCCCGCCGGATCCCCGTACAGCAGGAGCAGCAGTCGCCGCTCGACGATCCCGGCCCCACTCAGCTGACCCTGCTCTGACCTCGGCCCGAGCTCGGTTCCGGACCTCACCCCGAACCTGCCCTGGGCTTACGCGAGCCCGGGTCGGGCAAATGGGTCAACTCTCATCAGAACATGTCCTTCCGTGTCCGAATGTGGGCAGCATGCGGCGGGGGCTGCACGACCCGCAGCCGCGTTCCCTCCACCACGGGAGGCCATATGACGAATCGTTCAGGAATTCTGTTCGCCGTCGGTGCGACAGTCGCCGGTCTGCTGACCGGCGTTCCGTCCCCGGCGGCAGCCGATGGAGTCGCGCCGCCTGCCGCGCAACTCACATGGACCGGCTGCGCCACGAAGTCGTATCCGACGCTGCAGTGCTCAACCGTGCTCACCCCGCTCAACCATGACGATCCGTCGGGCAGGAGCATCACCCTCGCCCTGTCGCGGATCCCGCACACCGCGAAGACCTCGCAGGGCCCTCTGCTCGTCAACCCTGGCGGCCCCGGCGGCAGCGGACTGGCGATGGCCGGCTACGTGGCGGCCTCACTGCCGAAGGAGACCGCCGCGCAGTACGACGTGATCGGGTTCGACCCGCGCGGGGTCGGGAAGAGCTCCCCGGCGCTGAACTGTGTACCGAAATACTTCGAGCCGCTGCGCCCCGACCCGGTACCGCTGGACCTCCGGACCGAGCAGGCCAACCGCGACCGCGCCGCGTCCTTCGCCGCCGCGTGCGGCGCGAAGTACCCCGATCTGCTGCCGTACATGGACACGGTGAGCACCGCCAAGGATCTCGATGTGATCCGGCAGGCCATCGGCTCCCCGCAGATCAACTACTTCGGATACTCGTACGGCACCTATCTGGGCGCGGTGTACGCCAAGCTGTTCCCGGAGCGGGTACGGCGTCTGGTGCTCGACTCGAACGTCGACCCGGACGGGGTCTGGTACGACGACAACATCGGCCAGGACTACGCGTTCGACGCCCGCCAGAAGGCGTTCGCCGCCTGGATCGCGAAGCACAACTCGACGTACGGACTCGGCAGCGACCCGGCGAAGGTCGAGGCCGCCTGGTACGCGATGAGCGAAGCGGTCAGGAAGGAACCCGCGGGCGGCACGGTCGGCATGAGTGAGCTGCAGGACACGTTCCTGCCGGGCGGCTACAACAACGGGTACTGGCCGTACCTGGCCGACGCGTTCGCCTCGTACGTGAACCACAAGGACCAAAACGCGCTGGTCCGCGCGTACAAGAAGTTCGGCGCCGTCGACGACAAGGGCGACAACGGCTACTCGGTCTACGCGGCCGTGCAGTGCCACGACGCCGAGTGGACGCGCGACTGGAACACCTGGCGCAGCGATAGCTGGAGGGTGCACAGCAAGGCACCCTTCTACACCTGGAACAACACCTGGTACAACGCACCGTGCGCATCCTGGCCGGTGCAGCCGCTCAACCCGGTGCGGGTCTCCAACGACGCGCTCCCGCCGGCGCTGCTCTTCCAGGCCACGGAGGACGCGGCCACCCCGTACGAGGGCGGGGTCACCATGCACCGTGGACTCCGCGGCTCGAGCCTGGTCGTCGAACAGGGCGGCGGCAACCACGGCATCACGCTGAGCGGCAACAAGTGCCTGGACGGGTACTTGGTGGACTACCTCGACAAGGGCACCGTCCCGCACGGCAGCGGCAGCGGTGCCGACGCGGACGCGGTCTGCCCCAGGTCGCCCGACCCGGAGCCGCTGGCCGCCGGGGCATCGGCGAAGACGTTGCGGGGCGCGACGGCAGACGGAGGCGGCGCACTGCACGCGATGCTCGGCTTCCGCGGCTGACGGGAGGGGCCCGGACTCCGGACCCGGTAACCCGATCGCACGCCCTCGGGGGCGTACGCCACCATGGTCCGTATGACGACACGGCCCACCTCCGCGTACGCCCCCGACCTGTCCGTCAGAACCATGAGCATCGACGACTGCGAGGCCGTCGCGACGGTCCGGGTGCGCGGCTGGCAGGCCGCGTACACCGGGCTGATCCCGCAGGCGTATCTGGACGCGATGGACATCGCCGAGGACGCGCAGCGGCGGCGCGGCTTCTTCGCCGAACGCAACACGGTCGTCAATGTGGTGGCCGAGCGGCCGGGCACGGGTGTGATCGGCTGGGCCTGTTACGGCCCGTACCGCGCGGACGGCAGGCGGCTCACCCGCGGCGAGCTGTACGCCATCTATGTGCTGCCCGAGCAGCGCGGAACCGGAGTCGGCCGCGCCCTGATGGCGGAGATCCTGGAGCGCTCCACAGCGGACGGGTTTCCCGATCTGTCGCTCTGGGTCCTCAAGGAGAACGCACCGGCCCGCCGTTTCTACGAGCATGCGGGCTTCGCTCCGGACGGCGCCGAGGAACCCTTCCAGGTCGGTGGCGTCCTCGTGCCCGAGGTGCGTTACGTACGTCCCCTCAGGCCGCCGGCAGCCGGCTGATCGCCTCCTCGGCCGCGCCGCCGAGCCTCGGGTGCGGCAGCGCCGCCTCCAGGACCGGCCGCGCCTGCGCGTCGCCGAGCTGCCCCAGCCCCTCCACACAGGCCAGCGCGACCCGCCAGTGCGGCTCGTCCGGTGCCAGCAGCCGTTCCAGGGTGCTGATCAGCGTCGGGACGGACTCGGGGGCCCGCAGGGCAGTGAGCAGCCGTACCGGATGCAGGGCGTAGGCGGTGCGCAGGGTGTTGGTCGCAAGGGCGGCGGCGGCCCGGGGCGTACGCGGGTCGCCGAGGCGCACCAGGGCATGGGCGGCGGAGACACAGCGCTCCGGGTCGCGGTGGTTGAGCAGCAGGACCAGCGCCTCGAAGGCCCGTCTGTCGCCGCCGCAGCCGAGCCGGAACGCGGCGATCTCGCGCGCCCAGAGCGGGCGTTCGCCTTCGACGAGAACCTGGGCCAGCTCCTCGTCGTCCTCGGTGGCGAGCAGCCTGCGGTACGCCGCCGACTCCCCCGCCTCGTCCCCCAGCCGGTCGGCCAGCGACCGGAACTCCTCGTCCATGACCGTCAGCGTATCGGCGGACACGGCGAGTGTGAGCGGGCACACAACAACTCGGGACTGGCGCGCTCGTTACTCGCCGGTTAACCTCATATGAGCGGGACACACTCCCCGCCGACTCCAGTGGCCTGGTGACGCAGCCACCCGGAGTGCTTGTCGGTTCGGCAGCTTTGCGAGACGTGACTCCGGGACAGAGTCCGTCACCCCCATCCCGGGTCCGGGTGTGTTCGGTACACCCCCGGCCCTGAGCACCACGACATGCAATTCCCGCACGCCATGCGCCGGTCGGGCCCCGCGGCCCCACCAGATCCTTGCGCGTCGTGCGCCCACACAGTCGTCACTCATCCCTGGAGTCCCGTGATGGACATCCCGCTCTCCACCATCGCCGTCGTCGGCCTCGGCACCATGGGCACCGGCATCGCCGAGGTCCTCGCCCGGGCCGGCCGCGAGGTCATCGGTATCGACATCAGCGAGGCGGCCGCGCGTCAGGCCGTTGCCGCCCTCGAAGCCTCCACCGCCCGCGCCGTGCAGAAGGGGCGGATCACCGAGGGCGAGCGGCACGACGTCCTCGCCCGGTTCCGTACCTTCTCCGATCTGCAGGCCGCCGCGGACGCGCAGCTCGTCATCGAGGTCGTGCCCGAGTCGTACGAGATCAAGCAGCAGCTCTTCCGGGAACTCGACGCGATCACCTCCCCCACCGCGATCCTGGCGACCGGCACCAACGCCCTGTCGGTGACCCGGCTGGCCGCCGAGTCGCAGCACCCCGAGCGCGTCATCGGCCTGCACTTCTTCAACCCGGCGCCCGCGATGAAGCTGGTCGAGGTGGTCTCCTCGGTGCTGACCGCGCCGCCGGCCGTCGAGGCGGTCACCGAGCTCGCCCGTGAGCTGGGCAAGGAGCCGGTCGCGGTGGGCGACCGGCCGGGGTTCGTCGCCGACGGGCTGCTGTTCGGCTACCTGAACCAGGCCGCCGCGATGTACGAGGCGAGCTACGCCTCCCGCGAGGACATCGACGCGGCCATGAAGCTGGGCTGCGGGCTGCCGATGGGCCCGCTCGCCCTGCTCGACCTGATCGGGGTCGACACCGCCCGTACCGTCCTGGAGGCGATGTACTCCGAGTCGCACGACCGGCTGCACGCCCCTGCGCCGATCCTCAAGCAGCTCAGCGAGGCCGGGCTGACCGGCCGCAAGTCGGGCCGCGGCTTCTACACGTACGCGGCGCCGGGCAGCCAGACCGTGGTGCCGGACACGAAGACGCCGCGGGAGAGCGCCGGAGCGGCGGCCGGGCGCACCGTGCGGTCCGTGGGCGTCGCCGGGTCCGGGACGATGGCCTCGGGCATCGCGGAGGTCTTCGCGAAGGCCGGTTACGACGTGGTGCTCGCCGCGCGCAGCCAGGAGAAGGCGGACACGGCGAAGGGCCGGATCGCCAAGTCGCTGGAGCGTTCCGTCACCAAGGGGCGGCTGACGGCCGAGGCGCGGGACGAGACCCTCGCCCGCATCACCGCGGCCGGTTCGCTGGACTCGTTCGACGACGTCGATCTCGCGGTCGAGGCGGTCGCCGAGGACCTGGCGGTCAAGCAGCAGCTGTTCGCCACGCTGGACAAGGTCTGCAAGCCGGGTGCGGTGCTCGCCACCACCACGTCGTCGCTGCCGGTCGTGGCGTGCGCACGGGCCACCTCGCGTCCGCAGGACGTCATCGGGATGCACTTCTTCAACCCGGCGCCCGCGATGAAGCTGGTCGAGGTGGTCCGTACGGTGCTCACGGACGACGACGTCCACGCCACCGTCCGTGAGGTGTGCGGGAAGATCCGCAAGCACCCGGTGGACTGCGGGGACCGGGCCGGTTTCATCGTCAACGCGCTGCTGTTCCCGTACCTCAACAACGCGATCAAGATGGTCGGGGAGCACTACGCGACCCTCGACGACATCGACGCCGCGATGAAGCTGGGCGGCGGCTACCCGATGGGCCCGTTCGAGCTCCTCGACGTCGTCGGGCTCGATGTCTCGCTCGCCATCGAGAAGGTGCTGCACAGCGAGTTCCGCGACCCGGGCCTGGCCCCGGCACCGCTGCTGGAGCATCTGGTGGCCGCCGGCTGCCTCGGCCGCAAGACGGGGCGCGGCTTCCGCGAATATGCCCGGCGCTGAGGGACGGCGGGCTCCTGCCCGGCCGGCCGGGTCTCCGGCCGGGCGGGACCGCCCGGCCGGCTCCCAGCCGGTCCCCGGGCCGGGAGCCGGCTGGGGAGGGCTGCTCGATCCGCCGCCACCGCCTTCGGCGTGGGAGGTGCCGCCCGGCGGCCCGCCCCCGCAGGCGCGCTCTCCTGCGCCGATGCAGTACGTTCACACCATGTCCCAGCCTGCCAGGTCCCCCCGTGTCTCCGCCGCACCCGACGCCCCGGAGAGTGCCGCAGGCACGCGCGCCGCCGCCCAACGGCTCAAGATGCGCCGCGAACTGGCCGCCGCAGCGATGGAGCTCTTCGCCACGAAGGGGTACGAGGCGACGACGGTCGACGAGATCGCGGGCGCTGCGGGCGTCGCCCGGCGGACCTTCTTCCGGCACTTCCGCTCCAAGGAAGAGGCGATCTTCCCGGACCACGACGACACCCTCGTCCGGGCCGAGGCCGTCCTCAATGCCGCCCCCGCGCACGAGCACCCGCTCGACACCGTCTGCCGCGGCATCAAGGAAGTCATGAAGATGTACGCGGCCAAGCCCGCGGTCTCCGTGGCCCGCTACAAGCTGACCCGTGAGGTCCCCACCCTGCGGGAGGCCGAGATCGCCTCGGTGGCCCGCTACGAGCGGCTGTTCACGCGCTATCTCCTGGGCCATTTCGACGAACGCGACCACCATGTCGGCAATGACGATCCGCTGCTGGCGGAGGTCGCGGCGTCCGCCGTCGTCACCGCGCACAACCATGTGCTGCGCCGCTGGCTGCGGGCGGGCGGCCAGGGCGACGTCGAGGCCCAGCTCGACCACGCGTTCGCGATCGTCCGGGACACGTTCGGGACCGGGATCGGCGCGGGCCGGATCGCCGGGACCGAGCCCGCGTCCCCGCCGGCCGTAGCTTCGGTGAGCACGGAGGGCGAGGTGCTGGTCGCGGTGGCACGCACCGACGCACCGCTCGACGAAGTGATGCGCACGATCCAGCAGGCGCTCAAGGACCACTGAGCGGGGGCCTGTTGGCCGAACCGCTCCGTCGCCCCCCGCATGCCGGACGGGCTCGCTTTCGAGCCGTCCGGTATGCGCGCCCGGGCGCCGAAACCTGGTTGCGGCCCGGACCCGCCGGTGTTGTGGTGGGCGCATGACTCGTGATCACGACGCCCTGCTGTCCCTCTTCGACCACGAGATGCGCGAGCATGCCCGAGCCGACGGCCCCGGTGTCCGCGTCGAGCGCACCGCCGATGTCGTACGTCAGGTCGGCGCGGCCGACGACTGGAACGGCGTCGTCTGGTCCGCGCCGGATCTGGACGCCGTCCGGGCGGATGCGGCGATCGCGGCTCAGGTGGAGCGCTTCACCGCGCTCGGCCTCGACGAGTTCGAGTGGAAGCTGTACGCGCACGACCGGCCGGCGGACCTGGGGCAGCGGCTGCGGGCGGCCGGCTTCGTCGCGGAGGAGCCGGAGACCCTGCTGGTCGCCCCGGTCGCGGACCTCTCGACCGCGGTGGAGCTCCCCGAGGGCGTCCGGCTGCGCACGGTGACCGATGCGGCCGATGTGGAGCTGATGGCCCGGGCTCATGAGCGGGCGTTCGGCTCGGACCGGTCGCGGCTGCGGCATCAGGTGCTGGCCCGGCTCGCCGAGGCCCCGGACAGCTTCGTCGGGGTGCTGGCCATGGTGGGCGACGAGCCGGTGAGCTCGGCCCGCATGGAGCTGTACCCGGGCACCGGCTTCGCGGGGCTCTGGGGCGGCGGGACGGTCGAGCCGTGGCGCGGGAAGGGCATCTACCGGGCGCTGGTGGCCTTCCGTGCCGCGATCGCCACCGAGCGTGGCTACACATATCTGCAGGTCGACGCGACCGACCAGAGCCGTCCGATCCTCCAGCGGCTCGGTTTCACCGCACTGAGCACCACCACGCCGTATGTCCACCGGCGCACTGCCTGACCATACCGAGCGGGACAGAACAGCACGAACCGCCTCCCGTGTTGCTCATGCGTGCCGGCGGGATGACATGTGAGAGAAATTGTTGGCACCCAGTGCCTTGCCAGGTGTCACGGAGTGCCATACGTTGAAGTTGTCCGGGCGGCCGGCGTGCAGAGACCTCACGTACGCCGGCTGTCCCCGCAAGCCATGTGCCTGCGCGCCCGGACGCCTGCGTCACAGGCAAACCCTTCTGCTCCACCAGAGCAGGCCGAAGCCTTACCAGCCGAACCGACGGCAGCACCTCCACAACGCACCGCACCCCCCGTTGGCAGGGACCCTCAGGCGTCCCTCGACGCATTCCCCGAGCACTCGGCTCCGGTCGGGCAGGGGAGACACCATCCCGGAGGCACACCGTGAAGGAAATCCTGGACGCGATCCAATCGCAGGACAGCACGGCCGCAGATTTCGCGGCCCTGTCCATCCCTGAGTCGTACCGCGCGGTAACCGTGCGCAAGGACGAGACGGAGATGTTCGCCGGGCTCGCCTCCCGCGACAAGGACCCCCGCAAGTCGCTGCACCTCGACGACGTTCCGGTGCCCGAGCTCGGGCCCGGCGAGGCACTGGTCGCCGTCATGGCCAGCTCGGTGAACTACAACTCGGTCTGGACCTCGATCTTCGAGCCGATGTCCACCTTCGGCTTCCTGGAGCGCTACGGGAGGCTCAGCGAGCTCACCAAGCGCCACGACCTGCCGTACCACGTCATCGGCTCCGACCTGGCGGGTGTCGTCCTGCGCACCGGCCCCGGCGTCAACGCCTGGCACCCCGGCGACGAGGTCGTCGCGCACTGCCTCTCGGTCGAACTGGAGTCCTCGGACGGCCACAACGACACGATGCTCGACCCCGAGCAGCGGATCTGGGGCTTCGAGACGAACTTCGGCGGCCTCGCCGAGATCGCGCTCGTCAAGTCCAACCAGCTGATGCCGAAGCCGCAGCACCTCAGCTGGGAGGAGGCCGCCGCTCCCGGCCTGGTCAACTCCACCGCCTACCGCCAGCTCGTCTCGCGCAACGGCGCCGGTATGAAGCAGGGCGACAACGTGCTGATCTGGGGCGCCAGCGGCGGACTCGGTTCGTACGCCACGCAGTTCGCGCTGGCCGGCGGCGCCAACCCGATCTGCATCGTCTCCAGCGAGCAGAAGGCGGACATCTGCCGCAAGATGGGCGCAGAGGCGATCATCGACCGCAACGCCGAGGGCTACAAGTTCTGGAAGGACGAGCACAACCAGGACCCGCGCGAGTGGAAGCGGTTCGGCAAGCGCATCCGTGAGCTGACCGGCGGCGAGGACGTGGACATCGTCTTCGAGCACCCGGGCCGCGAGACGTTCGGCGCCTCCGTGTACGTGACCCGCAAGGGCGGCACGATCGTCACCTGCGCCTCCACGTCGGGCTACAACCACGAGTACGACAACCGCTACCTGTGGATGTCGCTGAAGAAGATCGTGGGCTCGCACTTCGCCAACTACCGCGAGGCGTGGGAGGCCAACCGGCTGGTCGCCAAGGGCAAGATCCACCCGACGCTGTCGAAGGTCTACTCCCTGGAGGAGACCGGCCAGGCCGCCTACGACGTGCACCGCAACCTCCACCAGGGCAAGGTCGGCGTGCTCGCACTGGCCCCCCGCGAGGGTCTGGGTGTGCGCAACGAGGAGCTGCGCGAGCAGCACATCGACGCCATCAATCGCTTCCGGGACGTCTGACATGAGCGGGCGTCAGAAGGACCGCCCGTGGCTCATGCGGACGTACGCCGGTCACTCGACCGCCGAGGCGTCCAACGAGCTCTACCGGCGCAACCTCGCCAAGGGCCAGACCGGTCTGTCGGTCGCCTTCGACCTGCCGACCCAGACGGGTTACGACCCCGACCACATCCTCGCCCGCGGCGAGGTCGGCCGGGTCGGCGTGCCCGTCTCCCACCTCGGTGACATGCGGCGGCTGTTCCAGGACATCCCGCTGGAGCAGATGAACACCTCGATGACGATCAACGCCACCGCGATGTGGCTGCTGGCGCTCTATCAGGTGGTCGCCGAGGAGCAGGGCGCCGACGCCACGAAGCTCCAGGGCACGACGCAGAACGACATCGTCAAGGAGTACCTCTCGCGCGGGACGCACGTCTTCCCGCCCGGTCCCTCGCTGCGGCTGACCACCGACATGATCACGTACACGGTCAACCGCATACCGAAGTGGAACCCGATCAACATCTGCAGCTATCACCTGCAGGAGGCAGGGGCCACTCCGGTCCAGGAGATCGCATACGCCATGTCGACGGCGATCGCCGTCCTCGACGCGGTCCGTGACTCCGGGCAGGTGCCCGAGGAGAAGTTCGGCGATGTCGTCGCCCGTATCTCCTTCTTCGTGAACGCGGGCGTCCGCTTCATCGAGGAGATGTGCAAGATGCGCGCCTTCGGCCGCATCTGGGACCAGGTCACCCGCGAGCGGTACGGCATCACCAACGCCAAGCAGCGACGCTTCCGCTACGGCGTCCAGGTCAACTCCCTCGGGCTGACCGAGGCGCAGCCGGAGAACAACGTCCAGCGCATCGTCCTGGAGATGCTGGCGGTCACCCTCTCCAAGGACGCCCGCGCCCGGGCCGTCCAGCTGCCCGCCTGGAACGAGGCGCTGGGGCTCCCCCGGCCCTGGGACCAGCAGTGGTCGCTCCGGATCCAGCAGGTCCTCGCGCACGAGAGCGATCTGCTGGAGTACGAGGACATCTTCGCGGGTTCGCATGTGATCGAGGCCAAGGTGGACGCCCTGGTCACCGAGTCGCTCGCGGAGATCGACCGGATCCAGCAGATGGGCGGCGCCATGGCTGCCGTCGAGTCCGGCTACCTGAAGTCGGAGCTGGTCTCGTCGCACGCACAGCGGCGGGCCCGGATCGAGGGCGGCGAGGAGAAGATCGTCGGCGTCAACATCTACGAGACGACCGAGCCGAACCCGCTCACCGCGGACCTCGACGGCGCGATCATGACGGTCGACCCCGCCAACGAGGCCAGGGTGGTCACGGCGCTCCACGAGTGGCGCGACAACCGTGACGAGGCCCGCGCCTCCGAGGCGCTGGCGGCGCTGAAGAAGGCCGCGGCCGGCACCGACAACATGATGGAAGCGACCGTGGAGTGCGCCCGCGCGGGTGTCACCACCGGCGAGTGGTCGTGGGCGCTGCGCGATGTGTTCGGCGAGTTCCGGGCCCCGACGGGCGTCTCGTCCGCACCGGTCGCGGTGACCGCGGAGGCGGGCACGCCGCTCGCCCTGGTCCGCGAGAAGGTCGCCCGCACCGCCGGCGACCTCGGCACCGGACGGCTGCGACTGCTCGTCGGCAAGCCGGGCCTGGACGGGCACTCCAACGGTGCCGAGCAGATCGCCGTACGGGCCCGTGACGCCGGGTTCGAGGTCGTCTACCAGGGGATCAGACTGACCCCCGAACAGATCGTCTCGGCCGCGCTGGCCGAGGACGTGCACTGCGTCGGTCTGTCAATCCTGTCCGGCTCGCACGCCGAGCTGGTGCCGGACGTGCTGAACCGGCTGCGCGAGGCCGGCGCCAACGACATACCCGTCATCGCGGGCGGGATCATTCCGCCCGCCGACGCCACCGCGCTGATCGAGGCGGGCGTCGCCGCCGTATTCACCCCGAAGGACTTCGGCATCACGGAGATCATCGGCCGTATCGTCGACGAGATCCGGAAAGCGAACAAGCTCGACCCTCTGGAGGTCCCCGCATGACCACGCCCACGTCCGCCGTGAACCGTCTGCGTCCGCGCCGCTCCTGCCTGGCTGTACCGGGCTCGAACCCGCGGTTCCTGGAGAAGGCCCAAGGCCTCCCGGCCGACCAGGTCTTCCTGGACCTCGAGGACGCCTGCGCCCCACTCGCCAAGGAAGGCGCCCGGCACCACATCGTCGACGCGCTGAACAACGGCGACTGGACGGGCAAGACCCGGGTCGTGCGCGTCAACGACTGGACGACGCACTGGACGTACCGCGATGTGATCACGGTGGTCGAGGGCGCCGGCCAGAACCTCGACTGCATCATGCTGCCGAAGGTCCAGGACGCCCAGCAGGTCATCGCCCTCGATCTGCTGCTCACCCAGATCGAGAAGACGATGGGCTTCGAGGTCGGCAAGATCGGCATCGAGGCGCAGATCGAGAACGCCAAGGGCCTGGTGAACATCGACGACATCGCGGCCGCCTCACCGCGTCTGGAGACGCTGATCTTCGGCCCGGCCGACTTCATGGCGTCGATCAACATGAAGACCCTGGTCGTCGGCCAGCAGCCGCCCGGCTACGGCGCGGACGCGTACCACTACATCCTCATGCGCATCCTGATGGCGGCCCGTACGCACGACCTCCAGGCGATCGACGGTCCCTTCCTGCAGATCCGTGACGTGGACGCGTACCGCGAGGTCGCCGGCCGTGCGGCGGCGCTGGGCTTCGACGGCAAGTGGGTGCTGCACCCCGGCCAGGTCGACGCGGCCAACGAGGTGTTCTCGCCGTCGCAGGAGGACTACGACCACGCCGAGCTGATCCTCGACGCGTACGAGTGGTGCACCTCGGAGGCGGGCGGCAAGAAGGGTTCGGCGATGCTCGGCGACGAGATGATCGACGAGGCCAGCCGCAAGATGGCCCTGGTCATCGCGGGCAAGGGCCGCGCGGCCGGCATGCAGCGCACCTCCAAGTTCGAAGCTCCGGAGGCCTGACCATGCAGTTCGGACGCACCTATGAGGAGTTCGAGGTCGGTGCGGTGTACAAGCACTGGCCCGGAAAGACGGTCACGGAGTACGACGACCACCTTTTCTGTCTGCTCACCATGAATCATCACCCGCTGCACATGGACAGCAACTACGCGGAGAAGACGACCGATTTCGGCAAGAACGTTGTAGTCGGCAACTACATCTACTCGCTGTTGCTCGGCATGTCCGTCCCCGACGTCTCCGGAAAGGCGATCGCCAACCTGGAGGTCGAGTCGCTGAAGCATGTCGCACCGACCTTCCACGGCGACACGATCTACGGCGAGACGACCGTCCTCGACAAGACTCCGTCGAAGTCCAAGAGTGACCGCGGAATCGTCTACGTGGAGACCAAGGGCTACAAGCAGGACGGGACGCTCGTCTGCGTGTTCCGCCGCAAGGTGATGGTCCCCACCGAGACGTACATCAAGGAACGCGGCGGCGAGCAGCCCGGCCGCCCGGAGCTGAACCAGCCTTCGCAGAAGAACGTGGAGAAGTAGCCATGACGCGACTCGCCCAGACCGCCGGCCTGAACGACATCCAGCAGGAAATCCTCTCCACGGTCCGGGATTTCGTCGACAAGGAGATCATTCCGGTCGCGACCCAGCTGGAGCACCGCGACGAGTACCCGACGGAGATCGTCGAGGGGCTCAAGGAACTGGGCCTGTTCGGGCTGATGATCCCCGAGGAGTACGGGGGCCTGGGTGAGTCGCTTCTCACATACGCGCTCTGCGTGGAGGAGATCGCGCGCGGCTGGATGAGCGTGTCGGGAATCATCAACACGCACTTCATCGTGGCGTACATGCTCAAGCAGCACGGCACCCAGGAGCAGAAGGACACGTTCCTGCCGCGGATGGCGCTGGGCGAGGTCCGGGGCGCGTTCTCGATGTCCGAGCCGGCGCTGGGCTCCGATGTCGCGGCAATCACCTCCAAGGGCGTCAAGGACGGCGACGAGTACGTCCTGAACGGCCAGAAGATGTGGCTGACGAACGGCGGTACGTCCTCGCTCGTCGCCGTGCTGTGCCGAAGTGACGAAGGCCACCCCGAAGGGACGGCCCGGCACAAGTCGATGACGACCTTCCTGGTGGAGAAGGAGCCGGGCTTCGGCGAGGTCCGGCCGGGGCTCACCATTCCCGGGAAGATCGACAAGATGGGTTACAAGGGCGTCGACACGACGGAACTCATCATGGACGGACTACGCATTCCGGCCAATCGTGTACTCGGCGGCACCACGGGTCGAGGGTTTTACCAAATGATGGACGGTGTCGAGGTCGGCCGGGTGAATGTGGCCGCGCGTGGTTGCGGCGTCGCGCAGCGTGCATTCGAGCTGGGCGTTTCCTACGCTCAGCAGCGCCACACGTTCGGAAAACCGATCGCCCAGCACCAGGCGATCCAGTTCAAGCTGGCCGAAATGGCCACCAAGGTAGAAGCGGCGCATGCAATGATGGTGAATGCAGCGCGCAAAAAGGACTCCGGGGAACGAAACGACCTGGAGGCAGGGATGGCGAAGTACCTCGCCTCCGAATACTGCAAGGAAGTCGTCGAGGACGCCTTCCGTATCCACGGCGGTTACGGCTTCTCCAAGGAGTACGAGATCGAGCGCCTCTACCGGGAGGCCCCGATGCTGCTGATCGGTGAAGGTACCGCCGAAATCCAGAAAATGATCATTGGGCGCCGACTCCTCGAGGAGTACCGGTTCCAGGGCTGATTGTCCCCTTCGAGACGATTTAGTCGCGAAGAAGATCACACCCTGTCATCCTCAGCCGGTGCCTTCCAGCCGTCCGACTCGGCTCCTGGCTTGCCCAGTTGCGGCTCGCAACCGATAGCATCGCCGGAAAAGCCGCCGTCCCCCGTTGCCAGCGCGGCCTCATCCGCTACGAAGGTCATCCATGCCCGACAGCCAAACCTCTGCATCACGCGGCGGAGTCCGCCTTGCGCGCGGAGCTTCGCCGTGGCTCCTCCCGACCGTCGCCACCGCGGCGCTCAGCCTCACCCGGGCCCGCAGGTCCGGACGCTGGGCCGCCGTGGCCGTGCCCACCACCGCCCTCGCGGCGGGCATGCTGTGGTTCTTCCGCGACCCCGAGCGCGAGATCACCCAGGGCCGAGTCATCTCTCCGGCCGACGGTGTGGTGCAGAGCATCATGCCGTGGAAGGACGGGCGCACCCGCGTCGCGATCTTCATGAGCCCGCTGAATGTTCACGTCAACCGTGCGCCACTGGCCGGCACGGTGACATCGGTCGAGCACATCCCCGGTGGGTTCGTCCCGGCGTTCAACAAGGAGAGCGAGAACAACGAGCGGGTTGTCTGGCACTTCGACACCGAGCTCGGTGACATCGAGATGGTGCAGATCGCGGGTGCGGTTGCCCGTCGCATCGTCCCGTACATCCCGCAGGGCACGAAGGTGGAGCAGGGCGAGCGTATCGGCCTGATCCGCTTCGGCTCCCGGGTCGACATCTACCTTCCGGAAGGTATCGATGTCGCGGTCGAGGTCGGCCAGACCACCACCGCGGGGGTGACTCGAATTGACCGTGATTGATCCCGACACACAGGCCGGCTGGGTGCCGGAGGCCGAGTCCGAGGACGACGTCGAGGACATGCCGCTCTCTATGCGGCTGTCGATAGCGGACACCCTCACTCTCGGTAATGCGACGTGCGGTTTCATGGCGGTGTACTTCACCACCACGGGGATCCTCATCCCGCACCTCACGGGCAGCGACGAGAGCGGCATGGCCCGGCACTCCGCGGCCACCGCCGTGATGCTGATGCTCCTCGCCGCGGTCTTCGACCTCTTCGACGGGCTGGTGGCGCGCAAGCTCCGCAGCTCACCGATGGGCGCGGAGCTGGACAACCTCTCGGACCTGATCAGCTTCGGCCTCGCGCCGGCGTACTTCGTACTCGTGTACGGCATGGTCGCGGACGACGCACACCAGAGGATGTCGGCGCTGGCGGCGATCGTCGTGCTGCTGGCCGTGGTGCTGAGACTGGCCAGATTCTCCTGCGTGACCATGAAGGACGGCATGTTCCAGGGCATGCCGAGTCCCTTCGGAGCGCTCACGGTCGTCTCGATCGTCCTCCTGGAGCTGCCCTTCGTACCGACGCTGCTCGCGATCGTCGGAGTGGCGTGGCTGATGGTCAGCCGGGTCGAGTACCCGAAGCCGCGGGGTGTCCTCGCGGTGGCGATGCTCAGCTGGATCGTCGGCGCGATGGGGCTGCTCGCCGCCTGGGCGTTCGACGCCCCCGGCGGTCAGCTGCTCCTGCAGACCGGCTGCGCGCTGCAGGTGGTCCTGGGAGCGGTCATCCCGCTCTTCGCGACGGCGCGGCGGGTGAACACCTTCCGCGACAACCGGCGCGAGGCACGGGCGGCTCAGCTGCCCTAGCGATACAGAGCAAGACGTACGAGGGCCCGGGTGCTTCCCCAGCACCCGGGCCCTCCTGCATGTCGCGGTAGCGCGTCCCCCTTGTGTCGCCACCACTGCGGTCGGCGTCGGGCCGGGGAGTCGCCCTCATCACCGGTGGCACAGCGCCTAATCTGCCAGAACCGACGTCTCATCCCGAAAGGATGATCTCGTGTCCTCTCGACTCAACCCGTACATCAGCTTCGACGGCGACGCCCGGCAAGCCATGGAGTTCTACAAAGAGATCTTCGGCGGCACCCTGGCGATGAACACCTTCGGTGACTTCGGCCAGAAGGAGGCCGGAGACATCGCCGACAAGATCATGCACAGCATGCTCGAGACCGACAGCGGCTTCACACTCATGGCCTCCGACACCCCGCCGGGGATGGCGTACAACCCCGGGAACAACATCTCCGTGAGCCTGAGCGGGGATGACGCCGGAGAGCTGCGCGGGTACTGGGACAAGCTCTCCGCAGGCGGCACGGTCTCGGTCCCGCTCGAGAAGCAGATGTGGGGCGATGTCTTCGGCATGTGCACGGACCGCTTCGGCATCACCTGGCTGGTCAACATCAGCGAACAGCAGGCCTGAACGGCCGCGGTGCATCGGCCGGCACTGCGCGGCCACCGCCGTGATCCTGATGAGGGCCCGGGTGCTCCCCAGCACCCGGGCCTTCATGCATGTCGTCTGACACTCCTTGCCTCCTTGGCGAGGCTCCGGCTCGGGCCGGGTCCACAAGTGCAAGTCCTCGGGTGAACGGCCGGCTTCTGCTGGTCGGTGGGACGACCGCTGCACCGGGTCCCAGCGGGCGGCGAGCAGGAGCGCGATGCCGTCGGGCCGGTCGGACTCCTGCTCGCCTCCCGGATCACCAGATCCGTGTCGGCGAGCGGCGGCAGGTCGGCTCGCTCGATCGTGGAGCACGGCCGCTCGATGCCCAGATCGATGTCGGCCCCCGTGTGCTCGACCGGTCCGTCGGTGAACAGCGCCAGGATCGCGCCGGGGGCCAGGAGGAAGTTGCTGACCGGGTAGGACGCACGGGGGGAGCGACACCGAGCACGATGCCGCCGGGCAGGTCCAGAACCTCCGTCGTGTGGTCGGGGCGGCGTAGCAGGGCAGGGGATGCGGGTGCCCGGCCCGGACCGTCTGGGTGCGGCCGGTGACGGGGGTCGAGGACGACGTAGCAGCAGCCGGCGATCTGGCCGGGGTCGAGGTCGATGAGCAGCCGGTTGGTGCCGCTCACCACCTCCTACGGATCGTGCCCACTGAGGGCGAAGGCCCTTGCAGCGCTGCGCAGTTGACCCATGATGCGCCCCGGCGGCCCTGCAGCACTCCTGGTGGACCCGGCCATGTCGATGAACGACATCTTCCATCACTTTGCGAGTCTTTTGCGTCATAGGGCCGCTCCGCCGTGCGCCTGGAGTCAAGACATGCCACGCGACAACTTCGGAGCACTGCTCCGCACACCCATCTTTCTGGGCGTTCTTCGTAAAAAGCCTCGACCAAAGTCTTAATTTTGAGTGATCAAGGCGATTTTTTGCGAGCGGCATAGACGTCTTTGCGTCCTACTCCTAGCCTGTGGGGCGTCCGAAGAGCCCCCACGAGCCGCAAGGACGACGATCACGTGACCCCACCACCGAAACGCCTCCTGCTCAGACGCTCTCTGTCCGCCTCCCTCTCCCTGGCCCTCGCCGCGTTCGGCACCGCCGCCGCGGTCGTACTGTCCAGCGCCCCGCCCGCCCGGGCCGCAGGTGTCCCCGCACCATCCCCCCTCGCGGTCCCCGGCCGCGGTGCGACCGTTCCGTTCAAGGAACAGGAAGCCGAGTACGCAGCCACGAACGGCACGCTGATCGGACCGAACCGGCTGTACGGCACGCTGCCCTCCGAGGCCTCCGGCCGACAGGCCGTGACGCTGGACGCCGTCGGCGAGTACGTGGAATTCACCCTCACCGCCCCGGCGAACGCGATGTCCTTCCGGTACTCGCTGCCGGACAGCTCCGACGGATCGGGCCGGGACGCCTCGATCGACGTGCGCGTGGGCGACGGGGCGCCGAAGAGCGTCCCGGTCACATCGAAGTACGGCTGGTACTACGGCGGTTACCCGTTCAACAACAACCCGGGCGACACCAACCCGCACCACTTCTACGACGAGGCCCGGACCATGTTCGGGTCGACGCTCCCCATCGGCACGAAGGTGCGGCTGCAGGTCTCCTCCACTGCCGCGTCGCCCACGTTCACCATCGACCTGGCCGACTTCGAGCAGGTCGGCGCCCCGGTCGGCAGGCCGTCGGGGGCGCTGGACGTGGTGAGCGACTTCGGCGCCGACCCGACGGGAGCCACCGACTCCACCAGCAGGATCCAGGCGGCCGTCGACGCCGGGCGGGCCCAGGGCAAGGAGGTGTACATCCCGCAGGGGACCTTCCAGGTCCGCGATCACATCGTCGTCGACAAGGTGACACTGCGCGGGGCCGGTCCCTGGTACAGCGTGCTGACCGGGCGCGATCCGTCGAACCGCAGCAAGGCGGTCGGTGTCTACGGCAAGTACGCCGCGGACGGCGGCAGCAGCAATGTCACCCTCAAGGACTTCGCCATCATCGGCGACATCCGTGAACGGGTGGACAACGACCAGGTCAACGCCATCGGCGGGGCGATGTCCAATTCGGTCGTCGACAACATCTGGATGCAGCACACCAAGTGCGGCGCCTGGATGGACGGGCCGATGGACAATTTCACCGTCAAGAACAGCCGCATTCTGGACCAGACCGCCGACGGCGTGAATTTCCATTACGGCGTCACGAACTCCACCGTCACCAACACATTCGTCCGCAACAGCGGTGACGACGGCCTGGCGATGTGGGCGGAGAACGTACCGAATGTGAAGAACAAGTTCACGTTCAACACCGTGATCCTGCCGATCCTCGCGAACAACATCGTGACGTACGGCGGCAAGGACATCACCATCTCCGACAACGTCATGTCCGACACGATCACCAACGGCGGCGGCCTCCATGTCGCCAATCGCTATCCCGGTGTGAATTCGGGTCAGGGCACGGCGGTCTCCGGCATCACGACGGCCGCCCGGAACACTCTGATCCGTACCGGGAACAACGACTTCAACTGGCGGTTCGGGGTCGGCGCGATCTGGTTCAGCGGACTCAACGAACCCATCAACGCCACGATCAACATCACCGACACCGAGATACTCGACAGCTCGTACGCCGCGATCCATCTGATCGAGGGGGCGACCAACGGGCTGCATTTCGACCACGTCAGGATCGACGGCGCGGGTACCTACGCCCTGCAGATCCAGGCTCCGGGGACGGCCACGTTCACCGATGTCGTCGCCACGCACATCGCCCAGTCGAACCCGATCCACAACTGTGTCGGCAGCGGCTTCCAGATCACCCGGGGCAGCGGAAACTCCGGCTGGTACGCCGACCCGCCGGTCTGCACCGGCACCTGGCCGGACCCGGTGTGGACAAACGGCGGGGTGCCGGGGGGCGGCACCGACCCGACCGACCCGCCCACCGACCCACCGACCGATCCCGGCAACCTTGCGCTGGGCCGACCGGTCACCGAATCGGGGCACGCGGACGTCTATGGTGCGGCCAACGCCGTGGACGGCAATGCGAACAGCTACTGGGAGAGCACCAACCACGCCTTCCCGCAGACCATCACCGTGGACCTGGGCGCTCCCCGGGCCGTCAAACGCGTGGTCCTGAAACTGCCCCCGGCGACGGCATGGGCGACCCGCACGCAGACGCTGAGCGTGTCGGGCAGCGCCGACAACTCCTCGTACAGCTCGCTGAAGGGGTCGGCCGACTATGTCTTCGACCCGGCCGCCGGCAATACAGCAACGATCACTCTGCCCGGCACGTCGGCCCGCTATCTGCGGCTGACCTTCACCGCGAACTCGGGGTGGCCCGCGGGTCAGCTCTCGGAACTGGAGGCGTACACCAGCTGACGATGCGACCGGTCGCCGCCGGACGGGTTCGGGACCGTCCGGCGACGGCCGGTCGGACGTTCCGGGACGGGCCACGGCCCGTCCCGCTCAGCCCGGCTCGATCCGACTCGGCTCAGCTCAGCTCAGCTCACGACAGGAAGTCGCGGGCGATCCCTTCCGCCACCCGCTCCAGCAGCGGGCCCGCTTGTGCCATGCACACAGCCGGGTCCGGCTCCAGCTCCGTGAGGGCGTACGCGCGCCGGATGCCGGCCCTGCCCAGCGCCCCCGGAGGGAGTGCCAGGCGGCCGCAGACCGCCACCACCTCCAGCCCCGCCGCGCGGGCCGCCGCCGCGACGCCAGCCGGGGCCTTGCCGTGCAGGGTCTGCTCGTCGAGGGAGCCCTCGCCCGTGATCACCAGCGTGGCGCGGGCCAGCGCCGGCGCGAAGCCGAGTACGTCGAGCATGACCTCGATGCCGGGGCGGAACCGGGCGCCGAGCGCCACCAGCGCCCCGTAGCCGATACCGCCCGCCGCACCCGCTCCGGGGAGCTTCGCGTGGTCCGGCCCCAGGATGGACGCGTAGTGGGCGAGCGCCGCGTCGAGGGTCGCGATGTCGTCCTCGGTCGCACCCTTCTGCCGCCCGTAGACCTCCGGGGCGCCCTTCGGACCGGTCAACGGGTTGTCCACGTCGCTGGCGAGGATCAGGTCCACGTCGGCCAGCCGCGGGTCGAGGCCGGACAGATCCGCCTCGGCCAGCTCCGCGAGGCCGCCGCCACCGGGACCGACGGGCGTGCCGTTCGCGTCCAGGAAGCGGGCGCCGAGCGCGGCCAGCATGCCCGCGCCGCCGTCGGTCGTCGCACTGCCGCCGACCCCGAACACAATGGTCCGGGCGCCCGCGTCCAGCGCCGCGGCAAGCAGCTCGCCGGAGCCGTACGTGGTGGCCGTGAGCGGGGCGAAGACCCCTGCGGGAAGGTGCTGGAGGCCCGAGGCCTCGGCCATCTCCACGACCGCGGTGGTGTCCCGCAGCGCGTACGCCGCGGTCACTGTCTCCCCGCGCGGCCCGGTCACACGCGCCTCGCGCCGCTCGAAGCCGGCGGCCACCGCCGCCGCCACCGTGCCGTCGCCGCCGTCCGCCACGGGCAGGGTCTCGACCTGCACCTCCGGGACGATGCGCCGCAGCCCGGCTGTCACCCGCTCCGCGACCTGTACCGCGGTCAGCGAGCCCTTGAACTTGTCCGCCGCGACGAGCACGCGGGCGGTCTCCATCACTGCTCCGTCCGTCACCTTGCATCCCTTGCTTTCGAACAGGCAGTCGCGCCGCCCCGACCCTATCCGGAGCGCCCGCCCTCTGCCCATGGGTGTCCGGGCCCTGGACCCGGGCTCCGGTGTCCGGCCCGGCGCCCGCACTACGCTGCGCACGTGACCACCACTGACTACGCCACGTACATCGCGGGACTGCCCAGGGTGCTGGCCGCCGCCGCGACCATCTTCCAGGACAGGGAAGGACGGGTCCTGCTCGTCGAGCCGAACTACCGGGACGGCTGGGCGTTGCCCGGCGGAACGATCGAGTCCGACGAGGGCGAGACCCCGCGCCGGGCCGCGCGCCGTGAGACTGCCGAGGAGATCGGGCTCGATCTGGAGCCGGGACGGCTGCTCGCTGTCGACTGGGCGCGCAGCCCCGCAAGGCCACCGATCGCCGCGTATCTGTACGACGGCGGAGTCCTGGACGACGTCCAGTTGGAGGCGATCCGGCTGCAGGAGGAGGAGCTCCTGTCCTGGAAGCTGGTGGAGCGCGACGCGCTCGACCGGTATCTCCTCGGCCCGCTCGGAGACCGGGTGCGGGCGGCACTCGAGGTGCGCGACTCCGGAACCGGCGCCGTGGAGCTCGAGGACGGCAGGCCGGTCACCGTTCCTAACCAGTGTGCGTAAGTGAGTCCTGGACCCACTGCCGCGTACTGGGCGCATCCCGAACGGTGTTGGATGCACTGGGTTCCCGCTTTCGCTTCCCGCTCGGCGGCGGCCCTCCAGGGGGCCGGTCCGTTGCGGGCAGGCGGGTTCCCTCACGCCCCCGGGTGCCTGGTGCGGCCTGGGCGGTCCGATGCCCCGCACGATCACTCCGGTCGTGCGGGGGCGGTGCCGTCCTTCCCCAAGCTCTCAACTCCGTTCGAGCAGGGGAGACCCATCCCGGACCGGGTGCCCGAGGGCGCGTCGTCCGATCGCGATACCGGCGGCATCGTGACGGGACATCTTTCGGTGTGGAGTGGTCAGCGGTTTCTGCCAGTGCTGGGCACCCCACAGGGGGGACCATCGCTTCCCCCACGGGTGCCGCATCGGGACCGACGGTGGGCTCGGCCATGGGCGGGCCCTGACGGCGTGATCAAAACGCCTCGCGGGCGGCGGCCGTCGCTGCGTACGCTCGCCGTATGACTCTCGTCGCGATCCTCAGCGGCGCCGGCATCTCCACGGACTCCGGCATCCCCGACTACCGCGGGCCGAACGGCCTCTGGCGGAAGGACCCCGAGGCCGAGAAGCTCGTCACGTACGACTTCTACATGTCCGATCCGGAGATCCGGCGCCGCTCCTGGCAGATGCGCCGCACCAGCGCCACCTGGCACGCCGAGCCGAACGCCGCCCACCGGGCCGTGGCGGACCTGGAGCGGGCCGGGGTTCCGGTGCGGGTGATCACGCAGAACGTCGACGGGCTGCATCAGCTGGCCGGAGTCTCCGCCCACAAGGTCCTCGAACTGCACGGCACCGCCCGCGAGGTGGTGTGCACCCGATGCCATGCCCGGTCACCCATGGCTCAGGCGCTGACCAGGGTCGAGGCGGGCGAGGCGGACCCGGCGTGCACGGTCTGTGGCGGCATCCTGAAGTCGGCGACCGTCATGTTCGGTGAGCGGCTCGATCCGGTGGTGCTGGGCGAGGCGATGTCGATCGCGAAGGCCTGCGAGGTGTTCATCGCAGTCGGTACGACGCTGCAGGTGCAGCCCGCCGCGTCGCTGGCCGGGATCGCGGCGGAGCACGGTGCGCGGCTGATCGTGGTGAACGCCGAGCCGACGCCGTACGACGAACTGGCCGAGAAGACGATCCGCGAGCCCATCGGAACCGCACTGCCGTCGCTGCTCGCGCGGCTGTGCGCCGAAGCCGGCCCGGGGGCGGGCGGCTGACCTGCGAGGGGCGGCGGCCTGCCTCGGAGGGCGATCAAGCCCGGCCGACTGATCCACCAGGGCTTACGGGACCGTTCTCAGGACGAACCGAGTTCCTGCTGTACGCGGCGCGAGGGGCGGAAGGTGTAGAGGTCGAGGATGTCGGGGGCGTCCGCGAGGCCGGGGCCACCCGCTTCGACCCAGGCGATGATGTCGGCGACAGCATCCGGGTCATTCACAAGGCCGAGCCAGACCGGACGGCCCCCCGCCCTCCTGCCCTCGGCCGAGGGCTGCACGACGATGACATCGGCCTGCTCGCACGCGTCCAGGCACTCCACGGCACGCACCGCGGCGATCTCGCCGAGGGACCGGCACAGAGCTGCGAGCTGGCCGGCATGGTCCACGTCCGGGATCTTCGGCGTACCGCAGCAGCAGCCCCGGCAGACACTGACGGTGGGCCTGGGTGCGCCCGGGGCGGACGTGGCAGCCTTGCGGGTGCGGCGGCTCATACGGGGACGCTTCCGGTCGTGACGCGGGCGAGGGCGAGGGCGCGGATGATCACCGTGGGACTGTACCGAGCGCAGTGACGTCGAACACTTGAGCCCCTCCGGGGCCGGTGGCTACGGGCTGGTGAGGTAAAGTTGGTGGCTGCGAAGGGGAGTAGCCCCGCAAACCGGTCGTCGACACACTGGAACCCTCGGGTTCCCGGTGGCCGGGCTCGTAGATCGTTACGGGCGGGCGAGACCTTCGGTCAGGTATGACACGCCCGCGCCCTGTGGGCGCTGCAGTCATGCCGGGCCGAGTGGTCCTCCGAAAAGCCCGAGTGGCGCTTCGCGGAAAGGCCCGGGGCCCGGCTCTCACAGAAAGCCACCCGGAATGCATCTCGACCCCCTGGCGATCGTCACCGCCTTCGGGCTGATCTTCCTCGCGGAGCTCCCCGACAAGACCATGTTCGCGTCGCTGGCCATGGGCACACGCATGCGGCCGCTCTACGTCTGGTTCGGCACCTCGTCCGCGTTCCTCGTGCACGTCGCGATCGCCGTCGGCGCCGGCGGTCTGATCGGGCTGCTGCCCGACTGGATCGTCAAGCTCGTCTCGGCAACCCTCTTCGCGTTCGGTGCGTTCATGCTGCTGCGCGGCGGGGGTGACGACGGCGACGAGGAGAGCGAAGTCAAGACCGTGACCGGCTTCTGGCCGGTCTACTCGACCGCGTTCATGGCGGTGTTCATCAGTGAATGGGGCGACCTCACCCAGATCACCACAGCCAACCTGGCCGCCAGTAACGGCACGTGGTCCACGGCCATCGGATCCCTGGCCGCGCTGATGTCCGTCTCCGCGCTGGCGCTGCTCGCGGGGCGCTTCATCGCGAAGCGGGTACCGCTGAGCACGGTCCAGCGCATCGGCGGGCTGTGCATGCTGGGGCTGGCGATCTGGTCGGTGGTCGAGATCTTCACGGCCTGAGCCGGTTCCGTAACGCAGCCTGCCACGGCGAAGCCCGACGGTCGCCCCGTGCGACCGTCGGGCTTCGCCGTGTCCGGATCACAGCCCTCAGAAGAGCACCGGGGTGTCGTCCCCCGTGCCGTTCTCGAAGGCCAGCAGCCGCTGCTTGCGGTCGAGGCCGCCGCCGTATCCGGTGAGGCTGCCGGAGGCTCCGACGACCCGATGGCACGGAACGATGATCCCTACCGGATTCTTGCCGTTGGCGAGGCCCACCGCACGTGAGGCGCCCGGCTTGCCCAGGTGCTCGGCGAGTTCTCCGTACGAGCGTGTCTCCCCGTACGGGATCTGCCGGAGCTGCTCCCACACGCTGCGCTGGAACGGCGTTCCGTCCAGGTGCAGTGGCAGATCGAACTCCCGCAGTTCGCCCGCGAAGTAGGCGTCCAGCTGGCGGATCGTCGCCGCGAAGGGGCATGGATCGGGGTCGCCGAAGGTCTCCTCGGGCGGGCGGTGCCGCTGTTCGGTCATATAGAGGCCCGAGAGCACGCCGTCGGTGGCGACGAGGGTGAGCGGGCCGTACGGGCTGTCGACGACCGTGTACCGACGGGTCGCGAGATGTGTCGCATTCATGCAGGAACTCCCTTACACGGGCAGGTGGTTGATGGGGTGGTCGTCGACGGTCCACAGGTACTGGACCGCGTACGCCCGCCAGGGGCGCCAGGCCGCCGCGCGTGCGGTGAGCGCCGCGGGCGTGGACGGGAGGCCGAGTTCCTCCGCCGCCCGCCGGATGCCGAGGTCGGTGGGGAGAAAGGCGTCCGGGTCGCCGAGCGCCCGCATGGCGATGACCTCGACGGTCCACGGGCCGAAGCCGGGCAGTGCGATCAGTTCGGCCCGGGCCCTCTCCCAGTCGCTGTCGGTGCCGAGCTGCAACGAGCCGTCGGCGAGCTCACCGACAAGTGTGGTGAGGGTGGTGCGGCGGCTGCGGGGCAGGGCGAGCTGCTCGGGGTCGAGGCATGCCAGCGCCTCGGGGGTCGGGAAGAGGTGGGTGAGGCCGCCCTCCGGGTCGTCTACAGGGATGCCGTGCGCACTGACCAGGCGGGCCGCGTGGGTGCGGGCGGCGGCCGTCGAGACCTGCTGGCCGAGCACCGCCCGTACGGCGAACTCGGCGCCGTCGACGGTACGCGGCACCCGACGCCCCGGGGCCTTGTCGATCAGCGGGGCGAGCAGCGGATCGGCCCGCAGTTGGTCGTCGACGGCGACCGGGTCGGCGTCCAGGTCGAGCAGCCAGCGGCAGCGGCTGATGGCGCGGGTCAGGTCGCGCGGATCGGTGAGGGAGAGCCGGCACGCGATGTGGTCGGGGTGCGGGGTGAGGGCGACGATGCCGTGCCCGTACGGGAGGGTGAGCGTGCGGCGGTAGGCGCCGTCGCGCCATTCCTCGACGCCGGGGACCGCTGTCGCGGCGAGGTGGCCGAAGAGGTTGGACGGGTTGAGCGGGGCCCGGTACGGCAGCCTCAGCGCGATCACGCCCGGTGTCGCCGGCGTCTTCACGGACCGGGCGGCGCGGGTGCGCAGCTCGCCGGGCGCGAGGGCGAAGACCTCACGGACGGTGTCGTTGAAGGTACGGACGGACGAGAACCCGGCCGCGAACGCCACGTCGGCCATGGGGAGTTCGGTCGTCTCGATGAGCAGCCGGGCGGTCTGGGCGCGCTGGGCGCGGGCCAGGGCCAACGGGCCGGCACCCAGCTCGGCGAGGAGCTGGCGTTCGATCTGGCGGGCGGAGTAGCCGAGCCGGGCGGCCAGCCCCGGCACGCCCTCACGGTCGACGACCCCGTCCCCGATGAGCCGCATCGCGCGGGCGACCGAGTCGGCGCGGGCGTTCCACTCCGGGGAGCCGGGGCTGGTGTCGGGCCGGCACCGCTTGCAGGCGCGGAATCCTGCTTGCTGACAGGCGGCGGCGCTGGGGTAGAAGGTCATGTTCTCGACCTTGGGCGGCACGACGGGGCAGCTCGGACGGCAGTAGATCCGGGTGGTCAGGACCGCCGTGAAGAACCAGCCGTCGAAGCGGGCGTCCTTGGACCGGACGGCCCGTACGCAGCGCTCGGTGTCGGTGTACATGCTTCAAGCATGGGTCACCGGAGGCGTGGGGGCTGGCGAGAATCCGACATCAACCTTGCGCTGCCAGGACCTCTTCGAACTCCACGAACGCATGTGCGTCGAAGAGCACGAACCGCACCTCCTCGACCGGCGCGGCAGCCTCCGCCCACACGGTACGGACGGCGATGCGCGCCCCGTCGTCCATGGGCCAGCCGTAGATGCCGGTCGAGATGGCGGGAAAGGCCACGGTACGCGCGCCCAGCTCGGCGGCCACCCGCAGCGATTCGCGGTAGCAGGACGCCAGCAGCGCGGACCGGTCCTCGGCACTGCTCCAGACCGGTCCCACGGTGTGGACCACCCATCGGGCGTCGAGCCTGCCGGCGGTCGTGGCGACCGCCTGGCCGGTGGGCAGCCCTTTTCCGTACTGCGAGGCGCGCAGCTTCCGGCACGCGGCAAGGATCTCCGGACCGCCTTGCCGGTGGATCGCTCCGTCGACCCCACCGCCGCCGAGCAGCGAGGAGTTCGCCGCGTTGACGACGACGTCGACGGACTGCTGGGTGATGTCACCGCGTACCAGAGTGACTCTGACGGTCGGAGGTGGGCTCATGCGGGCCATCATGCCGTCACCGGGCTGCTCCGGTGGGTCAGACCGCCCGGAGCCGCCGCCAGACCGCCTTCGCCGCATGGTGACCGGACATCCCGTGCACGCCGGGCCCGGGAGGGGTGGCCGAGGAGCACAGGAACACCGCCGGGTGCGCCGTCGCGTACGGCACGCGGGCGAGCTTCGGCCGGATCACCGTCTGCAGTCCGGCAAACGCGCCGCAGGCGATGTCACCGCCGACGTAATTGGCATTGCGCGCGGCGAGTTGTGGCGGACCCGCGACGGCGCGGGCGAGCACCAGATCACGGAAGCCGGGCGCGAACCGCTCCAGCTGCCGCTCGATGACCTCGGTGGCGTCGCCCTCCCAGCCCGCCGGGACATGCGCGTACGCCCAGAAGACATGCCGACCCTCCGGCGCGCGCGACGGGTCGAAGAGGCTGGGCTGCGCGGTGATCAGGAACGGCACGCTCGGGTCGCGGCCCGCCACCGCGGCGCGCAGCGCGCCCTCGATCTCACCGGCCGTGGGACCGACATGGACGGTGCCGGCCCGCCGTGCCTCCTGCGCGGTCCAGGGGACGGGGCCCGACAGGGCATAGTCGATCTTGAAGCAGGAGGCACCGTACCGGTAGCCACGGTAGGCGTGACCCAGTCCGGCGATCCGCGCGAGAGCGGTCGGCGAGGTGTCGAAGACATAGGCGCGCGCGGGCGGGAGCTCGTCGAGGCGCTTGACCTCCGTGCCGGTTCGGATCGCGCCGCCCAGTTCGCGTACGTACGAGGCGAGCGCGTCCGAGATGGCCTGTGAGCCGCCGCGCGGCACCGGCCAGCCGTTCTCGTGCGCGGCGAGCGCGAAGAGCAGGGCGATACCGCCGGTGGCGATTCCGCTGGTAGGAGCTATGGCATGGGCGGCGAGCCCGGCGAACAGGCCGCGCGCCTTCGCGCCCCGGAACCGGCGGGAGAGCAGTGAGGCGGGCTGGATCGCGTTCAGTCCGAACCGCACCCAGTGGTAGGGATCGCGCGGCAGCCCGTCCCACGGGGTCCGCAGGAAGTCCTCGGCGAGCGTGTCCCAGTGGCCGAGGTAAGGGGCGAGCAGTCTGCGGTACGCCCCCGCGTCCTGCGGCCCCAGCGACATGGCGCTCTCCCCCACCGACCCGGTGAGGATCGCGGCGGAGCCGTCCGGGAAGGGGTGGGCGAGCGCCAGCTCGGGCTGGAGCCACTCCAGGCCGTGCCGGGCGAGCGGCATCGCGGCGAACGCGGGCGAGCCGATGCCCAGCGGGTGCACGGCGGAACACGGGTCGTGGCGGAAGCCGGGGAGGGTGAGTTCCTCGGTGCGGGCGCCGCCTCCGACGGTCTCAGCCGCCTCGAACACCTCCACCGAGAAGCCACGGCGGGCCAGTTCGGCGGCGGCGGTCAGTCCGTTGGGTCCCGCCCCCACGACGACGGCATCGAGCATCGACGGCACCTTCGGACTCCTTTGTCAGCCGACGGCCAAGAGACTCAAGGATATTCCGCCGCACCGACAGCCGGGCCGCGGGTAACGTCCCTGCCGATGAACAGGGATTCGGTAGATGTACCACTCATCGGCGACATGGCGGCGCGGCTGGCCGAACTGCCCGGTGTCCGGGCCGTCGTCCTCGGCGGCAGCCGCGCCCGTGGCACACACCGCGCGGACTCCGACTGGGACCTCGGCGTCTACTACCGGGGCGCTCCCGATCTGGCCGCCCTGACAGCACTCGCGTGCGAGCTGCAGGGCTCCCCGGTGGAGGTGGCGGGCCCGGGCGGCTGGGGGCCGTGGGTCAACGGCGGTGCCTGGCTGCGGGTCGACGGCACGCCGGTGGACTGGATCCTGCGCGACCTGGACCGGGTCGAGCAGGTCTGGTCCGACTGCCGTGGGGGCCGCTTCGAGGTGGGCATCCAGCCCGGCCACCCGCTGGGGTTCTGGTCCCCCTGCTATCCGGGCGAGGTGGCGCTCGGCCGCGTACTGGCCGATCCTTCCGGTGAACTGACGGAGCTTCGACAGGAGACCCGCAGCTACCCGGAGCCGCTGCGCAAGGCACTCGCCGACGCCGCCTGGGAGGCGGACTTCTCGGTGGCCGCAGCACGGAAATCGGCCTCCTCCGGCGACACCTTGCATGTCGCACTGTGTCTGTCGAGGGCGTTCGGCATCCTCGCCCAGTCCCTCCACGCCCATCACCGCACCTGGTGTCTGAACGAGAAGGGCGCGCTGGCGGCGGCCGCGCTGCTGCCGCAGACTCCGGCGGACTTCGCCGAGCGGGTGTGTGTGGCGCTGCGGGGGCTGGACGTGGCGGCGGTGGAGACGGCGGGGGCCGTGGTGCGGGATGTGCGGGCAGTGCTCCGGTGACCGGGACCGCCGGTGACCGCGTCCGGCCTAGGATCCGGTCATGATCGCCGAACTTCAGTGCCTGGTGCTCGACTGCCCCGATCCCGTACGTCTCGCCGAGTTCTACCGGTCGGTGGTGGGCGGCCGGGTCAACGAGCCGGACCGGCGGTGGGGGCTCGGCGAGGACTGGGCGACGCTGCACACCGACGCCGGTCTCGTCCTGGCGTTCCAGCGGGCGGCGGATCATCGGCCGCCCCAGTGGCCGGACCCGGAGCGGCCCCAGCAGTTCCATCTGGACTTCGGCGTCCCGGACCTGGACGCGGCGCAGGCGGAGGTCCTCGCGGCGGGCGCGACCGTACTCGACGACGGGAGCACGGACGGCGCCGGGGAGGCGGACCCGGAGCGGGCCGAGCGGCCGTGGCGGATCTATGCCGATCCGGCGGGGCATCCGTTCTGCCTGGTCCTGCACCGGGCGGAGCGGCCGTAGCCCGGTCGTCGCGGAGGACGGCCCGGCTCGTCCCGGACGGCCGACGCGAGCACCGTGGGGCCAGGTCATCGTCCGGCGCGCAGTGCCTCCAGGATCCGCTCGGCCGTCGCCTCGTCACGGGCGGCCGTGAAGGGCAGGGCATTGCCGCCGGTGATACGGAACGGGGCGCCCGACAGCGTGGCCTGGGCGCCGCCCGCCTCGGTGACCAGGAGCAGGCCCGCCGCGTGGTCCCAGGCGTACTCCCAGTTGAAGGCGACCGCGTCCTGGTCGCCGCGGGCGACGGCCAGGTATTCGAGCCCCGCCGAGCCGCACGGGCGCGCGTTGATGCCTTCGGTGCGCAGGCCGAGCAGGGCACGCTTCTGGGCGTCGGAGGTGTAGTCGGGGTGCGACATGGCCACCTCGAGCACGGCGCCCGGCGCGGGCGATCCGGAACGTATCGGGGCGCCGTTCAGCGTGGCGCCGCGGCCGCGGACCGCGACCGCCATCTCGTCCAGGGCCGCGGCGTACGTCCACGAGGCGAGGAGTTCGCCGTGGTGGGCGAGGGCGACGAGCGTGCAGAAGCCGGGCTCGCCGCGGACGAACTGGCGGGTGCCGTCGACCGGGTCGACGATCCAGACCGGTGCCTCGCCGCCCAGGGCGTCGTACACCTTCGGATCGGCATGGACCGACTCCTCACCGACGACCACCGAGCCGGGCAGGAGCCGGGTCAGGGACGCGGTGAGGTGTTCCTCGGCAAGGCGGTCGGCGGTGGTGACGAGGTCGTGCGGACCGCTCTTCTCGACGATCTCGTGTGCGGCGAGCTGCCGGTAGCGCGGCATGATCTCGGCGGCGGCCGCTGCGCGGACCGCCTCCTCGACCTCGGTCAGGTCCCCGGCAAGGAAGTCATCGATCATGACCCCAGCTAAGCACGGTCCACCGGGTCCCTGACGACCTGGCCATGACGTGAAGATGGCCGGTCAGCGGCCTACGGCGTACCCCTGCATACCGCGCGGGTTCGCGGCGGCGGAGAGAACCCCGGTCTCCGGGTCGCGGGCGACGGCGCACATCCGGCCCTCGGACCACGGATCCCCGACCGTGACGTCATGGCCGCGGCGGCGCAGCTCCTCGACGACCTCCGGGTCCATGCCCTCCTCGACGGTGACGCTGCCGGGCCGCATGCCGCGCGGGAAGAACGAGCCGGGGAAGCTGTCGTTGTGCCAGTTCGGTGCGTCGATGGCGCCCTGCAGGTCGAGCCCGCCCCGGACCTCGGCGCGCAGCGCGACGGCGAGGAAGAAGTGGACCTGCCACTGGTCCTGCTGGTCACCGCCGGGCGTGCCGAACGCCATCACCGGTACGCCGTCGCGCAGGGCGAGGGACGGGGTGAGGGTCGTGCGGGGGCGGCGGCCGGGGGTGAGGGAGTTCGGCAGGCCCTCGTCGAGCCAGGCCATCTGGAGGCGGGTGCCGAGCGGGAAGCCGAGCTCGGGCACGACCGGGTTGGACTGGAGCCAGCCACCGCTGGGGGTGGCGGAGATCATGTTTCCCCAGCGGTCGACGACGTCGACGTGGCAGGTGTCGCCGCGGGTCGCACCGTCCGCTGCCACGGTCGGCTCGCCGGCAGCGGCGCGGTCCTTCGCGACGGTCGGCTCGCCGACGCCCGCCGCCGGGATACCCATGGCGTCGAACCCGGCTTCGCCGGAGGCGACGGCGTACGCGTGCCCGCTGAGGACGGGGGTGCGGCCGCCGGGGCTGCCGGGGCGCAGCTCGCGCGACGCCTCGTCGGTGATCAGTGCGCGCCGCTCGGCGTTGTACGGCTCCGAGAGCAGCACGTCGAGGGGCACGTCGCCGGCGTCGCCGTACCAGGCCTCACGGTCGGCCATGGCGAGCTTGCAGCCCTCGATGAGCAGGTGTACGTACTCCGCGGAGCCGTACTGCGGAAGCTCGGCGGGAAGCAGGGCGAGCTGCTGGAGAAAGACGGGGCCCTGGCTCCAGCCGCCGGCCTTGGCGAGCGTCCAGCCGTTCCAGTCGTACGTGGCGGGCGCCTCGTACGACGCGGACCAGCCGGCCAGGTCGGCGGCGGTGAGGGTGCCGGTGTGGCGGCTGCCACTGGTGTCCATGGTGGGGCGGGCGGCCTGGCGGACCAGGGCTTCGGCGATGAAGCCCTCGCTCCAGATCTTCCGTGCGGCGTCGATCTGGGCGATGCGGTCGTCGCCGCCGGTCTTCTCGGCCTCGGCGATCAGGCGGCGCCAGGTCGCGGCGAGGGCGGGATTGCGGAAGAGCTCGCCCGGCTTGGGGGACTCACCGCCGGGAAGGTAGACGTCGGCGGAGGACTGCCACTCGGTCTCGAAGAGTTCGCGGACGGTCTCGACGGTCTGGCCGACCCGCTCGACGGGTGCGTGACCGTCCTCGGCGTAACCGATCGCGTACCGCAGCACCTCGGCGAGGGTCTTGGTGCCGTGGTCGCGCAGCAGCAGCATCCAGGCGTCGAACGCGCCGGGGACGGCGGCGGCGAGCGGTCCGGTGCCGGGGACCAGATCGAGGCCGAGGGAGCGGTAGTGGGCGACGGTGGCACCGGCGGGAGCCGGGCCCTGGCCGCACAGGACCTGCACGTCGCCTTCGCTCGGCGCCAGGATCATCGGCACCTCACCGGCCGGGCCGTTGAGGTGCGGTTCGACGACATGCAGGACGAAACCGGCGGCGACGGCCGCGTCGTAGGCATTGCCGCCGTCCTCCAGGACGGCCATCGCGGACTGCGAGGCGAGCCAGTGGGTGGAGGACACCATGCCGAAGGTGCCCTGGAGGGTCGGCCGGGTGGTGAACACGGATGCGGCTCCTAGTTGCGACGTGCTGTGCGACGTACTCGGGTGTGGTTCGGATCGTATGTACGGGAGGTCAGGAGGCCGCGTCCGGGGCGGTCCCGTCCTCCTCGACGAGGTGACAGGAGACCTGCCGTCCGCCGGGCAGCTCGCGCAGGACCGGCACCTCGGTGCGGCAGCGATCGGTGGCGAGCGGACAGCGGGTGTGGAAGCGGCAGCCGGCCGGGGGGTCGAGCGGGCTGGGCAGGTCGCCGTGGAGCACAATGCGCTCGCGGGAGCGCTGCTCGACCGGGTCGGGGACGGGCGCGGCGGACAGCAGCGCCTGGGTGTAGGGGTGCTTCGGGGCGGCGAACAGTTCGGCGGTCGGGGCCTGTTCGACGATCTGCCCGAGGTACATCACGGCGATCCGGTCGGCGAGGAACTCGACGGCGGCCAGGTCGTGGGTGATGAACAGACAGCCGAAGCCGCGGTCGCGCTGGAGGTCGGCGAGCAGGTTGAGGACGGAGGCCTGTACGGAGACGTCGAGTGCGGACGTCGGTTCGTCGGCGACGACCAGGTCGGGGTTGCAGGAGAGCGCACGGGCGATGGAGATGCGCTGGCGCTGGCCACCGGAGAGCTCGTGCGGATGCCGGTCGGCGTGCTCGGGGCGCAGGCCGACCTGGGCGAGGAGCTGCTCGACCCGGGCGCGCACCTCCTCGCCCCGGGCCTGACGGTGCAGCTTGATCGGTTCGGCGATGATCTGGCCGATGGTCATGCGCGGGTCGAGCGAGGACGACGGGTCCTGGAAGACCAGGTGGAAGTCCTTGCGCAAGGGGCGCAGGGCTCGGCGCGAGAGGTGGGTGATGTCCGTGCCGTTGATGCGGACGGTGCCGCCGGTCGGTTCGTCGAGGCGTACGGCGCAGCGGCCGACGGTCGACTTGCCACTGCCGGACTCACCGACGAGGCCGACGACCTCGCCGCGGCCGATGGTGATCGAGACGCCGTCGACGGCGCGGACGGTGCCACCGCCGGAGGCACCGAAGTGCCGTTCCATGGCGGTGATTTCGAGCACCGGTGCGTCCTGTCCGGCGGCGGTTCCGTCGCTGCTGCGGGGTGCGGGGACCGTCTGTGCGGTGGTCACTCTCCGGCCTCCTGGTCAAGTGTGTCGGTCGTGTCGGGTGCGGGGGTGGTGTCCGCGGCTGCGTCGGCGCCGTAGGGGTGCCAACAGGCCGCCCGGTGGAGGGCGTCCGCGCCCGCCTTCGGGTCGATGGCCTTGAAACCGGGCCGAGCACCGGTGCAGGTGTCGTCGGCGCGGCTGCACCGCGGGGCGAAGGTGCAGGCGTCCGGCTGGCTGTCGAGGCTCGGCACCAGGCCGGGGATCTCGGGCAGCCGCCGCTTGCCCTCGCCGCCGGGCCGCAGGACGGCGCCGAGCAGACCTCGGGTGTACGGGTGCCGGCCCGAGGCGAACAGGTCGTGGACCGGGGCCTGTTCGACGGAGCGTCCGGCGTACATCACCAGCACCCGGTCGGCGGCGTCCGCCACCACGCCGAGGTCGTGGGTGACCAGGACGATCGCCGTACCGAGCCGTTCGCGCAGCGACTGGAGGACTTCGAGGATGCCGGCCTGGACGGTGACGTCGAGTGCGGTGGTCGGCTCGTCCGCGATGAGTACGGACGGGTCGCAGGCGACGGCGATCGCAATCATCACGCGTTGCCGCATGCCGCCGGAGAGCTGGTGCGGGTACTCGTCGATACGGCGCTGCGGGGCCGGGATGCCGACCAGTTCGAGGAGTTCGACGGCCCTTGCCCTGGCGTCCTTCCTGCTCAGCCCCTGGTGCCTGCGCAGCACTTCGCCGATCTGCCGGCCGATGGTGAGGACCGGGTTGAGCGAGGTCATCGGCTCCTGGAAGATCATCGCGATGTCCTTGCCGCGGACCTTCTGGAGCTCCTTCTCGTGGGCGCCGACCAGTTCCCGGCCGCCGAGCCTGATGGAACCGCCGACGTGCGCGGTCGGCGGGAGCAGGCCCATCACGGCCATGGAGGTGACGGACTTGCCGCACCCCGACTCCCCCACCACGGCGAGGACTTCGCCGGGGGCGAGGTCGTAGGAGAGACCGTCGACGGCGTGCACGGTCCGGGTGTCGGAGCGGAAGGACACCGACAGGTCGCGGACGCTCAGGACCGGCTCACGCACGGGCTCCCGTACGGGTTCGAGGACGGTCTCGGTCATCGGGTGCCTCCACGGGGGTCGAGGACGTCACGCAGTCCGTCGCCGAGCAGGTTGAAGGCCAGCGTCGCCGCGACGATCGCCAGGCCGGGGAAGACGGCGAGCCAGGGGGCGGGTGCCAGGAAGGACTGGGCGCCGGAGAGCATCACGCCGAGCGACGGGGCGGGCGGCTGGACACCGAGCCCGAGGAAGCTGAGCAGCGCCTCGCCGATGATCGCGGCGGGGATGCCGACGGTCGCCTGCACGATGAGCGCCGAAGTGGCGTTGGGCAGGATGTGCCGGAAGAGCACGGTGCCGTCGCCACCGCCGTTGGCGATGGCAGCGCCCACGTAGTCGACGTGCTTGAGCCGCAGGGTCTCGGCCCGGGTGATGCGGATGACTGCGGGGATCTGCGAGATGCCGATGGCGATGGTGGCGTTGGTCAGCGACGGGCCGAGGATCGCGGCCAGGCCGACGGCGAGCACCAGGAACGGGAACGCCAGCATGGTGTCGGTGAGCCGGGAGATGGTGCTGTCCGCGAACCGGCCGTAGTAGCCGCCGACCAGGCCGAGGGGTACGCCGATGACGAAGGCCAGCACGACGGCGACGAGGCCGACCTGCATGGAGGCGCGTGCCCCGTACACGATGCGCGAGAGCTGGTCGCGTCCGAGGTCGTCGGTGCCGAGCCAGTGGGCCCAGCTGGGTTCGGCGAGTACGTTCCCGAAGTTCGGCTGGGCGGGGTCGTACGGGGCGATCAGTGGCGCGAGGAGCGCGACGAGGACGAAGACGGCGGCGATGATGCCGCCGGTGAGGGCGAGCCGGTTCTTGCGCAGGGCGCGGAGCCGGCCGCTGCTCGGTCGCTTCCTGGTCGTCTCTGGGGTGGTGGGGAGCGCTGTGGTCGCGGTGGTCACCGGGCACCTCCGAGCCGGATGCGCGGGTCGATGACCGAATAGACCACGTCGACCAGCAGATTGATGAGGATGTACGCGGCGGAGGTGCAGAGCACCACGGCCTGGAGTGTCGCGTAGTCGCGGGTGAAGACGGCGTCGATGGTGAGCTTGCCGAAGCCGGGCAGGACGAAGATCTGCTCGGTGACGACAGCTCCGGAGATCAGGTGGCCGAGCTGGAGACCCAGGACGGTCACGACGGTGACGAGCGAGTTGCGCAGGGCGTGCCCGCCGACGACGGACCGCTTCGACAGCCCCTTGGCACGGGCGGTACGCACGTAGTCGGCGGAGAGCGAGTCGAGCATCGCGGCCCGGGTCTGCCGCATCACGACGGCGGCGAGTCCGGAGCCGAGGACGATCGCGGGTAGCACCATGCGACGCAGGTTGTCGATCGGGTCGGTGCCGAACGGTACGTAGCCGGAGGCGGCGAACACCGGGACGGCGATGGCGAACCCGAGGACCAGCACGATGCCGAGCCAGAAGGTCGGGACGGAGAGGCCGATCAGCGCGATGATGTTGGCGAGCCATTCCTCCGGCTTGCCGCGCCGCACGGCGGCGACGACTCCGGCGCCGATGCCGAGGACGACGGCGAGCAGCAGGGAGAGCGCCGCCAGTTCCAGGGTGACGGGCAGGGCCTGGCCGATGGCGTCGGCGACCGGGAGTCCGGTACGGGAGGAGGTGCCGAGGTCGCCGGTGAGGGCGTGGCCGATGAACCGTCCGTACTGCACGACGATGTTGTCGTTGAGTCCGTACGCCTCGCGGATCGCGGCGAGCGCCTCGGGGCTGCGTTCCTCGCCGGCCAGGGCGAGCGCCGGGTCGCCGGGCAGGGCCCGGATTCCGGCGAACACCACGATGGAGACGAGGAAGAGCGTGATGAGGGACTGACGAAGGCGCGTCAGCAGGTATTTCGTCATCGGATGTACCCCGCAGTCTTGACCCGGACCAGACCGTCGCCGTAGACGCGGATGCCCGCGACGGACTTGGTGGCGACGACGTAGTTCTTCTGCCGGTAGAGGTAGATCATCGTGTGGGCGTCCTGAACGCGCCGGGTCAGCTCGTTGTAGATCTTGGTGCGCCGGGCCGGGTCGGCGACGGTGCGGCCCTCGTCGATCAGCCGGTCGATCTCGGGGTCGCCGAGGCCGTAGGCGTTCATGGCGCCTGCTGTCTTGAGGAAGTTGGAGACGTTGCCGTCCGGGTCGAGCCGGCCGGACCAGCCGCTGGTGAAGACGTCGTAGTGCCCGTCGTCGGTCTCCGAGAGCATGGTGGCGTACTCGGTGGGCCGCAGGGAGAGGTCGAAGCCCGCCTCCTTCACCATGGCCTGGAGGACCTGCCCGACGCGCCCCTGTTCGGGGGTGGTGGAGGTCTTCAGCTCGATCTTCACCGGGGTCTTCACCCCGGCCTCCTTCAGCAGCTTCTTCGCCTTGGCGACATCACGCCTCGGACAGTCCTGGGGCTTGACGCCGGGGGCGATGGCGGACTGCGGGGAGATCGGGCTGCAGGCCGGCTCGTACATGCCCTGGAAGACGACCTTGTTGAGCGTCTCGCGGTCGATGGCGAGTTCGAACGCCTCACGGACCCGGACGTCCCGGGCTATCGGGGTGTCGAGCTTGCCCGGCTTCTTGCCGAGGCCGTGCACATTGCCGACGTTGAGTCCGATGCCCTGGTAGCCGAGCGACGGCGAGTTGAAGAGCTGGAGCTTGGGCTCGGTCAGCGCGCTCTGGACGTCGATGGGGCCCATCTGGTCGCCGACCTGGAGGTCGCCGGAGCGCAGGTTGGCGAGCCGGACGTTGCCGTCGGGGATCGGCTTGTAGATGACCCCGTCGAGGTGGACCTTGTCCGCGTCGTAGTAGTTGGGATCCTTCTTCAGCACGATCCGGTCGCCGCCGACCCGCTCGACGAACCGGAACGGTCCGACGCAGGACGGGTGGTTCGTGAAGTTCTTCCCGTACTTCTTGAGCGCGGTCGGTGACATCACCATCCCGGCCCGGTCGGCGAGCACGCCGGTGAGCGGGACGTACGGGTGGTCGAGTTCCATCCGTACGGTGTACGGGCCAGTGGCCCGGACGGACTTGACCGGGGCGAGTTCGGTGCCGCGCGCGGATCCGGGCAGATCGCGGTGGCGCAGCAGCGAGGTGACGACGGCGTCGGCATCGAGCCTCGTGCCGTCGCTGAATTTCAGGTCGTGCCGCAGCCGGACGGTGACGGTGCGGCCGTCGGCCGAGGTGGCGGGCAGCGCGGTGGCGAGCTGCGGCACGACCGCGCCGTTCTCGTCGATGTCGTAGAGCTTCTCGCACATGCCCGCGAAGACCGTCCGGCCGACGAGGGTCTGGGCCAGGGTGGGGTCGAGTTTGTCCGGGTCGGAGTTGAGAGCAACGGTGAGTGTCCCGCCGTCGCGTACGGACCGCTCATCGGTTTTCCGCACACCGCCGACCTCGGTCGCCGAGGACTGCAACGACGCGCAGCCCGAGGTGAGGGACACCAATGCAACTGCCACCAGGGCAACCGCTTTTCGGCGCACGAGGGCCTACCTCCCGCCAGAGGGTGATCAAGGAATACCGCCGACCGTATTTCGCATACAGTCCGCAGGGCAAGGGGGGTGTCCATATAGCGGACGGTTTTCGCTGACGATCGGATAACGGAAAGGTGTAGGACGCACACGGGCCGGGCGGATTGACCTGGATGCCCTGTTACGACATCGAGGCCAGTCCGCCCGGCCTGTTTCCGCCGGTCCGTCGGGGCCCGGGCCCCGCCTCGTCCCGGCCCGGCTCAGCGGCGCGTCAGACGCACCGTGACCAGCTCGAACGGGCGCAGCGACAGCTGTACGCCCCCGTCCACCCGCACCGGCACGTTCCCCTCGGCGAGCGGCCGCTCCAGCAGGTCGGTCACCTTCGGATCGGCGAACTCGAAGCCGGTGCCGAGCCGGACCCTGGCTCGGCCGCCCGTCGACTCGTAGAGCCGTACAACGACATCGCCGCTCGCGTCGTCCGCCAGCTTGACCGCGCTGACCACGACCGCGTCGTTGTCCACGGTCACCAGAGGCGCCACCGTACGGTCGCCGGCGACCCGGCGCTCCGGCAGGTTGATCCGGAAACCCTCACGGACCGCGTCGCCGATCGCGGCGCCCGGCGCGAGCGCGTGGCGGAAGCGGTGTACGCCCTGGTCGGTCTCCGGGTCGGGGAAGCGCGGGGCGCGCAGCAGCGAGACCCGGACGGTGGTGGTCGTCCCGGCGGTCGAGTCGCGGACGGTACGGGTCACGTCGTGGCCGTACGTCGAGTCGTTGACGAGCGCGACGCCCCAGCCCGGCTCCTCCAGGTGGACGAAGCGGTGGTTGCAGGCCTCGAACTTGGCGGCCTCCCAGCTGGTGTTGGTGTGGGTGGCCCGGTAGAAGTGCCCGAACTGCGTCTCGGAGGCGTACCGCTCGGCGTGGATGTCCAGCGGGAACGCGGCCTTCAGGAACTTCTCCGTCTCGTGCCAGTCGACCTCGGTGTCGATGTCGAGCCGCTTGGCGCCCGGGGCGAGCGTCAGCACCTGGGTGACCTGGGAGTCGCCGAAGCTGCGGACGACACGGACGCCGATTGCCCCCTCGTCCTCGACGGGGGAGAGCTCGTCGAGCTCCGTCAGATCCGTGACGGTGTTGCGGTAGAACGCGTCGACGTCCCAGGCGTCCCACATGTTCGGGAAGTCGGGGTGGATCTGCAGGAGGTTCGCGGCCTGCCCGGGCGCCACGGTCTCGCGCTCGGCGCCGATGTCGTACGCCGACACCACCAGACCGCGGCCGTCGATCTCCACCTGGAGCAGGCCGTTGTCGAGTACGTAGCCGCCACCCTCGCGCGGTGCGAGCCTGCCCGGGCTGCCGGCCGTGACCGCCCCGGCGCCACCGGCCGGAACCCCGCCGCGGGCGTGCGGCGCGGAGTTGAAGACAAGCAGCTCCCCCGATGCGGGGTCGCCCGCCAGGGCGCGCTGCGCGGCGGTGACGATGCCGTTCAGTTCATCGGCGACGGCCGCGTACGTCTTCTCGGCCTCGCGGTGCACCCAGGCGATGGACGAACCGGGCAGGATGTCGTGGAACTGATGCAACAGCACCGTCTTCCAGATCCGGTCCAACTCCGCGTACGGGTAAGGGAACCCGGTGCGCACCGCGGCGGTGGCGGCCCACAGCTCGGCCTCGCGCAGCAGGTGCTCGCTGCGGCGGTTGCCCTGCTTGGTCTTCGCCTGACTGGTGAGGGTGGCGCGGTGCAGCTCCAGGTAGAGCTCGCCGACCCAGACCGGGGCGTTCGGGTACTCCGCCTCCGCCTTGGCGAAGAACTCGGCGGGCTTCTCCCAGGTAACGGTGGCCGACCCTTCGAGGCTGCGCATCCTGGCCGCCTTCGCAACCATCTCGCGCGTGGTGCCGCCACCTCCGTCGCCCCAGCCGGTCGGCGCGAGGGAGTGCCGGGCGACGCCCTTGTCCTTGAAGTTCCTCGCCGCGTGGGCGATCTCGCTGCCCTTCATCGAGCAGTTGTAGGTGTCGACGGGCGGGAAGTGCGTGAAGATCCGGGTGCCGTCGATGCCTTCCCACTGGAAGGTGTGGTGCGGGAACTTGTTGGTCTGGCTCCACGAGATCTTCTGGGTGAGCAGCCACTTGGAGCCTGCGGCCTTGATGATCTGCGGCAGACCGGCGGCGAAGCCGAAGGTGTCGGGCAGCCACGCCTCGTCGTTCTCGACACCGAACTCGTCGAGGAAGAACCGCTTCCCGTGCACGAACTGACGGGCCATCGCCTCGGAGCCCGGCATGTTCGTGTCCGACTCGACCCACATGCCGCCGGACGGTACGAACCGTCCTTCCGACACGGCCTTCTTGACCTTGGCGTACACCTCGGGGCGATGCTCCTTGATCCAGGCGAACTGCTGGGCCTGCGACATCGCGAAGACGAAGTCGGGTTCGTCCTCCAGCAGGGCCGTCATGTTGGACGTCGTACGGGCGACCTTGCGGACCGTCTCACGCAGCGGCCACAGCCAGGCGGAGTCGATGTGCGCGTGACCGACGGCGCTGATCCGGTGGGCGGACGGCTCGGCGGGTGCCGCGAGGACCGTGGCGAGCTCGGCGCGGGCGGCGGCCGCGGTGCCGTTCACGTCCTGCAGGTCGACCCTGTCGAGCGCGCGGCCGACGGCACGCAGGACGTCCCAGCGGCGGGCGCCCTCGACCGGAAGTTCCGCCATGAGTTCGCCGAGCACCTCCAGGTCCTGGACGAGGTTCCACACGTTCTCGTCGAAGACGGCGAGGTCCATCCGGGCGAGGGTGTACTGCGGTTCGCTGCCCGCGGTCTCCTTGTCACCGAGCTGCGTCGGCAGAAAGGGGTGGTAGTCGAGTATGACCGGGTTGGAGGCGGCCTCGATGTGCAGCAGCACGTCCTCGCCGCCCGCGACAGGGGCGCCGATACGCACCCACTGATTGCGCGGGTTGAGGCCCTTCACCGGGGTGCCGTCGGGCCGGTGGACCAGGCCCTCGCACTGGAAGCCGGGCATGTTCTCGTCGAAGCCGAGGTCGAGGAGCGCCTCGACGGTGCGGCCCGCCCATGCCTGCGGGACGGTTCCGGAGACCCGGAACCAACTGGTGCCCCAGGGCGCGCCCCACCGGTCGCCGACCGCGATGGATACGGCCGGGGCCGCGAGGCCCTCGGCGACGGGGACGGGCTCACCCGGCGCGGTCCAGACGGCGACGTCCAGCGGTACGGACTCCGGGTGTACGGCGGGCCGGATGCGCTCGTCGAGAGCGCGCTTGAGGCGGGCTTCGACCAGGCTGCGGTCGTCATGCATGAGGGTGACTCCGTGGTGGGTTGGGGTGCGGGTCCGGTTGCGTGGCCGGTGTGCGTCAGCGGACCTGGTCCGGGGTGAGGACTTCGGTGATCCCGCGGGCGGCCAGGTGTTCCTTGTTCCCGGCCTGGCTCGCGAGGACGGCGGTGGGCCGGGCCCCGTCCGCGGTGAGCCGGGCGAACGCCTCGAAGAACGCGCCGCCGGGGGCGCAGGTGGAGCGCCGGGGCGCGGTGTCGTCGTCTCCGGTGTCGACGACGAGTGCGGTGGTGCGGGGCGCCGGGCGGTACTCCGTGCCCCGCCGGTCCGCGACGATCCCGGCGATGGCCTCGCCGGCCGGCTTGACCTGCCGGTCGTTGGTCAACAGGCCGAGGCTGTATTCGAGTTCGGGGAAGTCGGCCAGCGACCGGGACACGTCGTGGGAGCACCACCAGGTGATGCCCCACACGTCCTCGCAGTCCAGCGCGTTCGCCACGGTGGCCTCGGTGAACGCGGCCGCGTGCTCAGCGGGAACGAGCGGAGCCGGGGCGCCGACCTCCTGCAGCCAGACGGGCCGGTGCGGGTCGTTGGCCCACGCCTTGGACAGTTCGATCAGATACGCGGCATGGTGCTCGGTGGCGGTTCCGGTGCGGCCGTGCCGTTGGGCGGTGCCGTTGAAGACCCAGGAGTGCACGGCGGTGACCGCGCCGATCCGGGCCGCGTGGGCGGGGGTGAACGCGTGGTCGTCCTGATACCAGGCGGCGTCGTACTCGGCGTGCAGATGGAGCCTGCCCGGCGCTCCCTCCTCGCAGGCGTCGAGCAGGGTACGCAGCCAACGGTCCGCCTGTTCCGGGGTGATGGGGTCCGGGTCGGGGTGCGGAGGGCCGGAGAACTGATTGATCTCGTTGCCCAGGGTCATACCGAGGAAGTTCGGTCGGTCGGCGAGGGCCGCGGCGAGCGTACGCAGGTATTCGGTCTGGCCCGCCACCACGTCCGGGTCGGTGAAGATGTTGCGCCGGTGCCAGGTCTGCGTCCACGCGGGCAGGAAGTCGAAGCTCGACAGGTGGCCCTGCAGTCCGTCCACGTTGACGTCGAGGCCGCGCTCGGCCGCGGCGTCGGCGAGCTGGACCAGCTGCTCGACGGCGCGCGGCCGGATCAGGGTGCGGTTGGGCTGGAAGAGCGGCCAGAGCGGGAAGACCCGGATGTGGTCGAGGCCGAGGCCGGCGATCGAGTCCAGGTCGGCGCGCACGGCGTCGAGGTCGAAGTCCAGCCAGTGGTGGAACCAGCCCTGGCTGGGTGTGTAGTTGACGCCGAAGCGCAGCGGGGAGTGAGGCATACGGTACGGGTGTCCTGGTTCTGTGGTGCGAAGGGGCGGGGGAAGGCGGGGCGGTCAGCCCTTGACGGCGCCTTCGCCGACGCCCCGGAAGAAGAAGCGCTGCAGGCAGGCGAAGAGCACGATCAGCGGGAGCACGGCGATAATCGTGCCCGCGGCGACGAGCCGTTCGTCGTTCGCGAACGTGCCGTGCAGATAGTTCAGCCCGATGGTCAGGGTGAAGTTCGCCGGGTCGCTCAGGACGATCAGCGGCCACAGGAAGTCGTCCCAGGCCCCCATGAAGGCGAAGATCGCTACGACGGCAAGGGTCCCTCTGACCGAGGGAAGGGCGATCCAGAAGAACCGCTGCCAGACATTGGCGCCGTCGACGAACGCCGCCTCCTCCACCTCGTGCGGAAGGTTGAGGAACGCGTTGCGCATCAGCAGGACGTTCATCGCGGCGACGGACCCCGGCAGCAGCACACCGATCAGGGTGTTGTTCAGACCGAGCTCACGCATGGTGGTGAACTGGGCGATGATGATGCCCTCGACGGGTACGAGCATGGCGAGGATGAACGCCAGCGTCGCGGCCCTGCGCCCTCGGTACCGCATCCTGGCCAGCGCGTAGCCGGCCAGTGCGGAGCCGACGCAGTTGGTGACCACATTGGCGGTCGCCACCTTGACGGAGTTGAGCGCGTAGTCCCAGACCGGGATGGTCTCGGCGACCCGCGTGTAGTTGTCCAGGGTGGGGTGGCCGGGGAAGAACTTCGGCGGGGAGCTGAAGATGTCCTCGCCGGGCCCCTTGAGGGAGGTCGAGAGCTGCCACAGGAACGGTCCTACGGTCAGCGCGAGTACGGCCAGCAGCAGGAGGTAGCGCAGCAGGAGTTGCCAGACCGGGATACGGCGGCCGTCGGCGTCGTTGAGGGTCAGGATGCTCATGCGTCCTCCTTGCGGTCGGCGCGGAGCACCAGGAGCATCAGGGCGACCGTCACGACGAAGATGACGACGGAGATCGCGGAGGCGTAGCCGACCCGCCCGGTCAGTCCGGTTCCGACGCGCTGGACGAGCATCACCAGGGTGGTGTCCTCACCGGCCGGGCCGCCGGATGGACCGGCCATCAGATAGACCTCGGAGAACGCCTTGAAGGCGGCGACCGACGCCAGCGCCCCGACGAGGACCATGGTGGAGCGGACGGCGGGAACGGTCACGGTGAAGAACCTGCGGACGGCGCCGGCACCGTCCACGGAGGCCGCCTCGTGGAGTTCCCTGGGGACGTTGGCCAGCGCGGCCAGATAGATGATCATGTAGTAGCCGAGGCCCTTCCAGACCGTGACCGTCATCGCGCTGAGCAGCAGCAGCCACTGGTCGCTCAGGAAGCCGACCCTGCCGATCCCCACCGCCTCAAGTACCGCGTTGACCAGCCCGCGGTCGTCGAGCATCCACACCCAGATCAGTCCCACGACGACGATGGACGCGACGACGGGGGTGTAGAAGGCGGAGCGGAAGAACGTGATGCCGGGGATGTTCCGCTGGACGAGCATCGCCAGGAGCAGCGGCAGGAGAACGAGGGCGGGGACGACTCCGACCACGTACAGCGTGCTGTTCCGCAGCCCGATCCAGAACATCTCGTCGTGAATCAGTTCCTGGAAGTTCGCCAGGCCGACGAACTTCCCCGGCATCAGCGTCCGGCGGTCCGTGAAGGCGTTGGCCAGGGTACTGAAGAACGGGAACAGGCTGAAGGTCCCGACGACGAGCAGGCCGGGGGCCGCGAACAGCCACGGGCTGAAGGGGAGATGGCGGCGTATCCGGTGGCCGGGGAGCGGGCCGGGCCGGCGGTCGCCGGGACGTGCGCCCCGGGCCGCCTGCACCGCTGTGCCGGTGTCCTGGATCGGCGGAGATGCCATGGCCGATTTCACGAGGGGGGTCTTCACGGGAGGCTCAGCTCTGCTGCAGCAGCCGGTCACAGGCCTTGACAGCGTTGTCAAGAGCTTCCTTGGGGCTCTGCTTGCCCTGCAGCGCCTTCGCCACCTGGTTGCGCAGCTCGGTCTTCATCTGGTCACTGAAGAGCACCGGCGTGTAATTGACCGCTGTCTTGAGGGACTTGGCGGCGGCGACCCGGACCCGGGTCACGTCGGTGCCGTCCTCCGCGGTGAAGTACGGGTCGTCGAGGGATCCGGCGGTGCTCGGGAAGATGGCGACCTGCTTCGCGAAGTCCATCTGCCGCGTCGCGTCGGTCACGTAGTGGGCGAAGGCCACGGCCGCCGGCTTCTGCTTGGTCTGCGCGTTCACCATGACGCCCATGACGTACATGTTGGCCTTGCCGGTGCTGCTGATCTGGTCGGTGATCCCGATGTTCTTGTAGAGACTCGGGGCCTGCTTCTTGAAGTTCTCCAGGTCCAGTGCGCTGCCCGGGTTCATCGCCACGGACCCGGTGAGGAACTTGTGGCCGGAAGACTCGGGGGTCGCGGTCAGCGCCTGCGGGTCGAGCGCCTTGGCGTCGTACAGCTCCTTGTAGTGGGTGAGCAGTTCGACACCCTTGGCGTCGTTGAAGGCGAAGCCCGTACCTTCCTTGTTCATCAGCTGTCCGCCGTACCGGCCGAAGTCCTCGATGGTGGGCACGTTGGCCAGCGTGGCGACCTTGCCCTTGCTCTTCGTGGCCAGTTCCAGACCTTCGTCGAAGAGTTCGTCGTAGGTGGTCGGCGGCTTCTCGGGGTCGAGTCCGGCGTCCTTGAAGAGGGACTTGTTGTAGAAGAGCGGTCCGGTGTTGAGGTACCAGGGGAAGGCGTAGGTCCCTTCCATGCCCGGTATCCGGTGGCTCTGCCAGGCGCCCGGCAGGTACTCCTTGCGGTACTTCGCCGCCGCCTTGTCGAGGTCCAGTGCGAGCCCCGCCTTGGCCAGTGGTGCGACCAGGTCGGGCGAGACATTGACGACGTCCGGCAGCGTGCCGCCGGCCGCGTCGGCGCTGATCTTGTCCGCGTAGCCCTCGGCCGGCCGGTCGACCCACTTGACCTCGGTCCCCGGGTACTTCTTCTCGAAGTCCGCGATCACCCCGTTGAAGTAGTCCTTGAAGTTCGCCTGCAGGTTCCAGGTCTGGAAGGTGATCTTTCCTTCGACCTTGCCGGAGGCGTCGGACGAGCTGTCGCCGGATCCTCCTCCGCACGCGCTCAGCGGCAGGACGGTGGCGAGTACGGCGGCAGCGGCTACTGCTCTGCGGGAGATACGCACGGTGAACGGCTCCTTTGCTCGGACCAGGCGTGCGGACGGCGGGCCGAGGGTCGATGACACTCCGGCTGCGTACGCCCAGCAGACCTTCCAATGCACACGGCGCAAAGTCAATACATTCGCTTGAAGTTAGCCTCTACGTTTCGGATACTCGCAGGTCAGAGCAGTATACGAGGCTATTGGAGACGATCGACTAATGCGCTTTAGGGCTCCTGCACTCAAGCGCATTAGTTAATCGATCACTTCGGTCGACCAATGCGCCGGTAAGGCTTACGATGCACCGGGGGCGAGCGAGCACCGCGCCTCCCAGGAGCAACGGGGAACGCAGGAAGAGGGGCACCGGGTGACACCGAAGGGGCCGCCGGCCGAGGAGACCCGGCCGGCCAGGCGCACACCCGCCCGACGGCCGACCATGAAGGACATCGCCCAGCGCGCCGGAGTGTCGGAGAGCGCCGTCTCCTTCGCGCTCAACGACCGCCCCGGCGTCTCGGAGATCACCCGGGACCGGATCCGGCGCGTCGCCGAGCAGTTGGGCTGGCGGCCGAGCACCGCCGCCCGCGCACTGTCGGGCGAGGGGTCGGCCACCGTGGGGCTGGTGGTGGCGCGCCCGGCAGCGAGCCTGGGCGTGGACTCGTTCTTCCTCCAGCTGATCTCCGGCATCCAGGAGGTGCTGGCCGAGCGTCAACTCGGGCTGCTCTTCCAGGTGGTGGAGGATGTGGAGGCCGAGTGCGCCGTCTACCGACGCTGGTGGGCGGAGCACCGCGTCGACGGGGTGCTCGTCGTCGATCCCCGTACGGACGACCCCCGCCCCGGCCTGCTGGACGAACTCGGGCTGCCAGGAGTCGTGATCGGCGCACTGCCCGGCAGCGACACGGGTCCGCACCCGGGGCTCTCGCAGGTACGCGCGGACGATGCGGGTGCCATGGCGGCGATCGTCGGCCGGCTGCACGAACTGGGCCATCGGCGCATCGTGCACATCGCGGGGCTGCCTTCCCTCGCCCACACCGACCGGCGCATCCGCTCCCTGCGCATCGAGGCCGACCGGCGCGGGCTGGCCGAGGCCCACTCGGTGACCACCGACTACTCCGACACGGAGGGCGCGGCCGTCACCCGCAGAGTGCTGGAACAGTCCACGCCACCGACCGCGATCATCTACGACAACGATGTGATGGCCGCGGCCGGAGCCACGGTCGTCGCGGGCCTCGGCCGCTCCGTTCCCGGCGATGTCTCGGTCGTGTCGTGGGAGGATTCCGCGCTGTGCCGGCTGACGGTCCCCTGGCTGACCGCGCTGTCCCGGGACACGGTCGCATTCGGACGGATCGCCGCACGTGAGCTGACCGCACTGCTCGACGGCGGCGCGGCCCGCACCGTGCAGGTACCGCTGCCCGGGCTGATCGAGCGCGGAAGTACGGCACCGGCTCCCGGCGGCCCATGAGCCGGGCGGGTGTGACTGACGGCCGACGCCCCTCCCCTACGCGGTGTCCCATACCCCTGCGGCACGCTGCCTGAGCCCACCGACCGCCTATGTACCACCGAGCTCAATGAGCACTTCGTCACGATATGATGCGTTTTGTGATCATGCCCGGGCAGCTGCGGCGCCGTCGTCCTCCCTACGACGGCCGGCGGGAAGCTGCTCCGCTGGCACCGGTGATCCTTACCGTCCTCATCGCCTGCCTGGCGTTCTCCACACCGAGGGAGATCGCCGTCAGCCGCCTCCTGCCCGCCGCACCCGCCCTGGCCGCCGCGATGTGGCCCGTGCTCCCCACGATCCTGCTGGGGACGTTCTGCCTGCTGGTCATGGTCGGCCTCAGCCTCGTGTACACCGACCTGGGGACGCCGTACACGGCCGCTGCGATCGTCGCGGTCACCTTGGCGGCCGCATACGCAAGCCATGTCCGGCTTCAGCGGGAGGAGGCGCTCGTCCAGGTCCGGCTCGTCGCCGACACGGCCCAGAAGGTGCTGCTGCGCCCTCTGCCGCGCCGCATCAGGAACATCGAGATCGAGTCGCTGTATCTGGCGGCCCAGGAGCAGGCCCGGATCGGCGGCGACTTCTACGAGGCGGCCGACACACCGTACGGAGTCCGACTGCTCATCGGCGACGTACGCGGCAAGGGCCTGTCCGCGGTGGGGGCGGCCTCGGCGGTGATCAGCTGCTTCCGGGAGGCCGCATACGACGAGCCCGACCTGAGGGGCATCACCCACCGCCTGGACACCAGCATCACCCGCCACAGCGCCACTTTCCCCGCCCACGACCTGCCGGAGCGCTTCGCCACCGCTCTCATCGCCGAGATCCCGCACGGCGGCGGCCACGTCAGGCTTCTCAACTGCGGGCATCCCCCGCCGCTCATCGTGCACCTCGGGGAGATCCGCGTCCTGGAGCCCACCACTCCCTCGCCGCCCCTCAACCTCGCGACACTGATCGGGGACCACTACTACGTCGACACCGTCGCCTTCGCCCCGGGCGACCAGCTGCTGCTCTACACCGACGGCGTAACGGAGACCCGGGACCGCACCGGCGAATTCTTCCCCCTGCCGGACTGGATGCGACGGCAAGGCCCGACGCCGCCCCGCGAGCTGCTCGACCGGCTTCACCGGGCCCTGCTCCACTACAGCGGCGGAAGGCTCGACGACGACATCGCGGCCCTTGCCGTGCGGTGCCCGCACACCTGGACTCCAGGAACACCCCGTGCAGGTGCCTGGGGGCCGTAGGCCTGGCTCGCAGGCCCCGCCGACAGCGGGTTGCCACGGCCGAGGCGGCGGCCTGCCGAGTCTTCGCGGTGCCGGCCGGGCCGGACTCGAACCGCCCGTGGTCGCTGTGGTCGTCGGCTTCACGCAGCGGTGGTGAGACTGAACCAGATCCATTTGCCGTGGCTGTCGGTGAAGTAGCCCCAACTGTCCGCGAGTGTGTCGATGAGGTGCAGGCCGCGGCCGCTCTCGGCTTCCACGTCGGCGGCTCCGGCGGCAACGGGGGTGTGGGTGCTGCTGTCGCGGACGGCGCAGACGAGTTCGCCGGCGGCGTCGTCGTGGTCGAGGAGGACCCGTACCTGGTCGCTGTCGGTGTGCTCGACGGCGTTGGCGACCGCTTCGGTGACCAGCAGCTTCCCGTTGTCGGCGACGTCACCCTCGGGAACCAGAGCGGCCAGGGCACGGCGGGCGCGCCCGACAGAGCGCATGCAGGCGGGCAGGCGCAGATCGGTGAAGGGTCCGTTACGCATCAAGAACACTCCCGGGATCGTCGGGCGAGGGGCGGTCCTGTGACCGCGTCGCTGTCGCCCGGTATGGGCCCCCCGATCTGTGGTGCGTCCCCCATCTGCTCTCCACGGTAGGAGCCGGGCCCCTCCCGGCGGATCGGTCGTTCGGCTGCGCCGGGGGCGGACGAAAGTACGACCCACCTGCCACCGACCGGTGGCCCCTCCTGGGGCTCTCCTTCCCGAGGCGGCCCCGCCGAAGCGCCCCCACGGAGGACGGCCGCTGCGCCACCCATGAGGACAATCCGGATGCGCAGCTCCACGGTCGGCCGGGCGACCTCGCCCGCGCGGTCCGGAGTGCCGCCGACCGGGTCGTCAGGGAGGCTGTGACCGACGCGCTCGAGCACGCTCCGGGAGCCCAGGTTCGAGCCGAGGTCGACCATGGTGACGAGACGGTGGCGGTGTGGCCGATGCCCCTCCTGGCCGGGGCGGGAGGTGGCCTGCAGGGGATCGCCGAGCGCACCCCCGAGGGTGGCTTCCGGGTCCGGGCGACGGTCAGCGTCCACCGCCCCGGCGGCGCAGGAAACCAAGGACTCCAGGAAACGGAGACGACGTGATCAAGGTGCTGCTCGTGGACGACGACCCCTACGTCCGTCATGGGCTGCGGACCATCCTGGAGAGCGACCCGGACATCGAGGTCACCGCCGAAGCCGGCGACGGGCGCCAGGGCATCGAGGCGGCCCGCGCCCACGCATGTGATGTGGCCCTGGTCGACATCCGCATGCCGCACATGGACGGCCTGGCCGCCACCCGGGCCCTGCTGGCACTCCCCGCCCCGCCGGCCGTGGTGATCCTGACGACGTTCCGGCTGGACGAGTACGTGACGGAGGCCGTACAGGCGGGCGCCGCAGGGTTCCTGCTCAAGGACACCCCGCCCACCGAACTGGTGCGTGCGGTGCACACCGTGGCGGGCGGCGATGCGATGCTCTCCCCCGAGGTGACCCGGCAACTCTTGGACACGGTGCGCCGCGGGCAGCACATCGTCAGCGCGGACGAGCGCACAAGGCTGGCTTCGCTGACACCGCGCGAACGGGAGGTCCTGGTCCTCCTGGCCCAGGGCATGTCCAACGCCGACATCGCCAAGCACCTCTTCGCCAGCGAGAGCACCGTGAAGATGCACGTCAGCCGCATCCTGGCCAAGCTGGCGGTGGAGAACCGGGTCCAGGCCGCGCTGCTCGCCCGCAACGCGGACCTGGGCCAGGACTGACACACGCCCACGCAGCGAGCCGGTTGCCACAAGCCGCTCGCCGAAGCTCCGCGCACCGCCCCGGGGGGGGAGTGCCGGGCGCCGGGCAGCATCCTGCTTCCTGCTCGACTACGCCGGCGTGCCTTCGTCCGCCGCCGTGCGACCGGCGACCGACTTTCGTCGGGGTGTGGTGTGTCCCCTCGGCCGTCTCGCAGTGATGGCACGGCTCCATACGTTGGTACACGGCTGCTGCGCAAAGAACGGGCCGGACCGTCCATGAGCGCGGTGGCCGCGTGTTGCTGCCCTCACCATGGCACGGCGGCACGGCGGACGACGCACCGCCCGAGCGCGTTGCACTTCCGCACCGATTTCCCCGACAGTCCGAGTTGTCCCTGCCAGGAAGGGCGTTTTTCAGCATGCCATTTTCCACCGCCATCCGCGGCCGTGCCCGTCGTCTCACCCTCGCCACGAGCATCGTCGTCGCCGTCGGCGCCGGTGTCCTGGCCCCAGCCGCCATCGCCCTCTCAGCCCGACCCGGAATACCCACAGCAGGAGTGACAGCCGCGGCCGACACCCGTGTCACCGACGCGACGCACGGCCATTCCCTCGCGTTCGCGATGGTCGACGCCGACGGGGCCCCCATAGGGAACCAGAACGTCAGGGTCTGCATGGGCACCAAGACCATCAGCCCCTTCACCAACGCGCCCGAGACCGCCCTCCTCCCCACCGACCGCGGTGGCAAGGGGACGCTTCCTGTCGGAGACGGGGGTGACACCGGTGCAGGTGACGGGTGCACCGAAGCCGACTACGGAGGCGAGCACCGGCATGAACGGCGGCACGGGGGCCCGGGCTGAGCACACCACGGGTGACCCGCCGGGTGACGACAAGATCTTTCAGCACAGTCCCGGAGCGAGCGTCGGTACGACCGCGCCCCGCTACACCCAGCCCCGGCGAGCGGCCTGCCATGCCAGTTGCATGCGTGTTGCGGCGTCGGCGAACGTCATCAGCTGCTGGATGTGGCGTTGGACCGTGCGTCGGCTCAGGCCCATCTGGGAGGCTATCGCCTTGTCCGCGACACCTGCGACGAGCAGGGAGAGCAGCCGACGGTCCGTTGCTGAGAGAGGGTCGGCGCCGACCACTCCGTCGGTGCCGCTGACCGTTCCCGAGTCGTCGACGTGCAGGGGGACGGCATCGTCCCAGTAGCGCTCGAAAAGCGCGACGAGCGCCGCCAGCAGGCTGCTGTCGCGTACCAGGGCCGTGGTGGGTTCCTCGGGGCTGCCGTACGGGCCTCCCGGCACGAGGGGGCAGATCGCGATGGCGCGATCGGAGACGGCGAGGCGCAGCGGCAAGTGGGGGACGGCGCGGGCGACTTCACCTGCCCGTACCCCCTCGATAACGTTGTCCACGGCACCCTCGTCGTCGAAGAACGCCTTCTCGTAGAGAACGCGATAGCGCACACCGCGCGCCAGGGCGTCGAACTCCTCGCTGTTGCTGCCCGAGGGCATGGCCACGTACTGCGCCTTGCAGAACCAGAGCATTTCGTCGCGGGTGTCCGCCTGGATACGGCGCAGGTGTTGGCGCAGTGCGTCCGCCCCGGTGATCACCTCGATGAGCTGGTCGGCGTCGCTGCGGCGCATGGTGTCCCGGTAGATCTCCAGCAGTCCGGTGGCCGTGGCGCGGGCATGGTCGAGCGCGTCGGCCTGCTGTTTGAGCCGGGGCATGAGGGCCACGTCGGGAGGCGTGGCCCGGTAGAGCCTCGGCACTCCGTCGGTGTGGCTGGCCAGTCCCTTGGCGGTCAGCGCCGTGAGCGTCTGTTCGGCATCCGTGGTGTCGAGACCGGCTCGTACCGCGAAGTCGTGCGCCGAAGCCCGGCCCATCGTCACCAGAATCCGGTAGGCGGACTCCTCGGCATCGCTGACTCCGGCGGCTTCCAGTGTCACGGTGTTCTCCTTGATGCCACCCGTCCAACAGTTGAATACCGTACTACACCCCTCCAGTGCGGCGGCCGGTGCGCGGACATGTTCAACGGCCGCGCACCCGCCATGTACTGGACGGCTGACGTGACTACCCTCCGTGCAGGAGGCGTGCATTACGGTCTGCCGGACGCTGGGGCCAGTTGCTTCCGGAACCGGTCCAAGTCAATGAATGCACGGCAATTGCTCATGCGGTGCTGTACAGAATCCGGTGACGGTGGGCGCTGTGTCACCGATTATCGGCGTCGCAGGTGGGACATGTCACAACCGCGACATCGCGAACAGGCTGACAGCCCCGGAGCATGAACGACTTCTCATCGACGCATCCGATCGCCTCGACGACGGCGTGGGCGACGTCCTCCTGCCCAGCGGTGGACGCGTCCACTTGCAGGACCCGCAACGCCGGGTCAGGAACATGTCCGGCGATCCGATGCCGGTTGATTCGCAAGCTCGGAGCCCGAGTTCGATTCCCGTCACCCGCTCCAACAGCAAGCCACGGTCCCGGCGCTTCTTCGTTGTCCGGACCGCGCTAACCGCCTTGCCCCAGATCCGCACCGGAAGGCTTCTCCCCGTCCTTCCGCCGGGCGGCCTGCACGAGCTCATCCGGCCCGATCGCGACTTCCTGGCGGGAGTCCGACATCGCCCTGCCCTCAAGGGTGGGAATCATGAAGCATGCCGCGCCGGCCAGGACTCCGGCCAGCATGAAGCCCCACGCATAGCCCGCCGAGCCGATCAGCCCGCCCAGCAACGGCGGTGTCAGCGATGCGGCGAGATTCTGGCCGGTGTTCTGGACGCCCATGGCGCGTCCCGACCAGGAGCGCCCCGCGAGCTCGGCAGTGGCGGTGAAGGCCAGGCCGTTGGTGCTTGCGGTGATACCGCAGGCGACGATCATGGCGAGATCCGTCACCGGCGAGGGCCAGAGGGCACCCAGCGCAGTCGCACCCATGACGACGGCAATGCACACGGACAGCTGCCGCATCGGCCGCATCCTGCTGCCGACCCGGTCGGACCAACGGCCCGCCACGACACGCGAGACAGCCCCCAGCACCTGCGACACCACCAGGAGTTGACCTGCGTGCACGGCGCTCCAGCCCCGGACGTCGATCAGGAACACCATCGCGAAGGCGTTCGCCGCGAACTGTGGAACGCACAGCAGCGCGCTGGAGACATGGATGCGCCACAGGCTGGAGTGACGATAGGGATTGGCCGCCGGCTCCTGCGCTGCGGACTGCGCGGTACGAGGCGGATCCGAGGCCAGCGAGCCGACGAGCACGGCGACGACACCGCACAACGCCGCGCAGAACAACATGGTCCCCTTCACCCCGCTGCGCGCGGCGAGCGTGGGGACGATCAGAGCGGCAATGCCCATGCCCAGTGGGGTCGACGTCTGCCGGATTCCCATGGCGAGCCCGCGCTCCCGGGCGGAGAACCATCCGACGACGAGCCGGCCACTGGCCGCGGAGACCGATGCGCTCGCTGCCCCGGCCAGCGCCAGGAGCACGCCCAGGGAAACCAGACCATTCACCGCGCCCCCCAGGGAGAGGAGGATGGTTGTCATGGCCAGACCGGAGGTGATGACGCCCCGCTCGCCAAAACGGTCAGCAAGGGCTCCCCAGGCGACGAGAGTCAACACGAGGCCGACGGTCGGGCAGGCGATCAGCAATCCGACTTGACCGAGTGTCAGCCCACCCTCCCGTCTCAACGTCTCCGAGGTGTACGGCAGTCCGTAGAGGAAGGTGCACGCGACCGTCTGCGCTGCGGTCCCGAGAGCCAGCATCATCCAACGGCGCACAGCAGTCCTCCCCGGTGTGTGTGGGTTACAACTATGGCAGCGAATCCATAATGCAAGACACTCCGTCTCGCATAATGAGTAAACCTTGTGCGCCGCAGGGGGCAGGTCGCCGCTGCCCCCTGCGGCCGTCAGGCCCGTCACTCAGGGCCGATCTCACGGAAGTGTGGCTGGCGGCGCGCGCCGCAAAGACCCCCTCGGAGAGCCCTCCTGAAGCGTCGATGAATCTTCGAGGCAACTCGAATAACCATTCGATAAAATGTTCAGTAGGAGCGCGCATCATCGAACGTGGGGAGACCGTCGACAAGGAGTGGCAATGAGGCTGTCGTTCCTGGAGCCCCTGTACGCGGAGCCCGGCCCGTTCGCCTCCGTGTATCTGGACACCTCGCGTGACGTCGAACATCCGGAACGGGCGATCGCGCTGCGCTGGCAGCGGTTGCGGGACCGCCTGACCCGTCAGGGCACGGACCGGGCACTGCTCAAGGTGCTGGAGGAGGTGGTCGGCGCCGATACGGAGGTACCGGGGATGCACGGGCAGGCCGTCTTCGCAGCGCACGGGGCGCTCGTACTGGACGGGGAGCTGCCCAGGCCGCCCGCGCACGACTCCGCGCGCTACGGCACGCTGCCGGACGCGATGCCCCTGGTCGACCAGCACATCCCGGAGATCCCCTACCTGGCCGTGACCGTGCACTACGGCGGGCTGCCGACCGCCGAGACCCACGGCTGGGTGACGCTGGACGCGGAGGCCGGGATTTGGCCGGCATCCAACGTCGCCCCGGGTGCGCGGCTGCACCTCAGGGTCGCGGTGGCGACCTGGCACCACACCGCGGTCCGGCTGGGCCATCAGCTGGACGAATGGGCGCGGCGCGTCCACGCCGACGCGGTCGTCATGGGCGGGGACAAGTGGGCGTCCAACGTACTGATCCGCCGCCTCCCGCACGCCCTGCGGGACAGGGTCGTACGCGTAGGAGGTCCCACGGCGACGGACACCGGACGTGCCCTCCTGGAACCGCAGCTGAACACCGTCTTCCACGGCCGCATGGCTGCGCACGACCGGGCCCTCGTGGACATCTTCATCGGCCGGCACGCACTGCACGGGGCCGCGACGGAGGGGCTGTCCGCCACCGTGGCCGCACTCCAGCGCGGCCAGGTCGCGGCGTTGCTGCTCAACCACCTGCCCGGCCGCTCCCTGCGGCTCTGGGCGGGCCCCCAGCCCACCCTGCTCACCCTGACCGAGGAGGAGCTGATCTCCTTCGGCGTGCGGGCACCCCGCGAGGAGCGTGCCGACGAGGCCCTGGTGCGGACCCTCGTGGGCACCAGTGCCGAACTGGTCGTCGTACCGGAGAGCGAGCTGAGGCTGGACGAGGGCGTGGGCGCGCTGCTGCGGTACGCCGACCCGGGGACGCCGTCTTGACGGCGATGAACGCGTACGCGGTTTTGAGCCCGGCCGGCCGTGGTGAGGAAGCCGCTCGGACACGGCGTACGGGCGAAAGAAGTAACGGCGTTTCCCGTACTGCCGACGCCTGAAACGGAGTACGGCATGCCGACAAGGATCCTGCTGGAGGGACGCCCCGGGGTTGGCAAGACGACCGCAATCCGCCGACTGTCTGCGCTTCTGCACCGCCGTGACATCGTCGGCTTCACGACGGAGGAGATCCGGCAAGGCGGCGCCCGGGTCGGCTTCGCTCTGGAGACAGCAGCGGGACACCGTGCCGTGCTCGCCCATGTCGGCCTTCCCGGGGCCGCCGAAGGTGGGGCGCTACGGCGTCGACCTGGGCGTCATGGACCGGTTGGCGCTGATGGCGGCTTCGGCGGATCCTGTCCCCGGGCAGCTTGTGCTCATCGACGAGCTCGGGCGGATGGAGTTGGCCTCTGCCTCGTTCAGGGAGGCCGTCCGGTCCGTCTTCGAGGCCGGCGTCGTCGCGACCGTTCATGCGCACAGCGACCCGTTCACCGACGCCCTGAAACGGCGCGCCGACACCGAGCTCATCGCCGTGACCCGGGCGAACCGGCATTCTCTCCCCGATGGGCCGGCGGCACGGCTGGAGTACCGGTGACGAGTTGGGTGATTCAGCGGAGCAACCACCGAAATCCAGTGGGAGTACCAGGAGTTGGACCGTTGGACTTCGGGTCGGGGAGGACGTGCTGGCGGCGCCTTGCGGCGTGGAGTGAGGCCGGAGTGCGGGACCGGTTACACGTCGTGCGGCCGGGCAGGCAGCACGCGAAGTACGCGGACGACGGGACAGACGCGGAAGATCCGGAAAACCCGCTCCCCAACCGTCACAGCGATGGCTTACGCTGCGCCTGCGGCCGCGCCCTTCACGTCGTCTTCACATGGACGGCATTCGGGTGTCGCGCGGCCCGACTCATCGCCCGGTCTGTCCACCGGGCTTCTCTGTGGGGGGTACGAATCAACGTGCGCATGCGCACCGTAGCGACCGCGCTCGCGGTCCTCTTCAGCTCGACGGCCCTGGCCGCGGGCACCGTGGGTCCTGCTGCGGCGGACTCCAGCACGGCCCTGTCGATCTCCTCGTACGGCGACATCGCCGTGGACGGTGTCCACAAGCGGGTGTACATCAGCGATCCGGCCGGCAACAAGGTCGTCGTCACCGACTACGCGGGCAAGCTCGTGGCGACCGTCCCTGATCTCTCCGGGGTACGGGACCTGGCGATCACGCCCGACTCCCGTACCGTCTACGCGGCCGTCCCGGGTGAGGACGCCGTCGTGGCCATCGAGACGTCCACCTCGACCACGGCCGCACGCTACTCGACCGGCGAGAACACCGACCCGCAGACCCTGGCGGTCGCGGGCGGCCGGGTCTGGTTCATGTACGGGCAACAGCCGTCGCACCACCTGGGATCGTTCGACCCTGCGCAGAGCACCCCCGAGATGGTTCTTGACCAACTCCCCGACCTGGGCTTCTACGACGCCCCCGAGTTGGAGTCGGCCGGGAGCACTCTCGTGATCGGTATCCACGGCACCTGGTCGGGTCTCGCCGTGTACGACGTGTCTTCCGGAACACCCGTGCTGCGCAAGCAGGGCATGCCGGCCGAGGCCGCGAACTATATGAACGACTTCGCGCTCAGCGCCGACGCCGAGCAGATCGTCGCCGCCTCCGGCGAATCGCCTTACGCGGCGACCGCGATCAATACCGATGACCTCAGCCGCACCGGCGGCTACCCGGTCGAGGCGGGCAACCCCAACTCCGCCGCGATCGCACCGGACGGGACGATCGCTCTGTCCACGTTCAGTTGGTACGACAAGGACATCTTCGTCTTCAAGCCGGGCGCGAAGACGCCCTACCGCACTTACACGTACGACTTGAACACATCGGGCGGCGACACCATCGCCAGCCAAGGGCTCACCTGGGCCCCTGATGGAAGCAAGCTGTTCGCCATCGCGTCCGGCAACAGCGGTACCTATCTGCGTGTGCTCGACAACGCCACTCGCTACCCGGTCAAGGCGAGCGTTTCCGCACCGGCCAAAGCGACCCGCGGCAAGAAGCTCAGTGCCACCGGCAAGCTGACCTCCGACAAGTCCTTCCCGTCCGGTTCGACGGTCACCATCACCCGCACCGACATCGACTCGCCCAAGGGGAAGTCGCTGGGTACGAGGACGGTCAGCTCCTCCGGCACGTTCTCCTTCACGGACGTACCGCCCGCCGGCGGCAACGTCACCTACACCGCGCAGTACGGTGGCGATGCCACCCACGCACCGGCGTCGGGCAAGGACACGGTCGCCGTGTCGCGCACCGCCACCTCCCTCACCCTCAACCACAACGGCTCGCTGTACTCCTACGGCACCGATGTCTCGTTCACCGCGCACCTCGGATCCACGTACAAGAACCGCACCGTCGAGCTGTGGGTGAACCCGTTCGGCTCGGACAAGCCGAACAAGCTCGTGAAAACGGGCAAGGTCAATTCCAAGGGCAACTTGTCCACCACGGTGGACATGACCCGGGACACCACGGTCACGGCGGTCTTCGCCGGTGACGCCCGCTCGGCCTCCAAGACGGTGAAGGCCACGACCTATGCCAAGGTGAGGGTCTCGACCTCCGTCTCCAAGCAGTACAAGACGGCGAAGATCGGCTCCACCTCGTACGCGTACTTCCACAAGAAGACCAACCCAGTCTTCACCACGACCATGACGTATTACAAGAACCGCTCGCACAGGCTGAACCTGGAGATCTACTACCAGGGCAAGTGGTACGACGCGGGCTCGCAGTACTTCAAGCTCGGGACCAACGGCAAGTCCGCCGTGACGCTGACCGGCACGCACGACACCGGCTACCGGATGCGCATGCGCGCCTCGTACATCAACGGCTCGTCCGGCGACAACGTGAACTCCACCACCTACGGCGCCTGGAAGTACTTCTACTTCACGAAGTAATACGCCTCAGCAGGCACGGAAGGACTCCACGGATGTGGGGTCCTTCCGCTTTGTGGCCCGCCGCCCGGCCGGCGGACGCGGAGGTGTGATGCCGTACGCACCAGGTCCGCATGACGTCGGGCGAACCAGCGCGCACAGCGACTCGTTGCGGTATTCCCGAGTCGCGATTGCGACCCGGCTTTCCTCCGGGACCACTTGGAAGACGTGTTCCACGTGTTGCCGACGGAGTTGGCCAGGGTCCCGATGTGCAGCTGCTCGCCGTCTCCCATGCCGGCGAGGAGGCACAACGTGGCCAGGCGGGCAAGAACGGCGTCGGCCAGGGCAAGGCCATCCATCACCAATCGGCGGGTCGAACGCGCGGGCCCGGACGAGTCGGTGGATCGAGGTTCCGTGCCGAGCATGTCATTTTCCCGCATAGACCAAGGAGCTTAGGATGCCTAACCTAACTCGCCTGTATTTGTTCGCACACGAGGATGGCGAGCCATGCCCCTGCCCGGTCAGTTCCCCCATGCCCTGCCGCTTTCCGCGGCGGCTCCGTCGACCCCGCTCGGTCCGTTCGAGGACAGCGCCGTGGCCTGGTCGACCTGGGTGACGCTCATGGGATTCGTCGGCGTAACCGTCCTGGCCCTGGTGTCCGCGGGCCCGGTCGCCCGCGCGATCGGATCGGACACACTCACTGCGGTGACGGTGCGCCTGTCCCGACCGGCGGTTGTGCTGGGGGTCCTGGCCGTGCCGGCAGTGCTCGCCGGCCTCGCTCACAACGCATCGGAGGAGGGCGGCTACGACTTCGGCGCAGCATGGAACTCGCTGTACGACGGCAGCAACGCAGGCCGCCTGTCGGGACTGGAAGTGACCCTCGTCTCGTCGGTACCGCACTGATCGCGCCCCTGGCCGTCCGCAGAGTCGCGGCGAGACCGGCCCGGCAGTGGCTGCTGGCGGCAGGACTGTGCGCGGGAGCGGTCGCGCTCGGTACCACCAAGTTCCCGGATGAGGTACCTGACGACTGGGGCCGCACCAGTTTCGAAACGCTCATGTGGATGCTGCATCTGCTCGGCGGAGTGGCGGGCCTGACAGTTCTCGCCCTTTCCCGCGTGGTCGCTCCGGCCGATCGAGGGGCCTTCTGGTCCCCTGTGATACGCCGCTTCTCCGTGGCCGCGATGAGCTGCGTCGCCGCCATCACACTGTCCGGGCTGTTCTTGTACTGGGGGCACGTCGACGGTCCCTCTCAGCTGTTCACGACGATGTACGGGCGCGTGCTCGGCGTGAAGATCCTTATCTTCGGTGCCCTGCTGCTTCTCGGCGTCTTCAACCAGTTCTGGCTGCACCCGCGTGTCGACGCACTGCGTGCCGCCGGTGACGAGCGCCCTCTGCGCAAGCTCCTCGCCCGGGAGTTCCCCATCGTGATCACCGTCGAGACGCTGCTCGCAATGACGTTGCTGTTCGTCGCCCCCTTTCTTCACGGCTCGGCCCGTAATCAGGCATTCCAGGCTGACGTAGCCAAGCACTCCACGGTCGCGTTGGACGAGCTGCCAAAGATCGCCGACAAGGAGGTCAGCACGTCCACGTGGGTGTGGGGCACCACCGAAACCATCGCCGTCATCGCCGTGATGATTGCCGGTTACTGGATCTCCGGAGCCGTCGCCCGCCGCCGTACCACCGCCGCATCGGTCACGGCAAGCAGTCCGGGCGACCTCGTCGAAGCGTGAATCCACGCCAACTTCCGCGCGGGCCGAGGCTGCACCCCCGGCGGGATCGCGGCCTCTTCCGGCCGGTACGAAGGCGGACGCCTTCGACCACTTGACCTGACCAGCCAGCGCCGTGTCGCGAGCGCGAAAAGGTGAGCAGCCAGGAAGGTGCTCCTTCCGGGCTGCTCGCCCGCCCGCGTATGTCAGCACGGCGCAGCATCGCCGCGGTCCGGTGCCGGGCCCTGTCGGGCTCGACGAAACATGCCTGGCTGAAGCGAGTCCGGCGTCCGTGCGGGAGGTGGGTGCGCAGGGATGATGAGCCACTGCCGCTGCTGGGTGTCGTCGAGCGTGGCGAGGCAGCCGTCCCGCCTACCTGCTAAGACGTCGCACAATGCCGAGCAGAAGGCAGCGTGGGCAGGCTGTGTCGGGCGCGCTGCTCGTACGCGGCGACCAACGCGGTACGCAGCGTCACAGCCGTGCCACCTTCCGGCAGGCCGCTACGAATGGGCCACGACCTCGCCGGCCGTGACCTGGGGAGGGCTGGGGAGCAGGGAAGCGAGGCGATCCCGTACGAACTCCCCCGCCTTGTCGGTCGACTCCTCGGCGCCGGCCGGGTCCTGGAAGACACTCGTCGAGACCATCACCCCGCCCCCGGCATCGACCCAGTAATAGGCCACAAAACCTCGGACCTGGCGGAGGAGCGGCACGAACCCTTCGTTCACCCGGCGTCCCGCCTCGGCCGGATCGGTCACCCCTTCGTACCGCCGAACCACTGCATACATGGCTGGTCTCCTCACTGGATCGCTGGAGTCGTCTTCTGCGGAGACGGCGTACCCGCCGCAGGACGTAAGGCGTGCGCGAGACGTGCCGCATTCACCGGAAGGATCCGTATCGGTGATCCGAACGGCGGCTTCCGGCACCTGAAGCCGCTCGCCCGTTCAACGGTGAACAGTTGGTACACCGGCCGGACGCCGCCGGACGACTTCGACCGGCTCCGGGCCTTGGTCGAGGTGCTGCCGGAGTGGGCCGGCGCCCCCGACCGTCGACCTCCAGGGGCCGTCGACGAGCTGTTCACCGGCCCGAAGGAGGACAAGTTCAGCGGCACCCTCGACCGTGGCGACGCTTACGGGGTCCTGATGTGCCTGCTGGGCACGTGCAGGTCGATCGTGGGGACCTGCCGACGTCGGTCAACCCGCTCCGTACTTCGGCCGGCGGGCCGCTGAGGTTCGACGTTGACCAGTACCGCTCGTGCCGGTTGGGGTCAGGCGCTGATGTCAGGAATCGGGCTGCCCTTGACGTGCGTCCGTATCACCGTTTGCAGTGCTTCGAGCTCTCACGGGCCTGCCGAGGACCTGAAGCACCGCGCCGAGCACGACGAGAATCAGGGCTACGGTGGCGAGCTCCGCGGCCACTTCACAGGACCATCCGACCAGCCTTGGCACTCCGTTCAAGGCCAGGCCGCCGCCCATCGCGATAGCCCCCCAGCCAGCCATCTGGCGATGCCGGTACCGCGCTGCTTTCCAACCACTCAAGGTCAACGCTCCCCCGGCTGCAATCAAGCATCCGCAGGCCAACATGATCCACGCTGTCATGGCACTCCTCCGCCGGGAGGTTTCCGCGCGGTCGGCAGAGACTTGTTGGCCAGGTCCGAGCGCCGCCTACGCACTGCCCTCAACCCACCACTTACCCCAGCTCCCATCCCGTCAGGCGACCATGATCCGGACGGCCATCAGGTGGGCGACGTATGGGCCGCCGAGGTCGCGGCCGGCCGCCGGCCGCCTACGTTGCGGGTCTGGGAATGGGCTTCTCCCGCCGTGATCATCGGCAGCTTCCAGTCCCTGCGCAACGAGGTCGACCCGGCGGGCGCCGATCGTCACGACGTCACCGTCGTCCGGCGTATCTCCGGCGGCGGCGCCATGTTCGTCGAATCGCAAAGGCACTACGCCACCGCCGCATAGGGATAGCTCCAGTTCACCGGGCAGCGAACCCTGAGGTATTGGCACATGTGGACGCGCGAAGAAGGTCGGCCGGAATTCCGCCGTACCATCCGCGATTGTGAGCACCGCCGTGGCATCTACACCTCTCCGCCTTCGCCTCGTCGACGACGTACCCGAAACCTTCCGCCGGCGTAAACGCGGCCTCATCGTGAGAGCAGCAGGTTCAGGGTCCCCGACAGGTAGCGCCATGCGTGCAGGAGGTTGCGGCGCAGCATCGTGTTCGAGTCGCGTACAGCGAGAGAGAGGGAGCTCATCGGACGGTCTCCTTGGGCTGGTTGGTGACGTGGGCGGGGCCGGTCAGAGCGAAGAACACGTCGTCGAGGTCGGGGGTATGGACGGTCAGTTCGTCCGCCTCGATGCCGGCGGAGTCGAGCCAGTCGAGAATGGAGCGCAGTTCGCGCTGACTGCTGTCGCTGGGGATGGAGAGCGACAGCGCCTCGTCGTCCCGGGTGACCTCGCGCAGGGCGTCAGCGGCGGACTGATACGCGACCGGATCAGTGAAGCGAAGCCGGACGTGCCCGCCCGGGATGAGCCGCTTGAGCTCCTCGGAGGTACCCTCGGCGGCGATCTTGCCCTCGTTCAACACAGCGATGCGGTCAGCGAGTTCGTCGGCCTCCTCCAGCTGCTGCGTGGTGAGGAAGACCGTCACGCCGTCGGAGACGAGGCCGCGGATGATGCCCCACACGCCGCAGTTCAGTCTGGATACTCGATGAGCTGCTCGGCCCAGATCGTCTTGCCGCCTGGGCTGTAGCGGCAGCCCCAGCGCATGGCGAGCTGGGCGACGAGGAACAGGCCGCGTCCTCCCTCGTCGGTGGTTGCGGCACGCCGCAGGCGAGGCTGGGTGGGGCTGGAGTCGGTGACCTCGCAGACTAGAACGTCGTGGCGAATCAGACGCAGTTCCGCAGGCGGACGACCATAGCGGATGGCGTTAGTCACCAGTTCGCTGACGATGAGTTCGGTGGTGAACAGGAGGTCGTCCAGTCCCCACCTGGTGAGTTGGCGGGTTGTCCATGCACGCGCCTCGGAGACGACGGCAGGATCGGCCGGGATCTGCCAATGAGCGGTGTCCTTCGCCGGGACGGCGCGGGTGCGGGCCAGCAGCAGGGCCGCGTCGTCACGCGGCGCCTGGTCAGCCAGGTTGGCGAGGAGAGCCGCGCCGGTTTCGTCCAGAGGGTGCTCCGGCCTGCAGGTCGCGGCGAGAGTGTCCATCAGGTGCCGCAGCCCTTGGCCGATGTCGTCGCCCTCCCATTCGATCAGCCCGTCGGTATAGAGGGCGAGGACGCTGCCCGGCTCGAGGTCGATCGTGGTGGTCTCGTACGGCATGCCGCCGATGGCGAGTGGCGGTCCCGGGGAGACCTCGACGACTTCGACGGTCCCGTCGGGCCGGATCAGGACGGGCGGTGGATGCCCGGCACTGGCCAGGGTGCAGCGTTGAGTGACTGGGTCGTAGACCGCGTACAGGCACGTGGCGCCGACGGTGTCCTGGTCTGCCGGTGGGGCTTCGGTCGCAAGGCGCTGGACCAAGTCCGCGATCCGGGTGAGCAGCTCGTCGGGCTCGAGTTCGAGGTCCGCGAGCGTCTGGATGGCGGCGCGCAAGCGTCCCATGGTGGCGCTCGCGGGCATGCCATGGCCGACGACATCCCCGGCGACAAGGGCCAGCCGGAGAGACGGCAAAGCAATGGCATCGAACCAGTCGCCGCCGATCTCCGCTCCGTCGCCCGCGGGCAGGTAGACACCTGCAGTCTCGCCTGCCGGAGCGTCGGTCGTGGCCGGAGGAAGAAGACGTCGCTGCAATGCAACAGCCGCCCGGTGCTCTCGCGTGTAACGGCGGGCATTGTCGATGGCGAGTGCGCCCCTCGATGCGATCTGAGCCATGAGATCCGCCTCGTCCTCAGTGAACGGAACGGATGAGCCGACGCGCCAGACGGACACATCTCCGAGCGTGAGGCCGCGAGCGTGCAACGGCGCCACCATCACCGAATGACAGCCCTTCGGCAGAAGGAACTCGACCAGCTGCGGATCGCCGATCACAGAGATGTACTCGTCGCGGCTGAGGATGACCGTCTCACCGTGTTGAAAACTGCGCAGGATGGGGTGATCGAGGAACGGTGGAACAGGGTCGCCGCGCTCGATGCCGGCCGGCCACCCCTCGGCGGCCGGTGCCATCGCAGCGTTGCGTAGACAAAGATCTCCACCGCCCAGCCGCTTCGCGGGTTCGTCACCGTCGAATACGGCCTCCGCGAGATCGACCGCGGCGAAGTCTCCGAAGGCCGGCGCCATTACATCCGCCAGGTCCTGCGCCGTGCGCACGACATCGAGGGACCCCCCGACGCGCTCGGCCGTCTTACGAGCGAGGTCCAGGTCCCGACGAGCCCGCCATTGATCAGTGGTATCGATGTACAGCGCTACCACTCCGGTCGGTCGCCCCCGCTCGTCCTCGAGGCGGAAGGCGGACAGTGACATGGCCCGCTGCCGTGCCGGGTCGTGCTGCCACCTCACTGTCTGGTCCCTGCGGAGCAACGGTGCGCCCGTGTCGAGGACCTGACGCAGGAACGCCTCGGTTTCCTCAGCGTCCCCGTCCACCAGCACGTCGCGCAGCCGGCCCCTGGGCGGCACGGGGGGACAGCCAAAGACGCCCGTCAGGTTGTTGTGCACGATGACCAGATCCCGATCATGCAGGGCGATTGCGATCCGGTCCTGTGAGGAAAACGCGCGCAGGAGTGCTATGCCGTGCTGTTGATCGGACACGTTCTGTGTGGGAGCTGCCACGACGAGGAGATCGGAAGACCCTGTAACCCGCGTCGCCCGGAATGTGACGGGAATGACCTCTCCAGAACGGTGGCACAGCCGTACCTGGCCGAATGCAGGTATCTCCGCGGCCGTAGCCGGGTCGCCCGGGAGGTCGGCCAGCAGTTCCTGTACAGGGCGGCCGCACACATCCCCGGCCGTCAGTCCCGTCAGGTCCGCCGCCGTTTCGGTCCACCCCAGCACGGTCCCCCGGCTGTCGAGTACGGCGGTTGCCAGGTCGTCCAAGGCGTACAGCCAACCGCCAGGTTTCGGACTGATCATGCTCGTTGTCCTCTGGCGATCCAGCGCCGGACAGTCGTTCCTTTCGTGCCCATTTTTCACTCCACTGTCGGATGCTGGCGAGTGGGGATCTGTGGCCGCTTGACCAGATTATCGTGATCATCTATGTCGCGCCTTGGGTGCAGGGCTGGGCGCCGGGGCTGGATGGCAAGCCTGGCCCGCCGTAGGTGTTGTCAGTCCCTGCTGGTCTTTTGGGCGGACCCGGTCCCGGCGTCTGGCGAACCGCCACAGCGGTCTTCGCCCGTGCGCGGTGGCGAGCGTCGGCGGGACGGTCACCATCTGTTATCAGTGCTGCCGTGGGCTGCATGGAGTCACTTCAGCCTCGCCTCGGCGCGAGTGGCGAAGGTGTGCCGGTGGACGTACTCGACCGTGAAGAGCGAGTGGAACGACTACGCGGCGCCATTGTCCGACCCGACGCGCCCCATCAACTGCACCACGCCCCAGCGGCCGCAAAAGTACTGGAACTCCTCGGACGTAACTTCGCTGCCGGGGACTTTGTGGAAGATGACGACGTCGACCTGGTTCGGATGCCGGCGAGGGGGAATCTGTGACCACGCGTAGTCCGAGCTCGCTCGGCCACGGGCCTGCCCCAGGCCGCAATGCCTCAGGACTCAATGGCTGGCACTCCGGCGTCACGATTGACGGTGAGTCGGCTTTCCAGGCCCGTGATGATCGTGTCCAGTACCAGGCGGAACATGCGGTCCTCGTCAGGGGCTCCGTCCGGGGGCCCGTCTTCGCCGTCTTCGCCGGAAGCGGGGGCGGTGGGCTTGAGGTTCGACCACTGGTGAAGCGCACCGTTGAGTTCGGCGATGAGGACACCGATGACGACGGCGCACATGAGAGCGGCGATCTGCTGGATCTCTGTGGGCGGTACCCCTAGGGCATCCAGTGTCGCGATGAGCGCGGCCCAGAACGGGTCGTCGGGCTGGATGAAGTCCGGGTGGCTGAATGAGTAGGCCATGAGGTTGGGGTGGCGGTACGCCAGCGTCCGGAAATCTGTGGCGAGCAGGCGGATGCGCTCCTGCCAGGGAGCCTCCTCCAGCGTCACGGTGCGGAACTGGGCGCCGATCATCCTTGCCACTCCGCGCAGCAGGGCGTCCTTGTTCGGCACGTGGTGGTACGGCGACATCGGGTTCGCATCCAGCGCGGTCGCGAGTTTGCGCATGGTGAGCGCCTCGACCCCGTCCGCGTCGATGAGCCGTAGGGCGGCTGCATAGATCCCGGCCTCGGTCAGAGGCACGTCTCTCTTCCTTGTTCCCCGCTGGGGACGCTTCGCCTTTGTCATACGCCGTACGATATATGTTCCGTACAGCGTATGGAAATGGGCTCGGCCACACCGTGACGGAGCAGACACTCCCGCGCCCCGGGTTGCGCTCGACGTTCCGTACGGCGTACGGTTCTCTTCCATACGGCGTATGTTTCTGAGGTACACCCCGGCATCGACCGGCGCCGCTGCCTTTCCCTCTCCGCCCAAAGGAGCAAGCCATGACCACGTCGAACGACCTTCGCCCCATTCGGTCCCCGCGCGGGATGCCCCTGCTCGGCCACACCCCGCAGATCCCCAGCACCAACCCGGTGGCGTACTTCGGCGAGCTGTCCAAGCGGTTCCCCGAGGGGCTCTACAGCCTGGAGATCGCCGGCATCGAGCAGGTCTTCGTCTGGGACCCGGACCTGGTGGCCGAGGTCTGCGACGAGACGCGGTTCTTCAAGCAGATCGAGAAGACGCCGCTGGCCCATGTCCGGGACTTCACGGGTGCGGGCCTGTTCACGGCCCACCAGCACGAGGAGGAATGGGGCATGGCTCACCGAGTCCTCCTCCCGGCCTTCAGCCAGCGGGCAATGAAGGGCTACTACGGGCAGATGCTGGAGATCGCCCAGAACCTGGTGGGCAAGTGGGAGCGCAGGGAGGGCCAGTCGGTCAACATCACCAACGACTACACCCGGCTGACCCTGGACACCATCGCTCTGTCGGGGTTCGGTTACCGGTTCGACTCCTTCGCCGAGGAGGATCTGCACCCCTTCCTCAACGCACTGCTGGAGGCGCTGGTTGAGTCGCTGCGGCGCTCGCAGGAGCTGCCGATGATGACCAAGATGCGCAAGGCCGACGACAAGAAGTACCGCGAGAACATCCAGCTGATGCGGGACCTGGTCCAGAGTGTGATCAAGGAGCGCCGTGAGGGGAAGGGCACCGCTGAGGATGACCTGCTGGGTCTGATGCTGGAGGCCACCGACCCGGAGACAGGTAAGGGGCTGGCCGACGACAACGTCCGTGACCAGGTGGTGACGTTCCTCATCGCCGGTCACGAGACCACCAGTGGTCTGCTGTCGTTCGCCACGTACTCGCTGATGCGTAACCCGCAGGTGCTGGCCCAGGCCTACGCCGAGGTGGACCGGCTGCTGCCGGGCGACACGGTCCCGGACTACGACACGATCATGCAGATGGACGTGATCCCGCGCATCCTGGAGGAGACCCTGCGCCTGTGGGCTCCCATCCCGCTGATCGGCAAGTCCCCGATCGAGGACACCGTCATCGGCGGCTGCTACGAGCTGAAGAAGGGAGCGCAGGTCAACCTCCTCGAGGGCCCGCTGCACACCCACCCCAAGGCGTGGGACCGGCCGGAGGAGTTCGACATCGAGCGGTGGCTGCCGGAGAACCGGGTCAACCACCACCCGCACGCCTACAAGCCGTTCGGTAACGGCGTGCGTGCCTGTATCGGCCGTCAGTTCGCGCTCACCGAGGCCCGTCTGGCCCTCGCACTGGTGCTGCAGAAGTTCAAGTTCGCCGACACCGACGACTACAAGATGGACGTCAAGGAGGCGCTGACGCGCAAGCCCGGCGGCTTCGAACTGAAAGTGCGGGCCCGTCGGGAGCACGAGCGGACCGTGTTCGGCGCAGTGGACCTGCAGGCCGACGACACGCAGGCGCAGGCCACGGTCAGCGGGGTCGGGGTGAACCTGACCGTCGCCTACGGCTCCAGCCTCGGCTCGTGCGAGGACCTGGCGCGCACCATCGCCGACCGCAGCGAGCGCTCCGGGTTCGGCACCACCCTGGTCGGCCTGGACGAGCTGGGCGACAACCTGCCCACCGAGGGCCTGCTCGTGGTCGTGGCCTCCAGCTACAACGGCAAGGCCCCGGACAACGCGCAGCGTTTCGACGACCTGGTCGCCGCCGGCCTGCCCGAGGGCTCGCTGAAGGGGGTGCGGTTCGCGCTGCTGGGTGCTGGCAACACCCAGTGGGTGGCCACCTACCAGGGCTTCCCCAAGCGGATCGAGGCAGGCCTGCTGGCCGCCGGCGCTACTCCCGTCATCGAGCGCGGCATCGCGGACGCGGCCGGTGACTTCGACGGCATGGCCACTCGCTGGATGGACACCCTGTGGGCCACCCTGGCCGAGGAGTACGCCGCTGACACCTCCGAGGCGGGCGGTCCGCGCTTCCAGGTGCAGCTGCTCACCGAGGCGGACGTGCGCCCCGCGATCGTCTCCGGGCAGGCCTACCCGCTCACGGTAGTGGCCAACGAGGAACTAGTGGCCGACGCGACCGGCCTGTGGGACTTCAGCCTCGAGCCGCCGCGCCCGTCGGCGAAGTCCATCACCATCGAGCTGCCCGAGGGTGTCACTTACGACACCGGCAACCACCTGGCCGTCTTCGCCAAGAACGAGCCGGTCCTGGTCAACCGCGCCCTCGCCCGCCTCGGCGTCGACCGCGATCAGGTCCTGCGCCTGGAGCAGCCGGCCGGCGGCCGCACCCACTTCCCGGTGGGCACCCCCGTGACCGCAGGCCTGTTGCTCACCGAGTTCCTGGAGCTGCAGGACGTGGCCACCCGCTCCCAGATACAGACGCTGGCCGAGCGCACCGAGTGCCCGTGGACCCGGCCGCAGTTGCACGCCTACACCGCCGACACCGAGGAAGCCGAAGAGCGCTACCAGAACGAGATCCTCGGCAAGCGGGTCTCGGTGCTGGGCCTGCTGGAGCGCTTCCCCGCGGTCGAGCTGCCGCTGGCGGTCTTCCTGGAGATGACGGGGCCGATCCGTCCCCGCTTCTACTCCATCTCCTCCGCACCGCTGGCCAACCCGCGCCACATGCGCCTGACCGTGGGCCTGCTGGAAGGCCCAGCCCTGTCCGGTGACGGCCAGTACCGCGGCACCTGCTCCTCCTACATCGCAGGCCTTGAGCCCGGTGACGTCTTCTACGGCTACGTCCGTGTCCCCTCCCCGACCTTCGCGCCGCCGGCCGACCCGGCCACGCCGCTGGTTCTCATCGGCCCGGGCACCGGTATCGCGCCGCTGCGCGGATTCCTGGAGGAGCGCGCCTCGCAGCAGGAGAACGGCACGAAGGTGGGCCTGTCGCAGGTCTTCGTCGGCTGCCGCCACCCGGAGCACGACTACTTCTACCGCCAGGAGATGCAGGGCTGGGAGCAGTCCGGGATCGCGCAGGTCCACACCGCGTTCTCCGCGGTGGCCGGTCACCCGGCCCGGTTCGTGCAGAACGCCATCGCCAATGCCGCCGACACGGTGTGGCAGGCCATCGAAGACGGCGCGTACATCTACGTCTGCGGTGACGGCCGCCGGATGGCGCCCGCCGTGCGCGAGGCCCTCGCCGCGATCTACCGCCAGCGGACCGGCGCCGACGACGAGACAGCCCAGCAGTGGCTCGCCCAGCTCGAGGCCGACGAGCGCTACCAGCAGGACGTCTTCGCCTGACCCTCAGACCCCGGGAGGCGTGCGGCGTACCTCTCCCCCCGCACGCCTCCCGGCCACCACAAGCCCGCCAGACACCACAGGGCACCCATCGGCCCGAACCGGCCGGGAGTGCCACTCATAGAAGGAAGATCACCATGGACACCATGCTCGCCGGACGTTTCCACCTGGACAGCAAGAAGTTCGTCGTGGAGGAGGCCCCCGTTCCCGTGCCCGGCCCGGGCGAGGTCCTCATCGAGGTCAAGGCCGCCGGCGTCTGCCTGTCGGACGTCCACCTGATCGACGGCACTCTAGTCCCGCAGTTCGCTACCTCCGACGTGGTCACCGTCGGCCACGAGGTCTCCGGTGTGATCCACACCCTTGGCCCCGCCCTCAAGCGCGGCCTGACCGTCGGCACCCGCGTCACCCTGGAGGCCGGCAAGACCTGCGGCCAGTGCACCGACTGCGCGCGCCGCCGCCCCTGCACTCAGATGCGCACTGCCGGCATCGACTACGACGGCGGCTGGGCCCAGTACACCATCGCCCGCGAGGACACCCTCATCCCCATCCCCGACAACCTCCCCTTCGACCAGGCCGCCATCATCCCCGACGCGGTCTCCACCCCCTACGCCGCCGTCGTCACCACCGCGGACGTCCGACCCGCCCAGTCCGTCGGCATCTGGGGCGTGGGCGGAGTCGGCGCGCACAACGTGCGCCTCGCCCGCCTGGTCGGCGCCGCGCCGATCATCGCCATCGACCCGCTGCCCAGCGCCCGCGAGCGCGCCCTGGAATTCGGCGCGGACTTCGCCCTGGACCCGGCCGCCTCCGACTTCGCCGACCAGGTCATGAAGGCCACCGCCGGACGAGGCCTCGACTTCGCCTTCGACTGCGCCGGCGTTCCCGCCGTCCGCGAGCAGGCCGCCGCGGTGCTGGGTCTGGGCGGCTCCCTCATCCTCGTGGGCATCACGCCCAAGCCGCTCACCATCACCGAGGGGCTGACCTTCAACTACATGCAGAAGCAGGTCCGCGGCCACTACGGCGGCTCCCCCGAGTCCGTCTCCGAGCTGGTGAGGCTCACCGCAGCCGGCCGACTCGACCTGGCCCCCTCCATCACCGACCACATCCCGCTCGCCGACGCCGCCGACGCCGTCCACCGGCTGGAGAACAAGATCGGCGACCCGATCCGCCTCATCCTCGTTCCCTAACACCTGAACAGAAAGCTCACCAAGACCACCTCCGGCAGGGGTGAGTGGGCGCCGATGCTTGAGAGAGCACCGGCGCCCACGGTCTTTCGCTCCCGGCCCCCTGAAACACAGAGAGTTCAGAGCCACCCTCGGCGGACCGCCTGCGCGCCCGCCTGGAATCGGGTCGTCGCCCCAAGGCGGACGGTCAGGTCGGTGATTCGGCGGCGCAGCGTACGTTCGCTGAGGCCGAGTTGGGGGGCTATCCCGGAGCTGTCAGTCGAGGGCGGGCAGGGAACGCCGGGTGACCTCATGGGCGTCGTCCGCCGGAAGGCCAAGCATGCGCAGGACCATTTCGGCCAGGTCGGAGGCGGTCTCGTCGCCGTCGAGGTCCGGGCGGGCCAGCCTCAGCGCCACGAGGGACAGCAGGGTCCCGCCCAGGGCGGACAGGGCGGTGGTCGCGTTGCTGCAGGTGAAGCGGCCCGAGGCGATGCCGATCTCCAGGTCGCGCAGGGCCCGCGGTGACAAGCCGCGGTCGGCGTGAATGTAGGCCAGACCGCGATCACGCAGGATCCGCATGAGCTCCGGGTGAGAGTCGGCCATCCGGGCGGTGAGCCGGAAGCCCGCGGCGACTAGTTCGGCCGGATCTTCGATCCCTTCGACACGGTCGTCGATGACCTGCCCGAACTCCTCCAGGGCATCCGTCACCGCGGCGTCGAACAGCTCCGTCTTGGACTCGAAGTGGTTGTAGAAGGAGCCGAAACCCACGTCGGCGCGCTCGGCGATGGCCTGGATGCTGGCGCTGGTGTCCCCGGTCTCCGCGAGGATCTGCCGGGCCGCGCGGACGAGCGCTTGCCGGGTCTCGGCGCGGCGCCGCTCGAAACGGTTCTTGGTCAGGGCTGACGTCGGCATACGGCGAGTGTAACAACCGTTACGATCAGTCTGCCATTACTGATGAGATTATCAATTATTTGACCCGAACCCATTGACGATGAGCAAGTCAAAGTTGATGATTTTCTCATTACGGCAATGTTGCTTGGAGGACACCATGTCCCACACCCCCGTTAACAGGGCCGCTCCCCCGACGCCCCACCAAGACCTTCACAGTGAGCAGGGCGCCCTGCGCGGAGAGCACCCCGGACGTTCCCGGAATCCCGTGATCAAGGTGGCGGATCTGGCCTGGCTGGAGTTCGAGAAGCCGGACCTGGACCAGGCCGAGGTGTTCGCGCGTGACTTCGGGTTCGCGATCGCCGCCCGCACCGAGAAGGAGCTGTGGCTGCGCGGCACGTTCGCGGGCTCACCCTGCATGGTCATCCGGCTGGGGCGTGCGTCCCGGTTCATCGGGCCGGCGTTCCGCGCGGCCGAGCGGGCCGACCTGGACCGGCTCGCCCGCGCCACCGGCAGTACCGTGCGGGACATCGACGTACCTGGCGGTGGGCAGTCGGTCGCCCTGCTCGATCCCTCCGGCCTGGCGGTCCGGGTCGTGTACTGCGCCGAGCAGCTGCCCGCGCTGCCCGAGCAGCAGCCGCTGATCCTCAACTTCGGCACCGAGCCCCGTCGTACGAACACCGCCCAGCGTCCGCCCCGTGAGCCGTCCCGTATCCAGCGCCTGGGCCATGTGGTGCTGGAGACTCGAGTGTTTGCCCGCACCCTGAACTGGTACCTGGACACCCTCGGGATGATCGTGTCCGACTTCCTGTTCCTGGACGGGCAGCGCGGGCGCGGACCGACCATGGCGTTCATCCGGTGCGACCAGGGGGGCGTGGCCGTCGATCACCACACGCTGGCCCTGCACCTGGGGCCCGGAACCGGCTATGTCCACTCCGCCTACCAGGTCACCGACCTCGACGCGATCGCCGTCGGCGGTGAGTACCTCGCCGAGCGCGGCTACCGGCGCAGCTGGGGGATCGGCCGGCACATCCAGGGCAGCCAGCTCTTCGACTACTGGCGCGACCCCAACCACTTCATGCTGGAGCACTTCGCCGACGGCGACCTGTTCTCCTGCGACCTCGAACCGGGCTGGGCGCCGATGTCGGGGAGCGGCCTGGCCCAGTGGGGCCCGCCGGTCACCCGCGACTTCCTGGGCACCAACCCGTCTCCCGCCAAGCTCCGCGAGGTCATGACGGCCCTGCGCGACGACAACGAACTCGACCCCGCACGCCTGCTGGGCCTGATGAAAGCGATGAGCTCATGAGCACCAACGTTATGCGCACCACCGACGGCTGGTGGGTCGTCCGGGACGAGCGCGCCGTCCGTATCGAGACCAAGGCAGTCACCACTGTCGATCTGCTCGCCGACCGGGACGCGGTCCGCGAGGCCGCCACCTCCGCCGAGAGCGGCACGCCCGTCGCCGACCTGGTGGCCCTGCCTCCGGTCACGACCCCCTGCCGGGTGGTCGCACAAATGGTCAACTACCGCAGCCACGCCAAGGATTCGGGCTTCACCGGCGACATCCCGCCCACCTTCTTCCGCAAGGCGTCCGGCTCCGTCAGCGGCCCGCACGAGGAGATCGTCCGCCCCTCGCACGTAAAGTTCCTCGATTACGAGGTGGAACTCGCCCTCGTCATGGGCGCACCTCTGCCCGTGGGCACCGTCGTGGAAGAGAGTGACCTGCCGCGCTACGTCGCCGGTCTCGTCCTGACCAACGATGTCAGCGCCCGCGACGTCCAGTTGACCAAGACCCAGTTCTACGAGAGCAAGTCCTACCCGACATTCACACCGACGGGTCCGTACCTGGCCCTGCTGGAACCCGAGGACTTCGCCCACCTGCTCAACCTGCGGCTGCGATTGTCGGTCAACGGCGAGCCGCGCCAGGACCGCACGCTCGCCGACATGATCGTACGACCCGCGCAGGCCCTCACCCTGCTCGCCCGCTTCCAGACCCTCGATCCGGGCGACCTGCTGCTGACCGGCACGCCCGGCGGCACGGCCCTGAAAGCCCCGCCCAAGGCTGTCGAGAAGATCGCAGCACTGCTGCCGCCCGCCCTGAAGTGGAAGGCGTTCTTCAACAGCCAGGCCAAAAACCCCCGTTACCTGCGTAATGGTGACCTCATCACCGCCACGATCGCCACCCCGGACGGGCGGATCGACCTCGGCGAGCAGCGGACCTCTGTGACGGGCACCCCATGAGCGCCGCATCCCGGACACCCGTGGTGATCATCGGTGCGGGACCCGTGGGGGTCACGGCCGCTCTCCTGCTCGCCCGACGCGGAGTGCACAGCGTCGTCCTGGAGCGCCACCGGGACGTCTACCCCTTGCCGCGCGCCGTTGTCGTGGACGACGAGGTCCGCCGGATCCTGCAGAGTGTCGGCGTCCACGAGGAATTCGCCGCCCTCGCCCGCCCGGCACGCGGGCTCCGGCTGCTGGACGCCCGGCACCGCGTGATCGCCGAATTCGCGCGGTCCCCGCAGGGACATCACGGCTTCCCGCAGACCAGCATGTTCGACCAGCCCGAGCTGGAACACCTGCTGCGCGACGCCCTGGCGAACCGCCCCGAGTGTGAGCTGCGGGGCGGGGTAGAGGTCGTTTCCGTCAGCCAGAACGCCGATGGAACAAAGGGTTCGGCTGGTCCGGTCCGGGTCACCTTCCGCCGCGACGGCAGCGACGAGGACGAGCACCTTTGAGCCGATGCCGTCCTCGGCTGCGATGGCTCAGGCAGTGTCACCCGCGACGCCATCGGCGCCACATGGGAGGACCTGCACTTCGAGGAGAGCTGGCGAGTCATCGACGTGCGCACCAGCCGCCGGGTGCGGAGCTGGGAAGGCGCCGAGCAGATCTGCTGCCCCACCCAGCCGGCCACTTTCATGCGCGTCGGCGAAGACCGCTACCGCTGGGAGTTCCGGCTGCCCGACGATCAGCACCTGGACGGTCCGGACGGGCTGGAGCGCCTGCGCGAGCTGGTCGCCCCCTGGATGGACCTGCCGTCTGATGCCTCCCCGGGCGACGACTTCGAGGTGATCCGGCAGGCGCAGTACACCTTCCGCGCCCGCCTCGCCGACCGGTGGCGCCGGGGACGCGTCTTCCTGCTGGGCGACGCTGCCCACCTCACCCCGCCCTTCATCGGGCAGGGGCTGTGCACGGGCCTGCGCGACGCCCACAACCTCACCTGGAAACTCGCCCGGGTCCTCCAACAAGGCGCAGACGAAGGGCTGCTGGACACCTACGAGCACGAGCGCAAGCCGCACGCCCGCCACGTGATCCGCGTCGCGGTCGCCGTCGGCTGGGCCATGACCGGCGGCCAGGACCGCGCCGCAGCGCTCCGCCGGGCCGTCGTGGGCGCAGCGTGCCGCATCCCCGGCGTGACCGCGGCGGTGAGCCGCGACCTCAGCCCCGCCCTGGCCGCCGGTCCGCTGGTACGGCGCCGCCCCCGGCTGACCGGCCGTGTGCTGGCCGGCACCTTCTGCCCGCAGCCCTGGGTTCAGCGCGACGGCAGGCGAGTGCGCCTCGATGACGTCCTCGGGGACTCCTTCGCCGTCCTGACCGCCGTGCCGCCAACCCCGCAGGTGACGGCTGTGGCCACGGCACTGGGCGCATCCACGATTCACATCGACGACCTGGGCGACGACGGCGCCCTGGCCACCTGGCTGGCACGCGGCCGAGCCGACGCCGTCCTGCTGCGCCCCGACCGCGCCGTGATGGACACCGTCCCCATCGGCACCGGCGATTTCACAGACACCGCTGTCTGGGCCCCCCTGCTCCACACGGCCCGCCATATCGCCGATGCCCGGCCCGTCCCTCCGCCGAGGAGCCCCACACCATGACCACCCCGCACCCCACGCCGTATCCGGAAGCTTTCTTCATCCCCGACCCGAAGACGGCCGCCCGCAGCCGTATCGCGGACTTCGCCCGATGGGCGGCCCGCCACCAGGGCACCGAAGGGATCCAGGACCCCACCGACTACCAAGCCCTGTACCACTGGTCCGTCACCGACCTGGAGGGGTTCTGGGAGGCGGTGTGGGAGTACTTCGCCATCGACGCGACGACCGGGTACGAGCGAGTGCTGGCCGAGGACACCATGCCCGGCGCCCGCTGGTTCCCCGGCGCTACGCTCAATTACGCTCACCACGCGCTGCGTAATTGGCAGCCGGACGCTCCCGCGATCACCGCGCTGGACGAGACCGGAGCCTGCTACGAGATCACGGGCCGTGAGCTGCGCGCCCGGGTCGCCTCCGTCGCAGCCACCCTGCGCGACCTGGGCGTCGGACAGGGCGACCGGGTGGTGGGTTACCTGCCCAACACCCCCCACGCCGTCATCGCCTTCCTCGCCACCGCCAGTCTCGGCGCGGTGTGGTCGGTGTGCGGCCAGGACTACGCACCCAAGGCCGCCGCCGACCGCTTCGCTCAGCTCGAACCCACGGTGCTGATCACAGCGGACGGCTACCTCTTCAACGGCACGGCACACGACCGTCGGACCGCCTCGCTCGAACTGGCCCGCGCCTTGCCCACGCTGAAGGCCACGGTGCGCGTGGAGCACGTGGGCCTTGCCTGGCCCACGGGCGGGCACCCGGGGCTGACGGTGCCCTGGGAGGACGCGGCCACCCGCACCGAGGACCTCGTTTTTACCCCGGTGCCGTTCGACCACCCTCTTTGGGTGGTGTTCTCCTCCGGCACCACCGGCCTGCCCAAGGGCATCGTCCATGGCCACGGCGGGGTCCTGCTCGAGCACTTCAAGATCCTCGGCCTGCACACCGATCTGGGTGTTGGGGACCGCCTGCTGTGGTACACCACGACCCACTGGATGATGTGGAACCTGGTCGTCTCCACCCTGCTGACCGGTGCCACCACCTGCACCTACGACGGCAGCCCGGCACCGCAGGCGCGACCGGACATCCTGTGGGAGCTGGCGGACCGCCACAAGGTCACCGTCTTCGGCACCAGCCCCCAGTACCTGCTGGCCATGGCCAAGCTGGGCATCGAACCCTCCGTGCACGACGTGTCGGCCATCCGCGTCATCGGCTCCACCGGCTCCGCCCTGCCCGCATCCGCCTACCCCTGGGTCCGCGACCACGTGGGCGCAGGCATCCAGCTGGCGTCCACCAGCGGCGGTACGGACGTCGTCTCCGCCTTCGCCGGCAGTGCCCCCACGACCCCCGTCTGGGCAGGGGAGCTGTCTGCCCCCAACCTGGGCGTGGCACTGGCCGCCTACGACGCCACGGGCACCCCTGTCCTCGACCAGGTCGGCGAACTGGTCGTCACCCGCCCCATGCCGTCCATGCCGCTGTACTTCTGGAACGACCCCGACGGCAGCCGCTACCGCAACGCCTACTTCGGCGCCTACCCCGGCGTGTGGAACCACGGCGACTGGATCACCCTCACCTCGCACGGCTCGGTGATCGTCCACGGCCGCTCCGACGCCACCCTCAACCGCAACGGCGTGCGCCTGGGCAGTGCCGACATCCATGACGTCGTCGAACGCCTCCCGGAGATCACCGAGGCCCTCGTCATAGGCGCGGAGGAACCCGACGGCGGCTACTGGATGCCCCTCTTCGTGGTCCTCGCCGACGGGGTCGGCCTGGACGACTCCCTGCGCGACCGGATCCGCGACGCGATCCGCGTCGGCGCCTCACCCCGCCATGTCCCCGACGAGATCCTCGCCGTGCCGGCCCTCCCGCACACGAAGACCGGAAAGAAGCTCGAGGTTCCCGTCAAGCGCCTGCTCCAGGGCGCCCCCGTCGAGCAGGTCCTGAACCCCGCGGCGGTCGACAACCCTGATCTGATCGCCTACTTCGCCCGCCTGGGCGCGGAGCGGAACAAGCGGTCAACACGCCTCACATGACATCGGCCAGGGGGCCACAGGCCCACGTGACAGCACCGGGTCGCTGTGCCCCGCCCGGCTCCGCAAACCCCGTCCCCACCGCGTGGTGCCGAGGCGGTCAACCCGCCCCGGCACCACACAATTCGCATAACCAAGTAAGAGAGAAACCATGAACATGACCGACTACGAACCGCAGGCCCTCGACGTCCTTGACGATGCCGGGCGAAAGGTGCTGTTCACCGAGGCCCGCACCGCGAATACCTTTGCCACAACGGATGTTGCCGACGACGAACTCGCCATGATCTGGGAACTTGCCCGCTGGTCGCCGAGCGCCGCCAACGGTCAGCCTCTGCGCGTGCTCTTCGTGCGCACGCGCGAGGGCAAGGAGCGCCTGGGCCGGCATCTCGACGAGGGCAACAGGGCCAAGACGCTCAGTGCGCCGGCCGTGGCGATCCTGGCGTACGACGTCGACTTCCACGAGCAGATGCCGACAGTCTTCCCGGCTCGGGGCGACATGCTGCGAGCGGCCTTCGCCGACCAGGTCGAGAAGCGCGAGAGCATCGCGGCCTACAACTCGGCTCTGCAGACCGGGGTCTTCCTGCTCGCGGTGCGCGCGGCGGGGCTCGCGGCGGGTCCCATGGCGGGCTTCGACAGGGCCGGCGTGGACGGGGAGTTCTTCACCGGTACCAGCTGGCGTTCGCATCTGGTGGTCAACATCGGCCACCCTGGTGCCGACCCGTGGTTCCCGCGGCTGCCCCGCGTGCCCGTCGAGGACGCCGTCGCCTGGGTCTGACGGCCCCTGCCGCCGCCTGGGCGCGCCGGAACGGAAGTCCGAGCAGCCCGAGAGTGGTCGGCGGTAAGACGTGCCATGCCGTGGGCGCCGGTGCTCTCCTGCGTGCGGCGCCCACTTTTCTCCCCTGCCCGAAGTAGCTGTGATGGACTTCCTGGAAGCGACCGCCCTCATGGCGGCCCTCAACGAGTGGCTACAGCCTGCTGAGGCACCTCCTCGCCAAAGACTGAGGTTTCCCTGCTCGGGCGCCGGGCTTTAGCCGCGATTGCAGCAAATGTGCCACTGCAGGCCGAGACCACCCTGACTGGCTGCAGGCCCATGGGCAACGGTTAGCGTGCCCCTCCTGAGGCTGGCACACTGAATGTGTGTCCCCGCTGATGACCGCTGCTGATCAGCATGCGTTCTCATCGATTTCTGGCGCCGCCGTCGTGTCGGTCTGCGCACTGGTCTTCACCGTCGCCTCATTCTGGTGGCTCAATTCCAGGCAAGGGCGCCTGAAGTCATGGGAGCCTCATTCTTTTGCGGCGACTTTCACCTCCTCTCTGGTTCGCCTGCGGCTACCGCTCGTCCTTCACAACACCGGTGCCAAGCCGATAGTTGTACAGGATCTCAGGCTCACCTTCCCTGATGAGCCCGCCTCTCATCTACCACTCCTGTGGATGTCTTCACCGTCTCGGCTTCAACCCGGCCCGGACGAGGAAACGAAGTTGCCAGCCGGGTTCGTCGTGGCCGGCAGAGCAGCTCAACAACTCTTCATTGAGTTTGAGGCACCGTTTCCTGGGCTCGTTCCAGAGGCCCGAGACTACAAGGTCCAAGTTCAAGTGAGGGTTGGCCACAGAAAGGGGTGGCGCCCGCTTGTGACGTTCACCTTGAGAACCACCAACATCATTGATCCCGTCCGGTACGCCGTCTACAACAACGCACCTCTTGAACTGACGAAGGAGGATCAGCAAAAGGCAGACGTCGCGCTCCTGGAGCTCTTGGACAAGCAGGAGAAGGACGCTTCCGCCCAGGGTGAGGCCAAGCAGCGAGACTCCTCGAGCGACGACGGCAACGCCGGTACCGATCTGTAGGCGGAACATGCTCATGAGCTCGGCGAGGACAGATGTGTCGCACTGCATGTACGACACGTCCTGACGGCTTTGCGCCCGTGCAGGTCGGCCAGGTTCTCCTCGTCCTCCCGGCTCACAGCCTGCTGGCGGGGGCCGCCATCGAGCAGCTCACTACGGCACCAGGGGAATGCGGCGGTTCTCGTTCCGAGTTTCCATATGTCGTACGTAACCGTTTCAGTGGTACCATACGACGTATGGAAAAGGTGAGGAAGGCCCCCCGGGGGACCAGAAAGAGGGACGTCCCGCTTACCAAGGACGGCATCTACGCCATGGCGCTGCAACTCATCGACGCCGATGGGGTCGAGGCGCTCACCATGCGCAAACTCGCGACCGCGCTGGATGCGAACCCTATGTCGCTGTACCACCACGTACCGAACAAGGAGGCGCTGCTGCACGGCGTGGCCGCGCGCGTCGGATCACAGTTCCGCGAGGGGCAGCGGGAGGACATTCCCTGGCAGGACCGCATGCGCCAACTGGCCCTGGACTTCCGTGCCTTGGCGCACCGCCACCCCAGGTTGATGGAGTACTCCTTCGCACGCGCCGACTACGTCCAGCCGGAAGACCCCTTTTGGCGGGGACTCACCGAGACACTGGCCGCCGCGGGACTGCCAGCCTCGGCAATCCCGCGCGTCGCTGCCTCCCTGTGCGCGGTCTTCACGGGGCTGCTGCTCAGCGAACTGACCGGAGCACTCCAGCGCTGGGCCACCCTGCCGCCGGCACCAGCCAGCACCGACGGGGAAGACGCGCCCCCACCCGCGACGCACGTGGTCGACGCGACGTTCAGCTATGCGCTGGACGCCACGATCGCTGGCTTGGAAAGCCATCTCGCCCGCAGGGAGCCGTGACGGAGCAAGCGGCTGACGTGGGCTCCCCTGACGCACACTTCTCCGCCGCCACAGTGCCTGCGCGCTGAGGCGGCAAAGCGGCGGCCGTACGCGGCGACGTACCGTCCCTGGTCAGTCACCTGCCCCCATGCGCGACCGCGCCACGGCCGGAGGGCAGATCGCCGCTTGCCCGGTCGCCCTTGGCCTTCTTGCGGCCGCCGCCGAGCAGCTTGCTCCTCACGCCGCGGGCAGCACCTCCCTGCCCGCGTCTCCGAGGAGCGCCGGAATGAGGGTGAGCGCGATGAGGACCGCAATGACGACTGCGTCGGCGGCCCAGCCCGCCGCCTCCTCGCGCTCACGGCCCTCGGCGAGCTCGGCGCGGTAGCGGGAGACACGTAGTCGATGCCGACGGCGAGATCGAGGCGAGGATGGAGGTGGCGGAGCCCAGCGCGGACGTGTTCGCCAGCGCGGTGATCGTGGAGATACCGATGCCGACGCCGATCAGTGCGGTGAACAACAGTCCAGCCGCTATCCGCAAACCGAAGGTGATCACCGGCACGACCGGTGTCATCAGCCGACGACGTGAGCGGCCGAGTCGGATGCTGCGAGAGGGGTGCGGGGCCCCGGGATGTCAGGCGCCGAGGGCGGGGAGGACCACGGCGTCGATGTACGAGGTGAGGAATGCCTGCGTGGGCGGCTGGTTGTCGATCAGCCCCCGGACGACAAGGGCGCCGACCAGCATTTGCGGTACCTACTCCAGCGTGGGGTTGTCCGCGCGGATCTCGCCCCGCTCCACGGCCCGCCGCAGCATCCGGTCGAGGCCGATCGTCTCCGGCTCGAACAACAGCTCACGCAGGGCGCGCAGAAGATCGGCGTTCTCGCGCACCGCCATGGCCAGGCCCCGCATCAGCGAGGTGTCCTGCTCCATCCGGCAGTCGTCCGCATGCATGACCATTTCGTGGAAGTCGCCCCGCAGGCTCCCGGTGCCGATCTCGCCTATGCTCACCGGCTTCTGGTGCCTGAGCGCCTTAACGACCAACTCCGGCTTGCTTCCCCACTGGCGGTAGAGGGTGGCCTTGCTGGCCCTGGCGCGGACGGCCACGGCGTCCATGGTCAGGGCGTCGTAGCCGACCTCCCGGAGCAGATCGAGCACGGCCGCGTAGAGCTCGGCCTCGCGCGCGGGCGTGATCCGGCTGCAGCGCACCGTTGCGGCATCAGCCATGCTCATCCACTCCGTTCCGAACGAAACCGTCTTGTACAGCAGCACTATCGAAACGAAACCGTCTCGTACATGGGCTATGTCGCATCCGCCCCCGAATCACCGTCCAGAAGTCCGTCGGAAGGGCCGGTGCGGCAGAACGCGCCGGCGCGGCAACGGTCTGGCCGGTGACCGGCCTCCCGGCGTAGTCGGGGCTTCGGCGAGGCCGAGCCATTCAGCCGGCACATCGGCGACCACACAGCCGTCGACATTCCACTGCACTACAAGGCCGGCGACATGACGGCTTGAGCCGCGTTCCGACACGGACTCAAAGGTCGCCGGAATCGTCATCCTGCCGCCCGATGCCAGGCCCGACCGTCGGCGGCGACCGACTCTTTCAGGGCATCGCCGTCCACGCCGGGGGAACGTGTGCGTCAGGTGATGCAACAACGGGCCACTTGATCACTGACCGGGGCACGCAGATCGATCTTCGGCTGTGTGGGTCACTTCCTGCGGCTCGGTACCTGTCACCGCAAGGGTGAGGCGGCGGTGGGCGTCAGTACGGATTCGGCGACGCCGACGATCTGGCTGATGTCGAAGCCCTCCATATCCGCGCGGAATTCTGGACTGGACAGGTACGCCCCCAGTCGCTCCTGCACGTCGTCGGCGTCCGTGTAGGAAACGAGGGCGTACAGCTGGGGCGCCTCACTCTCGAGAGCCGTGGGCACCGTCCAGATGCCGTGTGTGGTGATCCGGTGCTTGGCCATACCGGGAATGTGCTTGGACCAGATGGCCTCGTAGGCGACGAGCGCCTCAGGGCTGCACAGTGTGTAGACACGAAGCTGATACTGGGACATGAACACTCGTTCCTTTTCTACTGAGCATGGTTGTCATTGGTGAGGGCATGACGCAGTGGAGGCTGTGTCCGGATCCTCCGTCCGGCGACAGCGGACGAAGAGGCGCGCAACGGATCGATTCGGCAGGCTAAGGGCTGTCCCGTAATCCCTGGCGGGCGCACGACGACAGCTACGGCACCTCGCTGCGTTGTCGGAACGCCCGAATACGCCCAGTATGAGGACGCTCCTCCGCCTTGCGATGCACCGCATCCGACGCCGCGCGCTGATCCACCAGGGATCACGGGACAGCCCTTAGTTGGGAGGCCTCTCTCAGCCTTCTGCACGCAGGTTCGCCAGTTCGATGTCCCAGTCGATGTGTCCGGACTCGGCGCCCCGTGGCACCAAAGCCTCGGTGTTCTCCAGGAAGGTTTTGACGTCCTGCACGGGAACCTCGAGCAAGGCGGTGCCCGCGGAAGACCCGAGGGTGATGTACATCCCTTGGCCACCATGGCCAGTGGCCGACCAGATCCGGATGTCCCCATCGCCTGCGGAACCGCTCAGGCCATCAGCCAGAAGATCACGCCCCAGGACCCATTCACCCGGATCGTCACTGTGGGTGAAAAAGGTGGCACGAACGACATAGGGATCACTGGGCTCGTACCGCAAGCGCATGCACAGCGGTAGCGAGTAGTCGCGCGTGACGACAAGCTGCGCGGCCACCTCCTGCACCACGGTCCTCAAGGATTTCATCGGCTTCCACTCCACGGCGCCTCTGCCTCGGCTGCGCCCCGCCGTCGGGCGGCAGGATTCAACGAGGGAGAGGGGTTACAACAGGACCCGGGTGCCGGACGGTGTCGGCGGACCCCAAGATTCGTGACGTCGGCGTCGCTGGGCGAGCGAGCCCGCTACGCATGGTTGATGTCCGCCGGCTGCGTGAAAGGCAGGCCCTCACACAGCCAGGCGCCTGGGCGACGGTCAAAACCGCTGGCCCTCCGGACCAGCGATCACCCCCCTGCCTCCGGCAGGCATCACGGCGAGGCGCGTGGCTTGGGCTTGCGGGCACAGGTGGCGGCTGTCTCAGTGGTCGTTGTGGTTGTGGTTGTGGTTGTGGTGGTGCCAGTCCTGGCCGTCGTGCTCGTACCGGTTCCAGTGGTACTGGTACGACCTGTCGAACTTCCAGCCGCATTCGGTGTCATCCCAGCGGTAGCAGTGACCATCGCGGCCGTACCGGGCCGAGTCGATGACGCGGTCGTCGTGATGCCAGCCGCGGACTCCGTCCCAGCAGTAGCCCTGCTCGATCAGGTAGCTGACACCGTGGTCCCAGCGGTAGTCGGTGGCCTTGACGCTGACGGCCGGACGCTGAACGTGTGCGAAGTCAGGAGTCGCGGCCGAAGCGGTGCCCCCGGCACCGAGAACGGCAACACCCGCCACCACTACGGAGGTAGCAGTGACAGAGAGGCGCTTCTTGAGCTTCATGGTCATTCCTTCCGGATTGGTGCAATCTGCACCATCAGTTGCTTGTGCAGGCGGTGTGATGCGCCTGGCGTCCTCGGAGAATGCCTTTCCATACGATGTATGGAACTGCCCTTCATTAGTACCATACGATGTATGGAAGTGTCGAGGGTGGTGAGTGGCCCGCACTTTCGGCCTCCTCTGGCGGCGTCTGCCGGACCTGGGTAGGCAAGTGGGGCAATAGCTCAATGACAGTCGGCAGGCGATTGATCGCGTCACCTTGGCCGTATCGGCATTGGGTGTTCCGGTCTCCGCGGTGCTCGTCACGGTGAGCTGCAGGCGTAACTAACCGGCGATCAGTCGGAGGTGCCGGTCACGTTTGCGCATCTGCCGCAGGTCTCCGCTGTCTGGCAGCTGGTGCGTGGCTCCAGCCGACGCCAGAGACACGCAGCGAGGCGGGCTGATTTCTCGGGGTCCGGCGTTGCCAGGCCCCACCAAGTCTGGCGATCATGCGGGCATCGGCCGGGGCGGGACCGGCTCCACCCCCGACGCCCTCAACGCCGTCGTGCGCGAAGTCGGCGTCCCCCTCACGGCCACAGCCCGTACTAGGCAGTAGTCGCCTGTGGGCCGGCTGGTCGGTGCAGGTGCTTGCCAAGGCCCCGTGACTCAAGCGACCGCACCACCAACAGCCCGCTGCTCGGCACACGGACCAGGGCACGATAGCGGAGCCGAAGGTGTGAAATGCCGGTTCGGATTAATCCCTCACGGTGGCAGCGTTATAGGTGATCAGAGCCGATACGTCGAGGAGTCGGGCATCTTTGGAGGCACGGCCGTGCACGGTGAGTACAAGGTCCCCGGCGGCAAGCTCGTCGTGGTCGATCTGGACGTCGAGGGCGGCGCGCTGCGCAACGTACGAGTGGCCGGGGACTTCTTTCTCGAGCCCGACGAGGCCATCCTCGCGATCGACGCGGCCCTGGAGGGCGCCCCGGCCAACACCGACACCGCCGGGCTCACCGCCCGTATCGACGCGGCACTCCCCGCCTCCACCGTGATGCTGGGCCTGACCTCCGAAGGCGTCGCCGTCGCCGTACGCCGGGCCCTCGCGCAGGCCACCGAGTGGAGCGACTACGACTGGCAGCTCATCCACGAAGCCCCCCAGTCCCCCGCACTCCACATGGCACTCGATGAGGTCATCACCGCCGAGGTCGCGGCCGGCCGCCGGCCGCCTACGTTGCGGGTCTGGGAATGGGCCTCCCCCGCCGTGATCATCGGCAGCTTCCAGTCCCTGCGCAACGAGGTCGACCCGGCGGGCGCCGATCGTCACGGCGTCACCGTCGTCCGCCGCATCTCCGGCGGCGGCGCCATGTTCGTGGAGCCCGGCAACACCATCACGTACTCGCTCTCCGTCCCCGACGCCCTCGTCTCCGGCCTCTCCTTCGCGGACAGTTACGCCTACCTCGACGACTGGGTCCTCGAAGCTCTCGGCGACATGGGCATCAAGGCCTGGTACCAGCCGCTCAACGACATCGCGACCGACATCGGGAAGATCGCCGGAGCGGCCCAGAAACGCGTCGTGGGCCCCGGCGGCGGGCCCGGCGCCGTGCTGCACCACGTCACGATGTCCTACGACATCGACGCCGACAAGATGCTCGATGTCCTGCGCATCGGCAAGGAAAAGATGTCCGACAAGGGCACCAGGAGCGCCAAGAAGCGCGTCGATCCCCTGCGCCGGCAGACCGGCCTGCCACGCGAGACTGTCATCGACAACATGATCGAGTCCTTCCGCAAGCGTCACGGCCTCACCCAGGGTGCAGTGACCGCTGAAGAGTTGGCGCAGGCGGAAGAACTCGTGCGCATCAAGTTCGGCACTCCCGAGTGGACGGCACGAGTGCCGTAGCAGTTTCCGGCTTGCTCCGAAGCTGTGTCGCCCCAGCCAAGTACTCACAGGTCAGGTCCTCTTGCTGTCACCGGAGAAGCATCGTGGTGTTTCGCCGTACCACCTTCGTGGAGCCCGGCAGCCCTCTCACATCGCGAGCAGCGCCGGCTACACCTCGCTGCCCCGCCTGTGCGCCAGATGGACAGCAACTCCCGCCTGGAGCTTGACGATCGAGATGGAGTGGGTCAGCGAGTCGCGCAGCTCCCGGGCGATCCGGCTCCTCACCGGCCCGGCGCAGCGCCGTCTCCTCCCGGTTGCGTTCGGCGTCGAGCGCCCGCTGCTCGGTCCGGCGGAGATACGCCTGCCAGTTCTTGTCGATGAGTCCGGTGACCCCTGCGCAGAGGAACCAGCCGAGCAGCAGCGTCCGCTCGACGGTGTCCTGCGCGCCCGGAGCGGAGACGATCAGGACAGTGAAGTACCCGGCGAGGAAGAGGGCGCCCGCGGCGATACCCCCCGTGCGCCGTCCGCCGCGCGCCGCCGTATGCACGGCTGCCTCTCCGACGTCACCCGGGCCTCGATGATGGACACCCTGCTGCCGTACGAGACCGCGGAAGGCGTACTGCTGAGGGCGGGGGTGTGGGTGGTCGGCGACCGCCTGCCGCTCCGACCGGCGGTGTGTCAGGAGACCGCGTGGGCCGGCGGCCGGTGCTCGTACCACCGCTGATCGGCCTCCAGCTGGGCTGCCAGGGAGATCAGCAACTCCTCGCTGCGGGACGGGCCGAGCAACTGGGCACCGACGGGAAGTCCGTCGGGCGTGAACCCGGCCGGGACGTTGATGCCGGGCCAGCCCAGCACGTTCCACGGCCAGGCGTACGGGCACGCCTCGGTGATCGCCACATCGGTACGCCAGGCGCTCAGGCCGTCGAATGCGCCGATCCGGGGTGGGGGCTCGGCGGTCGTCGGGGTGAGCAGCACGTCGTACCCGGCCCCGGCCGGGGAGGTCCGGAAGAGCCTGCCGATCCTGCGGTGCTGGCGAACCTCCCGTGCCCTGGCCGCTCGCACCACCCGGCCGCCGAGCCGGGTGCCGGTGCGCAGGGCGCTGCGGGTGCGCGGGTCGAGGAGGGCCGGTTCGGGGTGGAGCGCGGCGAGTTCGGCGATCCCGGCGGTGGCGCGGGGGAGGAAGCCGAGGCCGATCAGCCCGTAGCGCGGCCTGGCCTCCTCGACCTGGTGGCCGAGCCGGGCGAGGGCCTCGGCGAGCGCGGTGACGGCCCGTCGTACGGCCGGGTGGGGGGCCGAGCCGGTGAGGGTGAGCGGGGGCCGCCAGGCGAGGGCGATCCGCAGCCTGCCCGGGTCGCGCCCCGCGGCGGCCGAGGCGGCGACGGGCGGCGGCCGGTGCAGGTCGTCGGGGTGCGCTCCGGCTACGGCGTCGAGCAGCAGTGCGGCATCGGCGACGGTCCGGGCCAGCGGGCCGTTGACGGTGAGACCCTGGAAGGCGTCGTGGTGCGGGTGGACGGAGATCCGGCCGCGCTGCGGTTTGATGCCGATGAGATGGGTCCATGCGGCGGGGATCCGGACGGACCCCGCGCCGTCCGAACCGAGCGCGGCAGGCACCAGCCCGGCGGCGACGGCCGCCGCCGAACCTCCGGACGAACCGCCCGGGGTGTGCCCGGTGTGCCACGGATTACGGGTGGCGCCGAAGGCGGGCCCTTCGGTGAAGGGCCACTGGCCGAGCTCGCAGGAGTTGGTCTTCCCGACGATCACGGCCCCGGCGGCGCGCAGCCGGCGCACGACCTCGCTGTCCTCGGCGGCCGCGGGCAGATCGCCGCGACAGCCGAAGTGGGTGGGCATCCCCGCGATATCGGTGTCGTCCTTGACCGCGATCGGCACCCCGAGCAACGGCAGCCGCTCACCGGCGGCGAGCCGCCGGTCGGCTTCCGCCGCCTCGGCCAGCGCGGACGTGGCACGCAGGTGACGGAAGGCATTGAGAGTGCTCTGGCTCGCATCGATCCGTGCAAGGGCGGCGGACACCTGCTGTGTCGAGGTGGTCCGGCCGTCGGCCAACGCCCGTGCGGTGTCGGCCAGTCCGGTCGAATCGGTCGGCTCGGTGAGTTCCACGGCTTCAGCTGAGGACATGGGGTGCCCGCCTCCCGCATATCGGTGCGTGTCCGCACCTGACGGCTCGTACAGACTTACTGGAGGGTAACGAGTGGAGGCGGTCCACTCAACCGATCCACGCGGAGTGCGGGGCGTGGCGCTGAGTGTCAGTGCCGGTTGCTACGTTCTCCGACAGCGGGCCGAGGCAGCGCGCAGCACACAACGGGGCAGGTGGGGCCAGTGGGAACAGTCGTCGAGAGGGCGTTCCGGGGAGAGTTCGAGACGCACCTGACGGTGTGTCCCGATGCCCATACCGTCAGCGGTGCGCGACTGGAGCGCTGGGCCGGTCAGCACGGCCTGAAGCTCACCCGCATCGTCCTGGACCGCGGTGCCGTGCCCGACCAGCCCATGCTGACCGAACAGGGCCGGGGCACCCTCGCCGAGCAGCGGGCCGCCGCCTTGCTGCGGTCCGCCGAACTGCGGGCAGCGGGCTTCCTCGTCGTACGGGTGAAGATCGAAGCGGCTCCACGGAACGAGGACGTACCGCGGACGGCGGACGAGGCGGCCGAGCTGTCGTCGGTCTGCCACTTCGAGCACCACATCAAGCTGCTGCTGTCGGGTGAGCCGGAGGTGGCCTCGGCGCGGGCTGTCGCCGAGCGGCACAGCGCGCATCTCTCCCGCAACGCCCGTCGCGCCGCCCGGCACGGACGCCACGAACGGTTCGTCACCCAGCGCTGCCGTGGCGTCGGCCGCCCGGAGGCCCGTGCCCGACTCGACGACCTCCTCGGTGCGCTGACCGCCGCCGGTCTCGAAGTGGCGGAGGTGGAGGAGGAGTTCGTGGTGCACGACGACCATCCGGCAGTGGACGCGGGCTGGATCGACGAACGGACCGAGCAACCGGCCGAGGAGCGAGACGAGCGGCGGCCCGGGGTGACCGTATGAGCACAGCGGACCGGCCGTTCCCCGGCGAGCTGATGTCCCGGTGGACGGGTCGGGGACCGTCTCGGGGCCGGTACCCGCGGCGGCGCACGGCCTCTGCCACCACAGGTACCGGACCCACTTCTTCCCGTACACGCCTTACGGCTGGACGCTGATCTCGCCGATCCCGGTGCCGAGGCCGGCGCAGTGTGCGGTGGACTGGCCGGACTGGCCCGGGTTGAGGGTGACGTGTTCACCGTCCACGTCCGGCGACCAGCCGCAGACCAGGTGCACCCAGAAGGTCCGCGCCGTGGTGCCGTTGTTCCGGCACAGCGCGTATCCCGTGTAGTCGTCGATCTCGTGCTTACCGGTCTCGCAGGACAGACCGGGCGGCGTCGCCATGGGCGTGACGGCGGTGGCCGTGGTCGCGGGTACCGCGAGGGCGGCGGTCGCCCCCGCGACCACAGCGCCCCGCAGCAGGGCCCTGGACACACTCCCCATGGACGTGGACATCGACAGGAACGGCTTCATTTTTCGTTTTTCTCCTTCGCGGTCACGAACTCGGTGCCCCGACACCGTCCCCCACCGTCCGTGACCAAAAACGAGGCAGGACCTCACCCTGTGTACGCGAGTGGGGGTTGCGAGCCGAAATCGCGGCCGATGGCGCCGCGGCGTACGCTCAAAAGGTCGGACCGCGAACCTGAACGGTCCGACAGCCCCTGCCGAGGGAGGCGACGTGACCGGCCCACACATCGGCATGCGAACGACCGCCTGGGCAGCGACCGTCATGCTCGGTCTCACGAGCGGCGGCGTGCTCGGCGCAGGTATTGCGCGGGCGGACGACCCCATCGACACACTCTCCGCCCGGCAGATCGCCGACCGCTCCAGCGACGCACTGCGGGGCGCGCGTTCGGTGCACCTCAGCACCCGCAGTACGCCGGCCGACGGCGGCGCGCCGACGACCCTGGATCTCATCGTGGACGGGGCCGGTAACTGCACGGGTTCGGTGGGCCTCGGCGGGAAGCAGGGGTCCGTGCGGATCGTGAAGCGGGGCGACACTGTCTGGATCAAACCGGATGCCCAGTTCTGGAAGAACCGGGACCCTGGCGTGGGCTCCGCCTTCGCCGCGATTCTCGCCGGGCGCTATATGAAGGGCTCGGCCTCGGACTCGCGGCTGAGCGGCCTGTCGAGCGCCTGCGACCTGGCCACGTTCCAGAAGGTGGTCAGCGACAACGCGAAGACCGACAAGGGGACGCTGACGAAGGGAAAGAAGACCACACTCGCCGGGGCTCCGGTCGTCCCGCTGGTCCGGACATGGCACGGTCAGAAGGTGACGATGTATGTCGCGGCCACGGGCAAGCCGTATCCGCTGAGGATCGATGTGACGGGCGGCTCGCCGAAGGCGGACGCGACCGTGGGCTTCTCCGCCTTCGACAAGCCGGTGCCCACGACCACGCCGCCGCCGGACGAGACTGTCGGCATCAATGCGCAGGAGACCCGTTCGACCTGACGGCGGGCCTGCCGCTGAGCAGCACGTACAGCACCAGTGAGGAGGCCAGGCCGACCGCCCAGCCGTAGTCCGCGAGCGGCTTCAGGAACGGGATCAGGCCGTCCGCCGGGAACGGGCCCTTGCCGGGGGCCGAGTGGGAACCGCCGATCGCGAGGATGCCGCCGACGGCGAAGGCCACGACGGCGCGCCAGTTCCAGCCTTGCGTGTACCAGTAGCGGCCGCCGGGGCGGTAGAGGTCGGCGAGGTCGAGGACGGTGCGGCGGACGATCCAGTAGTCGGCGATCAGAATGCCCGCGACCGTACCGAGCAGACCTCCGACCAGGCCGAGCCAGGTGAAGATGTACAGCTCGGGGGTCTCGGTGAGCTTCCACGGCATGATCAGGACGCCGACGACACCGGTGATCAGCGCGCCCGTACGGAAGTTGATGAGCTTGGGGGCGAGGTTGGCCAGGTCGTACGCGGGTGACACCACGTTCGCCGCGATGTTGACGGAGATCGTCGCGACCAGCACCGTCACCAGGGCGTAGAGCAGACCGAAGACGTTGTCGGTCCTGGCGACGAGCTGGACCGGGTCCCAGATCGCCTCGCCGTACACGGCCTGCGAGCCGGAGGTGACGAGGACCGAGAGGAGCGCGAAGAGGGTCATCGTGGTCGGCAGGCCCAGCGACTGGCCCCAGACCTGGGCGCGTTGGCCGGCGCCGAAGCGGGTGAAGTCGGGAATGTTGAGCGAGAGCGTGGCCCAGAAGGCGATCATGCCCATCAGGGACGGGAAGAAGACCGGCCAGAAGTCCGCGCCCCAGCCGAGCTTCGACGGCTGGTCGAGCAGCGGGCCGAAGCCACCGGCCTTGACGGCGACCCAGATCAGCAGCACCACGGCGCCGACGATGACGAACGGCGCCGCCCAGTTCTCGAACCGGCGCAGGGTGTCCATCCCCCGGTAGATGATGGCGAGTTCGAGCACCCAGAAGAGGACGAAGCAGAGCCAGAGCGTCCAGGGCTGTCCGCCGATCTCGGAGGCGCTCGCCCAGCCGCCGAAGATCTTCCCGAGCAGGGTGAAGATGCCGACGCCGCCGATCCAGGTCTGGATGCCGAACCAGGCGCAGGCCACCGCGGCGCGGATCAGCGCGGGCAGATTGGCGCCGCGCAGGCCGAAGGAGGCGCGGGCCAGAACGGGGAACGGGATGCCGTACTTGGGTCCGGCGTGGCCGGTGAGCAGCATCGGCCCGAGCACGATCAGGTTGGCCAGCGCGATGGTGAAGACGGCCTGCTTCCAGTCCATGCCGAGGGCGACGAGGCCGGAGGCGAGCAGCCAGGACGGGATGTTGTGGGCCATCCCGACCCAGAGCGCGGCGAAGTTGTACGTGGTCCAGTTGCGCCGCTCCAGGGAAACGGGCAGCAGGTCGTCGTTGACGAAACGGTTGTCGACGGGGACGGCGCCGGGTGCGAGTTCCACGCGTCCTGACAGGTCCGCTATCAGGTCCTGCGATGGGGTCGGTGGAGTCGGCGGGGTGGGTGGGGCTGTCGATGCCATGGCGGCTGGACCCTTCGCTCGGGAGCGGTGCCGTGCGGGGCTGTGGGGCGCGGGGGTGTGGCGACGCGGGGGATGGGGTGTGACGACGCGGGGGATGCGGAGAGGCGGGTCAGGACAGTGCGGGGATGATCTCGGAGCCGTAGGCGTCGATCGTCGCTTCACGCGCGTCATGCATGTTGTAGACCGCGAACTGGTCCACGCCCAGGTCGCGCAGTGCCTGAAGCTTCTCGATGTGCGCCTCGGCAGGGCCCAGCAGGCAGAACCGGTCGACGATCTCGTCCGGCACGAAGGCGGTGTCCGGGTTGCCGGTACGGCCGTGGTGGCTGTAGTCGTAACCGGACCGCCCGGCGATGTACTCGGTGAGGGCCTCCGGGACCAGTCCGGAGTGTGCGCCGTACCGGGACACCAGGTCCGCGACATGATTGCCGACCATCCCGCCGAACCAGCGGCACTGCTCCCGGGCATGGTCGACATCGTTGCCGACATAGGCGGGGGCTGCGACGCAGATGGTCACGGCCTCCGGGTCGCGGCCCGCCTCCGCCGCCGCGTCCCGAACCGCCTTGATCATCCATTCGGTGAGGTACGGGTCGGCGAGCTGGAGGATGAATCCGTCGGCCTTCTGCCCGGCGAGGGCGAGCGCCTTCGGACCGTACGCGGCCATCCAGACAGGTAGTTTGCCGTCCTTGATCCACGGGATCTGGACGCTCTGCCCGTCGACGGTCGCCTCCCGGCCCTCGGCGAGGTCGCGGATGACGTCGATGGCCTCGCCGAGGCGGGCCAGGGTGTTGGGCTTGCGTCCGGCGACCCGCATCGCCGAGTCGCCCCGGCCGATTCCGCAGACGGTGCGGTTGCCGTACATGTCGTTGAGGGTGGCGAAGGTGGAGGCGGTCACCTCCCAGGTGCGGGTGCCCGGGTTGGTGACCATGGGCCCGACGACGAGGCGTTCGGTGTGTTCGAGGATGCGGCTGTAGATGACGAACGGTTCCTGCCAGAGCACCGCCGAGTCGAAGGTCCACCCGTAGCGGAACCCGTTGCGCTCGGCGCGGCGCATCAGGCCGACGACGGCGGAGGCGGGCGGGTCGGCCTGGAGGACGAGTCCGAAGTCCATGACAGGTGCTCCTAGTCCAGATACTGGCTGGTGGCGCGCGGGGTGTACATGCCGTGGCCGGCGCGACCCGTGAACTTCCGCTGGTCGATGACGACTTCGCCGCGCGAGAGGACGGTGTCGACCTGCCCGGTGAGCCGCTTCCCCTCGTACGCCGAGTAGTCGACGTTCATGTGATGGGTCTCGGCGGAGATGGTCTGCTCGGCGTGCGGGTCGTAGATGACGACGTCGGCGTCGACGCCCGGGGCGATGGTGCCCTTCTTCGGGTAGAGACCGAACATCCGGGCCGGGGAGGCGCAGGCGATCTCGATCCAGCGGCGGCGGGAGATACGGCCCTCCACGACCGCCTGATGCAGCAGGTCCATCCGGTTCTCCACACCAGGCATCCCGTTCGGGATCTTCGAGAAGTCGCCGCGTCCCATCTCCTTCTGACCGGAGAAGCAGAACGGGCAGTGGTCGGTGGAGACGACCTGGAGTTCGTTGTTCCGCAGGCCCCGCCAGAGCGCCTCCTGGTGCTCCTTGGGGCGCAACGGGGTGGAGCAGACGTACTTGGCGCCCTCGAAGTCCGGCTCGGCGAGGTTGTCGGTGGAGAGGAACAGGTACTGCGGACACGTCTCGCCGAAGACCGGAAGTCCCTTGTGGCGGGCGGCCGCCAGTTCGGCGACGGCCTCGTCGGCGGAGACATGCACGACGTACAGCGGGGATCCGGCGACGCGGGCGAGCTGGATGGCGCGGTGGGTGGCCTCGGCCTCCAGCGCCACCTTGCGGACGTCGCCGTGGTAGCGCGGGTCGGTGCGGCCAGCGGCCAGCGCCTGCTCGACGAGGACGTCGATCGCGATGCCGTTCTCGGCATGCATCATGATCAGCCCGCCGTTGCCGGCGGCCCGTTGCATGGCCCGCAGGATCTGGCCGTCGTCGCTGTAGAAGACACCGGGGTAGGCCATGAACAGCTTGAAGGACGTGACGCCCTCCGAGACCAGCAGGTCCATCTCCCCCAGCGTGGACTCGTTCACGTCGGAGAGGATCATGTGGAAGGAGTAGTCGACGACGCAGTTGCCGTCGGCCTTCGCGTACCAGGCGTCGAGCCCCTCGCGGACCGCGCGCCCCACGGTCTGGATGGCGAAGTCGATGATCGTGGTGGTGCCGCCCCAGGCGGCCGCCCTGGTCCCGGTCTCGAAGGTGTCGGCCGCGTAGGTGCCGCCGAACGGCATCTCCATGTGGGTATGCGCGTCGACACCGCCGGGGATGACGTACTTGCCGGTGGCGTCGATGGTCCGGTCGGCGGTCCAGCTCTCGGCCGTGTCGGTACCGTGCGCGGCGAGTGCGGCGATGCGGCCGCCCTCGATGAGTACGTCTGCATGGAGTTCGTCGGACGCGGTGACGACAAGGCCGCCGTGGATGACGGTGCGGCTCATGTACCCCTCCTCACTGTGGCGGAATGGGTCTACGCACGTAGACAAGGTGCGTGGTGAAGAACGTAGAAGTGGGTTACCCACTGTGGCAATACCACTGCGGCTAACCGCTGAAGTCGTTTCCGTTTCCGGGCATGGCGTACACCGTCGGCCCAAAGCCGACACCGCGTCACGTCGTATACATCGGTGCGTCGATGAGCGAATCCACCGCACGCCACGCGGCGAGGCGTGCCGGGGCGCCACGACCGGAGAAGGACGACGACGCCCCGGCTTAGGACCTCTCGTTCGGATCATGCAGGGCTCGCAGGGTCCGGCACGCACATCTGCCGCGTTGTCGTCGGTCTTCCCCGAGCTCTCGGCTTCGCTCGAGCAGGGGAGACCCCATTCGCTCCGCGTGGACTCCTTCCTCCGCCTTGCAGCTGCACGCACCACGGTGACATCAGCCGCTCCGCGGCGGGCCGCTCCCTGATCCAGCCCGATCCGAACGAAAGACCGTCGGCCCGTGATCAGAAACTGATTCATCGCCTCGGCCCGGCGTGCGGCCCCGGGGGACGCCGGATTCAGGCGTCCCCCTTCGGGGCCGTCCAGCGGATCGGGGCCGGACACCCACCCGCCGTGACTCGGGGCCGTGCCGGTGAGTCGGGCCCCTCACCCCGCCGCGTGCAGCGCGTCGGCGAGGATCCTCGCGCCCTCCTCCGCCTCGGCGATGGACAGCGATAGCGGCGGGGCGATCCGCAGCACGCTGGTGTTGTGCCCGCCGCCCTTGCCGATGAGCAGCCCGCCCTCGCGGGCCGCTTCGAGTACGACGGTCGCCGCCTCCGGGTCGGCCTCGTCGGTGCCGGGCTTCACCAGCTCGATGCCGATCATCAGACCCCGGCCGCGCACTTCGCGTACGCACTCCACTCCGGCGCCGATCGCCCGCAGCCGCTCGATGAGCAGTCCGCCGACGCGTCGCGCGTTGCGCTGGAGGTCGTGTTCCAGGAGGTACGAGAGGTTGGCCAGGCCGGCCGCCATGGTGACCGGAGAGCCGCCGAACGTCGAAATGGAGTTGGCGTCCAGGCAGTTCATGACCTCGGCGCGGGCCACGACACCGCCGATCGACATGCCGTTGCCGATGCCCTTGGCGAAGGTGAGCATGTCCGGCGGGCCGTTCCGGTCGTGCGCCTGCCAGCCCCAGAAGTGTTCGCCGGTACGGCCCCAGCCGGTCTGCACCTCGTCGGAGATCCACAGGATGCCGTGCCGGCTGAGCACTTCGCGGAACGCTGCGAACAGGCCGTCGGGCGGGGAGGTGAATCCACCGACGCCCTGGATGGGTTCGGCGATCAGCGCGGCGGCGCCGCGGGTGTGGCCGAGCAGATCTTCCAGATCGGCCACGCACGCCTTGATGAACTGTGCGTCGCTGAGTTCCGCGTACGGTCCTCGGGTGCGGACGCCACCGTGGACGTACAGCGTCTGCAGCGGGGACAGACTCGTGGGCGACCAGGCCTTGTTGCCGGTGATGGAGACGGCCGAGAACGACCTGCCGTGGTAGCTGTTGCGCATCGCGAGGATCTGGTTCGAGCTGCGGTACGTGGTGGCGAGCAGCAGGGCGGTGTCGTTGGCCTCGGTGCCGGAGGTGGTGAAGAAGACCCGGGCGTCCGGGATGCCGGAGAGCGTGGCGATGCGCTCGGCGAGTTCGACCATCGGCCGGTTGAGGTAGAGCGTCGAGGAGTGGATCAGCCGCCCGGCCTGCTCGCTGACCGCCTTGGTCACTTCGGGCAGGGCATGTGCGGTCATCGTGGTGAGGATGCCGCCGAAGAAGTCGAGGTAGCGGTTGCCGTCGGCGTCCCAGACATGGCGGCCCTCGCCGTGGGTGAGCTCCAGGGGGTGCCGGTAGTAGAGCGCGAGCCAGTCGGGGCTGACGGCGAGATGGCGATGGTGGAGACTGCTCACGGCTCAACCAGTCCCTCGTACGCGTCGGGGCGGCGGTCCCGGTAGAACGCCCACTGCTGGCGCACCTCCTCGATGAGACCGAAGTCGAGGTCGCGGACGAGGAGTTCCTCCTCCTTGTCGCTGGCGACCTCCCCGACGAACTGGCCTCGCGGGTCGACGAAGTAGCTGGTTCCGTAGAAGTCGTTGTCGCCGTACTCCTCCTGACCGACGCGGTTGATCGCGGCGATGAAGTATTCGTTGGCGACGGCGGACGCAGGCTGTTCCAGCTGCCAGAGGTAGCTGGACAGGCCCCGCGAGGTGGCTGACGGGTTGTAGACCAACTGGGCGCCGTTCAGACCGAGTTGACGCCACCCCTCGGGGAAGTGCCGGTCGTAGCAGATATAGACACCGACCTTGCCGACGGCGGTGTCGAAGACCGGCCAGCCGACGTTTCCGGGTTTGAAGTAGTACTTCTCCCAGAACCCCTTGACCTGCGGGATGTGGTGCTTGCGGTACTTGCCGAGGTACGAGCCGTCGGCGTCGATCACGGCGGCAGTGTTGAAATAGAAGCCGGACTGCTCGATCTCGAAGACCGGCACGACGATCACCATGCCCGTCTCACGGGCGAGATCCTGCATCCGCAGGACGGTCGGCCCGTCCGGGACGGCCTCGGCCCAGCGGTAGTGCTCGGGCTCCTGGACCTGGCAGAAGTAGGGGGCGTTGAACACCTCCTGGAAGCCGATGATCTTCGCCCCCCGCCGGGCGGCCTCGCGAGCATGCTCCTCATGCTTGGCGATCATGGATTCGGTGTCGCCGGTCCAGGTCGCCTGGACTAGTGCGGCGCGTACGACGTGGGACATGAGCTGCTCCTTCGACGCGGCGTCAGAGAGCCTCTACGCGTTTTCTACGCACGTAGACTCGGTGCATAGGAGGAGAACGTAAGCCCCGCCACACGGTGGGGCAAGACCATCGCCGTGAACCGGCTGAGTCGATCACGTTTCATACCCGTGCGGTCCACACTTCCGATCCCCTCGCACCCCGGGTGGATTCCCAGGCCTCACGGGCAGCAACGCGCCGCCACCCCGTGTCCGGACCGCGTGACGCCACCTCGACGGACTGCGCCCGCACCGGATGCCCTCTAAGGGGCGTCCGCGATGCCCGCGACGCGCAGGGCGTGCACCAGGTCCCACTCCCGCTCGGGTGACACCGCACGGGCGGCGGCCAGCAGTTGCGGAACGAGTTGGCGCGGATCGCCCGCCGCGATCAGGGCCGCATCCTCCGGGGTGCGTACACGGACGAAGGCGCCCATCAGCGCCTGCGCCTCCGGTTCAAGACCGGCCCGGTCCAGAGCCAGCACCGCGTCGGCGATCTCCGCCGCGGGTCGCGCCACCCCTTGACGCAGCAGCTGTCCGCAGTCGTCGGTACGGCCCGCCGCGGCCAGTGCACCGGCCGCGGCGGCCAGCTCGACGGGCGGCAGCGAGGAGACCTCCCACAGCAGGGTCGCCCAGTCGGCCGCCAGGCCCGACCTGTGCAGTTCCACGGCGAGCAGGGGCAGCCGGTCGGCAGGCCAGCCGGCCGCCTCGCACAGCACGCCATGGGCCTCGCCGCTGCGGCCCTCCGTACGGAGCCGGACGAGTATGTCCACGGCGTCGGTGGCGGCGCGTTGCGCGACGGGGTCCGGGGCGAGCCGGGCGGCATCACGGCCCCGGGCGTCGGCGTCCGCCGTGGTGGGGGCGCCCCCGAATCGGGCGCCGCGCGGGACGGCGGCGTTCGTCGGGGGGACGGGGAGCACGGGGACGGCGAGGGGGGCGTCGACGCCGGTGTCGTCGTCCACCTCGAGTCCGGCGAAGCGGGCGCCGCGCGGCTTCTTGCGCTTGGGGGCCGGGGGTTGGGGCCGCCCGGGGGCGGAGGACGACGGTCCGGCGGCAGGGGGCTTCCGGGCGGCGGGTGCCCGCTCGCTTCCGGCTGCGGGGCCGGGTGCGGTGCGCGGGCCCGGCACCCGTGGCCTCGCGGGTTCGGCGGGGGATTCCTCCTCAGCCCGGAACCACCCCTGCGGCACGGTCACGGCCGACAGCCGCTTGCGCAGTTCCGTGCAGCGGGCCGAGGCGCGCGTGTGGTCGTCCTGGGCCCATGCCAGCGTGTCCGGGTCCGGCGGCTGCGTGCCGTTGTCCACCCCGGCCGCGCGGACCCGCTGGGCGGCGTATGCCTGCTCGCGGAGCATCAGCTCCAACCGCTCGACGAGTGCCTGCCGTCCGCCCGGCCGCCGGTCGTGGGCGGCGGCCGATGCGGAGTACAGCGCTGCGGCGCGTACCGACTCACGCGCCGCGAACGCGGCGCCACGCTCGCCGGCCAGGTCCTGCAGCAGCGACTCCACCACGTCCCACGGCGGTATCTCCGCGCCGTCGAGGCAGGCTCGCACGCCGGCGGGATCGCGTCGGCAGAACACCCCGTACCAGCCGCGCCCCGGGTCGAGCAGGGCCGTGAGGTTCCGCAGATACTGCGCGAACTCGGCTACTTCTCCAGCAAGTTGATGCACTGTCATCGTCGCCCTCACCCAGCGTCGACTGGAGCACTCCAGTCCGCAGGCATTCGATCGCAGGCGTGTTACGAGGCGGCTACGCGCACTTTTCGGCGAGGGTGCGACCGGCGCAACGCCGCGGGCGCACGCCCCCCGCAGCAGGCCGGGTCAGAGGGTGACGGCGATCCCGATGTGCGGGCGCTTGCCGAGCCGGACGACGGTCGCCGGCCAGTCGACCAGCCAGAACTTCCAGGTGTACTTGCGGGCGAGCAACTGGTGCACCGCGCGTGTCCCCGCCTCGTCCAGCAGTCGCGCCGTTCCCTCGGCGCTCGGCGCACCCTCCACGATCCGGCCGCGCACGTCGCAGACGGTGACGACGCCCCGGCTGTCGTTGCGCAGCCGTTTTACCTTCCACGAGTCGTCGCGGGTCCAGATGAACAGCTCGTCGCCGTCGGCCGCCGCCCACACGGGCGTGGCAACGGCGGTGCCGTCCTTCCGGTACGTGGTCAGGCTGACGTACTCGCTGTGGGCGAAGTCCTGCGGAGTCCGGGAAGTCACGGCGGTGACCCTACGCGCCCGAGTGCCGGGTACGCACCTCCCGTGGGTACCGACCGGTCGACGGGCGCAGGCGGCCGCCGGCCGGACGGCACCGCCGCGGATCTGCGGTCAGCCGGCCAGTGGGACGGCCACGTCCGGTTCCGGGGCGCAGCGGATCAGCAGTTCGTCCATGGAGAGGCCGAGCGCCCCGGCCAGTGCCGCGACGGTGAAGAACGCAGGGGTCGGGGCGCGCCCCGTCTCGATCTTGCGCAGCGTCTCCGCGGAGATGCCGGCGCCGGCAGCGATCTCGACCATGCTGCGGGCGCCTCGCGCCTCGCGGAGCAGTCGGCCGAGCCGTTCGCCGCGCAGGCGTTCTTCCGGGGTCAGAGGCGTTCGTACCATGCCGACAGTCTAGTACTGCCGTTATTCTCATACCGCCGTTATTCTCATACCGCTTTCACCGGTATAGTAATTGGCATGGTTCAGCTCAAGACGGATACATCCATAGAGGCGATGCGCGAGGCGGGCCGGGTCGTGGCCCAGTTGCTGGCGGCCGTACGGGAGGCGGCGGCGGTCGGTGTGTCGCTGCGCGAGCTCGACGAGGTGGCGCGCGAAGTGCTGCGCGAAGCAGGCGCCGGCTCGCCGTTCCTCAACTACAAGCCGCATTTCGCGCCCACCCCGTTCCCCGGCGTGATCTGCGCGTCCGTCAACGACGCGATCGTGCACGGCATCCCGACCGACCAGCGGCTGCGCGACGGCGATCTGGTGAGCATCGACGCGGGCGCGACGCTCGGCGGCTGGGCCGGCGACTCGGCGATCAGCTTCACCGTCGGCCGCGCACGGCCCGCGGACACCCGGCTGATCGACACGGCCTTCGAGGCGCTGGAGGCGGGGATCGCGGCGGCGGTCGTCGGCAACCGGATCGGTGACATCGCGCATGCGATCGGCACGGTCTGCCGGACGGCCGGATACGGCATCCCGGAAGGCTTCGGCGGCCATGGCATCGGCCGGTCCATGCACGAGGACCCGGCCGTCCCCAACGAGGGACGACCGGGTCGCGGCATGCCGCTGCGGCACGGGATGGTGCTGGCGATCGAGCCGATGCTGATCGGCAGCGGCCGGGACGCGTTCCACCCCGACCGGGACGGCTGGACGCTGCGCACGTCCGACGGCAGCCGGGCGGCGCACGCCGAGCACACGGTGGCGATCACGGACGCGGGACCCCGCATCCTCACCGCGCTCTGACACCGCCGGACGACTCACCACCAACCGGCTTCGCCGGCCCGGCTATTGACACTCCGTCATGGCCTTCCGCTCGGCTTCACCACCATCGCCGCACCACCGCCCCGCCGGACCTTCTCCGCCGCGGCGAGCCACCGCCCGTCCGGCAGCCGCTGCACCCCCGTGGCCGCCCCGATCTCGGGGTTGAGCTTGAAGGCATGCCCCAGCGACTCCAGCTCGCTCCGTAGCGGACTGTTCCACAGCCCCGGTTCGAGCTCCGTCGTCGGCGAGTTGCGCTGGCTGGCGCGCGGCGCCGCGATCGCGTCGACCAGCGGAAGGCCCCGGTCGACCGTGCCGATGAGCGACTGGAGCACGGTGGTGATGATCGTGGCACCGCCCGGCGACCCCAGAGCCAGCACCGGCTGCCCGTGCTTCAGCACGATCGTCGGCGAGATCGACGACCGAGGCCGCTTGCCCGGACCCGGCAGATTCGGGTCGTGCACCGCCGGGTCGGCGGGGGCGAACGAGAAGTCCGTCAGCTCATTGTTGAGCAGATAGCCGCGCCCCGGCACCGTGAGGGCACTGCCGCCGGTCTGCTCGATGGTCAGGGTGTACGCGACGACGTTGCCCCACTTGTCCGCGGCCGTCAGATGCGTCGTGTTCTCCCCTTCGTACGTCGTCGGGGCGGCCGTTCCACGATTCGCGCAGTCGGCCGGGTGGCGCGGGTCGCCGGGAGCGAGCGGACTGGTCAGCACCGCGTCGTCCTTGATGAGGCACTCCCGCGAGTCGGCGTACCGCTGACTGAGCAGGTCGCGCGTCGGTACGTCCTCGAACGCCGGGTCGCCGACCCACCGCCCACGGTCCGCGAACGCGATCCGGCTCGCCTCGATGTAGCGGTGCAGATACTGCGCCTCGGTGGCCCGCGAAAGGTCCGTGGACTCAAGGATGTTGAGGGCCTCACCCACACTCGTACCGCCGGACGAGGACGGCGCCATGCCGTACACGTCGAGGCCGCGGTAGCCGACCTTCGTCGGAGCCTGCCGCACTGCCCGGTAGGACCGCAGGTCCCTCGCTGTGAGGTCGCCCGGACGCACCACCCGGGTCGCCTCCGGGTCGACGGGCGGGTTGCGCACGGTCCGTACGACGTCGTCGGCCAGGTCGCCGCGGTACAGCTCGTCGATGCCCTCGCGGCCCACCTTCTCGTACGTACGGGCAAGATCGGGGTTCTTGAAGACGGAGCCGACCACCGGAAGCTGCCCGGCCGGCAGGAAGAGCTTCGCGGTGTCCGGGAAGTCGGCGAACCTGGCCTGGTTGCCCTCCGTCTGCGAACGGAACGTGGAGTCGACGACGAAGCCGTCCCGGGCCAGGCGTTCAGCCGGCTTCAGCAGCCTGCCCAGCGACTTGCTGCCCCAGGCGTCGAGGGCGGTGCCCCAGGTGGCCGGGGTGCCCGGCGTGCCCACGCCCAGACCGCTGGTGACGGCGTCCGCGAAGGCGAGCGGCTTCCCGTTCTCCAGGAAGAGCGAGGAGTCCGCGCTGCGCGGGGCGGTCTCGCGGCCGTCGATGGTCTCCACGGTGCGCTTCTTGGCGTTGTAGTAGACGAAGTAACCGCCCCCGCCGATGCCCGCCGAGTACGGCTCGGTCACACCGAGCGCGGCCGCGGTCGCCACGGCGGCGTCGACGGCGTTGCCGCCCTCGCGGAGCACCTCGATCCCGGCGGCCGTCGCATCCGCGTCGACGCTGGCGACCGCGCCGCCGTATCCCACCGCGACAGGGGGCTTGGGCGGTGGCACGGCCGATGGCGACGAAGAGGACGGTGCGGCCGCGCCGACCGTGACGACAGCGGCGAGCACACTTAACAACGACACATTCCGTGCGACTGAACGTCGCATGCGCACCTCCAGTGAAGGATCGTCCGCGCAGGCTAACGCCGCCCCACCGGTCTCGTCAGGGCCACTGTGAACATGGTCCGGATGACCGCTACATGCCCGCCCATGACTGACGACGTACGCAACATCGTGCTGGGCGTGATAGCCGCGGCATCTTCGCCGCCCTCGGCTGGGCGGCTCGCACCTATCTCTGGCGCCGCAGGCTCCGTCGGAAGCAGGCGTTCTTCGGGCTGCCCGGGAACTCCGAGTGCCTGCTCGTCGTCAACCGCGACGCGGGCGGGGACGGCGCCGTCCACCGCCACGACGTCTTCGCCCTGCTCGAACTCTCGGCGCTGATCAAGGACTGTTCGGCGCACGCCCAGATCGTGTCCCACGACACCGCCCAGCAAGGCTTCGGCGAGCGCACCGAGTTCTGCGTGGGCGGGCCGGTATCCAACGGTCGCGTTCTCCGTCACCCACAATGGGCTCAATGGCCAGCGGCTTCAGGCTCGCCCGTATCTCGACCGGGTCCGGCTGCCATGCCGGTACGGCCTCCACGTCCTTCAGCAACGTCATGGCCTCGGCCCAGATGCCGGCCTTCAGCCAGCGATGGGCCTGCGTCTGCAGGGTCGTCCAGCAGACCTGAGCGGCATGATCAAGCATGGCGATGGCGTACGTCAGGAGCTGTTTGTTCGGAGTGGCCTGGACACTGCAGACGTGGTGCACGCGCACCGTGAGGCACTTCTTGTCCTGCGGGACAGCATCGAGACCGCTCACCGTGATGCCTACAGCGATGAAGCCTGGCCACAGAAGGTCGTACCCGCTTACGAGCGCGCCTTGTTGATGGCCCAGGATGCTTTGACCGATGGCCTCCGGTCCGCGAACGGCGATCCCGGAATGGGAATCGATGTTGATGTACACGACGACGCACTGAGCTTGTTCCGCTTTGACGGACACGCTTGGTGTGGTGGTCAGGCCGCCAGTGCGGTCTCGTAGTCGGCGGGGCTGGGGTAGCCGACGCTGCTGTGCAGTCGGTGCAATTTGTATCAGCTCTCGATGACCCCGTGGCCCAATTGATCTCACGCCGCGAGGTCAAGGGCTGCGAGATGCGAGATGCGGGTCTGTGCGAGCGGATCCCCGCGCCACCAGGCGTCGAGTCGGATCAGGTTGATGGCAGGCGCGCGCACTGGGATTGGACAGGGCGGGACGCGCAGGTCTCGGTTGCGAATCGGATCCGGATCGCCGGCCTGTGGTTGTGGTCCATCCCAGATGGTGAAGGACGTTTCGCCGAAGCCGGCGGCCTGAACGGTCTGCGGGGTGGTGTTTGGTCGCACGCGCCCGACGACGGTGACTCCGCATCCAGTCGGTGAGGTCAGCAGCAGTTCGGCGGAGATGTAACCGGCGTATCACCTCCCCTATGACGTCGACTCCCGATACGGAATGAAACACGGATCCGGCTGGCGCGGCCACAAAGTCCACTTCAGTGAGACCTGCGACGACCCATTCGCAGGATGTCCGCACTTGATCACGCACGTGGTGACCACCGATGCCAACCTCAACACCCAGCCGCCCGGCCTCAGCGGCCAGTGCATCGAGGGGCCACTCCGGCGGCCCGGACTCATCCGCGGCGGCCAGTTCGCCGTCCGCCCCACCGTCAGCCGGCCCGGCGCTGGCTGTCTGACCAGGCCAATGATCTGGGAGCGTTCCGCCTCGGTAATCCGCCGCTTGCGGCCCTGACCACCCAGATCCTCCAGCCCGTCCAGGCCCGAACGGTCGAAGCGGTGCGGCCAGCGGCGGACTGTCTTCGGGCTGCACCTCAACTCATCCGCGATGGCAGGCCGTCTGTCGGGACCAGCTCAGGTCGACCATCCGAGCCCGCAATGCCAGATCACGCGGCGCCTTGCGTGCCCGTGCCAGTCGACGCACGACCCGTTGCTCGTTCTCGTCACGGCTCGGCCGTGCCCGTAACACCACGGTCCAGCACCCGCCCCCGAGCACCCGAACTACCCCGCCACCAGGACATATACCCTGCCAAAGAGGAATCCAGCGCTAGGCCCCTTGGGGTGAGATGAAGAGAACAATTTGTCTCCCTGGGCCATGTCGCCAGTCACCCGCTACGCGCACGCTGTCACCGAGAGGTTTAGGTTCTGTGTCGTCTCCGTGCTGCCGAGGATATTGCGAATGCCGACCTTGGGCATGCCGAACCCTTCTACGGGGTCACCGTCGTCTGGTGCTTCGCAAGTGAATGCCAACGGCGAAAGGCCGTCACGTGCTGTGCCTCGGCGCGGCAGGTCAGCCGAGCGATGAGGGCCCAGCCCCCGGTTCGAGGATGGATGAGGGTCCGTTCACCGCCCTGGAGGAACCATGGCCCATATCGCAGACAAGGCGCCACCGACCAAGGTCCTGAACGGGCGGATGCTGATGGCGGCCGTGGTATCTGCCGTCAGCGGACTGCTGTACGGCTACGACACGGGCATCATCTCCGGCGGACTGCTGCAGATCTCCAAGGAATTCCACATCGGGAACGACATGAAGCAGGTGATCGCCGCCGCGATCCTGCTCGGCGCCGTGATCGGCGCCCTTGCCTGCAGCCTGCTGTCCGCGCGCATCGGCCGGCACCGCACGATCCTGCTGATCTGCGTGGTGTTCATGCTCGGCAGCGTGAGCAGCTCGCTCGCCCCCACCGCGGTCAGTCTGGCCCTGGCCCGGGTGGTGCTCGGCTTCGCCGTCGGCGGCGCCACCCAAACCGTGCCCATGTACATCGCCGAGCTGGCCCCCAAGGCGATCCGCGGACGGCTTGTGCTCTGCTTCCAGCTCGCCATCGGCGTTGGCATCGTCATCGCGACGCTCGTGGGCGCGAGCCAGGCTGTGTCGTGGCGGGAGGCGATAGGCGCGGCCGCCGTACCGGCACTGGTGATGCTTCTCCTGCAGCTGCGCCTGCCCGAGAGCCCGCGGTGGTTGGTCCTCAGGCACGGCCGCGTCGGCGTGGACGGGGCCACAAGGGTGCTTGAGGACATACGGCCCGACGGCTACGACATCTCCTCCGAGCTCGAGGAGTTCGTCGCCTTGGAGGGACGCCAGCAGCGGACCAGCAGACGCAACCGCGGGTGGAGCGGGCTGTGGCAGCCATGGGTGCGCCCGGCTTTGGTGGTCGGCTGCGGCATCGCCGTCTTCACCCAGCTGTCTGGCATCGAAATGATCATCTACTACGCCCCGACCATCCTGACCGACAACGGCTTCTCCGAGACGACCGCGCTGTCGGTCAGCGTGGCGCTGGGCATGACCTACCTGGTGATGATGGTGGTTGGCCTGGTGATCGTCGACAAGGTCGGGCGCCGTCGGATGACCCTGGTGATGGTGCCCGGCGCGGCGGTCAGCCTGTTCGCCCTCGGAGCCCTCTTCATCACCGGCCACGCCACCCGCGACTACGTGCCGTCCATCGTCGCCTGCCTGCTCGCCTTCATGTTCTTCAACGCTGGCGGGCTCCAGCTGATGGGCTGGCTGACCGGCTCCGAGATCTACCCGCTGTCGGTGCGTGCCGCCGCCACAAGCGTGCAGTCGGCCACGCTCTGGAGCACGAACCTGCTGATCACGCTGACCCTGCTGACGATGATCAGCATCTTCGGTGTGGGCCAGGTGTTCTGGATTTACGGGATGTTCAACGTCGCGGCGTGGCTGTTCGTATGGCGGCGAATGCCGGAGCTCACCGGGCACAGCCTCGAAGACATCGAGAGGCACCTGAAGAGCGGGAAGTTCCGCCCCCGCGACTTCGCCCGCGTCTGACGCGAACCACGTGGCAAAGTGCGGCTCCGAACCGCTTGCGGAGGTCGTGTGGGCCACTTCAGCTCAGCCTGATGGATGAGCTGATCGCTGTGCCAGCGTGGTCCGGATATGGCCCGACGACACCACCCACGCGATCCACGAATCACAAATTCTCCACATTGAGCCCGTCCACGAAGCCCACCCCGGGAGATCGCCTGGACTGTGGCGGCGTACGAGACACCCGTCTCGGACCGAATGTGGCACCTGGCCGCGACCCGTGCTCCAGACCCTGCTTCACCACCTCGCCGAGGGAGGCGGTTGGGAGACAGCCATCGGCGGCCCCGTCGATGAGAAGACCGTCGCCACCAAGCCACTCAACGACGCCGGGTGGAAACACACCGTCGACGGACGCTGGATCCGCTGGATCCGCTGGACGAACCTGGCCGAGGACGCCGGCGTCCAGTTCGACGGCTTCGGTGCCGGTGCCGGTGCCGAAGCAGATCCACCACAGGCCCACCGAGCCGCCGCACCGGAACCCTGCACGACGTCGCCCGCTACGCCCTCGACCCCGACATCGCCGAGTGCCTGCGGACCCCTCCTCGCCTCCGGCCGGTGACACCCGCGACGCGTCAGTAGTACTCGCCCATCAGTTCAACGGACCACTGGGGCTGCTCGGTCTCTCCGCGGGGGCCGAACTCCCGGAGGTAGGGCTTGATGTCGAACACCGGTGTGCCGTCGATCGCGTCCAGGCCGGGGACGTGGATGTCGTGTCCTTCGCCCTTCACCAACGTGCACCGCGAGACGACGAGCCGGTTGGGCCTGTTCTTGCCGCGCTGGGCGAAGATGCCCACCAGCGGCCAGTCCGTGTTTCCTCGTGGGTGGCGCGCACCGGTCTCGATCTTCTCCTCGGGGACCCGGTGGAAGTGGAAGACCACTTCGAGGTGGGAGAAGTCCGCGAGTCCGAAGAGCGCGTCTTCGCCGAAGCGGGTGGAGTCGAGGCGGATGACGGCAGGAACCTCGCCCCAGTTGTCGTCCGAGAGATCGTCCCGCGGACTCACGACGTGTCCGACAGGTTGGAGGGTCACCGCGTCGGGCTGGTCGTGGCTGGTTGGGTTCATTGCGGTCTCCTTCGGGCGGGGCGAGTGGGGCGGGCGGAGCCGGTCAAGGGTTTCAGGTGCTTTGCGGCCGCCGGATGGTGTGGACGAGGTCGGCCGTGGCGTCCCACAGGGCACGCTGGATCCCTTCGCCGCGCCCGATCTCCGGGCACTGCAGGGGCTCGGCGGTCCTGGCGGCGAAGTAGCCGCCGCTGGTGTCGGCGAACTCGGGGTCGGTCGCGAGTTTCACGATGATGTCGGCGCCGTGCTGGGGGTTGCCGATGTTGAGCGTGGTGAGGGCCTTCTCCAGAGCTCCGGCGAGAGGGAGTTCGCGCCCGAGGCCGGTGGCGTTGAAGCCGGGGCAGCAGCAGGTGGCTGCGACGTCCGTGCCCTGCAGTTGGCGGGCGAGTTCCTGGGTGAACATGATGTCCATCAGCTTGGACCGGCCGTAGCGCGGGCTGGAGCCGCGGCGCGTGAAGTCCGCGGTGTCGGTCAAATCGTGCAGCGGGTCGATGGCGCCGGCCTGCCGCGAGGCCCGGGAGGCGACCGTGACGATCCGGGCAGGAGCGGATGCGACAAGCCTGTCGCGCAGGGCGTCGGTGAGCACCCAGGGTGCGAGGTAGTTCACCGCGGTCATCTCCGCGTACCCCTCGGTGGTGACCCGCTGAGAGAAGGCGTGCAGGCCCGCGTTGTTGATCAGTACGTCGATCCGCGGATAGTGCGCGGCGATCTCCTCGCCCGCCGCGCGGACCGCGGCGAGCAGCGACAGATCTCGCACTGCTTGCAGAAGCCGCAGGCGATGTTGAAGGGCAGGACCACGAGCTAGTCGCCGTGGTCGTCCTGGAGCATGTGGCGACGTTCCTGTTCGCGCTTGGAGTAGGCGGCTGCCCGGATCGCCTCGTCGCTCTCCAAGCCTGATCCCAGCGCGCCGCCCACGGTGGCTACCGAAGCGACGAACCATGACAACGTCAAGTATTCCGCGGCGTGCAGCGGGGTCCGTGTCACGGAAGCGAACACTTGGCCGTTGATGATGAACAGAGCCCACACCAGGTTGATGACGATCAAACCGCCGTAGCAGACGAGCACCCCGATACCCACGGTCATGACCGTCGAGGCGTTGTAGAGCCTCGCCCTCTGCCTCGCCTCCGGCGAGACCTCTGTTGATCGATGCCACAACTGCGCGTCGACGATCAGCCAGCCGACCATGAGCCCGACAGACCCGACCATCGCGATCACGAGGCGTGGCGCGCTCAGGTACTCTGCCAGGCCCCAGATGGTGGAGTTCACGGTGGCGACTGCTCCCGTGGCGAGTGCGGCCGCCAGGGCTTTCGACAAGCCCGGCACCAACCGCCACGGCCGGTTGGCGCGGACCATACCGACGAGCACCCTCAGGTAACCGCGCGGCCCGCTTACGACGTACCGAAGATCAGCGGTCTCCTCCTCACCGACCGGGCCCAGGTGAACAGGCGCGAGACGACTGACGAAGGGCCCCAGAAGCGGCTCACTCTGCGGAGGTCCCTCAGCCCCGGTAGCCCGCGGACCCGCCAAACCAAGCACGGCTTCTTCCACGGCCCGCCGGGCTCTCGTCTGCAGACGCAAGCCCCCCAGCGGAGGAAGAGACAGCAGCGCCAAGCCGTGTTCGTGACTCACATCCATAACGAGCCTGCGCCCGTGTGAGTGCAGCGGAAGGTCGGTGAGGGCCACGACAATGTCCCAATTCTCAGCTCTTCCGCGGTCCATGATCCGGCGCATCAAGGTGGGCGGGTCCTCGGTCCCTGCGGTGAAAGGCTCACTGACCACCTCGACGTCGAAACGTCGGCCCTGGCCCGACTTGTCGGCGAGTCGAGTGGAAAGTATCCGGGCCATGCGCTGCGCGATCTCCGTCGGCGCATCCGGATCCGCCAGGAGAGCCACGACCGTAACGCCCTGAGACGACACCCGCATGACTCCTTCTCGTCGGCTGCCCCCACCCCCGACCGCCCGTGCCCACAGGATGCCCCCGAGGTATCGCCCACGCCGCGTGACACGCTGGCCCCTGCCAGCAGGTGCAGGCGGTACGGTCAGATCTCCTCGTCCTCCCCGTGCAGGGCCTGCTCCACCACCGGCCACGGTTGCGTGCGCCACCGCGAACACCCGCTCCGCGCCACCCCGGGCACCGCGACGAGATCGATCGGCAGCAGGCCCGCCTCCTGTTCAACCTCGTCACCGTGATCACCTTGTTCATGGGCATCACTGCCTCTACGCCGCGCTGTTCCTGCTCGTCCATGTCACTGCGGCGTTCCTGCTCACACCGCAGTCGTTGCGTCCCCTCGTCCGACACCAGCACGATGCCGAGTGCCTCTCTATGGCCCGCCACCGGCCGGGGCCCTCGGGGCCCGCGGTGCAGACCAGGTTGTCCGTCTTTTCCCGGTGCTCGTGCACGAGGCGGATAGCCATGGCACCCTCCCGGCCGCCGACGCCACCCCTTTGAGCGAGCCGCTCCTGACGCCGCCGGCGGCGAAGACCCCGGGAAGGGTGGTCTCCAGCAGCAACGCCACCTTGTCGGCGTCCGCCAACAGCGGAGTGTGCGCCGCCTAGGCTAGGCCGTGCATTGAAAATGGATCCCGGGATACTCCGGACGCTCGTGTGAGCGGGGCCCGGTGACGGCGCCTGTCGCGCGGTTCCCGGTGCGATCAGGTAATCAGGAACGGTGAACAAGGACGCGACCGACCCCTTCGTGCATGTCCGGGGCGCCAGTGAGAACAACCTGCGGAACATCGATGTCGACGTTCCGCGGGACGCGATGGTCGCCTTCACCGGCGTCTCCGGTTCGGGCAAGTCCTCGCTCGCGTTCGGCACGCTCTACGCGGAGGCCCAGCGGCGCTACTTCGAGTCCGTAGCACCGTACGCCCGAAGGCTGTTGCAACAGGTCGGCGCACCGCACGTGCAGGAAATCACCGGACTGCCACCCGCCGTGGCCCTGCAGCAGCGACGCGGGTCGCCCAGCTCGCGCTCGACGGTCGGCACCATCACCACGCTGTCCAATCTGCTGCGCATGCTGTACTCCCGCGCCGGCACCTATCCGCCCCGGGCCGCACGGCTGGAGGCCGAGTCGTTCTCACCCAACACCGCGGCCGGCGCCTGCCCGGAGTGCCACGGACTGGGCGTCGTGCACGACATCGCCGAGGACCTCCTCGTCCCGGACCCCTCGCTGAGCATCCGCGAGGGGGCGATCGCCGCCTGGCCGGGCGCCTGGCAGGGCGCCAACCTGCGCAGTGTCGTGAGCGGCCTGGGGATCGACATCGACCGACCGTGGCGCAGGCTCAGGAAGAAGGACCGGGACTGGCTGCTGTACACGGACGAGCAGCCCTCCGTGTACATCGAGCCGGAGGAGGACCGCGTCGACTACGGCTACCAGGGCAAGTTCTGGAGCGCCCGCAAGCACGTCATGCACGTCCTCGCCGACTCCAAGAGCGAGAAGATGCGCGAACGGGCGCTCCGGTTCGTCAGGAGTGTGCCCTGCCCCAAGTGTCACGGCAGCGGACTGCGGCCCGAGGCGCTCGCCGTGACCTTCGCCGGACGTTCCATCGCCGAGATCAACGCGATGCCGCTCACCGAGGTCGTGGCGCTGCTGCGGCCCGTCGCGGGGCGGTCCGAGGCCGACGCCACCACGTCGACCGCCCGATCCGGGGAGACGACCGAGGTCGCGGTCCGGATCTGCGGCGATCTGGTCGCGCGGGTCGACGTACTGCTCGACCTGGGCCTCGGATATCTCAGCCTCGGGCGCCGCTCGACGACCCTGTCGCCCGGCGAGGCGCAGCGCCTGCGGATCGCCACCCAGCTGCGCTCGGGGCTGTTCGGCGTCGTCTACGTTCTCGACGAACCCTCCGCGGGCCTGCACCCGGCTGACGCGGAACCGCTGCTGGACGTGCTGGACCGCCTCAAGGCGGCGGGCAACTCGCTGTTCGTCGTGGAGCACGACATGGACGTCGTACGGCGGGCGGACTGGGTGGTCGACATCGGCCCCGGCGCGGGTGAGGGCGGCGGACGCGTGCTGTACAGCGGCCCGGTCGACGGTCTTGAGCGGGTCGGGGAGTCGGCCACGAGCCAGTACCTGTTCGGGCGTGCCCAGCCGCTCGATCACCGCCCGCGCACACCGCATGGCTGGCTGCACCTGAGCGGCGTCTCCCGCCACAATCTGCACGACGTGTCCGTCGACGTACCGCTCTGTGTACTGACGGCGGTGACGGGCGTGTCCGGTTCCGGAAAGTCGACGCTGGTGACGCAGGTGCTCGCCGAGGTCGTCCGCGGCCACCTCGGACTCGTACCCGAGGAGCCCGACGAGGCGCAGCTGGAGGTCGATGTCCAGGACGCGTCGGGGGTCGAGTCGTTCGACCGGCTGGTCCGGGTCGACCAACGGCCCATCGGCCGAACTCCCCGGTCCAACCTGGCCACGTACACGGGGATGTTCGACGCGGTGCGCAAGCTGTACGCGGCGACGGACAAGGCCAGGGCGCGCGGCTACTCGGCCGGGCGGTTCTCCTTCAACGTGCCCGAAGGGCGGTGCGAGACCTGCCAGGGCGAAGGATTCGTCGCGGTGGAACTGCTGTTCCTGCCCGGCACCTACGCGCCGTGCCCGACCTGCCAGGGCGCCCGGTACAACGCCGAAACGCTGGAAGTCACCTACCGCGGCAAGAACATCGCGGAAGTACTGGCGCTGTCCGTCGACGCCGCCGCCAAGTTCCTGTCCGCCGTCCCGGCCGCCTCCCGCAGTCTGGAGACGTTGCGCGAGGTGGGACTGGGGTACCTGCGGCTGGGCCAGCCCGCGACGGAACTCAGCGGTGGTGAGGCGCAACGCATCAAACTCGCCACCGAACTGCAGCGAGCCCGCCGCGGGCACGCGCTCTACCTGCTCGACGAGCCGACGGCGGGGCTGCACCCCTCGGACATCGCGCTGCTGCTGCGACAGCTGCACCGGCTCGTCGACGCCGGCAACACGGTCGTCCTCGTCGAGCACGACCTGGACACGATCGCCACCGCCGACTGGGTCATCGACCTCGGGCCGGGCGGCGGCGACGCGGGCGGGCGGGTGGTCGCGGCGGGCCCGCCGGCCAAGGTGGCGAGGGCCCGCCGCAGCGCCACCGCGCCCTATCTCGCGGCCCGGCTAGCGCGCTCCTGACGACGGCTCAAGGCGTCAGTCCGGCACCCACGCGATCACCACCGCGAGCACCGCTCGCTACTCGAATGGCCCTCAGAACTCACATCAGTCCTGAGAGTCGTTAGTACCGGATTAGGACGGCTCGGCCTTCCCGGCCTGGACCAGGCCGCCAGGCGAGCTCGGCGGCGTGCCAGACGGTGGGGAAGATGCCGGAGAGCATCACGTAGTCGGTTCGCCGCTCACTGGCTTCTTCCGGCAACACCAGGCAGTTGTGGTCGCCGCAGGTAACGCGCAGCAGTTCGGCCCGCCCGCCGTTGTAGGGACCCACGTCGGCGAAACCGTAGGCGGCGCCGGCCATCCTCGGATTTGTGGGGAGTGGTCAGACAGAACGCGGTCAGGCCCTTCTTGGGCCTTTCGACATACGTATCGGGGACATTCTTCACGCTCACGGACGGCGCGCGATCCCTCGTAGACAACAGCTTTCATGAGTCTTCCCTCGGCGTGTCAGAGCATCGCGGGACGAGACAGACCCTCGAAACGACCTTCCGAGTCAGACGCCATTACGTGAAGGCAAGGGGGTGTGATTTTCCTGGCCGACGACCAGCCGCGCTGAAACCGCGATCGCGAATCCCCGAGCACCTGCGGCGCGACCCGGGCCTGGGTGAAGGTTTCCAGTTTCCACCTTCCGCCCCCGTCCGGCATCTCAGTTCAGTCCGGCGACATGCACCGGGGCGCGACTGTTACAGCAGCCGGTCGAACACCGCGGTCACGCCCTCCCAGTGACTGGTCTGCGGGTTCTTGACATCCGGATACATGATTTTGAACGTCTCGGCGAGGGCGACGCTGAGACCGCCGATGATCTCGGGGTAGCGCTCTTCGGCCTCCTGGGTGGGTGTCCTGTCGAGGGGAGGATGCGCGGCGAGCTGTTCCAGGATGGGCTTCAGCTCGACCTCCTCGTCGAGCCGCCGGAACCGGTGGATGCTCTCCTGGAGGCCCTTGGTGATCGGTAGATCCCACGGTTCGACGGTATCCCTGCCGTTGCCCTTGGCCGACGCCTGGCCGGCGACCAGGAGGTCGTAGAGCTTGGCGTCGACGAAGTCGCCGTACCGCTTCAGGTCGTTCCTGTCCACGTCGAGGCTTGCGGCGGCGCGGAAGAACCTCTCGAACTTCGACACACCCATCACGGTCATGCCTCTCGCCTCCTCACCGGGAACGGACGGCGTCGTTCGCTCCCGCCCGCGCCGCCATCGGCTGTTACCCGGTCGAGATTCGCAGAGCCCCCTGCTGAGCGCCTCCGCACCCCAGGCCGAAAAAGGGCACCCCCTCTTCCCCTTGCAGAGCAGCATGAAGTGCGCAGGCATCCCTCGGCCAGCCGTACGGGCGTCCGTCCGTCCGCAGGAGGCTGCACGGCGTTGCAACGCCTCGAACGAGAATTGCTGACCGGACGACACGACCAGCTCGGGGAAGCGGGACTGTATTTGGGCACCCCGCATTAGGGCACCCCGCCGAGATTGGAACAGGACCGGGCCCGGCGCAGGGGCCGGGCTGAAGAGTGGGCGGCGGTAGCCGTCCTTACTTCAGACTGCGAGGTGTCTCATGAGACACCGGCGACCGAGCTGCCCCTCTTGCCGCCAAGCCATTGACGTTTTTCCGGCGAAACGATCTACGCGAAGCCGGGTGAACCACCCCATGCATGAGCAGGCAACGGTATGGCGCCGGCCTCTTGGGGTCCGAAGCTCGAGGACGGCTGGGACGAAGGCGTGACGACCGTGAGCGAGGCCCTGGTGCGTATCGCACGCCGGGACCGGTGACGGCGCGTCGGCCGGTCAGAAGAGGCGGCCGAACTGGCGGTGCCTTGCGGACGTGAGCCAGCGTGAGGCGCGCCATCCTGACAACTTCTTCAGAGCATCTCCAGGGGCGTGGGCCCGCTGGGCGGCGGGAACGCCTCGTCGAGGGCGTCGAGCGCCTCGGTGGGAAGGTGGAGGTCCACTGCGCCGCGGTTCTCCCGAACGTGGTCGGGTGATCCGGAACGCGGGATCGCGGCCACCCCCTGTGCCAGCACCCAGGCGAGTGCCACCTGGGTCGGCGTGGCTCCGAGGGCCCGGGCCACGGCCCCCAGTGCCTCGACCTTCAGGAGTCGCCCCTGCTCGATCGGGGAGTAGGCCATGACCGTCACCCCGGCCTCGCGGCACCAGGGGAGCAGATCCCACTCGATGCCGCGCCGGGAGAGGTTGTACAGCACCTGGTCGACGGCCACGGCGTCGCCGCCGGGGAGGGCGGTCAGCTCGACCATGTCGGCGACGTCCAGATTGCTCACGCCCCAGTAACGGATCTTCTCCGCCTCCATCAGGTCGGTGAATCCCGCAAGGGTCTCCTCGAGTGGCCACCGTCCCCGCCAGTGCAGCAGGTAGAGGTCCAGCCGTTCCGCACGGAGCCGCCGCAGGCTGCCCTCGCAGGCGGCGACGGTGCCCTTCCGGTCGGCGTGGCCGGGCAGCACCTTGCTGACGAGGAAGACCTCCTCCCTGCGTCCCCGGAGGGCCTCCCCGACGAGTTCCTCGGCTGCGCCGTCGCCGTACATCTCCGCCGTGTCGACGACGGTCATGCCCAGGTCCACGCCCAGCCGCAGCGCGGCGATCTCCTGTTCACGCCGGGCCGGTTCCTCGCCCAGATACCAGGTGCCCTGCCCGAGCGCCGCGATCTCCTCACCGGAGGGGAGCGCGATCGTTCTGGCCGATTCCGCAGGCATCTCGGGCCTCCCGTCTGCCGTGGATCCGTGTCACGCGCGCCCGCACCGAGTGCCCAGGTCCGCGCCTCCCAGGCAACCAGTCTCGCATGCGCCGCAGGGAGGTCAGGAGGGGCGAGCGGACTGCGCCGAGAGCGCGCCGGCACCGGGTGCGCGGTCGCGCAACGCGACGGCGACCGACACAACGGCGCCGCAGGAGAGGACCGCCGCGAAGCCGATCATCGCGGTCTGCACGGCGAAATGCCGCAGGGCGATGCTGAACAGGACGGAGGGCAGGCCCATTCCCAGGTACGCGACGACGAAGAACACGGCGAGGACCCCCGCGCGTGAGGCGGGCTCGGCCACTGAAACGGCACGTTCGACGCCTCCCTTGAACAGCAGCCCGGAGCCGGCTCCCGACAGGGACACGGCGACCAGGTAGAGCCAGAGCGCCGGGTGGTAGAGGGCGACGGCGCACAGGACCAGGCCGACCGGGAATACCACTGCCCCCACGGTCAGGACCCGGGGCAGTGGGAGGCGGCCCAGCACCAGCTGGCCGGCCGCCGCGGAACCGAACATGAGGAAGGCCGACAAGCCGACCACGAGGTGCGAGTCGGTGTGCAGGGTGCCATGGAGCACGCTCGCCCCGAGGGAGGAGATCAGGCCGAGGATCGCGAAGGCGAAGGCGCCCAGCGCGCCGGCGGCGCCGAACGTCCGCCCGCCGCCGGGGCGCAGGACGAACCTGCTGGGCGGTTCGGCCGCGGGCAGCTCCAGGTCCACGGTCTCCGGGGTGGACAGCACCAGCGCCAGGCACACTGCCATGGCGAGCGTGAAGATCGCCTGGGCGGTGATCAGGGGCATGGGAAGCCACTCGGCGGCGGCTCCGGCGACCAGGGGCCCTGAGGCCAGGCCGCCGAGGTTGGCGGCGGTGGCCACGATGCCGGGCAGCACCGAACCCGTCCGTTCCGGACGGGCCTCGTGGTGGAGGTCGTGCAGGTACGTCGTCGCGGTCGAGGCCATCAACCCCAGTCCGACACCGTTCAGGATCCTGCCCGCGATCAGCCCCGGCAGGTCCCGCCACGCGATCAGTACGACCGACGCGACGATGCCAACCAGCAGCGCCGGGACGATGACGCGCCGTCGGCCGAGCCGGTCCGACAGGTGTCCCAGTCCGAGGAAGGCGGCCGCTGCGCCCACGACCATCGAGGCGTACGCCACCGTGACCGTGGTCGCGCCGAAGTGGTCCCGGGCCTCGTACAGCGGCCACAGCGGGGTCGGCGCGGTACCGAAGGCCATAAGCACGGTGAAGGCCACCGCCACGAACCAAAAGCCGGTCGTGTGCGAGGCACGACGCCGGGCGGGGGCGCGGGGCGGCAGGTCGGCGGGAGCGGGTGCTGGGATCGGGTGGGTCGGGTCGTCGGGAGCGTCGGCTGTGGGACGGCTCAGCGGCGTCGAAACGGCAGGCAGGGGTACCCCTCCTCGGGCGGAAGTGGATGGCGCTTTCCATTCTCCTCACCAGCCGGGATCAGTGCCAACGAATGTTTTTGCTGGGCTCGAGCAATGCGAGTGATACTTCTCGTGTGGAGCTACGCCAGCTGGAGCACTTCATCGCGGTCGCCGAGGAGCTGAGTTTCACGCGTGCCGCCCGACGGCTGCACGTGGTGCAGTCCGGGGTGTCCGCCGCGATCCGCTCCCTGGAGCGCGAGCTCGGTTGCGAGCTGTTCGAGCGCACGTCGCAGCAGGTCCGGCTCACCGGGGCGGGCGCGGCGCTGCTGCCGGAGGCTCGGGCCACCCTGCACGCCGCCCAGGCGGCCCAGGACGCCGTGCGCGCCGCACAGGACACGCTGCGCGGCACGGTGAATGTGGGCGCCATGGCCTCGGTCGAGGTGGTGGACCTGCCTGCGCTCCTCGGGCAGCTGCACGCGCGGCATCCAGCGATCGACGTCCGGCTGCGGCTGGCGACGACCGGATCGGCGGGACTGGCGCACGCACTGCTCAGCGGGGACCTGGACGTGGCTTTCCTGTCGCTGCCCGAGCACAAACCCGCCGGGATCGACGCACGGGAGCTGGCCACCGTGCCGCTCGTCCTGGTGGTGAGCGTTGCCCATCCGCTCGCGCAGCGGGGGGAGGTGGCACTTGCGGACCTCGCGGGGGAGCCCTTCGTGGACTTCCCGCCGGGCTACGGCAACCGCGAGGTGGTCGACCGGGCGTTCGCGGTGGCGGGCGTCGTACGCCGGGTGGCACTGGAAGTGCCCGACATCGACATGGGGGCGGCACTGGTCCGGCACGGTCTGGGCATCGCCTTCCTGCCCGCGTTCGCCGTTGCCCGCACCCCCGGCCTGCAAGTCCTGGACGTCCACGGCACCATGCTCCGCTGGAGCATGCATCTCGGCACGTCGTCGACCAGGCGGCCCAGCTCGGCCCTGCGGGCGCTGCTCGACCTGGTCGACCTCCACGTCATCGCCCTGTGACGCGCGGGCCGCGGCCCGGGCGTCTCCCGTCGGTGGTGTCCGGCCCCCTGCGCTCGCCTCGCTCCTGCCGCGACATCTGCCGCAGCATCCGCTGACGCTCAGGCTGCCGTCGTCCACAGGCGGCGTCGGTTCTAGCGGGGCATCAGCCTGGTCCGCCCAGCACGATCGTCCACACTCGGGTCGCCACCTGGAGGTTGAGGCGGTCCTCGACGTTCGCGAGGTCGTTGCCGCTGATGTCGCGGATGCGCTGGAGCCGATAGCGCAGCGTGCTGCGGTGGATCGCGAGGGATTCGGCGGTCTCGTCGTAGTTGCCGCCGCAGTCGAAGTACCGGGACAGGGTCTCCACCATGGCCGCGTGGTGCCGGGAGTCGTAGTCGATGAGCAGGCCGAGCCACTCGTGGACGAACGTCTCCAGTTCCCGGAAACCGTTGCCAGGTCCCAGGATGCGGTACAGGCCGAGCTCGTCGAAGAACGTCGTGCCGTAGCGCTCGCGGGAGTGGCGGCGCACTTCCAGGGCGCGCTGCGCCTCCTCGCAGCCGACGCCCTACGGGCCAGCGGAGCGGACCAGATTCCCCGTCTTTCCCCGGTGCTCGTGCACGAGGCGGATCGCCATGGCACCCTCACCGGTGGCCGAGGCCACCCGTTTGACCGAGCCGCTCCTCACGTCGCCGGCGGCGAAGACCCCGGGAAGGGTGGTCTCCAGCAGCAACGGACCACGGCCGAGCGAGGCCCACCGGGTCGCGTCGGCCGCCGCCTGGGCCTCGGCGCCGGTGAGGACGAAGCCCTTCTCGTCCAGGGCCAGCACGCCCCTGAGCCATTCCGTGCGCGGCCGGGCCCCGATGAACACGAACAGCGCCGCGGCCCGCAGTTCCCGGCGCTCACTACTTGCGTTGTCCTCCACCGTCAGCGACTCCAGCTTTTCCTCCCCGGAGACGCCCTGGACTTCGGTGTGGAGCAGCACCTCGATTTTCGGGTGCCGTTCCACCTGGTCAACCAGGTAGCGCGACATGTCCGCGTTGAGGTCACTGCCCCGGACGAGGAGGTGGACCCTGGACGCGTGGTTCGCGAGGAACAGCGCCGCCTGCCCGGCGGAGTTCCCGCCGCCGACCACGGCGACCGGATCCGCCTGGCAGAGACTGGCCTCGTGGACCGTCGCCGCGTAGTAGACGCTGATGTCCTCCAGGCGGTCGATGCCGGGCACCTCGAGCCTGCGGTACCAGACGCCCGAGGCGAGCACCACGGCGCCCGCCCGGGCCTGGGACCCGTCTGTGAAGGTGACGACGTACTCGTCGTCCTGCGGGGTGAGCCCGCTGACCTGGGCCGGCACCATGAGGCGGGCACCGAACTTGTGGGCCTGGAGCACCGCGCGTTCGATGAGCTCGCCCCCGGAGATGCCCGACGGGAAGCCAAGGTAGTTCTCGATGCGAGACGAGGTACCGGCCTGGCCCCCGGTGGCCACGGCGTCGACGGTGACCGTGGTGAGGCCGTCGGAGGCGCCGTACACGGCGGCGGCGAGTCCCGCGGGGCCCGCACCGACCACCATCACGTCGCACCGCCCGGCCTCCGGCGAGGGGGCGGGCAGCCCGATGAGCCGGGCGAGTTCGGCGTTGCTCGGATTGCGCAGCACCCGCTCGCCCTCCCAGATGACCACCGGAGTCTCCTCGGGACGGATGGAGAACCGGCACAGCAGCGCCTCCGCCTCCTTGTCCTTCTCCAGATCCACCCAGCGGTGGGGCAGCCGGTTGCGGGCGGCGAACTCACGCAGCCGCAGCGTGTCCGGTGAATAACACGACCCCAGGATCCGGAAGCCGGCGCCGAGGCCGATGAGCAGATACCGGCGGCCCAGGTAAGCGCGGAGGATCAGGTCGCCGAGGACGGGGTCGCGGCCGACCAGGGCGCGTTGCCGCTCCACCGGCACGGCCAGGACCTCGCCCGCCTCGCGCACCACGGCGGTGTCGAACGCCGCCTGGCCCTCCAGCAGCCCGAGTTCACCCAGGAATCTGCCGGGTCCGTGCACCGCCACCGTGCGCTCGTCGGGCCCGCCGAGGTCGTGGAGTATCTCGACGGTCCCGCTGAGGATCGCGAGGAACTCCCGGAACGGCTCGCCCTCGCGGTACAGCACCTCGCCCTCGGCGGTCCTTCGGCGCTCACCGTGCGCGGTCAGGTCCTCGAACTGCTCCGGTGTCAGGCGCGGGAACGCCCCGTATCGGTCCGGTGTCTCGCGGACCGCACTCTGCTTGTGCTCGGCCGCGCTCATCAGACCAGGGCCTCGTGAACGTAGCACCAGCGCCAGTCCTCTCCCGGCTGGAAGGACTGCACGATGGGGTGACCGGCGCTGCCCGCGTGCTGCCTGGCGTGCTTGAGGGGCGAGGAGTCGCAGCAGCCGACGTGCCCGCAGGTGAGACAGAGCCGCAGGTGCACCCACGGGGAACGCTCCATGAGGCACTCCTCGCAGCCTTCCGGGGTACGCGGCGTCACTGGGCGCACCATCGCCAGGTGCGGGTCGGGAATCGTGGCCATCAGGGTTCTCCTTCCTGGGTGGGACTTCTCAGCCGCGGCCCGCGATGCTCTCCTTCACCCAGCGGCGCAGCTCCGGGGTGGCGGCACCAGCCCGGCGGGACATCGCCGCTCCCGTTCCGGAGCCTCCAGCACGGTGTGTACGACTCGTTCGATGCTGCCGTCGACCCGATCTGTTCGTCCGTCGACCGGGGATACGTTCCGTGCAAATCCGGAGTCTCGGGGACTGCGGCTTCGTGGGGATTCCGCGTGGCCGGCCCATCGTGTTCACTCTCCTGCAGTGGTTTGCCGGCCCGCCATCGCCTGCTCGACCCACGAGCGCAGGACGTGCGCGGGTGCCGCGCCGGCCTGCTGGGCGACCGTCTCGCCCTGGTCCAGGACAAGCAGGGTCGGCACCGCCTGCACCTCGAACCGCCGGCTGAGCCGTGGGTTCTTGTCGACGTCGACCTTGACGAGCTTGATCTGTCCGGCGAGGTCCCGGGCGACCTGTTCGAGGGCGGGACTCACCATGCGGCAGGGGCCGCACCAGGTGGCCCAGAGGTCGACGACGACGGGCTGGGTGGCGTTGTCGGCGACCTCGGCGAAGTCGTCGTCGCCCGCGTCGACGATCCAGGGCAGGGGCTGCTTGCAGTGGCCGCATTTGGGACGTCCCTCGGCGGCCACGGGAATCCGGTTGTCACGCCCGCAGTTCGGGCAGGTCACAGTCGTCGTCCGGGTGGTGCTCACGCCGCCCTCGCTTCCCGGGCTCCCTCCGGCTGGTCGTAGGTGACCACCAGCTCTGCGTGCTCGGCGTCGACGCGGACCGTGGCGCCGTCCTGGACGTCGCCGCGCAGCAGGGCGCGTCCGACCAGGGTCTCGACCTCGTGGGAGATGTAGCGCCGCAGTGGCCGGGCCCCGTAGATCGGGTCGTAGCCCTGGTGGGCGATCAACTCGCGGGCTGCGTCGGTGAGTTCGACAGTGATGCGACGTTCGGCGACCCGCTGCCGCAGCTCGTCGAACTGCAGCTCCACGATCCGCTCGATCTGGGCCTCACCGAGCGGCTTGAACAACACGATGTCGTCGACACGGTTGAGGAACTCCGGGCGGAAGTGCCCGCGCAGCTCGCCCATCACCAGGGCGCGGGCGTCCGGCTTGACCTCACCCTCGGCGGTGGCACCGTCGAGGAGGTGCTCGGAACCGATGTTGGACGTCATGATGATCACGGTGTTGCGGAAGTCGACGGTGCGGCCCTGAGCATCGGTGATGCGGCCGTCATCGAGGATCTGCAGCAGGGTGTTGAAGACATCGGTGTGTGCCTTCTCGATCTCGTCGAACAGCACAACGGAGTACGGCTTGCGGCGTACGGCCTCGGTGAGCTGGCCGCCTTCCTCGTAGCCGACGTATCCGGGCGGAGCCCCCATCAGTCGGCTGACGGTGTGCCGCTCCTGGTACTCACTCATGTCGAGGCGGACCATGTTCTCCTCGGAGTCGAACAGGGCCCGGGCGAGGGTCTTGGCCAGCTCGGTCTTCCCGACGCCGGTGGGGCCGAGGAAGATGAACGAGCCGATGGGGCGGCGAGGGTCGCGGATACCGGAGCGGGCGCGGATGATGGCGTCGGCGACGAGCTTGACGGCCTCGTCCTGGCCGATGACGCGCTCGCGCAGGATCTCGTCGAGGCGCAGCAGTTTCTCGCGTTCGCCCTCCTGCAGGCGGGTGACGGGGATGCCGGTCCAGGCGGCGACGATCTCGGCGATCTCCTCCTCGGTGACGACCTCGCGCAGCAGCCGGTTCTGTCCTTGTTTGGCGGCCAGTTGCTCCTCCTCTGCGGTGAGTCGGCGCTCCAGCTCTTGGAGGCGGCCGTAGCGGAGTTCGGCGGCGCGGTTGAGGTCGTAGGCGCGTTCGGCCTCCTCCGCCTCGTGGCGGACCTGCTCCAGTTCCTGGCGCAGTTCCTGCACGCGGCGGATCGCCTGCCGTTCGGCCTCCCACTGGGCATGTTTGGCGTCGGCCTCGCCGCGCAGGTCGGCCAGTTCCCTGCGCAGCTCCTCCAGGCGGGCTTTGCTGGCGGGGTCGGTCTCCTTGGACAGGGCCGCCTCCTCGATCTCCAGGCGGGTGACGCGGCGGGTGATCTCGTCGAGTTCGGCGGGCATCGAGTCGATCTCGGTACGCAGCCGGGCGCATGCCTCGTCGACGAGGTCGATGGCCTTGTCGGGCAGGAATCGATCGGTGATGTAGCGGTGGCTGAGGGTGGCCGCGGAGACCAGCGCGGTGTCCTGGATCTTCACGCCGTGGAAGACCTCGAGGCGTTCGCGCAGTCCGCGCAGGATGGAGATGGTGTCCTCCACGCTCGGCTCGTCGACCAGGACCTGCTGGAAACGGCGTTCGAGGGCGGCGTCCTTCTCGATGTGCTTGCGGTACTCGTCGAGGGTGGTGGCGCCGATCATGTGGAGTTCGCCGCGGGCGAGCATCGGCTTGAGCATGTTGCCCGCGTCCATGGCCCCTTCGGCGGCGCCCGCGCCGACGACGGTGTGCAGTTCGTCGACGAAGAGCAAGATGCCCCCCTCGGCGGCCTTGACCTCGCTGAGCACGGCCTTGAGGCGTTCCTCGAACTCACCGCGGTACTTGGCGCCGGCGACCAGGGAGCCCATGTCGAGGGCGAACACGATCTTGTCGCGGAGTCCTTCGGGCACGTCGCCGCGGACGATGCGCTGGGCGAGACCCTCGACGATGGCGGTCTTGCCGACGCCGGGATCGCCGATGAGGACCGGGTTGTTCTTCGACTTGCGGCTGAGGATCTGGGTGACGCGGCGGATCTCGGCGTCCCGGCCGATGACCGGGTCGAGCCTGCCATCCCTGGCCTCGGCGACGAGATCGCGGCCGTACTTCTCCAGAGCCTCGTAGGCCACTTCGGGGTTGGCGGAGGTGACGCGCTGGTTGCCGCGGACCTGGGTGAGCGCGCTCAGGAACGAGTCCCTGGTGATGCCGGCCTGTTTGAGCAGTCGTCCGGCGGCGGTTGAAGAGCTCTCCTCAGCCAGGGCGAGCAGGAGGTGCTCCACGGACACGTACTCGTCCTTGAGCCGTTTGGCCTCCCGTTCGGCGGCATCGAGCAGGCGGGCGAGGCGCTGAGTGATGAAAACCCGGCCGGGTGCCGCGCCGGGGCCGGTGACCTTCGGGCGGCGGGCCAGTTCCTCGCGCACAGCAGCGCGCAGTTCCTTCGGCTCGGTGCCGGCCTGTTGCAGCAACCGCGGGATCAGACCGTCCTCCTGATCGAGAAGTGCGAGCAGCAGGTGTTCCCCGTCGACCTCGGTCTGCCCCATGCCGACGGCCGCGGTCTGGGCCTCCTGGAGGGCTTCCTGGGACTTCTGGGTGAGACGGTTCATGTCCATGGGGGTGTTTCACTCCTCGTGCCGCGGCCGCGCAGGGCGGCCTCGAGCAGGCTGATGCGGTCGAGCAGGTCGAGCACCAGGCCGATGGATGCGTAGTTGAGGCAGAGTCCGGAGCGCAGCCGCTGGATGCGGGCAAGGACCGCCGGGGCCGAGGGGTCGAACACCAGGCGCCCCGCGCCGTCGCGCTCGGCGTCGACCAGGCCGAGAGCGACGAACCGGCAGATCAGATCGGGATGGAGGCCCGAGCGGCGGGCCACGGTCTGCAGGGAGAGCCTGGGGGCGGGCACGAGCGCGTACCGGACAGCCGTCGAGGCGGTGATGTCGGCGCCCGTTCGTACCGGACGGTCGCCCACGCCGGCCCGCCCGCCTGCCGCTCCCGCGGTTCGGTCGTTCATCGCGTCCTCCTGGGGTCGAACGAGGAGGTGGCGGCGAGCTCCTCGAACAGTTCGCGCTCCCGGTCGCCGAGGGTGGGCGGCACCATGACTCGGATTTCGGCGTACAGGTCGCCGTTCGCGCCGCGCGGGTTCGGCATGCCCTCGCCACGCAGCCGCAGCCGCCGGCCGCTGGACGAACCCGCGGGCACCGTGACCTTGGCCGTGCCGCCGCCGGGCGTGGGCACCGGCACGCTCGCACCCAGGGCCGCCTCCCAGGGGGCGACGGGGACCTGGACGTGTACGTCGCGGCCGTCCAGCCGGAACCGGGGGTCGGGCTGGATACGCACCCGCAGGTACAGGTCGCCCGCGGGGCCGTCACCACTACCCCGGCCGCCCTCGCCCGCCAGCCGGATGCGCTGCCCATCGGTCACGCCCGGCGGCACGTCGACCTCGTACCGCCGCGGCTGCCCGGTGGGACCGGCGAGCGTGACGGTGCGACGGCCGCCTTGGTACGCCTCCTCGACGGTGAGCGGCAGCTCGGCCTCCTGGTCCGCTCCGGGGACGCCGCCTCGGGCGGCGCCGGCTCCGAACATGGAGCCGAACAGGTCCTCGATGTCGATGCCTTCCGTTCCGAAGTCATCGCCGAAGCCGGTGGCGTACCGGACGCGAGGACCGCCCGCGCCTGCGGCCCTCCGACCGCGGAAGCCGCCGCCCGCGCCCGCCGCGACCCGTTCGTCGAAGTCCTCCGGGATCTTACGGAAATCCTCGCCGAAGCGGTCGTAGCGGGCCCGGGACTTGGGATCGGACAGGACGCCATATGCCTCGTTGAGGTCCTTGAAACGCTCCTCCGCCCCGGGGTCCTTGTTGACGTCGGGGTGGTACCTGCGGGCGAGTTTGCGATATGCCTGCTGGATCTCGTCCTGGCTCGCGCTCCGCGACACGCCCAGCACCTCGTAGTAGTCCCGTGCCATCGCCGGTCACTCCCGCTTCGCGACGGTCACCGCGGCCGGCCTGAGCTGCCGCTCGCCGTCCCCGTAGCCGGGGCGCAGCACCTCGACGACGGTGCCCGGCTCGACGTCGGGGTCCTGGACGACGCCGACCACCTCGTGCCGGGCCGGGTCGAAGGCGACGCCTGTCTCCGCCCGCCGCGGGTAGCCGAGCAGTTCGAGGACGTTCACCGCCTGGTCGCGTACGGCCCGGACGCCCTCCACGATCGCGTTCGGATCGGCCCCGGCGTGGGTCAGGGCGAGTTCGAGGTTGTCGAGGACGGGCAGGAAGGCGGCCGCCGTGCGGGACCGCTCGACCGCCTGTTCGCGCTCCAGTTCCCTGGCGTGACGCTTGCGAAGGTTGTCGAGGTCAGCGAGCGCGCGCCGCCAGCGGTCCTCCAGTTCCTGGATCGCGGTCGTGTACTCGTCCTCGACAGGCGCGGGGCCGGCGGCGTCGGGTCCCGGTTCGCCGTTCGCCGCTTCCGGCCGGGTCGGCGGGCCCGGTTGCGGCAAATCCCCGCGAGGAGGGCGTACGGTGCCTTCCGGGACCGGTTCGACCGGATCCGACGCGGCCCGGTCGGGTTCCTGGGGGTGGCTGGGCATGGCGCGCCTCAGTCCTTGTCGAACTCGGCGTCGATGACATCGTCGCCACCGCCAACGCCACTGGTGGGACCACCGGGGGCGGCGTCCTGGCCGGGACCGCCCGTGGCGGCGGCGCCCTGATGGGCCACCAGCCCGGCGAGCACCTGCTGGAGTTCGGAGGTCAGGGTCCGTACGCGCTCCACGTCCGCCTCTTCCTTGACCGCCGCCCGGGCGTCGGACACGAGCATCTCGGCGCGTGCCTTCTCGTGTGCGGGCGCTGCGTCGCCCAGTTCGGCGAGGCGCTTCTCGACCTGGTAGGCGACGGCGTCGAGCTCGTTGCGGGCGTCGACGGCCTCGCGGAGTGCCTGGTCCTGGCCTCGGTTGTGCTCGGCCTCCTGGACCATGCGTTCGACCTCACTGCGGTCCAGGTTGGAGCTCTCGCTGATGGTGATGCCCTGTTCCTTGCCTGTGTCCCGGTCGCGGGCCCTGACGTTGAGGATGCCGTTGGCGTCGATGTCGAAGGTGACCTCGATCTGTGGTTCGCCCCGCGGCGCCGGCCGGATGTCGGTGAGCTGGAACCGGCCGAGCACCCGGTTGTCGGCGGCCCTCTCGCGCTCGCCCTGGAGGACCACCACATCGACGGCCGGCTGGTTGTCCTCGGCGGTGGAGAAGGTCTCGCTGCGGCGCACCGGGATGGTGGTGTTCCGCTCGATGATCTTCGTCATCACTCCGCCGCGCGTCTCGAGGCCCAGCGACAAGGGTGTGACGTCGAGCAGCAGGACGTCCTTGACCTCGCCCTTGAGCACCCCGGCCTGGATCGCGGCGCCCAGGGCCACGACCTCATCGGGGTTGACGCTCATGTTGGGTTCCTTGCCGCCGGTCAGCCGGCGGACCAGGGCCTGGACCGCCGGGATACGTGTGGAGCCGCCTACGAGGATGACCTCGTCGATGTCGCTCTCGCCGACCTTGGCGTCGGCCATTGCCTGCTGGACCGGTCCCAGGCAACGCTCCACCAGGTCGCCGGTGATCTGCTCGAACGTGGACCGCATGATCGAGTCGGTGAGGTGCTTGGGGCCCGAGGCGTCGGCGGTGATGAACGGCAGGCTGACCTGCGTCTGCGTCACCGAACTGAGCTCGGTCTTGGCCTTCTCTGCCGCCTCGAACAGTCGTTGCAGCGCCTGCGGGTCCTTGCGCAGGTCGATGCCGTTGTCCTTCTGGAAGTCGTCCGCGAGGTAATCCACCAGACGCCGGTCGAAGTCGTCGCCGCCCAGGTGGCTGTCGCCGGCGGTGGAGCGCACCTCCACCACGCCGTCGCCGACGTCGAGGATGCTCACGTCAAAGGTGCCGCCGCCCAGGTCGAAGACGAGGACGGTCTCGTGCTGCTTCTTGTCCATGCCGTACGCGAGGGCAGCCGCAGTCGGCTCGTTGACGATCCGCAGCACCTCCAGTCCCGCGATCCGTCCGGCGTCCTTGGTGGCGGTGCGCTGAGCGTCATTGAAGTAGGCGGGCACCGTGATGACCGCCTCCGTGACCCGCTCCCCGAGCTGTTTGGAGGCGTCGTCGGCGAGTTTGCGCAGTACCTGTGCGCTGATCTCCTCAGGCGCATAGAGCTTGTCGCGCACCTTGAAGCGGGCCGCCCCGCCGTCGCCCTCGACCACGTCGTACGCCACGGCTCTGGCCTCGTCGGAGATCTCGTCGAAGTGCCGGCCGATGAACCGCTTGGCCGAGTAGATGGTGCCCTTCGGGTTGAGGATCGCCTGGCGCCGGGCCAGCTGGCCCACCAGACGTTCCCCGCTGTCGGTGAAAGCCACCACAGACGGTGTCGTGCGGTTGCCCTCGCTGTTGGGCACGACGGACGGCTCGCCGCCCTCCCACACGGCGATCACCGAGTTGGTGGTGCCCAGGTCGATGCCGACTGCCTTGGCCATGAGGAACTCCTCCCGATGCGGCGGCCTGCGCCGACGCTGCGGATCCGATCGTTGAGGTATGGGCGGGACGTCCGGACGAAGCGGTCGCCGACGAGGCCGTACGGCTGCTCGGCGGGCTGCGGACCACCAGCGCCGGCGACGACGACGTACCGGCTGGGCTGCATCGAGCGGACGGGGGCCAAACCCCGATCCGAAGTCGCAGGACCCGCCCGGTCCGGCCGCTGCACCTCGCCGTCATCCCGGCGGCTGCCCCGCAGGGTGTACAGCAGCAGACCGAACAGCGCGCCCACGATCGCTCCGAAAATCACGCCGTAGAGGGCGACGAGCAGGGCGGAGACGAGCGGGTCCACCCAGTCAACCAGGCCGAAGAGCCAGCCGATCAACGCACCGGGAAGGGCCCCGCTCGCCGCTCCGTGCAGGGCAGCCCTGCCGTAGTCCATCCGGCCGATGACCTGCTCGACGAGGCAGACGTCCTGGCCGATGACAGCCACCCTCTGCACGGGAAACCCCTGGTCCGAAAGGTGGTCGCCGGTGCGTTCGGCTCCCTGGTACGTCTCGTACGTGTCAACGGGCCTGCGAGGCTTCTCGAGCATCGCCCAGTCCTTCCTGCCGGTGCGCATGGCGCCACCCGCACGCCCCAGACTCGCTTAACCAAGCGGCTCTACGCCTGCGCCCGGCAGGTCAAAAAACAACGGAACCCGTCGCCCCGCGAGCACGAGACGAGGTCTCCGAACATCTCGGGTAAGTTGGTCGGAGAGGCGTACAGGAAGGGTCGCATTCACCTTTCTGAGGGCTTGTTGGGGGAAGGGAGTAATCCCATGACCAGCAGCCGGGCGCACAACCTGTACCGCCGCCGCTCCGACCGGGCGGGCAGCCTTCCGCGGGGCAGCGCCGGGCGACAGTCCACGGCCGCGCGGACAGAGCCCAGCCCACCCGTTCCGACCCCAGCCGCCTATGCCCTTCACGAACTGATGGTGCTCTCCAGCGCCCTGTTCGACACCCGGGACGAAGGCGAGATCCTGCGCCTGGCCATGGACCACATAGCCGCCGCGGGGCCATACAGCGCCGAGGCCGGATACCTCAGGGTGGACGGCGTCCTGGTCCCCGGCCCGAGGGGCGGGCAGATCCATGCCGCCGTGGACCGGAGGGTGCGGGAGCTGGCCGGGCAAGACGGCCCTGTGACCCTACCCGGCTGGCCCTGGGGCCGGGCCCTGGGGCTGCGCGGACTTGAGGGACTCCACGGCTACCTCGTGGTGACGTCCCGCTCCCGGCCCACCGAGGCCGAGCGATCCCTGCTCGCCACGATCGTCCGGCACACCGCTGCTGCTCTGTCAGTCGCCTTCACAGACCGCCGCCAACGCGAGGACGCGCTGGAGCTGCACCGGCTGAGGGAGGAACGGACAGCCCTCCAGCGGCAGCTGATCTCCGTCGAGGCTGAGCTGGGGTACCAGCGGGCTGTTCACGCGCTCATGGCCGATGTCGCTGCCTCGGGCGGCAGCGAGGAAGCCATCACCCGCGCACTGCACGAGCTCACTGGACTCCCCGCACTGGTCGAGGACCGCTTCGGTCGGCTGAGGTCCTGGACCGGCCCCAGCCGCCCCGACCCCTATCCGGAACCGGACCCCGTGCGCCAGGACGAAATGCTGCGCGCCGTCGCCCGGGAGGTCGGGCCGGTGCGGATAAAGGACCGGCTGATCACCCTGGTCCGCCCGCACGGCGAGGTGCTGGGCGTGCTGGCTTTGGTCGATGCCCGGGGCGAGGCCGACGAGCACACCGTGCTCGCGCTGGAACACGCCGCCACGTCGCTCGCCCTGGAGCTGGCGCACCTGCGTAACCTGGCCGAGGTGGAGCTGAGGCTGCACCGCGAGCTGGTCGACGACCTCCTGGCAGGGACGGACGAGGCGAGCGCCTACGCCCGGTCCGAGGCAGTCGGACACGACCTGCACCGCAGCCACTACATCGTCGTGGTGCAGTGGTCGAACCGGACTGCGGACGATTCCTTCGCGCATACCGTGGGCCGGGCGGCCTCTGCCGTGGGCATGCGCTCGCTGCTGACCCCGCGTTCCGACCACGTGGTCCTGGTCGCCGACGACAGGCCGCACGCACGCGCGCTGTACGAGGCGCTCGCCCGGGAGACCGGGACACGGTCCGGGACGATCGGAGTGAGCGCCCCGTGCGACTCTCTGGACGACATCCCCCACCACTACGAGGAGGCGCAGCGCGCCCTGGAAGTGCGCCGCCACTCCCGCGAGCGCTACGGCACGACGTTCTTCGACGAGCTCGGCCTGTACCGCATCCTGGGACCTGGCAACGGTTTCCGGGAACTGGAGACGTTCGTCCACGAGTGGCTCGGCCTGCTCATCGACTACGACTCCCGGCACCACGCGGCCATGGTGGAGACCCTGTCCCGGTACTTCGACTGCGGCGGCAACTACGACGAGACCGCCGAATCCCTCGCGATCCACCGCAGCACGCTGCGCTATCGGCTCCAGCGCATCCGCGACATCAGCGGCAACGACCTCGCGAACGTCGAGGACCGCCTCAACCTCCAGGTGGCGACCCGAGTGTGGACGATCGTGCTGGGCGGACCAGGCTGATGCCCCGCTAGAACTGTCGTGCGAGCGGCGCCAGCGGCAGTGGGCTGCCCCATTATGGAAGTTCCAATCAACGGCGGATCTGCTGATCAAGGGAGAGACTTGCATGCCGTCGGCTGCGTCGGACGAGCAACCCGTCGCGATGCTGGTTGACCGGGCCCGGAGCGAGGGCCTGCAGCTGACCGGTGAGGGAGGCTGTTGCAGAGTCGGCCCTGGAGAGCGAGATGAGATCACCGATCACTTCGGCTACGAGAAGCCCTCGTCCTTGAGTCCGCCGCGGCCACCGCCCGGCCCACGCCGCCTGCCAGCTCACAAGATCCACCGCCAACCGTACGGCGTCCGGTTCCGCGCTGTCCCCCAGCGCCGCGGCGTCGAGGAGCATGGTGTTGAGCGGGCGTTCCCTGTCGCATCCCGTGCGGTCGCTCTTGTTGTAGAAGGGCGCGTTGAGATGGCCGGCCAGCGGAGGGGTCAGGTCGTCGCGGAGTGGCAGGAAGGTGTACACGCCTCCAGGCGAAGACGGTACGGCGGCCACAGCGATCTCGGTGACGGCAGGCGTGGTCCACTGCGTCCTGGAGTCGTCCAGTCCTTCTTCGTTCCCGGCTTCCACCACCGTCACCCGCATTGCTGTGACATGGAATTCCCGTAGTTCCGTCACGGTTGGCCCTGCAGCAGGGATGACCAAATATTCTTCGCCGATCTCCGGTTGACATGCAGTGTCCCGGTGGGAGGCTTTAATTGAGTACTCCTCTGGACGGCGCATTGGTTGCGTTTGCTGCTGCGGCCGCAGAGCCACCGGGAAGCAGCGGCCCGGCCTTTGGTGCCGTACGGCTCCCCGGTAAATGAGTGAGCATTTTGCGAAACCTCTTCACCACGTGTCGGTCAGTTGTGTACCGGCGCTGGTAGCCATGCGCGTCCTCCGTGCGCGTTTCCCGCGGCGCATGCATAGCAATCGCGGTTGATTCATTCGTGAATCCATATCGGACAGGAGGGAATGCCCATGAAGGCTCTGGTGTATGACGGGCCGCGTTCGGTGAACGTGCAGGACGTGCCGGACGCGAGGATCGAGCGGCCGACGGATGTGCTGGTGAAGATCACTTCCACCAACATTTGCGGGTCGGACCTGCATATGTATGAGGGGCGCACGGACATGGAGACGGGGCGTGTCCTCGGCCACGAGAACATGGGGGAGGTCATCGAGGTCGGCGACGGCGTGGACCGTGTGCGGGTGGGGGATCTGGTCTGTTTGCCGTTCAACATCAGCTGCGGGTTCTGCCGCAACTGTGACAACGGGCTGACCGCCTTCTGCCTGACCACACCGGTGGATCCGACGATGGCCGGTGCCGCATACGGCTTCGCGGGAATGGGCCCCTACAACGGCGGTCAAGCAGAGTTCCTGCGGGTTCCGTACGGCGACTCCAACTGCCTGGTGCTGCCGGAGGACGCGCGGGAGAAGCAGACCGACTACGTGATGCTGTCCGACATCTTCCCGACCGGCTGGCACTGCACGGAGCTGGCCGGCGTGCAGCCGGGTGAGACCGTTGTCATCTATGGCGCGGGGCCGGTCGGTCTGATGGCGGCGCTGTCGGCAAATCTCAAGAGCGCGGCGCAGGTGATGGTCGTCGACCGTCACCCGGACCGGCTCGCACTCGCAGAGCAGATCGGTGCGATTCCCATCGATGACTCCAAGGCCTCGCCGATCGACCAGATAAACGAGCTCACCAACGGTCTGGGAGCCGACCGCGGGTGTGAGTGCGTGGGCTACCAGGCGCACGACCCTCAGGGTGTCGAGCACCCGAACCTGACGCTCAACAACTTGGTGCACTCGGTGAAGTTCACCGGGACGATCGGGGTCGTGGGTGTCTTCGTACCGCACGACCCGGGGAGCCCGGACAAGCTGTACAAGGAGGACGGCGAGGTCGCCTTCGACTACGGCCTGTACTGGTTCAAGGGCCAGTCGATGGGAACCGGCCAGGCCAACGTCAAGGCATACAACCGACAGCTGTGCGCCCTGATAGAGCAGGGCAAGGCCAAGCCCTCATGGATCGTCTCCCACGAGCTGCCGCTGGACCAGGCCCCCGCCGGCTACCAGCACTTCGACGCCCGTGACGACGGCTGGACAAAGGTCGTCCTCCACCCCAACGGCTCGAGCTGACCCACGCGGGCCCGCACCCCCCGTGCGCAAGGGCTCGCACGCGCGGTTGGCGGGACTGAGCGTCTCGTCGGAGGGTCGTACCTCGTGTCGACTGCGGGAGGATTGTCCTTTTGGACCGTCAGCATCGGTTCGCTGTAGGTGAATGAGTGCGTCTCCTCGTCTTCCTCCGCGCCACTCGTCCGTCCGTCGGCCACCGGTCTCCCCGTCCCGGCCTGATCGGGGGACGGGGGGCGCCAAGGCGCCTGTCGCGCTCGACTGCCACATAGAGGGGCGTTACAACGGGACCTCGGGCGAAAAACCGTCGCGCGTGCCCGCCCCCGACCGGATTGAGACCGTGACAGATTTCCTGCCTGCCGCTGCGGCGCACGTGGTGCGGATTGTGCTGGTCGCCGACCCCGGAGTGGCGTCGGAGATCGCCCAGGAATTGGCCGACAAGCTGCCGCAGCTGCTGAGGCGGCGGGTCCGCGCGGACGTCGACTGGCGGGTGACGGCGCGCACGGTACCCCTGGTCGCGGACGAGCAACTGGACGTCTCCTCCGCGGCCGACGTCGTACGCCCCTTGCTCCCCGAGGGCGACTGGGAGGCCGGAGTCCTCCTCACCGATCTGCCTCGACGAGCCGGCCTGCGCCCGGTCAGCGTCGAGGTGAGCCCGGCGGACCGCATCGCGCTGGTGTCCCTGCCCGCGCTCGGCTCCTGGCGGATGCGACGGCGCGCCCGGCGCGTCGTCGCGGATGTCGTCGGCATGCTCACCCGGGAACGTGCCGATCTCGCTCCGTCCCTGGAGGAAGCCGGCCGGCTCGAAGCTTCGGGGGCCGGCGAGGATGGTCTGGAACGCTTCATCGTGCCCGGCCTGCGCGGACATCTGAGTCTCGTCACCGGTATGGTGCGGGCCAACCGGCCCTGGCGGCTCTTCGCCACCCTCTCCCGCGCACTGGCCGGTGTCTTCGCCACCGCTGCCTTCGGCCTGATCAACAACTCGACCTGGAAAATCTCTTCGGGCATGGACGTGGGGCGCCTGATCGGGGCTTCTGTGGTGTCCCTTCTCGCCCTCACGGCGTGGATCATCATCGATCACGAGCTCTGGGAACGCCCTCACGGTTCGCTCTCCCGCTCCTTTTCCCGCCTCTACAACACAGTCACGTGCGTGACGATCACCGCCGGTGTGCTCTCCCTGTACGTGATCCTGTTCCTCGTCCTCTTCGGCGTCTCCAAGCTCATCCTGACCCCGTCGGTCTTCGGCACGGTTATCGGGCAAGACTCAACGGTCCACGACTACGCCGTGCTCGCCTGGTTCGTCAGCTCGATGGGCATGGTCGGGGGTGCGTTCGGATCCGGACTCGAAGACGACGGCACCGTCCGCAACGCGGCGTACGGCGAGCGCCAGCGCCAGAGGTGGCAGATGCTGCGAGAGGAGAAGAAGACGCGGGAAGAGCTGGAGGGCGAGACGTAGAGCGCCCCTGAGCCGAGCCCTGACCCATTGCAGCCGACGCAGGTCGTCATGCTGCTGCCCATTTGACGCCAAGTTCTTGGGTGTGCCGTTGTGGCGTCGGTCTTGGTGTTGCTGATCGCCATCTCTCGGTTTGGTGAGATTCAGTCGTCCGGGTCGCGGTTGTGGGATTTTGTTGCTGGTCAGTGAGCCCTTTCCAACTTCATGCTGAGCTGGCCGGATGCAGGCAGAGGATGGCCTGGACGAGACCGGCAGCCTGACGCGAACCCCAGCGGCTCCAAGAGACCCAATCCGCTTGTGTGATGGGCTGCCCACCGGCGCTCACAGCGGGCACGCGGTTACGTCGCGACAGCCGCAGGAACGAGGGAAGAGGGAGAGGGGCCATGGCGAGCGGGCACGAGACTCACGGGCAGCCTTCAGCCCACGGCCGCTGCAGACTCGCGCCCTGACCCGTGAGGCCGGGCAGGCACGGCAGCTCCTGGCCGCCGGGGAGTGGCGCCCTGCCGCGGCGGACTCCCAAGCGGCAGCGACCGCACGTCAGAGCCAGTTTTCGGGTCAGGCAGGCAGCCGTCAGACGCTCGGAGCGTCAAATGAGCGTCACGGCTTTTTGCTACCAAGCCGCTCCACGGACTGGCCGGCTGTCGCCAGATACACCCTGTTCCCGGTCACGCACAAGACAGGCTGACGTGCCGTGCGCTTCAACGCTCCAGAGCGATCACTTCGTACCCTGCGCCGACGACGAGCTCACTGCCGGGGGCGAAGGCGACGGCACCGGGAGCGACAGGCATTCGGATCTCATGCAGGGATGTGCCGGTGCCGAGGTCCCAGATCCCCGCGATTGAGCGGCTGGCAGTGACGGCCACCGGCAACCCATCCAGCAGGCCGAGCTCCACATCGGACACCCAGCAACGCACCGACGGACCCGCGCCGCTGCCGCGTAGACCAGGTGAACGGGCTGCACAACAGCGGCCCCGGGAGGGGGCTGCATCATGACAGGGCGCAAGCGCAGAGGTGTCCGGGCGACAGCGGTCGTCACGGCGGCCATGGCAGCACTGACCGCCTCGCAGGCGCCGGGGACGGCGGCTCACGCCCCTGCCCCGGTAACGGTGCACTCGGCCCCGCCGAGGCCGAGTGTCTCAGGCGACGCCCCGTACCGCACCGAGCTCCCGCCCCTGCGGTCGCGCGGAGCAGCGGGCGGCACCGGGGGCAGGGGCGGCTCAGGCGTACAAGCCGGAGGTGCACTGCCGACCACCGTCCTGGCCGCCTACCGGCAGGCCGAGGACGAGCTCGCGGACAGCAGGCCGGGCTGCCGGCTGCGCTGGCAGCTGCTCGCCGCGATCGGGCAGGTCGAGTCCGGGCAGGCACGCGGCGGCCGGGTGCGAGCGGACGGCACGACGCTCACACCGATCCTCGGCCCGCGCCTCGACGGCAATGAATTCGCGGTCATCAGGGACACCGACGGCGGGACGTACGACGGGGACTCCGCGTACGACCGTGCCGTGGGCCCGATGCAGTTCATTCCGTCGACCTGGGACGTCTGGGGCGCCGACGGCAACGGCGACGGGCGCAGCGATCCGGGCAACATCTACGACGCGGCGCTCGCGGCAGGGCACTATCTGTGCGCGGGCGGGCGCGATCTCTCCCGGGCGGCGGACCTGGACCGCGCGATCCTCGGCTACAACCGCTCCGGTGCGTATCTGCGCACGGTCAAGGCATGGTTCGCGTACTACCTCGACGGCCACCGGGTCGTCCCGGACCAGGGTTCTGGACCGGCCGTCCGTCCCAAGCCGAGGGCGACGAAGAAACCGCGGCCGGCTGCGTCCTCCGCGGCTTCCGGCCGCCCGGCAGGTGCGTCTGAAGCGCCCAACTCTTCGCCGCCTCCCCCTTCACCCTCGCCTTCGAAGAGCGTTGGCGGCGGCGCAGAGCCCGCAGTGCCGCTGCCCGCGCTCCCGAGCCCCATCGCCGAGATCCCCGGCGTCGGTGGGCTGACCAGCAACGGAACCGAACGATGCGCGCCTCCCCTCCCCAAGCCTGGATACCGGGCGGTAATCTCCCCACGCCGGGCCGAACCATGTCCGGCCGGGTGAGCGCGAAGGGGCCCTCATGGCGACGGACACAAACGCGGCCGACGACAGGTGGCAGCGCGCGTGGAGCCACCGCGAGCAGCTACTCAAGGTGGCCCGGCGCAGGTCCATGAGTCCGGAGGACGCCGAGGACGCCGTACACGAGGCGATGCTGCGCGCAGTGGAGCACCCGGAACTGGACGACGAGCGGCTGGGCGCCTGGCTGACGACGGTGACGATGCGGCTGTGCGTGGACCGCTACCGGCAGGTCAACCGGGAGAGCGAGGTGCGCAGCAGCCAGAGGCTTCTCTCGCCGGTCCCGGTGCCGGTCGAGGAAGCTGTCTGCGACCGCGCTGAGGCGAGGTGGCTCGCCCGCCGCAGCGATGAACTGCCCGCCCGCCAGGCCGAGGCCCTGTGGCTGAAGTCCGAGGATCTGGACGTCGGCCAGGTCGCCGTGAAGATGGGGCTGAGTTACCGCACCGTCGAGTCTCTGCTGGCTCGGGCCCGCCGGACGCTGCGCCATTCGCTGGCCGCCACGCTGGGCCTCGCCCTGTGGCTGGTCGGCCACGGCCGCCCACGGGGCGGGAACGCCCACGCAGTGGCGGTGGCCTCAACAGCGGCGACGCTGGCGTTCGCGGGCCTGATCCTCCTGCCGTACGTCGATGACGGGGACGAGCCCGGTTCGTCGCGCCCCGCGTCCCCCGCGGTCTCACAGGCCGCGGACGCGCGGGAGTCGGCCCTCGGCCGTACGGCGCCGCCGACCGCATCCACTCCCACCGGGCCGGCGCGGGCCGCTGCGGACGCTGGGCGGCGTTCCGGCGGTACCCTGCTCACGCCCCTGCCCCGGGTTTCGCTGCCGCCTCTGCCGCCACTGCCGCTGACCACTCCGGCCGTCCCGGAGATGCCGACCGTGCCGGAGGTTCCCGTACCCGGCCTGTCCGACCTGCCCTCGGCACCCTTGCCGTCCGCGTCGCTGCCGCCGAAGTCACTGCCCACAGTGGCCCTACCCGCCGACGGGACGGACGCGGCGTCGCCGATTCCATACCCGTAAAAAACCTTCAGGAACTGTCCGGAAAGAATCTTCGGTCCGCAGCGACGGACGGGCCGCCCTTCCCCGTAGAGCAGATGTCGGAGCTGCTCCACGGCTGAAGGGTGAACCGGATGGGTGTCGAGATCTGCGTGGAAGGGCTGACCAAGTCCTTCGGTCGCCAGGTCATCTGGCAGGACGTTTCGCTGACGCTGCCCGCCGGCGAAGTCTCGGTGATGCTCGGTCCTTCGGGCACGGGCAAGTCGGTGTTCCTCAAGACGCTCGTCGGGCTGCTCAAGCCCGAACGCGGGTCGATCCGGATCGCGGGCACGGACATCACCGCCCTGCGCGAACACGAACTGTACGAGGTACGGAAGCTGTTCGGCGTGCTGTTCCAGGACGGCGCGCTGTTCGGGTCCATGAACCTCTACGACAACATCGCCTTCCCGTTGCGAGAGCACACCCGCAAGCCGGAGAGCGCGATCAGAGGGATCGTGCACGAGAAGATGGACATGGTCGGCCTGATCGGTGCCGAGGAGAAGCTGCCCGGCGAGATATCCGGCGGCATGCGCAAACGGGCCGGACTGGCCAGGGCCCTGGTTCTCGATCCGGAGATCATCCTCTTCGACGAGCCGGACTCGGGGCTCGACCCGGTCCGGGTGGCCTATCTCAACCAGCTGATCGTCGACCTCAACGCGCAGATCGACGCGACCTTTCTGATCGTCACCCACGACATCGCGTCGGCGCGGCAGGTCCCGGACAACATCGGGCTGCTGTTCCGACGCGAGCTGGTGATGTTCGGCCCCCGGGAGAAGCTGCTGACCAGCGAGGAGCCGGTGGTACGGCAGTTCCTCAACGGCCGGATGCAGGGTCCGATCGGCATGGCCGAGGAGAAGGACGCGGCCCAGGTCGAACAGGAGCTGGCGCAGCTCGGCGACGACGCGGATCCCGTGCCGCGGGGCCTGCCTGAGCTGACCCCACGTCTTCTGCCCACCGCGGGGATCACCCGCCCGCCGCGCTGGGAGGCGATCGCCGAGCGGGAGGCGCTGCGACAGGTGAGGGCCGCAGTGCGCGGAAGGGGCGCGGACATATGAGCCTGTCGCCCACCGGAGCGCTGAGGCACTCGGGCAACCTCTTCGCGCTGGGTCTCGACGTCCTGCGGACGATGCCCAGACGCCCCTTCCAGGCAAGGGAGTTCATCCAGCAGGCGTGGTTCATCGCCAGTGTGACGATCCTGCCGACCGCGCTGGTGTCCATTCCCTTCGGCGCCGTGATCGCCCTGCAGATCGGCAGTCTGACCCGGCAGCTGGGCGCGCAGTCCTTCGCCGGTGCCGCGTCCGTCCTGGCGGTGCTGCGCGAGGCCTCGCCGATCGTGACGGCGCTGCTGATCGCCGGGGCGGGAGGCACCGCGATCTGCGCGGACCTCGGGGCGCGGAAGATCCGCGAGGAGATCGACGCCATGGAGGTACTGGGCATCGACCCTGTCCACCGCCTGGTCGTACCGCGCGTACTGGCCTCGATGTTGGTGGCGGTCCTGCTCAACGGCCTGGTCTCGGTCGTCGGTGTGGCCGGCGGCTACTTCTTCAACGTGATCCTGCAGAACGGCACGCCCGGCGCCTATCTCGCGTCGTTCACCACCCTCGCCCAGCTGTCGGACCTGTGGGCGGCCGAGCTGAAGGCCCTGGTCTTCGGCGCCATCGCCGCGATCGTCGCCTCGTACAAGGGACTCACCGCCAAGGGCGGCCCGAAAGGCGTGGGCGACGCCGTAAATCAGTCCGTGGTGATCACTTTCATGCTGCTGTTCGTCACCAACTTCGTGATGACCGCCGCCTACTTCCAGATCGTGCCGCAGAGGGGATGAGGATGGCGCTCACGCAATGGCTCGAGGAGCTGGGCACCCAACTGGCCTTCTACGGGCGTTCGCTGACCTGGACCGGACGGACCCTGCGCCGCTACAAGAAGGAGATCCTGCGGCTGCTCGCGGAGGTGAGCTTCGGGCGCGGCGCGCTGGCCGTCGTCGGCGGAACCGTCGGTGTCATCGCCTTCCTGTCCTTCTTCACCGGCACCGAGGTCGGCCTGCAGGGGTACGCGGCGCTGAACCAGTTGGGCACGTCGAACTTCGTGGCGTTCCTCTCGGCGTACTTCAACACCCGTGAGATCGCACCGCTGGTGGCGGGTCTCGCCCTGTCCGCGACGGTCGGCGCCGGATTCACCGCCCAACTCGGCGCGATGCGCATCAGCGAGGAGACGGACGCGCTGGAGGTGATGGGCGTTCCCTCGCTGCCGTTCCTGGTGACCACCCGGATGATCGCCGGCTTTGTCGCCGTGATCCCGCTCTATGTGATCGGGCTGTTGTCCTCGTATTTCGCCGCACGCACCATCACCACCGACTACTACGGACAGTCCACCGGCACCTACGACCACTACTTCCAGCAGTATCTGCCGCCGGTCGACGTGCTCTGGTCCTTCGGCAAGGTGATCGTATTCGCCGTCGTGATCATCCTTGTGCACTGCTACTACGGCTACTACGCGAGCGGTGGTCCTGCCGGCGTCGGCGTCGCGGTCGGCCGCGCGGTGCGCACCTCCATCGTCGCCATCAACGTCCTCGACTTCTTCCTCAGTCTGGCGATCTGGGGCGCCAACACAACCGTACGGATTGCGGGGTAACGAGCGATGCGCATTCCAGGACCGACCCTGGCACGCGGCACCCGGCTGAGGCTGTATGGCGTCGCCTTCCTCGCGGTGATGGCGCTGTTGCTGTCGCTGTCCGTGGCCGTCTACCAGCAGGTGTTCACCTCGGTCGTACGCATCACGCTGGAGGCGGACACGCTGGGCAATCAGCTGGACCCGCGGGCCGACGTCAAACTGCGCGGGCTGATGGTCGGCGAGGTGCGCACGGTGCGGGCCGACGGCGAGAAGGCGACTGTGGTCATCGCGCTCAAGCCGGAGCATGTCTCGCGTATCCCGGCCGATGTGCACGCCCGACTGCTGCCCAAGACGCTGTTCGGCGAGAAGTTCGTCGATCTGGTACCGCCACGCGGGTCAGGTGCCCGGCACATCCGTGCCGGTGATGTCATCACCCAGGACCGCACGACGGTCGGCATCGAGCTGCAGCAGCTGATGAACGACCTGCTGCCGCTGTTGCGCACCGTACGGCCCGCGGAGCTCAACGCCACCCTGTCCGCGTTCGCCACCGCTCTGGAAGGGCGCGGGGACCGCATCGGCGTCAATCTGACCCGCGTCGAAGGCTACTTGCACAACCTCAACCCCCGTATGCCGTCCATCAAGGAGGACATCGCACGCTTCGCCGATGTGGCGGAGGTGTACGGCGACGCCGCACCCGATCTGATGCGGATCCTGCGCAACTCCGTCACCACCAGCCGCACAGTCGTCGAGCAACAGGACCGGCTGGCCGAGGCTCTGAAGACGACCACCACGGTCGCCGGCACCGCGGAGAAGTTCTTCGACGGCAACGGCGACCGGCTCATCACGCTCGGCCGTGTCTCCCGGCCCACCCTGGCGCTGTTCGCCCGCTACGCACCCGAATACCCCTGCCTCCTCGACGGCCTGGTGAAGCAGGAGGCGGCGTCCGAAGAGGCGTTCAGGGGCGGAGAGATGCACATCACGCTCGAATTCGTCCACCCGCGGCCCGCGTACCGACCCGGTGAGGAACCGCGCTATGCAGAGCGCTCAGGACCCGACTGCGGGGGCCTGCCCAACCCCTATGTCCCCGCACCCGATGTCCATCTCGACGACGGTACGTCGCGGACAGGCGCGGGCGGACTGCCCGGAGGAGCCGGTGTGTCCGCCACCGCGGCCGAGCAGGGGGCCGTCGGCTCGCTCGTGGCCCCCGTCCTCGGGGTGCCGGCCGACCGGGTGCCCGCGGTCGCGACGCTGCTGTTCGGCCCGATGGCCCGCGGAACGGCGGTGAGCGTCGCATGAGGAGAGCACGTGCCACCGATGCCATGGTGCCGCTGGTCAAATTCAGTGTGTTCGCGGTGGCGACGGTGCTGGCGACCGCGCTGCTCGCGGCGACCATCGTCAATATCTCCTTCACTCCCGAGGACACCTACCGGGCGGTGTTCAGCGATGTCACCAGCCTGGAGGAGGGCGACGACATCAGGGTGGCCGGAGTTCGCGTCGGCGAGGTCCAGGACATCGCGATCAAGGACCGCACGCTGGCCGAGGTGACGTTCACCGTCTCCCGTGACCGGCCGCTGCTGAGCAGCACCGGCGCGGTCATCCGCTACCGGAGTCTGGTGGGGTCGCGCTATGTCGCCCTGACCGAGGGCGCGGGCGACGGTACGCGCCTCAAGCCGGGCGGCATGATCCCGCTCGCCAGGACGAAGCCCGCGCTCGATCTCAACGCCCTGCTCGGCGGGTTCAAGCCGTTGTTCGCGGCGCTGAGCCCCGAAGACGTCAACCAGCTCGCCACCGAAATCATCAAGACCCTGCAGGGCGAAGGAGGGACCGTCAACAGCCTGCTCGCGCACACCGCTTCGCTCACCACGACGATCGCCGATCGCGACGAGCTGATCGGCTCCGTGATCGACAACCTCAACACGGTGCTGGGGACTCTGGACAAGCGCGATGCCCGCTTCTCCGGCCTCCTCAAGCAGCTGCAACGGCTGATCTCAGGCCTCTCCGCCGACCGTAAGCCGATCGGCGCGTCACTGGCGGGCATCGACGGGCTGACCGAGGCCACCTCGGGCCTCCTCCAGGACGCCCGGCCTCCGCTGCGCGACGACATCGCCGGGCTGCGAGACCTCACCGGAACGCTGAAAGCGAACGAGAAGACCGTGGAGGGCGTGCTGAAACGGCTGCCGAACAAGCTCAACAAGCTGACAGGGACCGCCTCGTACGGCTCCTGGTTCAACTTCTACCTCTGTGACTTCGACGGCCGGATCGTGCTGCCGAAGACCAGGGAGATCCTCACCCCCGAGCTCCATGTCGCCCGGGCGAGGTGCTCATGATTCCGTTCCGCGAGAAAAATCCTGTGGTGATCGGAGCCGTGGGCATCACCACGCTCGCACTGCTGGCCTTGGCCGCGTTCAACGCCGACAGCCTGCCGTTGATCGGCGACGGCGAGACGTACAGCGCGGCCTTCTCCGAGGCAGGCGGCCTCAAGCCCGGCGACGAGGTGCGGATCGCCGGGGTCAAGGTGGGCAAGGTCGACGAGGTCGACCTGGACGGTGACCATGTCAAAGTCACCTTCCGGGTCAAGGGAGAGCCCGAGTTCGGCACCCGGACCGGGGCTGCCATCAGGGTCAAGACGATCCTGGGCGCGAAGTACCTCGCACTCCAGCCGAAGGGCACCGGGCAGCTGCGGCCCGGCAGCGAGATTCCGCTGAACCGGACGGTTCCCGCGTACGACGTCGTGGCAGCGTTCAGTGATCTGACGACCACCACGGAGAAGGTCGACACGGCCCGGCTGGCGAAGGCTCTCGACACCATCTCCGCCACCTTCGAGGATTCGCCGACCGAGGTACGGGCGTCCATCAAGGGTCTGTCGAAGATTTCCCGGACGGTCGCCTCCCGCGATCAGTCGCTGCGGCAACTCCTCGATCACGCCCATGGGGTCACCGGTGTGCTGAATAACCGCTCCGCGGAGTTCGTCGTACTGGTCAGGGACGGCGACAAGCTCTTCAAGGAGATCGCCAAGCGGCGGGCGGCGATCCACTCGCTGCTCAAGAGCTCGGCCGCGGTCGGCATCCAGCTCTCCGGCCTGGTCGAGGACAACCGTAAGCAGATCGGCCCGGCGCTCAAAGGCCTCAACTCGGTGGTCAGCATGCTCGAACGCAACCAGGCGAGCCTCGACCGAAGCATCAAGTTGCTCGCGCCCTACGTGCGGGTGTTCACCAACACCCTCGGCAACGGGCGGTGGTTCGACAGCTATATCCAGAACGTGGTCGCCGCTCCGGCGGTTCCGCGGACGGGAGGCTCGCGATGAAGACCCGTTTCCTACCGCCTCTCACACCGAGAGGACGTCTTGCTCGGCGTCTGGCCCTGGTCGTCGCGTTCGCGCTCGTTGCGGGCGCGACGGCAGTCGTCCTGTGGCCGCGCTCAGCCCCTGTCCATGTCACCGCGTACTTCCCACGCACCGTCGGCATCCACTCCGGCTCGGACGTACGCGTCCTCGGCGTCCGCGTCGGTGAGGTCGGGAAGATCACGCCGGAAGGCGGCCGCGTGCGGGTGGAGCTTGAGTACGAGTCCGGGCGCAAGATCCCCGCGAACGCGCAGGCCACGATCATCAACTCTTCGGTCGTCAGCGACCGTTACGTACAGCTGCTGCCCGTGTACCGCGGCGGTCCCGCGATGGAGGACGGCGCGTTCATTCCGGAGAGCCGCACGGCCGTGCCGGTCGAGCTGGACCGAATCTTCGACAGCCTGCACACGACAGCCGCGGCGTTCGGCCCGAAAGGCGCCAACGCGGACGGTTCACTGTCCCGGTTGCTCGGGGTGAGCGCGGACACCCTCGACGGCCAGGGCGCACAGCTCAACCAGACGGTCGAGGGCCTGTCACTGGCGGTCACCACCCTCTCCGACGGCCGACAGGACCTGTTCGGCACCGTACGGAATCTGCAGGTGTTCACCGCGGCGCTGGCCGCCGACGACAAGAACGTGCGGTCGTTCAACGACAGCCTCTCCGATGTGGCCGACCAGCTCGCCGGGGAACGCAAGGACCTGGCGGCGGCGCTGCGGCATCTGGGGGTGGCGCTGGGCGATGTGGCCGCGTTCGTACGCAGCAACAAGAAAGCACTGACGGCGGATGTGAAGGGGCTCAGCAAGGTCACCAAGGTGCTGGTCACCCAGCGTGCCGCCCTGGCAGAGCTGCTGGAGGTCGCGCCGGCCGGGCTCTCCAACCTGCAGAACGCCTACAACCCCTCGTCCGGCACCCTCGACACCCGTAACAACCTGGACCAGCCCCAGGATCCGGCCGCACTGCTCTGCTCGCTGCTGAGGACCACGGGGGACGCCGGCGGCAAGGACCCGGACTGCAAGAAGCTCCAGGAGCTCTTCGACACGCTGCCCCAACTGCCCAGCGCCGCACCGGTGTCGGGCACCGGACCGGTCGACCGGACGCTTGGCGGAATCCTGGAGGCCAGGGCATGACGATCAGCAGAGTGCGGCGCGGTGGCAGGGCGGCGGCCCTGTGGACGGCGGTGGGCTCGGTGGTGCTCACCGGCTGCGAGTTCAACGGCCTGTACGACGTGGGGCTGCCCGGCGGCGCGGCCGACAACGGCAACGCCTACCGGGTCACCGTCGAGTTCCGGGACGTCCTCGATCTGGTGCCGCAGTCGGCCGTGAAGGTCAACAACGTCACGGTGGGCTCGGTCGAGAAGGTGGAGCTGGTCGACTGGCATGCCCGTGTGCGGCTCCGGGTCGACGGCACGGTGAAGCTGCCGGGCAACGCGATCGCCGAGCTGTGCCAGACCAGCATGCTCGGCGAGAAGTACGTGGCTCTGTCCGCCCCGGCGGAGAGGGCACCCGTGGGCAGGCTCCGCGACGGTGACCGGATCCCGCTGTCCCGCAGCGGGCGAAACCCGGAGATCGAGGAGGTGCTCTCCGCGCTGTCAGCGCTACTCAATGGCGGCGGGGTGGCTCAGCTGAAGACGGTCACCGCGGAGTTGAACAAGGCCCTGGAGGGCCGGGAGAACCGGGTGAGGTCCCTGCTGACCGAGCTGGACACCTTCCTGGGCGGTCTTGACGGGCAGCGCAAGGAGATCGTCCGCGCGCTCGAAGGAATCGACCGGCTGGCCACACGGCTGGCGCGGGAGAAGAAGACCATCGCCACGGCGGTCGACACCATGCCGGGCGCACTGAAGGTGCTGGCAGCCCAGCGCCGCAAGCTGACCGCCATGCTCACGTCTCTGTCGAAGCTCGGCACGGCCGGCACCAAGGTGGTCAATGCCTCGCGGGCCGACCTGACCGCCAATCTGCGCAGTCTGCGGCCGATCCTGGAGCAGTTGAACAAGGCAGGCAGCGATCTGCCCAACTCCCTGGAGCTTCTGACGACGTATCCGTTCCCGCGCAACGTGACGGGCGCCATCAAGGGCGACTACGTCAATCTCAAGATCACCGCTGATCTGGATCTGGCGAGCGTCTACGGCAATCTCGCCGAAGAGCCCAAGAAGCCGGGCGCACCGGACAAGCCCGAACTACCGGAGCTACCGGAGCTACCGGAGTTGCCGGGGGCCCCCGGCGTACCGCTGCCCACCGCGCTGCCGAAGGCTCCGGGCGTGCCCAAGAAGCCCGGCACACCGTCCGGGCCGCCGGTCGATTCCGATCCGCTGTGTCCGCCGGTGTGCACCGGCAGTTACGCCACCTACGGAGGCAGGGACGCGGACCGCCTTCCGCCCGGGGTATCACTCGCCCTTGCCGAGCTCATGCTGAGGGGGATGCAACTGTGATCACTCGTACGGTCAAGGCCCAGTTGCTCGCCTTCGCCACGGTCACCGCCGTCGGGGTGTCGTACGTGGGCGCCAGGTACACCGGCCTGGCGGATGTCCTCCTCGACCGCGGTTACACCGTGCGCGCCGAGTTCACCGCGTCCGGAGGAGTCTTCCCGGGCGCGGAGGTCACCTATCGCGGGGTGCCAGTGGGCCGCGTCGGTGAGCTGCGGCTGTCCGGCTCCCGTGGGGTGTCGGTGGCGCTGAAGATCGAGGACGGGGCGCGCATACCGGCCAACACGCTGGCGGTGGTGGCGAACCGTTCGGCGGTCGGCGAGCAGTACGTCGATCTGCAGCCGCGGGACAGCGACGGCCCGTATCTGAGGGACGGGAGCGTGATCGCCCGCGGCGACACCCGGGTGCCGCTGCCCATCACGGATGTCGTGCTGAGCCTGGACCGGCTGGTCAACTCCGTGGGCAAGGAAGATCTGCGGATCACGGTCGACGAGCTCGGCAGTGCCTTCGCCGGAACCGGCCCGCATCTGAGCCGTCTTGTGGACTCGGGCAACAACCTGGTGGAGTCGGCGTCCGCGTCACTGCCGCAGACCGTCTCACTGATCGAGGACTCACGCACGGTCCTCAAGACACAGGTCGACAAGGGGTCGGCGATCAGGTCGTTCTCGCACGACCTGGCGGCCCTGACCACCGAGCTGAAGTCCAGTGACGGGGACCTGCGCAGGCTGATCGGCTCGACCGCACCGGCCGCGCAGGAGCTGAACTCGCTGCTCAAGCAGAACGAGACCGCTCTGCCCGTGCTGCTGGGAAATCTGATCAGCGGCGGCCAAATCACCGTGGCGCGGCTGCCCGGCGTGGAACAGGCCCTGGTGACCTTTCCGGTCGTCGTCGCGGGCAGTCCCACGGTCGTCCCGGGCGACGGCACCACCCACTTCGGCCTGGTCGCCGGGGCCGACGATCCAGCGCCGTGCCGTCAGGGATACGGCACCCAGCGGCGCGACCCCGCGGACACCAGCGAGCGCCCCGCCGACACCGGCGCGCACTGCACGGCCCCGCGCGGCAGCGCCACCTCGGTCCGTGGCGCGCAGAACGTACCCGGTGCCTCGGCTTCGACGGGGGCCGGTCGGGCCGCGTATGTGACCCCGTACGACCCGGAGACCGGCATCGCCGCCGGTCCGGACGGAACGCCCGTCGAGATCGGCTCGACGGGCGGCGAACAGAGTGTGCTCGGAAAGGAATCGTGGCAATGGCTGCTCGTCGGACCTATGGCATGAACGCGGGCATCCTCGCGCGCCTGACCCGCTTGCTCCGCCTGCTCGGCACCACGACAGCGGCCTCGGCCCGGCGTGGCAGGGCCGTGGCGGCGACGCTCGCCGTGGCGACGGTCGTGACCACGGCGCTGAGCGGCTGGCTCTGCGTCCAGGTGTACGAGCAGCGCGCGGAGGAGCAGCGACACCAGGACATTTTGGCCGCCGCCCGCCAGTCCGCACTCAACTTCACCTCGCTCGACTACCGGCACTACGAGCAGGACAGCGAGAACGTGCTGAAGGGTGCCACCGGTGCCTTCAAGGAGCAGTTCTCCGCGCAGACCGCCGAGCTGACGAAGCTCGTCGCGGCCAACAAGTCGGTGTCGCAGGGACAGGTGCTCGAAGCGGGCATCGCGCGTTCCGACGAGCGCACCGCACGCGTCCTGGTCGTCGCCGACAGCAACGTGACCAATTCCGCCGCCCCCGGGGGCCAGGCCCGCACCTATCGGCTCCAGCTCGATCTCGTACTCGAGCACGGCCGCTGGCTGACGTCCGATGTCGAGTTCGTCGGCTGACCGGGTGCCCGAGGACACGCCCGTATCGCCTGCAGTGAGGAGCAAGGCAGTGAGGAGCAACACCGTGGCGAACCCGACTGGACGAGGCCCCGGCGCCGCAACCCCCGGCCGCCGCTCGATGGCCGCCGCCGCCCGAGCGGCAGCCCGGCGGACGGAACGGGTCGCAACCCGCAGCCCGGACGAGACGCGTCCGAAGACAGTGGACAGGACGCATCCGCCGGCTCGGGACGAGGCGCCTCTGGAAGCACCCGACGACGCGAGCCAGGGCCGGAAGGCGGAAGATCAACAGGCCGGGCCGGTGCTACATGCCGACGATCCGGTGGTCGCCTCTGCGCAGAGTCGGAGACGTGGCCGGTTCCGCGCCGTGCTGGCCGTACTGGCCGTGCTGGTGGCAGCGATGCCGGCCGCGGCCGCCGTGCTGGGGTGGGAGTACGAGGAGGGGCGACAGGCGGACGGGGCGCGGCTGGAGGCGCTCGCCGCGGCGCAGAAGGCGGCGCCCGTGGTGCTGTCGTACGACTACCGGCGGCTCGACAAGGACTTCGCGGCGGCGCGCGGCCACCTGACCGGGAAGTTCCGTGACGAATACGGCAGGACCACCACGAGGGTGGTGGCGCCGACCGCCGCCAAGTACCACGGGGTGGTCAAGGCGACGGTGGTGAAGCCGCCGGGCGGCGGTGCACCGGCCGCCTCCGTGGTGTCGGCCTCGCCGGACAAGGCCGTCGTCCTGCTCTTCGTCAATCAGGTAACCACGAGCACGCAAGTGACGGGGCCGCGCGTCGACCTGAACCGGGTGCGAATGACGCTGACGCGTACGTCCGCGGGCTGGAAGGTGAGTGCGGTGGACGCGCTGTAGCCATAGTGCCCGCGGATGACCCCATGCACAGCGGCTTGGCGACCGGGCCGGTGGGCGGCGGTCGGGCGAGCCCGAGCCTTGCCGGGTTCGCCCGGCGCCACCCGAATCGAGATTGCGCCCTTTACCCGAATTGGCCGGGCTGGTAGTCGCCCCCGGGTTGTCGGGTGATGACATTCAGTCGGTTGAAGGCGTTGATGACGGCGATCAGGGACACCAGGGCCGTGAGCTGCTCCTCGTCCAGCGCCGACTGACATTCTCCGAGCCGTTGTCATGCGGCCGCACTCGACGAGGTGCTGTCGCAGCCCTACCGGCTGCGGTTTTGTTGTTCGGCGTTCACAGCAAGCTACAGGTCGCTCCGGCTCCCGTGGATTCTCGGAGCGTCAGCGATGGGTTGGCAGGCCTTCAGTCGGCGGCGTGGCGGGGTTCCTTCTGTGGGATGCAGAAGAGCGCGAGGGCGGCGGCCGCCAGGTAGGCGGCGGCGCCGATGGCCATGCTGGTCCGCAGCCCGGTGGTGAAGTTGGCTGCGCCGGCCAGTAGCGAGCCTCCCAGCGCGACGCCTGCTGCGCTGCCGACCTGGCGGGCGGTAGGGGCTCGGCGCTACCCGTCGGGCCCGACATCGCGAGCTCGGTGTGCTCAGCAGGGAGCGGGGTGCACCCTGGAGGCATGAGTGCCCCGGTAGTCGTCCACGGCATCTCCCTTACCGGTCTTCGGGTGGTCACGATCAACGATGAGCTCGCCGGTCTCGTCGCCGATGACCATGAGCTGATCGAAGTTCTCCGGCGGGCCGGCATCGACGCCGAGAAGTGCCTTAACGACCCACTCTGGATCGAATGGCGTGGCGGCCGGGCCCACGAGTACGAAGCGGCATAAGTGCCGTCTCACCCCCCTCCTACAGGCGCGCCGGGAGGGCAGAGAGCTACGAACGTGGCTGCCCGGGTGCATATACCCGCCCCCTCCCCGAGCGGCGGGGGCGGATTGCCGCCCGGCCATAGCGAGCGGATGACAGCGTGTGAGCGGACCGCAGCGGTAGCTAACCAGCTTGCAAGATCCCACCCAAAAGCCCCTGTCGGCCAGATGGGCGTACAGCCCCGGACGCACGAAAGCACCCCCCGTCCCGGCCGTAGCCGGAGCAGGGGGCGTGGTGACTCATCAGTGCCGACGAACTAAAGGGCCCCGCCCGCATACGAGTGGGGCCCTTGCGGGACCTCGGCCATCCCGCGCGATCACCAATGCATCTGAGCCAGCCATAGCAGATGGTGACGCGACCGAAAGGACGTTGATTGGCTGCGCGTGCCAGCCGATCTCCGGATGCACGAAAGCCTCAGACCCTTGTTTACTGTTTGCTGTTTGCTCTGGCTGACGGGTGGCGGCCCAGGCCGCTAAGGGCTGTCCCGTAATCCCTGGTGGATCAGCGCACGGCGTCAGATGCGGTGCATCGCAAGGCGGAAGGACGTCCGCATACTGGATTTATTCGGGCGTTCCGACAACGCGGCGAGGCGCCGCAGCTGTCGTCGCACGCCCGCCAGGGAGTACGGGACAGCCCTTAGGAGGAGAACCCGGGCCACCACCGCACCTTGATCTTTGTGCCGGGCGAGACGTTTTGCATCCGGACGGCTAAACAGCGTCGGCCGGGTTCAGCCGACGTTCGGGTACGAGCGACGGTTCACAGCTGTCCCTCGTACAGGTCGTTCAGCTCTCCGTCCAGGACTTCGACGTCGAGGTGCATGGCGAGCATCACTGCGGTGCGGAACCTCTCGATGCCCGTCCAGAAACCGGACGTGTTCACGCTGGCCTCGGATGTCAGCCAGTGCTCCGGTTCCGGCGCGCGCTCGTCCACGCGTTCAAGCTAGTCGAACTGTCTCCCAGCGCACCTTCCCCGAAACGCACTAATCCGCCCCCCTCCCGAGTGGGGGCGGAGTGTCGCCCGGCCGTGGCCAGCAGGGGCGTAAATCCCTGGACCGAGCGACGCCACAACCCAAGCAGCCCACATGCCCTCCCCAAATTCGGTAGGCCATACGGGCGCACGAGAGGGTTGAGGTCCAGGCTTCAACAGGGGCGGCCTCAACTGGGAGAGATGTCTGGGCCACCCCCCAGACCAAACATCGTGCCGAACCGAGCCCCTCGCATCTGGCCGGGAAGACACGTCTGCCACTATCCCGGGACCTGGACGCACGAGGCGCCCTCGTGAGTCCGGCGGCGGTCCAGTCGAAGTGACATCTGAGCCACCACCGGTACACTGATCCTCGCTCCGGACCGAGACCCGTGCAGCTGGGCGAGTCGGATGCGTCCGCCGTTTCCTCGGGCCGGGGAGCTGTCCGTGCTCGGGTAATCAGGCGCTGCGAGGCTTCCGGCCAGCCGCCTTCTTCCCCGTGGTCTTCTGTGCCGCAGCCTTCTTGGGAGGCGCCTTCTTCGCCCTCTTCTTCGCGGCGGCCTTCTTGCGAGGCTTCATCTCGTGGACCGTTGCGTGCGCGTCCGTCTCGCCGCGGGACTCGCGGGCCCTCTGTACGGATGCGTTCAGAGCCGCCATCAGGTCGACGACCTGACTGGGCTGCTGCGATTCACCCTCGGCCGGCTGCGCCGCTTCCTTGCCTTCGGCCTTTGCCTCGATGAGCGACCGTGCGGCGCCGCACCAGCGAACGATCGGCCCGGCCTCCCCGAGAAATCCCGGTCGACCAGCTCGTACCCGGTGACGTGATCCGCCTCGGACCGGGCGATCTGGTCCCGGCGGATCTGCGTATTCTGCGCTCCACCGGCCTGACCATGCGCCACGCCGCCCTCACCGGGGAGTCCGCGCCGGTGGCCAAGCACCCGGTCGACACCCCGTCGGCCCCGACGGACCGGCCCCGGCCACCGCTGCCCTGGGTGCCCAACAAGGTGATCAGCCAACTCACCGCCTGGGGCCACCTGGTGCATGTCCTGCGACCCGGAAGTTCGCTGATGCGTCGATGCGCGGGCAGGGGGCTTTCGGGATTTCAGCGCCCGGTAACTACCTAATATTATTGAAAAGGTACGAATCGACATGAGGGGCATCCATGACCACAGTGGAGCTGACCCGCTTCCGGGTGAACCCCGACCAGGTCGCCGATCTTCTCGCCGCCCACTCCAAGATGCTGGCGGACTTCGCCGCCGGCCTGGACGGCTTCCTCGACGCGCGCCTCGTGCGACTGTCGGACGACGAGTGGCTGGATGTCCTCACCTGGGACACGCCCGAAGACCTCGCCGCCTCCCGTGCCAAGGGGCCGGAGCTGCCCGGCGTCGCCGCCTTCTACGCAACGGTCGGCGACGTCATCAGCGACGAGGACGGCGAGCTGGAAACGGGGGCGGAGCCAGTCGCCCCTGTCGTGATCCCCGGCCATGCCGCGGACCTGGCGCGGCACGTCGACGGCCCGGTGCTTCTGCCCGCCGATGGCGGCTACGCCGAGGAATGCGCCACCTACAACCTGAACCGTGTTCTGGAGCCCGCGCTCGCGATGGGTGCGACCTGCGAGGCCGATGTGTGCGCCGCCGTTCGCTTCGCAGCGGCGCACTCCCTGCCCGTGGCGGTGAAGGCGACCGGACACCAGGTGGTCCTGCCTGGCCACGGCGCGCTGCTGATCAGCACCGGGCGGATGAACGGCGTCACCGTGGATCCCGACCGCCGAATCGTACGGATCGAGGCCGGCGTACGCGCGCGCGATGTGGTCCGCGCGACGGCCGCTCATGGTCTCGCGCCGGCGAGCGGGTCCGCGGCGACGGTGGGCGTGGTCGGTTACACACTGGGGGGCGGACAGAGTCCCTTGCTGGGCCGCTCCTTCGGATACGCGGCCGATCATGTGCGGGAGCTGAGGGTCGTCTCCGCCGAGGGTGTGTCGCGGACCGTGACCGCCGACAGCGAGCCCGACCTGTTCTGGGCACTGCGAGGCGGCAAGGGCAATTTCGGCGTGGTCACCTCTGTCGACCTCGAGGCGTTCCCGGTGGCACGGTTCTACGGCGGGGGGGTTGTGGTACCGGGGCGAGCAGATGGCCGACGTGCTGCACACCTGGCGCCAGTGGGTCGACGATCTGCCGGAGGAGATGTCCTCCTCGGTCGCCGTCCAACGGCTTCCCGGCCGGCCCGAGCTTCCGGAGCCGCTGCGCGGAGCCTTCGTGGTGCATCTGCGGATCGGCTCCCTCGGCGAGGCCGAGGACGCCGAGCGGCTGATGGCTCCGTTCCGGAACCTGGCGACGCCGCTCTTCGACACGATCCGGGACAGGCCGTACTCGACGATGGCCGAGATGCACCTGGACCCCACCGACCCGCTGGCCTACTACGACCAGACCACCTGCATGCGCGAGCTGCCCGAGGAGGCCGTGGACATGCTGGTGGAGCTCGCCGGACCGGACTCGCGGTGCCCGCTCGGCAACGTGGAGGTCCGCGCCCTCGGCGGAGCATTCGACCGTGAGCCTGCCGTGCCCAACGCCGTGTCGACCCGAGGCATCCCCTTCGTCGCGTTCGGCTTCGGCGTGGGCGGTCCCGAGCAGCGCGAAACGATGCGGGGCCACCTCGGCCGTGTCATGGACGCACTGGCGCCCTGGGCGGCCGACCGGAACATGGTGAACTTCATGTCCGGTGACGAGGCGACAACGCCCGAAGGGGTGCGCCAGGCCTACGGCGCCGACCGCTACGAACGCCTGGCGCGGGTGAAGCGCACCTACGATCCCTCCAACATGTTCCGGATGAACCACAACATCCGGCCCCTGTGACGCTGCGCGGGCCGTAACAGCACACTCTCGCCGCGTTCTCGGCTTCGGGGGCACTGGTTCGCCGAAAGGCGCAACCCCTGCGCTGCTTTATCTGTCGGCAAGGGGGCGGCCTACTTCAGCTGCCCAGCCGTCGCAGCGGGTGACAGGAGCGTCCCGCCCGCAGCCCAATGCGCGGCTGACACCTCCTGACATCGACCCTGTCGGACGAGCGCGGCAGCCCTACGGTCACGTGCCGCTCACCGGCCCCGTGACCCTGCGCGCCTGGGCCGAGAGCGTCCCCTGCGAGGCGGCCGACACCCTGCGCCGGCGTTACCCCACCTGGAGATCACCTCCGAGGACCCACGCGGTACTGCACCACGGCGCTGGCCCCATCGCGGTCGTCCCGCACGCGTGACCCCACGCCACCCGACCGTCGAAGTCAGCGGCCCCCTCATGCCGACACACGCCAGCGCACCTGATGTCTACGACTTCACCGACGGCGCCCCAGGGAAGCTGTTTCGATCCTTCCACCCGAGCCGATCAGGGCATCGTGAGCCTCCGGCCGACCTGCTCGATCTCTCAGGCCGGCCGCGGGGAAACATCGAGCGCGCCGTGTGGGCGCGCGCATGTCCTGCAGATGGGGGTGCAACGGCTGCGGTCAGTGGGGCGACGGGGGACGATCGGGCCATGGCCATACAGCTCGGACTCGGAGTACCGCAGATGAAGTGGTGCGACCTGTCGCGCGATCCGGCGCGGGTGGCACGGGCGGCGGAACAGATTGGTTACGACAGCCTGTGGGTGTTCGAGCGGGCGCTGTTCCCGCTGCGGCCCCAGCAGGGTGTGTACGGAGTGCCCGGGCTGGCCTGGCCGGAAGCGTACCGCTCGGTGGCCCATCCTTTGGTGGTGCTTCCGCTCGTGGCGGCGGCGACAGAGCGGGTCCGGCTGGGCAGTAGCGTGCTGATCGCGCCGCTCCATGTGCCGTTCCAGCTCGCCCGCGCCCTTGCGACGCTCGATGCGGCCAGCGGCGGCCGGGTGGTCGCAGGGCTGGGAACGGGCTGGTCGCGGGACGAGTACGCGGCGGCCGGGTTCGCCTCGTTCGAGGAGCGCGGGGCGGTGCTGGACGAGCTGCTGGATGTCTGTGCGGCGGTGTGGGGACCAGATCCCGTGTCATATCAGGGCCGGTACACCGTGATCAACGAGGCCGAGGTCGGACCCAAGCCCGCGCGCCCCATCCCCGTCTACTTGGCGGCAGGCGGTGGAAAGGCACTGGATCGGGTGGCCCGCCGTGCCGACGGCTGGCTGCCGGCCGGCATCCCAGCGGAGCAGGTCGCGTCCCAGTGGCGCGAGATCACGCAGCGGGCCGCGTCGTACGGGCGCGAAGCGGGCGCCCTGCAGATGTGCGGGAGGGCGAACATCACTCTCACCGATGCCCCGGTCAGCGGGGCCGAGCGGCAGCTGTTCGTGGGCACGGTCGAGCAGATCGTGGAGGACGTGGCCGGCTATGCGGCCGCGGGCGTCGGCGAAATGCTGCTCGACCTGCAGGCCAACGTCCGTGACAGCAACGAACTCACCGACCTGGCGGCCCGGATGTACGAAGACATCCGCAAAGCAGGGATCTAGCAGACCACCCTCCCCCGGCCCGCGACTGACACCTCGATCCACCCGACAATGCTCGACGCCTCACGCCTGCCTCACCCCTGTGAGGCCCTACCGAAGGTCCACCTCGTGCCAGCTCCTGTTGTCCTCATCACCGGCGCGCTGACCGGCATCGGCCGCGCCACGGCCCTCGCCTACGCCCGCCAGGGTGCGGACGTCGTGGCCTCCGGACGCCACCAGGACGCCGGCGACGCACTCGCCGAGGAGCTCGAAAACAGCGGCGGGCGCGCTCTGTTCGTGAGGACCGACGTGCGCTACGACACCGAGGTCCGGAATCTGGTCGACCGCGCGGTGGAACGCTTCGGGCGCCTGGATATCGCCTTCAACAACGCCGGCACCGAGGGCAAGCTCACCCCGGTCACCGAGGTGACCGACGAGGATTACCAGGCCACCTTCGACACCAACGTCAAGGGCACGCTCCTCAGCCTGAAGCACGAGTTCCGAGCCATGCAGGCGCAAGGCGGCGGCAGCATCATCAACGTCAGCTCCACCTACGGATTGATGGGCTACCCCGACCTCAGCCTGTACGTGGGCAGCAAGCACGCCGTCATCGGAATCACCAAGGCCGCCGCCTTGGAGGGCGCCAAGCACGGTATCCGCGTCAACGCCGTGGCCCCCGGCTACACGCAGACCTCAATGTACGAACGCGCCACTGGCACCGGCGCCATCCGGGACGCGATCAACTCCGTACTCCCCATGGGCCGGCCCGGCACCCCGGAGGAGATCGCCGCGGCCGTCCAGTATCTCGGCTCCGACAAGGCCGGTTACGTCACCGGCCAGACCCTCACCCTGGATGGCGGCCTGATGGCCGGCTGGCCTCTCTTCCCCGACTCCTGATGCCTCCCCGCCCATGGCCAGCCTTCGGCGGGCCGGCCCACGTGGGTACTGAAACGGAACGAGAGCGTGCTGTCGAGACCCGTTCGGCCGTCACACGGGCCGGACGTGGGCATCCACGCAGACCTTGATCGTCGCCTCCGGAGCCCACCGGTACGAAGCGGCGTGATCTACCTGAAGCGGTAGAGGAGGCCGAAGACGATGACGAGCAGCATGATCCCGCCGACAATCAACTGTTCCCGAAGACGTCGGTACGGAAGTGGTCACAGCCCACGCACCGGAACCGGATCGGGCAGCTCTGCCCGCCAGCCGCGACGATCGAGGGCTCCTGGCAGACGCCGTAGGGGACACTGACTTCGCCGATCGCCCGGCGGACGTGCTCGGAGTCCAGCAGCGACTGGGCCTTACGCCAGACGCGAGTGCCGTTGCGGTCGAACTGCAAGGCGATCACCCGGTCCACGGCCTCACGCCGCCGCTCCTGGCTGACCCGGTAGTAGTTCTGGGCGGTCTTGAGATCGGAGTGGTCCATCAGCTCCATCAGCACGTCCGGAGCCACACCAGCGTCCGCCTGCCGCTGGGCATAGCTGTGCCGGTAGGCGTAGGGGAAGTTCCGGCTCTTGTCGAAGGGCAGCAGGCGGGTGACCGCCTGCCGGTTCTCCTCCACGGTGGTGGGGACCAGGAAGTCGGGCAGCGCGTCGACCCAGGTGCGGTGGCCTTCGCCGATGGAGTGGATCGCCTTGGTGCCGTGCGGGTTCGCGCGCATGCTGGGCAGCAGCTTCAGCTCGCCGACGGGAGTGTCGGGAAACATTCCACGCACCCGCTGCTGCTGGGTGGTGATGACGCCCGCGGTGGCCTTGCCGATCGGAAGCCGCCGGCCCCTCCGGTAGGACTTGTGGTTGTCGTAGACCAGGACCAGGGAGCCGTCGGGGTCCTGCCCCAGGCAGCCCAGGGGCAGGTCCCGGATCTCCTCGGGGCGCCGGCCGGTGTCCATCAGCAGTTCGGTGCCCACGCGGACCTCGCGGCTGGTGAGCTGCTCCAACTCGTCGAGGCGGTCGCACAGCTGACGCATGACCGCGTCGGGCAGGTCCTTGCCCGCCTCGGTGTCCTCGGGCTCGTCCGGGGTGTCTTCCCGCTGCAGGCGGAAGTCGGTCGGCAAGCCCGCCATCGGCTGTCCCGGATGTGTCAGTCCCAAGGTGCGGATACGCCTCAGCACAAGCGCGACGTTGCGTACGGCCTTGCTGCGCGTATGGGCGGTGATCTTCCCGGTCTCGGTCAGGAACGCGAGCCGGTTGCAGAAGGCGACGATGTCCCCCGGTGCAGATCCGGCGGGTGGACCCCGCCGTCCTCACGCTGCAGGCGCAGGCTCTCCGACAGCAGGTTCATCGCCGTCACGTACGGCTGGACCGCGCCGCCGGGCCGTTTGCCCCGGCGGCGCGGCAGGTCGTCGTACGCCCAGTGCTTGACCGCCTCCCGCAGCGTCGGCTGCGAGATCCGAGTGAAGTCCAGCGCGCCGGTCTGTCCCGTGAAGATCCTCAGATCCCACACGTCCTTGCGGCGCTCCAACTCGGGCGTCGCCCCGAGCCAGTCCAGCCACATCAGCATCGTGCGCACCACGCCGTCCGTGGACTTCACGCGCGAGAGCGTGGCCAACACGTCCGGATCGGCGAGCACCTCCAGGGTCGGTGTCTGCATCTGCCGCAGCCGGTCGCACAGAGGCCGCAGGAAGTGGTCCCACGTCCTGACGCCTGCCTCGGTGCGGGCCTGAAGCCCGTAGAGGACCTCCGCGACGACCCGGTCCGGCAGTCCCCGCAGACACAGCTCTCGGTCGGCGTTGATGGCCGAGGTCGTGCGCCGCCACACTTCCTCGTCACTCACTTCACCGCGCTTGCGGGCGTGCTCAGCCGCAGTGAGTGTGCCTGGTAGTAGCGCGAGGTGTCGTAGTCGCGCAGCCGGTAGCAGACTTCCACTTCGCACTGCCCCGTGCTCGCGCGCGGGATGACTGCGGGGTGGCCGAGGAAGTCCTCCATGCTCAGCTTCAGGGTGTCGACCCGATGGCGGTGGTGCGGATCGCACAGTGCCACCTGGGCCGACTTGGCGGGCCGTCCGCAGCGTGGCACCTGGCACATCTCCTGTCGCATGCCCACCAGGCCACCGACGGTCTCGGTGCGCAGTGCACGCGCGAGGGCCTGACGCTCGGGCAGAGGTAGCAGGCCCAGGAAGTAGGAACGCGAGCGAACATCAGACATGGCGGGAGCCTCCGGGGCGTCGACGGAAAGGGGCACACGGCCCCACGGACGCCGACCAGACTTCGTTTCCGAGTGTCGCGGTCACCGGATGGCAAACACCGCTGTCCGCCCGGAGGTCATAGAAACGGCCGACCAGTCCCTACCTGTCGCTGCCGCGTCGCGCAGCATGGGCGTCGCGTCCCGCCGGCGGCCGGCGCAGCACTGCGAGCAGGGCCGCCAGACGGTCGGTGACCGTGTACGGCCAGTCTGCTGGTGAAGACAGTCGCGAGAGCCAATGGATGGAACTCCCCCGAGGCCAGGCCACGCGGTCCCTGGTCACGGGTACACGAGCTGGGAAAGTCCAACAGTCCTGCCGGTGTGCAGCTTGAAGGAGGATCATGGTCCAGCAGGTTCGCGAGGTCATGACGGAAGATCCCGTCGTCGTGTCGTCGCTGACGTCCGTGGTGAACGTTGCCCAGCTGATGCGGCACAAGGACATTGGTGCCGTCCTCGTAGTCGCTGACGATCGGTTGCGTGGCCTCGTCGCCGACCGGGAGCGACTTGTCCATCGAGCGCGATACCGGTTCAGCCCTGGGCGACATCAGCGCTCCCAGGCCAGACGAGTCCACGATGACCTCGGAGTCACCTGCCCCCTGGACCCCGGTAAGGGATGGACCCCTGCAACGGATCAGGACGGCGGTGAACGCCCGGCCAATGGTGAATTACGACCTCCTCGTGAGCAACGGCGTATCTCGGCACGACCCGGCCGTTACCGCGCTGGGCCGTGTGCGCGGACGCTCCACCGTCACCGGCGACCTGGCCGTCGCCTACCGCACCATCGTGATCGGCTGCGCGAGGCGATCCGCCGCACCGATCCTGCCGAGACCACGAAGCGAAAGTGGCAGCTGTGAACGGCCCTGACATCATCGTCGTCGACGCTGGCTCTTCCAGCCTGCACCTGACGGTTCTGGGTGCCGACGGCCGCGAACGAGCCGCGAGGCACCTCACCGAGCCACCCGGCCCGGAGACCGCCGACACGATCGAGGACTTCCTGCGCGACGCGCCCCCGGTCGGGGCGACCGGGCACCGCCTCGTTCACGGCGGACCGCACCTGCTGCGCCCTACCATCGTCGACGACGACGTACGCGCCGAGCTCGACCGTACGGCACGGCTCGCCCCGCTGCACATGCCCGCGGCCCTCACCGCCCTGGACGCGACCCGCGCTTTGCTGCCCGACGTGCCGCACGTCGTGTGTCTGGACACCGCCTTCCACGCCGACCTGCCACCCGCCGCCCGCACCTACGCGGTGCCTCGCGAGTGGACCGAGCGGTACGGTCTGCGCCGGTACGGGTTTCACGGCCTGTCCTACGCGTGGGCCCTGCAGCGGGCGGCCGGGCTGATCGGGCGTCCGGCCGGCTCCCTGCACGTCGTCCTGGCGCACTTGGGAGGCGGCTGCTCGGTCTGCGCGGTGCGCGACGGGCGCAGCGTCGACACCACCATGGGCTTCACCCCGTTGGAGGGCCTGGTGATGAGCAAGCGCAGCGGGAGCGTCGACCCGGGTCTGCTGCTCTGGCTCCAGACATCGGCAGGCCTGACGGCCGCGCGGATCGAGGACGCTCTCAATCACGAGTCCGGCCTCCTCGGCCTGTCCGGCATGTCCGGGGACACCCGGGACCTCGTCCGCGCAGGCGCCCGGGGGGACAGTATGGCGACCTTCGCGCTGGACGTGTTCGCGCTTGGCGTGCGGCGCGGCATCGCGAGTGTCGCCGCCTCCCTCGACCGGATCGACGCGCTCGTGTTTACAGGCGAGATCGGCGAAGACCAGCCGGAGGTACGCGAAGCGGTCTGTTCGGGCTTGGGTGTCCTGGGCATCACCGGCGGGCTGACGGAGGGAAACCCGCCGGACGGCGCCGTCGTCAGTCCGCGTGGCGCGGCCGTGCCCGTCCTGGTGATCCCGACAGGCGAAACCCAGCAGGTGGCAGCGGAAACGCGCGACACCCTCACGAGGCGGGCTGAGGACCGATAGCAGTGCAACACAGAGGTTGGGCCTGCCACGTTTGACCGTCAGCAGCGCCCCAGCCGCACCATCCACCGCTCGACCGGATCGAAGCCGTTCCGGCGCGAGGCTCAGAACGCAGACGGTTGCTCGACCAGCTGACCATTGAGCTGGTACGGCACGTAGACGATGTGGGGCTCGCTCGTTGGGCTGGTCATGGGGTGGGGTATGTGGAGTTGGATTGTTCCGTGACGGGCTGTGGGAAATCGCGAGGTCGTTGATCCCCGAGGACCGGGTGTGGACGCAGGGCGGTGGAGCCCAGAACACGCCTGGGGCGAACCTCAAACTCACCACATAGGACACCGTCTTTAGCTTGACTCTGTCGGTGATCTTGGACGGGGTCAGGTGCCGAGGGTGCGCCAGGACTTTGGTCGAGGTAACCCCTGCTGGTCCAGGAAGGTCTGGAAGGCAGTCGGCCGTCTCGGTGAGGAGGCATCCTCGGTCGCTGACCGGCTGCTGAGTCGTTCGATGTTCACGGCGATGGCTGTGAGTACGTGTTGCAGGTGGGCTTTTGGTTGTCCTCGGTAGCGGCACCGGCGCATGCCGTGTCCGTGGGCGAACTCGTTGATGGTGCCCTCGACTCCGGAGCGGACCGCGTAGCGGGCCTTCCAGTCGGGTGTCTGCTGCTCAGCACGGACTCGGAGTTGCAGGTCGCGGAGTTCGCGTGGCGGGAAGCCCACGGTTCGGGCGCTGTCTGCGGTGGTGGTGCAGTGGGTGCGAGCCGGGCAGGGGCGGCACTGGCTCTTGGTGAACCGGGCCACGATCAGCGGTGCCGCGGTGGGTGAGGAGGTCGGGTAGGGGCCGTGCCAGCCCGCGCTGACCTGGCCCTGGGGGCAGGTGACCTGTCGGCGGTCGAAGTCGATGTGGAAGTCGTCCCGGTCGAAGCCTTCATTCTTGCGGTGCTGGCGGGTGGGGTTGCCTGGCAGTGGCCCGGTGACAGTGATCTGGTGTTCGCGGGCGGCTCGTTCCACGTGGACCAGGGAGGTGTAGCCGCCGTCGACCAGGTGTTCGGCGGGCAGCAACCCCCGACGGGCCAGGCGGGTGTGGATGCCGGGCAGGGCCTGGCCGTCGTTGGTGGCGGCCGAGGTGGTGGCCACGTCGGTGATGACGTTGGCGCTGCCGGTGGTGCACGTCTCGGTGAGATGAGCGGCGAAGCCCTTCCAGCGGATGATGTGCCCGTGACGGACGTAGCGTGCCGTGGTGTCGTAGGGAGAGACGATCACCAACGAGGAGGGTGGCAGTCCGCCGTCCTCCTTGGTGCGCCAGCTCAGGCGTCCTGCCGCGTCGCGGCAGTAGTTCTGCACGATGATCTGCCGCAGCGCCCCGACCGCTGGGCCGGTTCGGTAGCTGGAACTGTCCTGGTTGAGGCGCTCCAACAGCTGGCAGGCGTCGTTGCCTGCGGCCAGGATCCGGGTCTTGGGCCGGGTGAGGTTCTTGCCCAGGCGGACTGGGCGGCCGTAGCGGCGTCCCCATTCCTCGTCGACCAGGCCGACAAGCAGGTGTCCGGCTGTGCGGGCTACTTCTTCGAGCGAGGCACGGACCGCCTCGGTGACGAGTTCCAACCGGGTCAGGTCGCGCACCGCGGCCACGACATGGGTGGAGTCGGTGCGCTGCGTAGTGCGCTCGCTTACCAGCCCTGCCTCTTTCAGGCGGGCGAGTGCCAGGTCGAGGAGGCGGTCGGCCCTGCCGTCTTCGGTGAGGCGCTCGCGGAAGTCGGCGAGCACGCTGTGGTGGAAGCCAGGATCGTCCAGCTCCAAGGCCATGGCGTACTTGAAATCGATGCGGCAGCGGACTGCCTCCGCTGCCTGCCGGTCCGACATGCCCATCAAGAACTGCAGAACGCAGACGGTGGCCAGTTGGGCCGGCGAGAGCCCGGGGCGTCCGTCACGCGGGTACCAGCCCGCGAAATCCTCGTCGCACCACAGCCCGTCCAGCCGGTCTCTCACCCACATCGCCGTCGTACCGCCCGGGTTGCTTTTCCGTGCGATTTGCGCGGTCAGAGAAGGGACTTGCTCACCGGAACGGGGGCGGAGCGACAACGGACACCTCGGTAGCTGCATCGGCCTTCGGAACAGCCCCGAGCATGCCCGCTGATCACGCTGACGCACTGGAAAACTCCAAGATCACCGACAGAGTCAAGCTTTTAGACGGCGAGCAGCCCGGCGAGCGTCAAAGCCGCCACCGCAGAGAAGACCCGCAGCTTCCTCCAGACCGGTCCCGAAGCCTGGCGGGTCAGCTCCCAGATGCCCACCAGACCGCCACCAAGGCCCAGCACGCTCCGCAGCAGGAGGGAGGCGACCTCCCACATCTCCCTGCGAAGAACGGACATATCGGCTGGGCTGGGAGGTGCGATCAACCGGGCACGCCCTGATCGGATGACAAACCGCGAGAGCGGTGGGCGGCACGGGCTCGTAGCCCCGTCCGTCGCAGAGGAAGCTCCAGAGGACGTCGACGCGGTGGCGGGCGAGGCGTCATCCATTCGGCCCGTAGTGATTGCCGTAGGGCGGAGTTGAGGGTGGGCTGTCAGTGCGCCCGCCGATTGTCGCCGGCGCCAGGAGCGGCCCGCCGAAGGGCGGGGCGACCCCCACCGACCCACACGAGAGTTGGAGATTTCCATGCCTTACCGCAAGGGACAGCACGTGGAGTACCGGGACCAGCAGGACGAGCTTCAGCGGGGCGAGATCCGCAGTACTGAGGGCAGTGGGGCGCAGGCTCGCTACGCCGTCCAGAACGAGGCGACCCTGCGCGAAGACAAGGTCAGCGAGAACCAGATCGAGCGGGAGCTGTAGTAACGCCCCTGCCGACACAGTCGCCGTTGCACCGAACCAAAAGTGCAACGGCGGCTACTGGATGTCCCGCGACGGCGAACGTTGAGCAGTGCCACTGTGTCCGCTCAGGTCTTCAGGCGGTCGGCTCCCGGCTGGGTGTCGCGGCGGCGAGGCCCCGGCCTGTCGCAGGACGGGGCGCAGCGGCGGTCTCCGCTACTCCGGGATTCGCGGGAATGTCGCCGACCGCGACCTGGCACAGGTAGTACCGGTACGCGGAGCCCCTCCTCACTTGCTTGAACGTCATCATGCAACCCAGCACAGCACCTAAAAAGCGCTGGTCAGGGGCCTGTTTCAAAGGCGCCCGCCCGGCGGGAGAAAACCCCCTCGGTGACGAAGCTGCCCCGCCGGCGGTGGCGCTCCACCAACCCGGCTTGCGCCAGCTCGGTCAGCGCTCGCTGCGCGGTAGCGCCGCCGACCGAGTACTGCTGCTGTAGCTCGGCCTCGGTGGGAAGCCGACTGCCAAGCTCGCCAGAGCGTCCCCCTACCCTTCCCTGGCTATCCAGCCGGCTTTTGGCTGAGTCATCGAGAACACACCGCTCGGCGAATGAGCCCAAGGGGTGGTCTTGCAGCCGGGTCGTGAGGACGCGGGGGCAGTCATATGCGTCGGATGACCAGCACGGCCACGTCGTCGAGGTGGTCCACCGCGACCGCGGCGTCGAGGATGCGGTCGGCGGTCTCCTCGGCGTTGAGTCCGTCGTGGAGGGCCGCTCCGGCCAGTGTTCCGGCTCGCTCCAGTCCGGCTTCCAGTGTGAGGCCCGGTCCTTCGACCACGCCGTCGGTGACCATGACCAGCGCGCTGTCCTCGTCCAGGGTGAAGGTCTCCTCACGGTACTCGGTGCCGGGCACGACTCCCAGGACCGGCCCGCCCCGCAGTTCACGGATGCGGTGGCCGCCGTCGTCGCGCGCGCACAGCACCGGCACATGGCCGGCGCTGGCGCCGGTGACCTGTCCGTCGCCCGGGTCGATATGCAGCATGGTGCAGCTGGCGAAACGTGCCGCCTCCATCGTGACGAGCAGCTCGTTGGTGCGCGTCAGCACGGTTGCGGGATCCGGTTCCTGGGCGGCGATCGCACGCATGGACAAGCGCACCAGTCCCATCAAGGCGGCGGCGTCCACATCGTGCCCCTGGGCGTCGCCGATCTCCAGTGCGATCGCGCCGTCGGACATCACGAAGGCGTCGTACCAGTCTCCGCAGATATCCAGCCCGTGCCGGCTCGGCCGGTAGCGGGCGGCGACCTCCAGGCCCGTGAGGTGCTCGGGCAGCGTGGGGAGCATGGTCTTCTGCAGCGCCGTGGCCAGCTCGACTCGTGCCGCTTGCGACTTGACGCGCCTCAGCGCCTGGCCCGCCAGGTCGGCCAAAGTACCCATGAGGGTCCGCTCATCCAGGGACGGCCGGTGTCCGCTGCCGTAGAACACCATCCACGCCCCGAGTGGCTGATTGCCGGTCTCGCTGAGAGGGGTGATGGAGGTGGCGTAGTCGAAGCCGAGCCGGGCGAGCCACTGAAATCCGACCCCATGCGGCCAACGGCGCATGTAATCCTCCCGGTCGGGGATGAAATGCTGCTTTCCGGTGCGGATCGCCTCGGGCAGCGGGCTCGGCATGTCCAGCCGCAGGCCGTGCAGGGCTTCGACCTCCCACATGGCTATTCCGGCATCGGTGGAGACGCGCAGGCGGTCTTCGTCGACGAGTGCGAGCAGGGCGCCGCTGGCACCGAAGGTTGCGGCGAGCCGGGTAAGGACGACCTGCTGAAGTTCCTGCTTCGTGGCTGCGGTGATCAAAGCGGAGGAGAAGTCAGCGATGTCTTTGGCGCGCTGTCGCTCGGCAGTCAGTGCGGCCTGCGCCTTCTCCTTGTGCTTCGCCTGCTTGGTGTCGTCGCGGACCACCCCGAAGATCCGCTCGGGGCCGCCATACCCCAACTGGATCCGCCGGGTCTGAGCAGCCAATTGGTGCCAGCCGTCGTCCTGGGTCAGGTACCGCACCCTCACCCAAGGGGACGGGGCGGAGGTCGAGCGCACGAGCTGCCGCAATGCCTCCCGGTCGTCAGAGTGCACTGCCGAGATCACTCTGGAAAGGGACGCAGTAAAATCCGGGAAGAGCGCGGCCACGACGGGTGCGCCACCGATCCACTCCAGCTGGTGCTCATGAGGTGAATACATCCACAGGCCGAGGTTGGCGGCCTTGGTGGCCATCCGGAACGGGATCAGTAGGCTCGCCAGGTCGTTCCCCACATCCAGCGCGTGCACCCAGACCCGCTGCTCGTCACCGACGGGATCCTTGACCTGCCGCGCCTCGATCAAGCAGGCAACGGGTGGTGCTCCGCCTCGCCCGGGGAACTCAAGCACCCGCATCGCGACCGTCTTCGTCCTGGCGGCGTGGGCCACGAGACTGTCGGCCGACATCCGCTGGTTTGCGGGCCACAGATCACCGAAGTCATCTTCCAGGCACTGCTCCGCCGGCCTGCCCAGCACCGTGGCCATCGCAGCGTTGAGGCTGCAAATGACACCGTCCAGCGTCAAAAGAGCCGCCGGGTCAGGCCCTCGAAGGAGTTCGTCCGAGGCGTCCATCTGTGACTCCCTGGCATATACCCAAACAGCCTCTTGAGACATTTTTGCGCATTTTGCCGCGATGTGTCGGTAAAGGGTGTGTGGCTGGCCAGCTACGTCGCGTGACGACGCAGGGGTTAGGCAGCCGCCCGCGAAGAGGAGTCGACATCTGTGGATCGGTAAACGGCGGCCATAGCAGTCGCGCCGAAGCCTTCAAGGGACGCTACAGGCCATGGGCCATTGCTGGGATCGCTTGCCGCGGGCGCTGCGCCGGCCCGCCGCGATGGCGGAGGAGTGGACCAGGAGCCGGCGCACCCGAGGCACGGGATCCCTCATGCGGGGCCCAGCCAGGGCGTGGACACACCCGGTGGACCTGCCGCTCACCGGCAAATTTGCCCGCGTCCTGGTCGGGCACCTCGCAGTGAAGATCCGCGTAGAACTCGTCAAGCGCCCCCGACGCCAGCCAGGCCGTCCACGCTGAGTGACGACCGATCCCCGCTGTTCAGCCGTCCATGCCAATACATTAATGAGCTTCTGAAGGCGGCGTCCGCTGGTCTGTTGGTCGTGACTTGCTGCCAGGTCTGCCCAGCTAGTGCTGCCACCGCGTGGCGTGCACCCGCATCCCCTTATGCGGCGATCCACTGGTGCGGCCGGCCGCCGCTCCCCCGGACGAGGCCGGGCCGTCGAGCAGCTGGTGGCCGTCGTCGAGCCCGGCGTGGCGCAAGAACTCGGCGACGAGGTCGCTGTCGTCGCACCTGATCGTGACGCTCAACCCGATCGCCGAGGGTTGGGCCATCTCGCTTTGGCTCCGCCCCGCGGTACCCCTGCACAACCCCAAGTGATGATCGCGGCACCGCGAGGGCGTCAAGTGGCGCGAGCGCGCACGTCCAATATATTACGTTTTGCGGCACGGTCATGTAACTGGCGGCAATCCCGGCGCTGGTTGGGGTGCCGCACGCGGTCGCGCGGCTTGTGCCGGGGCCGGCTCACGGAGTCCGATCGCGGCGGCACCGTACGGTTTGCCGCCTGGATCCTTGCCTGAGGGGAACCATGGCTGACGAGATATCCGCGACCCTGGAGGAAGGGTGGAGCGGCGAAGGGTGCCCGGCGAGTGCGTTTGCCCGGCGGTCCTTTCTGCACGGCGCCGCCGCGGGCGTGGCCGGGGCGGCGGGCGCGACCGTCTTGGGCAGCGGCGCGGCGAGCGCCGACCCTATGGTCGGAATCAAGGCGGAACCGAAATCCCGCACGATTCCCTTTCATGGCTATCACCAGGCAGGCATCGCCACTCTGCCCCAACAGGACGCAATTTTCGTCTCGCTGGACGTGACCGCCTCCAACCGCGCGGAACTCACCGACCTTTTCCGCACGCTGACCTCGCGAGCCCGCTTCCTTACGGCGGGCGGCAGGCCACCAAAGGTGCCCCCGACCGCAACGCCGTCGGACAACGGCATCATGGGGCCCACATTCGTGGCGGATGGTCTCACCCTGACAGTCGGAGTGGGCGCGTCCCTCTTCGACGGCCGCTACGGATTGAGCAAGCGCAAGCCGGTCCAGCTCGTCAAGATGACGCCCTTCCGCCATGACGACCTGGACCCCGCGCTGAGCCAGGGTGACCTGCTGATCCAGATCTGCGCCGATCACCGTGACACGACGGTGCACGCGTTGCTCGACATCCTGACCCACACCAAATCCGCGGCGAAGCTGCGCTGGCGCATTGACGGCCAGCGCAATCCGGAGCGTCCCGTCGGTGTCCGGCGCGACTGGTTCGGTTTCAAGGACGGCATCTCCAACCCGACCCTCTCCGACGAGACCCAGATGAATCAGGTGGTCTGGGTCCAGCCGAAGAGCGCCGAACCGGCCTGGGCCGCAGGCGGCACGTACCACGTGGTGCGTATCGTGCACTTCTTCATCGAGGCGTGGCAGAAGGTGCCCGTGGCTCAACAGGAGCGGATCTTCGGCCGCCGCAAGGCGAGCGGCGCTCCCATGTACGCCGTGGATGAGAACGCCACGGATCTCCTCGACCCCATCTACACCAATGACCCGCAGGGCCTGATCACCGCGCTGAACTCTCACATCCGCCTCGCCAATCCCCAGACTCCGCAGACCGCGGCGACCAGCACGATCCTGCGTCGCAGTTACGACTACGACCGGAGCTTCAACCTGCCGGAACTCGACATGGGGCATGCATTCGTCTGCTTCCAGCAGGAGCTGAACACCTACATCGCCATGCAGACCCGGCTGGAAGACGAAGCACTGGTGCCGTTCATCAGCCCAAGGGGCGGGGGTTACTTCTTCGCGCTTCCCGGTGTTCGGGACGAGAAGGACTACTACGCCCGCGGGCTCCTGGCCTGATCCTTCCCTGCCAGGCCCGGTCCCGGACCCAACCATCGCAACGCGCACAGGAGGCGAGATGTTCTCTGCCCTGCGGACCCGAGCCGGCAGCGGCGACCGGCGACCCGGCAGGACGCTCCGACCGGTACTCGCGGCGGGTATCGGAATCCTGTTGATCTCCTCCTGTTCGCCCGCCCCCTCAGTCCACAAGCACTCCGCCGTGCCGGCCGCGCCCGTCCACGCCGGTGCCAGTGGCCACGTGTATGTCACGAACCAGCAGGACAACACGCTCTCGGTGATCGACGCCGCTACCTACAAAGTCGTCGCCACCGTGCCGGCCGGCGTGGCACCCGAAGGCGTCGCGGTCGCCAAGGACGGCAAGCACGTGTACATCGCCAACAGCGGCTCGGCCCGGGTCTCGGTCCTCGACACCAAGGACAACAAGATCGTCAAAACCGTGACGGTCGGGAAGAGCCCCACCGGTGTCGGGCTCAGCCCCGATGGCAAGTCCCTCTACGTCACCAACGGCAGTTCGAACACCGTCTCGGTCATCGACACCCGAACCAACCGGGTGACCGCGACCATCCCGGTCGGCAAGTCCCCGGTGAACGTGGCGTTCAGTCCTGACGGCGGTACGGCCTACGTGGCGAATTCCGGGTCCGGCAACCTGTCGGTCATCAACACCAGCACGCGCCGCGTCACCCGGAACCTCTCCGCAGGGCACTCTCCGGTCGGCGTCGCCATCACCCCGGACGGCAAGTCGGCCTACGTCGCCGACGAAGTGGGCAAGCAGGTCCTTGCCGTCGCAACCCGTACCGGCAAGGCGACGGCCGTGCAGGTCGGCGAGGGTCCCTTTGACGTGGCCATCGGGCCCGACGGCCACGTCGCCTACTCCGCCGATCTCGGCCCGGGCAACGTATCCGTGATCGACATTCCCAGTAACCGCGTCTCGGCCACCATTGCCCTGGGTCCTGCCGGCACCGACCCGTTCAACCTGGAGGTCACCAACGAGGCGATCTATGTCACGAACCAGGGAGCGGGCACCCTCAAAGTCATCGACCCGACATCCCACAAGGTCGTCGCGACTGTCACCCTCGGCGACAGCCCCTACGGCGTGGCAGTGAGCTGAGCCCGCGACGCACCACCGGACCGGGCCGCACAGAACAAGCCCGCCCCCGGACGATGTCCGTGCGGACACCGTCCGGGGTCGTGATGCTTCTGCTGTCCGAGGGCGTCAACTACTGATCAACAGTAGTGGTCTGCTGTGGGTCGGCCGCCTCGACTCCCTCGAGCTCGGTCACCGCTGGTCATCGCGCATCTTCCTTGATCAGGAGTTGTGCCGTTCGTATTACGGTCCCGAGCGCGCCGCACAGCGAGCAGCCGCTTGGATCATCTGCGGGACAGCCCTTGGTCAACGGGGTGAACGCCGGTTGTAACTGCTAGGCCAATGCCGATCCGGGGAACGTCGATCGAAAGGTCCTTCTCGCTTGCTCGGCATGCCGAAGGAGTCAGACCGCATGGCAGAACGAGGCGCGATCGCTTCAGGCTGGACCGCCCGGTTGGCGGGGGCTCTGTTGTGCCTGGGCGTGGCTGCTGTGCATGTCGTCGACCAAGGGGGTGTTCCAGGATCGAAAACGCCTCGGTACATCGCTGTTCTCTACTACGCCCTGGAGATCGCGGCTGTAGTGACGGCCGTACTGCTCGTGGTGGGCATTGTCAGGCTGGGCTGGTTCTTGGCTCTAGGAGTGGGCATCGGGCCAATCGTCGGCTACGTCCTCTCGCGCGGGCCGGGGTTGCCCGACTACAGAAGCGACATCGGCAATTGGGCAGAACCCCTGGGGCTGTTCAGCCTGGTCATCGAAGGGCTCCTGGTTGTCCTGTCCGCGACATGCTTCCTACGTCGGCCTCGAACCGATGCTCTGCATCCCGGGTCGTGAGGAACCGCGAGGCCAAGGTGGCGGGCGATGGCTGGAACTTAGACCCGTTCGGGGCGCGGTCGGCCAGGTCCGGATGCCATCGGCCCGACTCGCCGATGTTCGACTTGCTGCTCGTGAAGGGCGCTGCGTTCCGTTGCCAGGAAGGACTCGGGTTGTCGACAGAACATGGCCATGGGGGGAAACAGGCAAGGGGTGTTTTTCATGTCTCACGCTTCCACCGTCGCTGTTCTCGGAGCGGGCGCACTCGGCGCCGCGATGGCGACGCGGCTCGGAGAAACCGGCCACGAGGTACGGCTGTGGAACCGGACCGAGGAGAGGGCCCGTTCGGTGGCGGAGCACGCTGCCGGGGTCACGGCCGTGAGGGCGGTGGGAGACGCGGTCTCCGGCGCGTCCGTCGTCGTCACCGTGCTCCGGGACGGCGATGCGGTCACCCAGGTCATGTCAGACGCCATCGGTCGGCTCGACAACGATGCCGTCTGGGTACAGGCGAGCACAGTAGGGCCACAGCACGCCGGCGCGCTGGCCGCACTCGCCCGTGATCACGGTGTTGCCTACCTCGACGCCCCGGTCTCGGGAAGCACCGCTCCCGCTCTGCAGGGCAAGCTTGTCTGGCTGGTCGCCGGCGCCGAGGACGTCGTTTCGCGGGCGCGTCCCCTGCTGGACGATCTCGGCTCGTCCGTGCTCCACGTCGGGACGGAGGTCGAGGGCAGCGCCCTCAAACTCGTGGTCAACGCCTGGATGGCCGCCTCGACGGTCGCCATGAGCGACGTCCTTGCACTGTGCGACGCTCTCGGCGTCGACCACGCGACGTTTGTCCGGGTGCTCGAAGCGGGCCCGCTCGCCATGCCGTACGAGTTGCAGAAAGTAGGCGTCATGGACGACGCCTCGTACGCGCCGGGATTTGCGGTGCAACTCGCCCTCAAGGACATCGAACTGGCCGCGGCAGCCGCCACCCCCAGCCCTCTGCTCCAGGCCGTCCGGGACCGCTTGCAAGCTACCGTCGCGGCCGGCCATGACAACGACGACCTCGCCGCCGTCGACTACCTGAGGAGGCCGCCGTCGTAGCCCGTACGGGGCGTCCCGGTCCCGGGCCTCCTTGCTTGTACGGAATCCTTGTCAGCCACCCGTCGACCTGAACGGAGCACTGGATCGTGACCACCTCGATCATCGTCGGAGGAAGCAGCGGACTGGGCCGCGCCGTAGCCCAGCGGTTCGCCGACCGTGGCGACACGGTCCTCATCACCAGCCGCACCACGGCACACGCCGACACGGTGGCCGGCGAAATCGGCGGCATGACCCGGGGCCTGGCCGTTGACCTGTCGCAGCCGGAGACGATCGCCGCCGCGCTCAGCGAAGTGCGCGCGGTCGACAACCTGGTGATCACCGCCGCCAAACAGGGCGTCAACTCCCTCGCGGACTTCGATATCGCCGCAGCCATCGAGTCCGTGACCACCAAACTGGTGGGCTACACCGAGACCGTGCGGGCCCTGCGTGACCGGTTCAACCCCGGTGCGTCGGTCGTGTTCTTCGGGGGCCTGGCCAAGGAACGCCCCTACCCCGGCTCCACCATGGTGACCGCCTTCAACGGCGGCATCACCGGCCTGGTGAAAACCCTGGCCGTGGAACTCGCACCCCACCGCATCAATGCGATCCATCCGGGCGTGGTGGGAGACAGCGTCAAGTGGCGCGACGCGCCCGAGCACCCACACCTGGCGCGTACCCCTATCGGACGCCTCGTGACCACGGCGGAGGTCGTCGATGCCACCGACTTCGTCCTCCGCAACACCGGCGTCAACGCCCTCGACCTGTTCGTCGACGGCGGACTGCGCGTCACCTGACTCATCGCGAATCGGGCAGCCACACGGACCAACGGCCGATCGAGTCCCACAGGGGGCTCCTTCGGGGTTGGTGTTCAATGCTGGGCAAGGGACGAGTTCGGCTCGTGCGGTGCCTTCGGTGGGCAAGCCGCGGCCGTGATGGGGAGGCTCCCGTTCCTTGCGGGCGGGGTTGAGTCCATGTTCCGTCTCATGATCCATATCGGCGGAATCCTGGGGTGCGCCATTCCTGGCCGTCGGGCAGGACCGCGAGGGCTTTGTAGCCGTCCAGTGTTTCTACCCAGTCTTGTGCGCCGTCGCCTCAGGCGAACGGCGTAGGTGTCGGTCACCGTCAGGCGTGGCCCGATGAGGGTGAGGGACGCGAACGTCGTGGCGGGTGTGCCGTGGTGTGGGTTGAGAATGTGGGCGCCGCGTTCAGCGGTGCCCGAGGTGGCGACGGCCAGGTCGCCGTGGGCGGTGATGACGGTGGCCAGCTTGCCGGGCTGCAGCGGGTGGGCGATGCCGATGCGCCACCGCCTGCTGGGGACTGGCTGGCCGTGGAGTTGGAGGTCGCCGCCGCCGTTGACGCAGGTGTGGTGCGCGCCCGCGTCATAGAGGAGTTGGGATGCGGCTTCGGTGGCCCAGCCTTTGACGAGTCCTGAGGGTCGAGGCTTCCGGCGAGGGCGATGCTGAACCAGCCGTCGCTGTCGTGGGTGGCCTGTGCGCAGAGGGACAGGACTTCGTGGACTTCGGGTGGGCAGTCCTCAAGGCGGATCTCGCCGCGGTGAGGCGCCTGATGTGGCTGTCGGGCCGGTAGGTGGAGAACAGCCCACATCCTGACCTCGCTCCGCTCGGCGAACGCTGACGCGCCGTGGGTCCAGAAGGCCGGCTCGGGGGGGGGGGGGGGGGGCCCCCCCCCCCCCCCCCCCCCCCCCCCCGCGCCCGCCCCCCCCCCCCGCCCCCCCCCCCGCTGTCGTTGGCCCGAGAAGGATCAGCCGCGGTCGTACGCCGCGACCAGCACCCCCAGCAGCACTCCCCGCCCCCCCCCCCCCCCGCCCGCCCGCGGCGCCCCGCCCCCCCCCCCCCCCCCCCCCCCCCCCCCCCCCCGAGGCAGCCACGGGGACCGCGCACTATCGCGGCGGCTACTCGTAGCCGAGGACCTTGAAATTCTTGCTTACGAAGATGTGGTGCGGCCAGTTGACGCTGATGTTGTGGACCTCGTACTCGCCGTTGCTCAGCTTCACCACCCGGTCGTTGATGCCTCCGGGGACGACGGCCTGCGCGGCCTTGGTCGCCTTGTCCGCCGCCGCCCCGCTGACGATCGTCCCCTCTCCTTCGGTGTAGTCCGGGATCTGACCGACCGACTTCGCCGGTGACGGCGTGCCCTGCTTGAAGGGGATCACCCCTGCCGCCTCGGCAGCCGCAACTCCGCCGTCACCCTTGGGCTGCACGATGACCTTCGTAGCCGTGATGGTCGCGCTGTCGACCGTCCCCAGGACGAGGACGCTTGCGCCCTCCTTCACGGCGCGCACCGAGGCGCGGCGGGTCCCCATCTTGTAGGTCGTGGAGGAGGACTCGTCGACGGTCACCTTCACACCCGTTGCCGTTGACAGGGTGAAGCCCGACGGGGAAGTCGTCTCGACGATGCCGGTCGAACCCCCGGCAGACGGCCCAGCCACGGGCCCGCCACCGGCGGGCCGGCTGGGCGTTGCGGTCGGTGAGGATGTGGCTGTGGAGGAAAGGGGCAACGCGGCCGACGAGGAAACCGCCGCGGCGGACGTGCCGGCATTGGCCAGTCCGGCCAACGCACACGTCAGCCCGGCGGCCACAATCAATCCGCCCTTCTTCTTCGACAGCAACCGCCGCACCCTCGGGCGGCGCGCTTGCACGGCCATGCTCGCCGGGGCTGAGCCGGCCGGCGAGTGGCTTGTCGGGTCATAGTCATTCATGACTGCTCCTGATCGCGTGGGCAACTGACGCCGAGCCTGCTGGCCGTCCATATGAGGACGCTGTAGTTGCACTGAGGAACTCCTTAAGAAGCCGTCGTCCGACCGATCACGACTGAGTTTCCGCTGGGGGCGTGAACTCCGGACGGGCGAGGGAACTATGGAGCGTCGTGTTCCTCTTGGTCGGTTTGAGGCGCCCGGTGCCGTCGGCGCTGGGCTGCTGAAAGCCGAGTCGGCCGCGCGGGAGACGGTCGAGCGGGTGCCGACGGGTGGCGCACCGCCGGTTCTTCGAGCCGAGCGGCCGCCCCGGGCCAGACGTGCGTTACAGGATCAGCCAAAGAGCGCCGGCCAGTCCCGTGATCACCTGCTCCGCTCGGCCTCGATGAACTGCCCGATCACCACTCTGCGGCCTCCCGGGGGCCACTCTCCGCGTCGATCTCGGCGAGCTCCTTGCGCAGCCGCTCGGCACGGTCGGCTGGCACCACCCGCCGCTGCATCACCCACACCAGCACATCCGCCACCGGCACACTCTCCCCGGACCCGCGCACCCCCTCCGCAGAGGACGAGGGCCCCTGGCCCGACCCCGCGATTCCGACGAATCTGCAACGGGCCGGATGACCACCTGCTACCGATCAGCCCCGACCGGCACGAGCACCCAGCCCGGTGACCTGCCAATTCAGGTTGGACGATGCTCAATGCTTGGGCGGCAGACGGCGCCCGAAGACTGGGAGCTGGGCGTAGCCATGGCTCGTGAGGCCGTAGAAGAGTGGTAGGAGTACGAAGATCGCGAGCGCGAGGGCGGGGATGGTCAGCACGCCGACAAGGCCGGCGGCCGCGTAGAGCAGGGCCCCGGCGAGGGCTCGAAGGCGTTCGCCGAGGAAGAAGGTCTCCTCCACGGTGTCCTCGAGGAGCTCGGGGTGGCGGAAGAGCACATGGAAGAAGATCATCCAGCTTACCCATAGCATCGCGCCGATGAGCGCATAGAGCCCGACGGCTACCCGGTCGTCCGGGGGGTTGCCCTCCGCGATGGCTTCGGAGACGAGCGCGGTGGGCCAGGGCAGCAGCGCAGTGGAGAACAGCACACCGAGGTTGGCCCAGTGCAGGCCGCGGGTCATGGCCTTGATGCGCTGGAATGCCGCCTTGTGGTTGAGCCATACGACAGCGATGTAGAGGTACGAGGCGACATAGGCCAGATAGGTCGGCCACTGGTTGAGCAACTGGGCCAGCAGGCCACCCGAAGCGATCGGTGGCGGCTTCAGATGGAGCACCAGAAGTGTGATGACGATCGCCAGGACGCCGTCACTGAAGGCTTCGGCGCGCGCTGTGTCCGAACGCGGAACTTCCACGTACCGGCGCCGTGCCACGAGCGTCTCCTCTCTGAGCTTGTTCCGCTTTGGCGGACACCATCAGTGTGCTGGTCAGGCCGCCAGGACGGCGTCGTACTCGGCTGGACTGCGGTAGCCGGACCGGATCAGTCCTACGACTGGCAGTTCATCACCCAGCACCAGGTGCTGCCCGCCGCGCAGCGCGAGGGTCTCCGCACGAGCACGCTTATGGCAGAGGTGGAGGCCAGGTTCCCGGAGTCCGCCAGGGAGGTGCCCGCGGCGGCGGTGGAACGTGGCCCAGCAGGCGAAGGTTCCCGCCGGGGCGTGGTTGGACTACGACTGGAAGGGCGACCGCATCAAGCGGCACCGCCACCGACCTGACCGACGCCACGTGGGCGGACCTCGACGCCGCCGAGGTGCCCGAGGACGGGCCCCGGTAGTCCCGGTCACGACCGCGGGTAAGGCGGCCTCGTCGCGACGAGTTCGTCCCTCCGGCGTCGGCGTCGATGGTGGCGCTCCGCCCTGGTGTTGCGTGTCACCTGCACGCTATTTGACGATCTCGAGCACCGCCATCATGCCTGCGTCCTCGTGATTGAGGATGTGGCAGTGGAAGACGGTCTTGCCGGTGTAGTTCGTGAAATGGATCCGGATGACAAGCCGCCCCTTGGCGGGCACGCTCGCCGTGTCCTGCAAGCCGTGACCATGGTGAGGAAGGCCGTTGACGCTCATCAACTGGAAATCATCGACGTGCACATGGAACGAGTGTTCCTCGTCGCTGTCGTTGCGCACGGTCCACTCCTCGACCGTGTTCAGCTTGGACCGGACGTCCACCCGGTTCGGGTCGAACTGCTTGCCGTTGATGTAGAACTCGGTGCCGTCCTTGTTCTCGGAGAACACGAGGGTGCGCCGTGCGGCGATCGCCGCGTGGCTCAGGTCGTCGGTCGGTGCGAAGGGCGACGTGGGCAGGGCTGCCGCGTGCGCGGAAGGCCCTTCGGTCACCAGGGTTGCCAGGGTGGACTGCGGGAACTTGTTGCCGGCCGGCCCTGTGTTGTAGGCGAGCGTCTGCAGCTGGGTACGGCCGACCGGACCGCCTTGCACGAGCACGTCGAAACGGGCGCCCGCCGCGAGGAGAAGCGAGTCGGCCGTCCAGATCCGGTCAACTGGGTTGGCGTCGTGGGCGATCACACGGAACCGCTGACCTTGCAGGCGGAGCTTGTAGTAGATGTTGGCGCTGATGTTGGCCAGCCGCCACAACTGGGTCTCGCCCGGCCGGATGCGGATGGTCGGGTTCAGCTGACCGTTGACCGTGCGGTTGGTGGGTGCGCCGATGTGCAGGCCCTTGGTCCTGACCGCATCGCCCTCGACCTGGAAGTCCTTGAGCCCGATGACGTGCTCGGTGATGTGGCGCAGGCCCGTCGGCAGGTACTGCTGCAGTCCGTCGACGATGAGGACACCCGACATGCCCCCGGCGACCTGCGGCGCGGACATCGTGTGCGCATGTGAGTGGTACCAGTAAGTGCCGGGGGCGAGGTTCTTCGGGAATTGGTAGGCGTAGTGGAACGTCTCGCCGGGATTGATGTGGATGAAGACGTTGTCGGAGTTGCCGCTCGGCGACACATGAAGTCCGTGAACATGCAGATTGGTGAACTCGTCCAGCGAGTTCTTCATCGCCAGGTCCAGCTTGTCCCCCGGCCGGATCCGCAGCGTGGGGGGCATGTAACTGCCGTTGTATGTGAGGGCCCACAGTTTGCGGCCGCCCACCTCCACCTTTCGCCTCTCCACGACGAGTTCCACCCGAAGGACACCGTTGCGGCTCACCATCTGTGCCGGCTCCTCCAGCGGGGCGCCCTGCGCGATCGCCGGCGACTGCGAGGGGACGGGCACTGCCTGCGCCTGCGCTGGTTCCCGGTCCGGCGACCGCTCGCCGGCGCAGCCACCGACCAGGAGGGCGATGGCGGCAACGACGGCAGTGGCGAGTTCGGACAGCTTCGATCGGGACCGCATCACAGCTCCACTCCTGGGACCTCTACATCGCACGTAGCTCGCTACCAGGGAGCACGCGGTCCAAGCCGTTCGCGACCCCGGTGGCCCGTTCGCGCGACACAACCACCCAGGTGAACGCGGAGACGTTACAGCGCGGCCCGAGCCATCCCGTGCCATAGGGCGAACCATGGCGCGTTCGCCGCCGTCGCCGGCGGCCTGGCCCGTAACTCTCTCGCCGCGCAGGCGGTGACAGGGAGACCGTCAGGCGAACCACCTGATCGCCCGGCCGGAGGTGGTGAAAGCTGTCGTCGTGGTGGTCGCGCCGTTGGCAAGCGCGTCCTACTCTCCTCCTGAAGCGCGGGTCAGACCGCATCATCAAGGAACCGAAGCCTTCCGGGAACTCCCGCCGAGCGGGGTCGGACTCGGCTTCCGCCATCTTCCCGAGCAGGTCGATCAATTCGTTCTGCTGGTCCCTCGACAGCTTGAGGGCAGAGACGAGTAGACGGGCCCAGCAGGTCACGGCAGCAGAGTCCGGCCATCCCACCACACACCCCTGACATCACAGCCAGTCAGCCCTCCACGCAAAGTGAGCCAGAACCGGAACTCGTGAACAGAACCATCGCGGCCCACTCGGTGTCGTACTCACGCTCCTCCGCCATCCGCAACGCACAGCGGCGCAGCTCAACGGAGTCCTCAACGGACGTGCCATGGCCTGATGGAATCAAGTCTCCACAGAACCCCGGAGCGGTTCAGTCTTCCTTTCCGCGGGTGCTTCCGAGAGGGAGCGGAGTGGGAGGGGAGCCGGTCATGACCCTCAGATGCATGTGTCGCGCCACCGACTCATCGCGCGCTGCCGCCGAATACATCAGCCGCTCCAAGGGATTGAACGGACGGGCCTTGGCGAAGTCGGCCAGGTACTGGTGACCGCGCAGCCGGCGCCGGTGTCTGAGTAATCGGGTTCTCCTGCAGGAGCTGCGCATTGTTCCTGCTGCGCCGGGCCCGCTCGTTGGTCCAGGTCTTGAGCATCCGCCACAGCGCGGTGCCCGAGTCGACGGACAGCACCACCGGCGTCTCGCCGGCGGCCGCGGCCCGCCGGGCTTCGAGGAACACGGCCCGGATCTGCTCCAGGATGTCGCGGTAGGTGCCGTCGTGCTCGATGATCAGGTAGTGGGCGCCGGGGATCGCCGCGTACTCGTCGGCGCTGCCTTCGGCGGATGGACAACGTCACCGAGGAAGACGTGATCCTTTCCGGGATGATCGACTGGCGTGGAAGCGGGCCGAACCTGTGGCCTGCCCCATGGTGAACGAGCCCCACCACCCCGTCCCAGCCGTAGCCGTGGCCGGAGACAGGGGGCGGAGTGCTCGGGGGCGAGTTCGCACCCAGCCTGAGTCCGCCCCCCTCCCGAGTGTGGGGGGCGGAGTCGCGCCGTGCGGCCGCGGCCGGGGTGAGGGTTCGGTTCCGTGGACCGGACGACTCATCCACTCAACCAACCCACATTCCCCTGGCCAAAACCCACGTAGGCCATCCGGCGGTACGGCAAGGTCCGCCGCTCTCTACGGTCCAGGCCGGCGCCGGGCATGGACGGTGAGATCAGAAACCGACGGTGGATTCTGCGGCAGGCGACATGGCTTTGATCAACTTCAACATCGTGCAGATCACGGAATCTCGCCTCGTGCGGACTACTTCAGCCCCCGGGAACCGAGACCGGCGGCGCTAAGGCCTTTCGTTTGGATCTTCGGAACGATGCCGGGTGTGAGATGCCGTGGGCGCCCTGAGAGCAAGGGCCCCAAGCTGCTGTGCAAAGCCCAGGAAGACGGCCAACTGGACACCGCCTGGGACCCCATCGACATCCTCGTCCTCGTCAACCAGATCGCCATGGCCAGGGCCGGACAGCTCGATCTCGTAGACGCGGCCGGCGACCAGCTCCGCGGCACCCCCCTGGCGGCCCGCCACGCCGCCGTCGTCGTCGCCGCCGTCCAGCGCCTCTTCCCCGCCGCCGCAACCACCAACGAATTGGCCTGAGCGGCGCCGCAGCCATGAAGCGCCGGAGAGGCAGCCTCTCGTCAGCGGCTGTGCGGCCGGTGTAGCTACAGGGTCAGGCCCAGCTGTCGGGCCAACCGTCGCGGACGAGAAACTTGTCCTGGGGGAGTTCCAGTCCACTGAGAGCTTCGGGTGTGGCCCCGACGATCGCCCGCACGTATTCGACGTCACCGCTGACGAGCGTCTTCTTGTTGCCCCACTCGTCGGTGACGAGGAGGAGGCCGTAGCCGTCGGGTACAGGGTTGAGGCCGGCGGCCCGGCAGAAGCGGCGGTAGTTCGTTAGGTCGCCGAGGTCGGCCGGGGTGGCAAACGCGATCCCTTGGGGGGTGAGCATGTCCTCATCCTCTCGCCTCGGTGGCTGTGAGGCGGGTAGTGGCCGCCGCACTGCGGCAATACGGGAGTTCCTACTGCTCGAAGCCCTCCCTAAAGGAGACGCTGCTTCCCCTCGCCGAACAGCGCCGGATCACGCTCGACGTCCCCGGCGGGGCGGCTTGGACCAGCGGCTCCGCGGAGCTTCTGCTGCGGATGGTGACGAACCTCGTCCAGAACGCCATCGTCCACAACCTCCCCGCCGACGGCACCGTGACGGTCCACACCGAGGCGCACGGACACGAGCGTGCTGCGGGTCGAGAACAAGGGCCGTCGGCTCCCACCGGAACTGGCACCGACCCTCACCCAACCCTTCCAGCGCGGAACGGAACGCGTACGCACCGACGAGTACAAGTTGCCGTTGCTTCTGGCGCCTCCGTTCCATGACGAAGGCGCCCACCGAAGCGGGAGCCTTGCGTTTTCGCAGTTCAGGAGGATGTCATGAACCTGATTTCAAGGTGGGACTCTTGGAATGTGTCCGAACCGCCGGATGGCCGCCCATCTGCATTCCCTGCTGCCCGGCGTGAAGGTGAACACCGAGCCGGAGCCGGGCCCGGACAGTGGTGCCTTCCAGATCGGAACGGAGCGCTACCGGGCGGAGAAGGGCATCGCCGAGCACGTCCTGCTCGCCAGGCTGACGGCTGGTCAGGATGCCCGCCCGGTCTTCCTGTTCTGCGGACAGCAGGCGATCACCAACCAGGCGGCGTCCCGCTATCTGGCCCGCAACTACGAGAAGCTGTCCCGCAAGAACGGGAACAATACGTTCTGCCTGCTGCTCAAGGTGGTCAACTCGCAGGCGTACGGCCCCGATGTGGTGGAGTTGGTCGCCGATGTGACGCGGGCCGCGCAGACGCCCGTACCCGCACAGCGCACTTCGCACCGCGCGTCGAGCTGATCCGCCCGCGGGCCCGGGCCGGGCCGGGCCGGGCCCGTCCGGCCTTCCTCCTCCCGGGCCCGACCAGGGGGCGGCCCGACGATCAGTCCGAACAGCGGGCCGGCCCGACGGACCCATCGGTTCCGGACACCGTCACTGCCATGCCCTGCTCGACGCCGCGCGCGTGCGCGACCGTACAGATCAGCTGCTGCCGGGCCAGTTCGGAGAGTTGGTTGACGGCGGACTCGAGCCGGACCCGCACTCCTTCCCGATCCGTGCGCACGCTCACCTCGCCATTGATCATAGGAAGTTCGGTCCGCAGGCCGGCCTTCTTCTCCGCCGGGGAAGGACCGTTGAACAGCATGGCGATCTCCTTGCCCCAGCCCTGCGCCCCCTCCCCCGTTCCCGCGGATGTCTTGTCCCCCGGGATGTCGACCTGCCGTACGACGGGTAGCACTCCGCCCCGGGGCGCCGGCGAGATGAAGTACAGCACCGTGCCCGCCCGGGCGGGGGCCACCTGCACGGTTGCCGCATCGCCGACCTCGACCACGTCCGTGGACCGGATGCCGCACCCGGTGGCCAGCAGCACGAAGGGCAGCAGTGCCCCGAGGACCCACCCCCGCCTCATGCTCCCTCCAACGGAAGCTCGACCGTGAACACGGCACCGCCAACCGGCCTGTTGGCGCCGTGGACCGTGCCGCCGTGCAACCGTACGTTCTCCTGCGTGATCGCCAGACCGAGCCCGCTGCCCGCCGACCGGGTCCGCGCCTGGTCGGCCTTGTAGAACCGGTCGAAGACGTGCGGCAGGACGGTCGGGGCGATCCCGGGACCGCTGTCCTCGACCTCCGTCACCAGCCACTCCTCCCCGCCCCGCCGCTCGGTCCGCAGCAGCACCCGGACGGGCTGTGCCCCGTGCCGCAGCGCATTGCCGACCAGGTTGGCGACGATCACATCGAAGCGGGGCGGGTCGAGCACCGCTCTCACCCCCTCCGGAAGTTCGGTGGTGACCTGCCCCTCCCAGTGCCTGGCCTGCAGGGTCTTGCGGATCGTCTCGGCGACGTCGACCTCGTCGAGGTGGAGGCCCGCAGCCTTCGCGTCGAAGCGGGAGATCTCCATCAGGTCGTCGACGAGCGCGGCCAGCTTCCCGGTCTCCGCGCTGATCAGCCGGACGGCCGCCGCGGTGTCGGCGTTCAGATGGGCGGCTTCCTCGTCGAGGACTTCGGTGACGGCGAGCATCCCGGCGAGCGGTGTACGCAGTTCGTGCGAGACGTCGGAGGCGAAGCGCCGGGCCCGCGCCTCCGCCCGTCGGAGCTCCTCCACGGACTGCTGGAGCTTGGTGGACGATTCGTTGAACGTCCAGGCCAGTTCGGCGAGTTCGTCGGATCCCTTCACCTCGATACGGGTGTCGAGCTCGCCCCGTCCGATTCCGGCGGCGGCCCGGCGCAGGTCACGGACCGGGCGCAGCACGCTGCGGGCGGCCAGCAGGGCCGGCACCAGGGCGATCAGGAGCGCGGGCAGGGCGCCGTCGCGGGCCGCGGTGACCATGGCGCTGACATTGGCCTCCTCCGGGTGGAGCGGCATCACCGCGAAGAGGACGAGCCCGGTGCGCTGCGCGCCGTAGCCGCGGTCGAACACGGCGGGCATCCCGATCGTCAGCCAGGGCCCGTCGTTCTTGACGACCCGCTGGAACGAGGCGTGCGTGGTGGTGCGGGCGGCGGTGCGCAGTGCGGGTGTGATCACGTTCGAGGTGGACCGGTCCGACGACGAGACCCGCAGGTCCGCATATTCGGCGAAGACGATCCAGGTGTGCGGCTTGCCTTCCCGGGCGAGGGTCTCGCATATCCGCCGCAACTGGTCCGCGTCCAGCGGGAGGCTGACCGCCTGCGCGGTGACCCGGTCGCGGAACTGGGCGACCGCGGTGTCCTGTGCCTGCTGAAGGATCGCGGACCGGGCCTCGCGGTAGGTCAGTGTCGCAGTGGTGAGCGCGCTGATCGCCGCGACCAGAAGAAATGCCGATATGAGACGGGTCCGCAGACCGAACCGGGCGCCGAGAAACCTCATACCAGTGGCCCGAACCGGTAGCCGAAACCGCGGACGGTCTGGATGTACCGGGGGCTGCCCGCCACATCCTCGATCTTCTGCCGCAACCGCCGTACGCACGCGTCGACCAGTCGCGCGTCGCCGTGGTAACTGTGCTCCCAGACGTACTCGAGGAGCTGCTGTCTGCTGAAGACCTGCTCGGGAGAGGCCGACAGATGCAGCAGCAGCTTCAGTTCGGACGGGGCGAGCAGGATCCGCTCCCCCGCCTTGGCGACGGACAACCCGGCACGGTCCACGGCCAGTTCGCCGTGGAACTCGATGCCGCTGCGCCCGGCGGGTTCGGCGAGCCGTCGCAGCACGGCCCGGATCCTGGCCTCGATCACTTCGGTGCGGGCCGGCTTGACGATGTAGTCGTCCGCGCCGGCCTCCAGCCCGACGACCACATCGAAGTCGTCTCCGCGGGCGGTCAGCATGATGATCGGCAGCTGGCTGGACTCCCGTATGCGACGGCAGACCTGGACGCCGTTCATGCCGGGCAGCATCAGGTCGAGGAGGACGATATCGGGCCGGAACTCCGCCAGCGCGCCGAGTCCCGCCTCGCCGGTCTCCACGGCCCGGAGCTCATGACCGCGCCTTCGCAGCCCGAGCTCGACCCCTTCCCGTACGGACGGGTCGTCTTCGATCAACAGCACACGCGGCATGGCACCAGTATCCCCACGATCACGATCAAGCCGACCGGCACAGCCGAGCCGTCCGGCACCATCAAGGACAGAACGGCCACCGGACGGCCCCGGCGCCCGCTAACGCCGCAGCCGGCCCCGTCCCGCAGCCAGCACGGCACTGACCTCGGCGAGCCGCAGCGGCCGGGCCAACGCCCCCACCACCCCCAGAAGCACCAACACCCCCGCCGCCGCTGCCACCACGTCTCCGGACCCGTCGCATGCGCGAGCCGCCCCGTAACCGAGCGCCCCCGCGGGTACACACGCCACCACCAGCCGCGCATGCGCCCACAGTCCGGGCGACCTCCACAGCGCAGGCCGCCGCTCGCCGGTTCCGCCCGACACCCTGCGATGCAGCACATACGCGGTGACCGCGAACCCCGCGAAGAGCGCCACCGAGTACGCCGCGGCCATCCCCGTCACCGCCCACCGCGCGGGCAGCATCAGATACGCCACACCGGACAGCCCCGCGTTGAACGCCGCGATCACCAGGTTCAGAAGGAACGGCGTACGGGTGTCGCCCATCGCGTAGAACCCCCGGGACAGCACGTACTGCCCGGAGAACGCAATCAGTCCCGGCGCGAATGCCATCATCATCCCGGCCATCACCGTGATGTCGGCGGCGCCGGTGCGTCCGTAGCCGAACACGGCCCCCATCACCCACGGCGCGAGCGCGAACAGCGCACCCGCAGCGGGCACCACCACCGCGGCCGTCGTCCGCAGCGCGTAGGAGACATCGCGACGCACCCCGGCGAGATCTCCCTCGGCCGCCGCCCGGCTCATCCGCGGCATCAGCGCGGTGACGAGCGAGACGGTCACGATGCCCTGCGGCACCACCCACAGCTGGTAGGCGTAGCTGTACGCGGTATAGCCCACGCCACCTGCCACGCCCTGCTCCACGGCATGCTGCCCGGTGAGGGTGGAGAGCCGGGTCACCACCCAGTAGGCGACCTGGTTCGTCAGTACCAGCATCACGAGCCAGCCGGCCGACCGCAGCGGACGGGTGAGGCCGCTCCCCCGCCAGTCGAACCGGGGCCGCCAGCGGAACTTCGCGGCCCGCAGCGCGGGCACCAGGGCCAGCGTCTGCACGGCGATCCCGGCCGTCGTCCCCCACCCCAGCAACTGGGCGTGTGCGGTGGTCAGCGTGCCCTCGGAGCCTGCCGCAACGCCCAGATACAGCCCGAACACCGCAATGATCACAAGGTTGTTGAGGACCGGGGTCCACATCATCGCGCCGAACCGGTTGCGGGCATTCAGTACTTGACCGAGGAGCGTGAACAGCCCGTAGAAGAGGATCTGCGGCAGACAGTAGCGGGCCAGCGCGATCGTGAGCTCCGCCCGCTCGCCCGAGTACGGGGTGTAGACAGCGACGATCAGCGGGGCGCCGGCGACAGCGAGTCCGGTGAGGGCGACGAGGCCGACCGCGCAGGCGGTGAGCAGCCGGTCGGTGTACGCGGCGCCGCCGTCGGCGTGTTCCTTGGCGGCCCGCACCAGTTCGGGGACGAACACCGCGTTGAGGGCACCGCCGATGAGGAGCATGTAGAGGATGTTGGGGACGGTGTTGGCGACCGCGTACCCGTCGGCCTGGAGTCCGGTGCCGAGCGCGGCGACGACGACCGCCGAGCGTATGAACCCGGTGGCCCGCGAGACGACCGAGCCGGCTGCCATGACGGCGCCGCTGCGCAGCACCGGCCCCGACCTGTCCGTCGCCTTCCGCTGCTCGTCCTCTGCGACCTCTCCGGTCGCCTCGGCGGCGGTCACCGGCGCGCCAAGTACGCCTGGAACGCGCGGTACAGCGTGTTGTTGGCGGCTCCGCCCACCGATGTCTCCCACTCTCCGAGGGTCTCGACGACCTGTCCGCCGGTGCCGAGTTTCCAGCGCAGCAGTCCGAAGGCGCGGTCGTCGGGGTCGAGGGTGGAGGGTACCCCGCGCATGTCGTACACCTCGGCGCCGAGAGCCAGTGCATCGAGCATCATCTGCCGCTGGAGAGCGTTGCTGGGGCGGACCTCACGACGGTGGTCGGCGGACGCGCCCGTCTGGTACCAGACCCGCCGCCCGGTGCTGATCATGGTGTGTGCGGCAAGGATCTCGCCCTCGTGGACGGCGAGGTAGAGCTGCATCCGGCCGGGCTGTTCAGCGTTGAGCACGGCGTACTGCTGCTGGTAGTAGGCGAGGGAGCGACCGAGACGGAAGCCGTCCCGCTCCTCGGTGATCCGCAGCAGCCGGTGGAACTCGGGCAGTTCGGCGGCACCGCCGACGACGATCCGGACGCCGCACTTCCGGGCCTTGCGGACGTTGCGGCGCCACTCCTGGTTGAGGCCCGCCCACAGGTCGTCGGGGGTACGGCCGGCGAGCGGCACCTGGAAGACATGGCGCGGCTGGGCGTCGGCGTCGCTCCCGGCGTCCCCGTCCCCGCCGCACCGGCGCCAGCCGCGTGCCCGGAGCCGTTCGGCGACAGCGGTGCCGAGCGGGTCCACCTCGGTGGCCAGGACGTCGCCGACCTTCCGGCGGGGCCCGGTGGCCGCCTTGAGCCGGGCGGTGTCCCAGCGGCGGTAGACCGGTGACGGGCCGATCCGTACGGCGAAGGCACCGGCCTTTCGCAGATGCGCCATCAATGGCACCAGCCAGCGGTCGATTTCAGGATCGGCCCAGTCGGCCACCGGCCCTTCCGGCAGATAGGCAAAGTATTTACGGGTGCCGGGGAATTGCCGGTAGAGCACGAGAGCGCTGCCGGTCAATTCACCGCTGTCGCCGCCCCATCCGACCATTTCCGACTTCCATTGATCCTTGACCCCGGCCCAGGACGGATACTGCAGAAAGCTCGCCCCGGCGCGCGCGGTCACACATGCCCGGTGCTCGGCAGCGGTGAGACTGCGTATCCGTAGCCCCTGTTCACCCCTGCGGTCACCGGTCGCGAACAGCGCTGACATGTCCGTGACCCTCCCCTGGTTCCTCCCGGCCGACGGCTCGGCGGGGCTGCACAAGATGTTCACAGCGGCCTATGACGGGTCCGCGCGGTGAATGTGACCGGACGATGACCGTTGTGCTGCATTCCGTGTCACACAAGGGAATCCATGGTTTTCCAGGTAATTGCGGAACCTATGGTCGAGTACATGCCTCTCCACCGATGAGAAGCACCGCCATGGAGGTTTTTCCGTTGATCTCTGCAAGCCGGCGCATACGCCGCACCACCTCGCCCGCCCGCCCGGCCCGGCTGACTCTGATCGCAGGTACGGCGGTGCTCGGCGCCGCCCTCACTGCCTGCTCGGGCGCCGCCGCATCGGATTCGGGTTCCGGGTCCGATGACGGTGCCGGGTCCGCCAGGACTCCGGACACCAGGATCACGGTGAACCTCCAGGGCTCGAAAGCCGCCGCGGGCAAGCCGGTGACGGTGACGCTGGCCGACGGGAAGCTGAGGACGGTCAAGGTGACCGCCGCCGAGGGTGACGCGCTCACCGGCCGGATATCCGGCGACGGCCGGACCTGGACGTCGGACCGGGTCGCCGCACCCGGTACCGAGTACAGCGTCGAGGCCACGGACACCGGAGGCGGCACCGACCGCGCGGGGTTCTCTACCGCTGTGGCCGAAAAGGTCAACAAGCTGACGCTCGCCCCCGGCAAGAACACCACGGTCGGCATCGCCCAGCCGCTGTCGATCGTGTTCGACAACCCGGTGAAGGACAAGGCCGCGGTCGAGAGAGGGCTGAAGGTCACCACGTCGAACAACACCGAGGGGTCCTGGGGCTGGCTGCAGGACTACTCCGGCAAGGACAGGATCGACTGGCGGCCCAAGGAGTACTGGAAGTCCGGTACGCGCGTCACGCTCGACGCCGATCTGAACGGCATCGACTCGGGCCCGGCCGGCGGCTGGTTCGTGCGCGACTACGCGACGACCTTCACGATCGGCCGCAACCAGGTGGTCAAGGTCGACCTCGACCGGCACCGGCTGGCGTTGCGCCGGGACGGGAAGACGGTCATGGACGTGCCCATGTCGGCGGGCACCCCCGGCGGGGACAAGGCGTCCTGGCGGGGCACGGCCGTACTGATGGCGAAGGAGGGCACGATCAACATGCGCTCCGAGACGGTCGGCCTGGGCGACGCGTACGACAAGATGGTCGACTCGTCGATGCGGCTGACCTGGTCGGGGATGTACGCCCATGCCGCGCCGTGGAACGCCGCGTACTTCGGGGTCGCCAACCACAGTTCCGGCTGTGTGGGGATGAGCGACGCGAACGCCGCGGAGCTGTACCGGAAGACTCAGGTCGGCGACCCGTTCGAGATCACCGGCGCGGACGCCAAGGGCACGGTCGCGGAGGGCAACGGCTACGGGGCGTGGAATGTGTCCTGGTCCGACTGGCAGGCGAAGAGCGCCGTCGACTGATCCGCGAGTCCATGTGACCTCTTACGCCTCTGACGTCCTGACTTCGCGTCACCGCTGACACCACGTCCAACAATCGTTACGCTCACGAAACTTACCGGGGAGTTACCAACGGTAAGCGACCAGGGTTACCGTCGGGTCACTTTGCACCGACACGCGTGAGGAGTGACCCGTGGGACGTCCGTACCCGGCTCTGCGCACCACCGCATCCATCGGAACCGCCGCCGTCCTGATCGCCGGAGCCGCGCTCGGCGCGGCGCCGGCGGCCGTCGCCCAGCCCCTCGCCGCACCCACGGCGGCGTCGGCCCCGAGCCTGAAGTTCTACGACATCCCCGGCTCCGGCGGGATCACACTCAAGGGCAATGTCTTCACCCCCGCCGGTGCGGAGCCGGGCGACAGGCACCCGCTGATCGTGCTGCCCTCCAGCTGGGCGACACCGCAGATCGAGTATCTCGCGCAGGCACAGCAGCTGGCCGACTCCGGCTACGTGGTGGTCAGTTACACCTCACGCGGCTTCTGGCTCTCCGGCGGGAGGATCGAGGTCGCCGGTCCGCCGGACATCGCCGATGTCTCCGCCGTCATCGACTGGGCCCTCGCCCACACCCCCGCCGACCCGCAGCGCATCGGCATGGGCGGCGTGTCGTACGGAGCGGGTATCAGTCTGCTCGCGGCCGGCCACGACAAGCGGATCAAGGCAGTGGTCGCACTGAGCGGTTGGGCCGACCTCATCGACTCCATCTACAGCGGCCGTACCCAGCACCTCCAGGCCGCCGCACTGCTCGGTGGGGCCGGCCTGCTCACCGGCCGCCCGAGCGACGAACTGAACACGACGCTCACCGACTTCCTCGGGTCCAACCTGGCGAAGGAACCGGACATGATCGCCTGGGGGAAGAAGCGCTCCCCCGCCACGTATCTGGACGAGATCAATGCCAACGGCGCCGCCGTCATGATGGGCAACGCGTGGGGCGACACCATCTTCCCACCCAACCAGTACGCCTCGTTCTACGAGAAGCTCAGCGGCCCCAAGCGCCTGGAGTTCCGCCCCGGCGACCACGCCACCGCCGAAGCCACCGGTCTGCTCGGCCTGCCCAACGACACCTGGACCGATGCCCACCGCTGGTTCGACCGCTACCTCAAGGGCGAGCGCAACGGCATCGACCAGGAGCAGCCGGTCCAGCTCAAGTCCCGTACGGACAGCGGCTACGAGGGCTACCCGGACTGGAAGTCGGTCGGCGCCGACCGGAAGCGGATCGCGCTGAGCGGTACGAAGAAGATCTACGCGAACGTCGACTCGGGCGCCGACGGCGGCATCGTCATGCTGTCGAACGCCCTCGACCAGTTCGTGAAGCTGCCTCCGGTCGCCTCGATCCCGCTGCTGCCGCGCACCTTCGCGGGTGTCTGGCAGTCCGAGCGGTACGACTCCGCACAGCACATCCGCGGCACCGCGAAGCTTCACACCACGGTCACCAGCAACAAGGAGAGCGGCACCCTCGTCGCCTATCTCTACGACGAGGGGCCGCTCGGCCTCGGCAAGCTGGTCAGTAACGCCCCCTATACCTTCCACGGACAGACGCCGGGGCGGCTGTTCGGCGTGGACCTGGAGCTGTTCTCCACGGCCTACGACCTTCCGGCCGGTCACCGCCTTGCCCTGGTCGTCGACACGGTCGACCCGCTCTACATCGAGCACAACCCGGCCGGCTCACAGCTGACCTTCTCCTCGCCGGACACGGACCCCTCGTACCTGTCCGTCCCGTTGCGCGAGAAGTGATCACCGGCTGCTGCCGGGCGGGCACCGCTCATCCAGACCGCTGTACGGCCGGTCTGGGCTACTGCACTTCATGGCAGCAGCGTTCCTGGTTCGGCCGGTGCGACCTCCACGGCCTTGGTCTTCGGGTTGCGCCGCTCCCGCTTGGCCACCCAGTTGGCGAACCAGGAGAGCAGCATGCACATCCCGATGTAGATCGGCGAGATCACCATCACCACAGGGATGAAGGGAAGATCGTAGTCGAGGTTGGACGCGATGAGTTTGCCGGCGTGGAGGAATTCCTCGTACGTGATCAAGTATCCGAGCGAGGTGTCCTTGAGCGCCACCACCAGCTGGCTGATGATGGCGGGCAGCATGGCGCGCACCGCCTGCGGGGCCAGCACGAAGGTCATCACATGTGTCTTGCGCATGCCGAGGGCGTACGCGGCCTCGCGCTGGCCGCGGTCCACCGAGTTGATGCCGGTACGGAACACCTCGGCGAGCACCGATCCGTTGTAGAGGGTCAGTCCGGCGACCAGCGCCGGCAGCGGCTGCACCTTCAGCGCCACGAAGATGAAGAAGATCATCACCAGGACGGGCATGGCCCGGAAGAACTCGACGACGAGCGTGGCGAGCCAGCGCACCGCACGGTGTTCGGAGAGCCGCCCGACGGCCAGGACCGCCCCGAGTACCAGCGAGAGCACCGCGGCGTACGCGAACGCCTTCAGCGTGTTGCCGAGTCCGCGCAGCAGCAGTTCCTGGATGCCCTTGTACTCGAAGGGTGTCCACTTGGCGCTGGTGAACTGCTCGGTGGCGAAGAGCAGATAGATGATCCAGCCGACCAGGGCGAGGATCAGGACCGTGGAGACGATCCCGTACACCCTGTGGCGTTTGCGGGTGACCGGGCCCGGGACGTCGTAGAGCGCGGTGGCTTCGGGGGCGTGGGTGGTCATCGGGCGACTCCCCAGCGCTTCTCCATCACGTTGAAGAGCGCACTGATGGACAAGGTGATGATCAGGTACCCGACGGCGATCCAGACGAAGGTCCAGATGATGTTGTAGCCCAGCTCGTTGAGGGTCTTGTAGGTGCCGAGCAGCTCGACGACGCTGAACGCGCCGGCGATCGCCGAGTTCTTGGCGAGGGCGATGAGAGTCGAGCCGACCGGCGGGATCACCGAGCGGAACGCCTGCGGCAGCACCACGGAGCCCAGTGTCTGTCCGAAGGTCATACCGAGGCTACGGGCGGCCTCGCCCTGCCCCTGCGGCACGGTGTTGATGCCGGAGCGCAGCGCCTCGCAGATGAACGCGGAGGTGTAGCAGCCGAGCGCGAGGACCGCGAAGACCTTGAACGGCAGAACCAGGCCGAAGCGCGGCAGGCCGAGGAGGACCGCGAAGAAGAGCAGGGTCAGCGGGGTGTTGCGCAGCACCATCACCCAGACGGTGCCGAACACCCGGAGCGAGCCGACGGGCGCCACCCGGAACGAGGCCATGACGAAGCCGAGCACCAGCGCCAGGATCGAGGCGAAGACGGTGAGTTCGAGGGTGCCGAGGAAGCCTTCGGCGTAGGTCGAGAAGTTCTCTGTCAGTACGTCCATGGTGTGGGCCCGTCCCCTCAGGTCGCCGGGTAGCGGTCGATGGGCGGCGGAGTCGGTGCGGGCACTCCGGACAGGCCGAGGGTGGCCTCGAACGCCTTCTTCCAGTTGCCGTTCTTCTCGTTGGCCTCAAGGGCGTCGTTGAGTGCGAACCGAAGCGCGTTGTCGCTGCGTGGGACCCCGATGCCGTACGGCTCCTCGGAGAACGGCTTGCCGACCACCTTCAGCTCCTTGGGTGCCTTGGCGGCGAAGCCCAGCAGGATGGCGTCGTCGGTGGTGACGGCGTCGACCTGGTAGGTCAGCAGGTTGTCGACACAGATCGAGTACGTGTCGTAGGCGACGAGGATCGCCTTCGGGTAGTCGGCCGCGATCCGCTGGTACGGGGTCGAGCCTGCCGCCGAGCAGACCGTCCTGCCGGCCAGGTCCTGCGGGCCGTTGATGTCGTGCTCGTCCGTGCGGACGAGCAGCGACTGCCCGGCCATGAAGTACGGCCCGGCGAAGCCGACGAGTTTCTTGCGCATCTCGTTGATGGTGTAGGTGCCGACGTAGTAGTCGATCTGGCCGTTCTGCAGCGCGGTCTCGCGGTTGGCGGAGGCGATCGTCTTGAAGCGGATCGTCTTCGGGTCGAAGCCGAGCGAGGCAGCCATCATCTTGGCGATCTCGATGTCGAAACCGGAGTAGAGGCCGGTGGCCGGGTCCTTCTCCCCCAGGTACGGCTGGTCCTCCTTGGCCCCGACCCGGAGGTAGCCGCGCTTCTTCGCCTTCGTCCAGGTTTTCGACTCGGGCAGCCGGAAGCTGGTGTCGACCTTGTACACGGGCAGCTGCGCGGGCTTCGGCCCCTTCACCGGAGGGCTGCCGTCCTTGCCGCAGCCGACCGCAAGGACGGCCAGCAGGAGCCCCGCACAGGCAGCCAGCACTTTTCTCGTACGCAACTGGGGGCCTCCCGTCAGTGCTTGAGGATCTTGGACAGGAAGTCCTTGGCGCGGTCGCTCTCCGGGGCGGTGAAGAACGCCTCCGGGGTACGGTCCTCGACGATGCGGCCGTCCGCCATGAAGACCACGCGATTGGCGGCGGATCTGGCGAACCCCATCTCGTGCGTGACGACGACCATGGTCATGCCGTCCCTGGCGAGCTGCTGCATGACCTCGAGCACCTCATTGATCATCTCCGGGTCGAGCGCCGAGGTCGGCTCGTCGAAGAGGAGGGCCTTGGGGTCCATGGCCAGGGCGCGGGCGATGGCCACCCGCTGCTGCTGCCCGCCGGAGAGCTGGGCGGGATACTTGTCGGCCTGGGAGGCGAGCCCGACCCGCTCCAGGAGCTCCCGGGACCGCGCGTCGGATTCGTCCTTCTTGCGTTTGCGGACCTTGAGCTGGGCGAGCGAGACGTTGGCCAGCACGGTCTTGTGCGCGAAGAGATTGAACGACTGGAAGACCATGCCGACTTCGGCGCGCAGCTGCGCGAGCCCCTTCCCCTCCTCCGGGAGGGGTCTGCCGTCGATCGCGATATGACCCGACTCGATCGTCTCGAGTCTGTTGATGGTCCGGCAGAGCGTTGATTTGCCGGAGCCGGAGGGGCCGATGACCACCACCACTTCCCCGCGGCCGACGGTGAGATTGATGTCCTGCAGTACGTGCAACGCTCCGTAGTACTTATTGACGTCCCGCAGCTCGATCAACGGATCGACGGCCATACGCTGCCCTACCCACTTATCGCTGTGTCGAGTTCAGCGCAAACTATCCATCCCGAAAAGGGACTTCGCACCCGACACGCATAAATAGGGCATAAGGCGTTTTATTTGGTTTTGGTGGTGAACTATCCTTCGGCCGACTCTGCGTACACCTGCGACAGCTCGGGGCTGCCGGTCATCGCCCAGTCGAGCCCCGCCTCGACGACATCGATCTCCCGCCCGGAGGCGAGCCGCACCACGGGCTGACCGCTCGGCCAGATGTGCCAGGCCGCGCCCGGGACATTGCGCACGAGGACTGTGCCGAGATACAGCCCGGCGTCGTTGCCCAGCCAGGGCAGCTCCTCGGGGTCGTCGCGCCAGCGCGGCGGCAGCTGGTCGAGCGCCGTCAACGAGGCCGGGGTGTCGTCGAGTTCCAGTCCGCGCTGCCCCACTCGGACACGCAGCAGCTCACACTCGGCGAGCAGCTCGGCGACGCCCTCCGGGTCGACCTCGACGGCGGCCGCGAGGCCCGCCCCGCGCGTACCGTCGTGACGCTTACGCCAGTTGTCCAAGAAAGGGATGTTCATACCACTCAGGGTCGCATCCCGGCCGGGATACGCACCACAGGGCGCGCGGCCTGTCGTTCGAGGACTGAACCCGGTGCACGCACCCGGCCGCGCGCCGCCGCACGCGCCGTCCGCACGCCCCGCCCGGCGCTGAACAGGCGGAGCGCGGTCCGCGTCATCGCGACCAGCCGGCAAGCGGGACAAGACGGGAACCACCGTATCGGCGACCACCGACAGCGCCGCCCGCCCTGGCTCCGGCCGGGCCGGTTAGGATCCACCTCACGCCTACGCGAACGGGGGACCCGCATGGCCGAGGACCACGACGGCATGGTCGTCTACTGGCGGCCCGGCTGCCCGTACTGCATGAAGCTGCGGCTGCGGCTGCGGTTCAGCCGCCTCACCTACACCGAGGTGAACATCTGGCGGGATCCCGAGGCGGCGGCGTTCGTCCGCTCGGTCGCCGACGGGAACGAGACCGTGCCGACGGTGTCCGTGGCCGGCCACTCGATGGTCAATCCGTCCAAGCGGCAGGTGCTGGCCGCGGTCCGGACCCACGCGCCGCACCTGGAGGCGTCGTAGGTCCTCTCGTTCCGATCATGCCGGGTGGCGCGGTCAGGGGCGGGGCGAGGGCGGGTCGCCGACCGTCACCTTCGTACCGCCCAGCTCGTCCTCCAGGTCCTTGGTGGCCTCTCTCGTCGCGTCGCCGACATGGGCGTTGAAGATGTCCTCGACGAAACCGGCCAGGACCTTGTTGTCGATGCCCTTGCACTCCGGCGGGACGGTGCCGTCGGCGGTGTTCTCCACGAACCGCTTCTCCATGACGGCCCTGCAAGCCTTCGGATCGGCCTTGGCGGGCTCGTCGGCGCAGCCGGTGAGGACGAGGAGCAGCGCGGCGGCGCCGGTGGCGGCTGCGCCGGTGCGGGTACGGCTGTGCATGGTCCCCCAGGACTTTGCATGATCAGGGCGCCATTCTGCGCCAGGACCAGGCCGTTCGTCACCGGCCGACGGGTCACAGCTCCAGGTCGACGACCACCGGCGCGTGGTCGGACGCGCCCTTGCCCTTGCGCTCCTCGCGGTCCACGTAGCTGTCCCTGACCGCCACCGTGAACGGGGCGTTGCCGTAGACCAGGTCGATCCGCATGCCCTTGTTCTTCGGGAAGCGCAGCTCGCGGTAGTCCCAGAAGGTGTACGCGCGGTCGTACTTGAGCGGGCGCGGCATGACGTCCGACAGGCCCTCCTGGCGCAGTGCGGCGAGGGCGGCGCGCTCGGCGGGGGTGACATGGGTGGCGCCCTCGAACAGGGCCGGGTCCCAGACGTCCTCGTCGGTCGGGGCCACGTTGAAATCGCCCAGCACCGCGAACGGCTGCGAGCCCGCAGCGTCCGCGGCGACCGCCTTCTGCAGGGCCTCGAACCAGCGCAACTTGTAGGCGTAGTGCGGGTGCTCGATCTCGCGGCCGTTCGGCACGTACACCGACCAGAGGCGGACCGGGCCGCAGGTCGCGGAGATCGCCCGGGGCTCCTGCACGCCGTCGTAGTCGGGGCCGTCGGGCAGCCCCATGACGACGTCGGACAGGCCGGCCCGGGAGACCAGCGCCACCCCGTTCCACCGGCCTGTGGCGTTGACCGCGGACTCGTAGCCGAGCTCGCGCAGGGCGTCCGCCGGGAACTGCTCGGCCGTGCACTTGGTCTCCTGGATGCACAGCACGTCCGTGCCGGTGCTCTCCAGCCAGGCCAGCAGCCGCGGGAGGCGGGCGGTGATCGAATTGACGTTCCACGTGGCGATGCGCATATACGTAAACCTAGCGGCTCCCACTGACAGTCGGCGGACCGGCGCCGGTCACAGACCGGTCGAGTCCCCGGGGGTCAGCCGGCCGTGGTCGGCGCCGCCGAGGCTGCCGATCTGCCGGTCGTAGATCGGGCGGGCGAGATCGGTGAGCAGCGCGTCGTGGATGTCGATCGCCCGGCGCGGTTTGACCTCGCGCACGTAGTCGATGACCTCGGAGATCTTGTTCCAGGGGGCCATCACCGGGAGCATCAGCGTGTCGACGGGGTGGTCGGGGACGGTGAACGCGTCCCCCGGGTGGAAGAGCGAACCGTCCACCAGGAAGCCGATGTTGGTGATCTGCGGGATGTCGGGGTGGATCACCGCGTGCAGTTCGCCGTGCACCTGTACGTCGAATCCTGCGGCGGTGAACGTGTCGCCGTGACCGACGGTGTGCACCCGGCCGGGGAAGGCTGCGGACAGCTGTTCCGCGACGCTGCGCAGGGTCCAGATCTCCGCGGCCGGGTTGGCCTCCAGGCCGGCCCGCAGCCGGCCCTCGTCGAAGTGGTCGGCGTGCTCGTGGGTCACGAGCATCGCGTCGGCGCCGAGTGCCGCGTCCTGCTCCGAGAAGCCGCCCGGGTCGATGACGAGCGTCCGCCCGTCCTTCTCCAGCCGGATGCAGGAGTGCGTCTTCTTGGTCAGGGTCAGGTGCAGAGGGTTCGCAGCGTTCATGGTGCTCATCCTGCTACGGCCGGGGCGTGGTTTCTTCATGAATCACCGACTGGGCGATGGTGAAGGCGGCGCCCGCGGCCGGTATGCCGCAGTACACGGCGGTCTGCAGCAGCACTTCCTTGATCTCGGCCGGCGTCAGCCCGTTGCGCAGGGCGGCCCTGATATGCGGGGCGAGGCTCTCCAGATGGCCGGAGGTGACCAGTGCGGTGAGCGTGACGCAGCTGCGGGTACGGCGGTCCAGGCCCTCCCGGCTCCAGGTCTCGCCCCAGGCGTAGCGCGTGACGAGTTCCTGGAACTCGCCGGTGAAGTCGTCGGACGCGGCCATGACCCGGTCGACGTGGGCGTCGCCGAGCACTTCGCGGCGGACCTTCATCCCCGGGTCGTACGGGTCAGGGCGGCCGGCGGTCACGGTGCCGGGCGCGGCTGTGGCGGCCGCGATCTCCGCGATGGGCAGGACGGGGGCGGAGAGCGTGGGGCCGGTACCCGGGACGGGGATGGCGGCGAGGGTGTCCTGCCAGCTCGTGGAGAAGTGGGTGAGGAGCAGGTCGGTGACGGCTCCGGGCTGCTCGACGGGGGCGAGGTGCGAGGCGCCGGGGACCAGGGCGAGCCGGGCGTCCGGGATGCCCGCGACCAGGGTACGGGCCTCGGCCGGCCCGGTGACATGGTCCTCGGCACCGACCAGGACGAGGGTCGGGACGCTGATGCGGCCGAGTTCGGGACGGATGTCGAAGGCGGCGAGGGCTTCGCAGGCCGCGATGTAGCAGCCGGGGTCGGTGGTGCGGACCATCTGCACGGCCCACTCGACGATGGCGGGCTGGGCCGCGGCGAAACCGGGGGTGAACCACTGGTCCGGTGCGCTGCGGGCCATCGGCTCCAGGCCGTTGGTGCGGACGATCACGCCACGCTGGCGGAACTCGTCTGCGCTGCCGAACCGGGGCGAGGCGGCGACCAGGGCCAGCGCGGCGACCCGGTGCGGGTGGCGCAGTGCGAGGTCGGCGCCGATCGCGCCGCCGATGGAGCAGCCCGCGTACCCGAAGCGCTGGACACCGAGGCTGTCGAGGGTGGCCAGCAGCCGGTCGGACAGTTCGCCGACGGATGTGGCGGGGTGGGCCGGGGCACCGCCGTGGCCGGGCAGGTCGAAGCGGAAGACCCGCCAGTGCTGGGAGAGCTCCGGTATCTGGCGGTCCCACATGTGCCATGTGGTGCCGAGCGAGGGGCCGATGACGAGGACGGGGGCGTCCTGCGGTCCGTCGAACCGGTACTGGAGGGTGTGCATCGGCAGTGCGCGGGATCCCTGCGGGATCGGCCGGGGCTGGGCGGGCGGCACCGGCTGCGGGGGCACGGGCTGGGCGGGCGGCACCGGCTGCGCGTGCGACGGCTGCAGCGGTACCTGTCCGGTCTGCGTGGCCGACAGCGGCGGCACCGGCTGCAGGGTGTGCCCGGGCTGCGCTGCCGGCGGTCCCAGGAACGGCTCCAGCGTCTGCGGGCCCTGGAACTGCTGCGCCGCAGGTACGGACTGCGCGCCCGGGAACGGCTGCGCGGGCTGCGGGGTCTTCGTCTCACTCACATCGCTCACTCGCTCCAGGTTAGTGAGCGGTCCGTCGGCCTCCGGTCAGGGGGTCGCCGCAGACACGACATATACGACAGGAGATGCCGGATCGGTCATGTCGACGGTGATGTCCTGGGTGGGGCGCGGGTCCTCGTTGCTGTGGGTGGTGCCCGCCCAGTCGACGCCCTGGCCGAAGTACCAGCCCGCGATCTTGGTGTCGCGGGCGCCGACGGTGACGTCGCCGTCGGTCAGGGCCGCGCGGCCGGAGCCCAGACGGGACAGGAAGCGGTCGAGCCCGGCGGACGACGTACGGAACTGCACGTACATCCGGCTGGCCTTCCAGTTGTTCGTCTCGTAGTACTGGACGTCCACCGCGTCGCCGGGGATCGGCACCTCGAAGATCCGGCGCTGCATCCGGGACGGCCAGCCCTCGCGGAGCCCCTGCGCGGAGGCCTCGGCCTCCTTGTCCTGCCCGGAGCGGCGGCTCTGGCCGGCGGAGATCAGCAGATAGCCGGCCGGGACGCCGATCAGCAGGACGATGATGGTCGCCGTGATCAGGCGTCGCCGGATCATCCGGCGCCGGTCCTCCGGGGGCCGCCCGCCGCCCTCGTCGGGCGGCGAGGACTGGCGCGGCAGGACGGGATGCTCTGCTGTGGTCATGTTCTGGGGATCCCTAGGAGGTACGGGTGTTGCGGGTCGACCGGATGGTGCTCGCGGCCTGGTCGTAGATCTGCGCGTACCGCTCGTACCGCTCGACACGACGGCGGTTGGTGCGGCGGAACCGGCGGGCGACCAGCCGGGCCAGGTCCGCGGCGCCGACCATACCTGCCTCCGGGCCGAGCTCCGCCTTCGCGATCCGGGCCTCGGGGCGGTAGCCACGACCGGTGAGGTGGCGCTTGAAGGCGTCCCTGGCGGGACCGATCAGCAGGTCGTCGGCGGCGCTGACACCGCCTCCGATGACGAAGCAGGAGGGGTCGAGCGCGGCGGCCAGATTGGCGATGCCGACACCGAGCCACTGGCCGATGTCCTGGAGGAGCTCGATGCACATCGCATCGCCCTCGCGGGCCAGTTCGGTGATGAGCGGCCCGGTGATGTCGGAGACGTTCCCCTTGACCCGCTCGATGATGCCGTGGGCGACGGGCGAGTCGGCGGCGGCCAGCTCCCGGGCCTCGCGGACGAGGGCGTTGCCGGAGCTGTACTGCTCCCAGCAGCCCCGGTTGCCGCACGGACAGCGGTGCCCGCCGGGCACCACCTGCATGTGGCCGAACTCACCGGCGACCCCGTACTTGCCGCGCTTGACCTGACCGTCCTCCAGAATCGCGCCGCCGATGCCGGTACCGAGCGTGATCATGACGAGATGGTCCTCGCCGCGGCCCGCGCCGAACCGCCACTCCGCCCACGCCGCGGTGTTCGCGTCGTTGTCCACCATGACGGGGACGACCAGGCGGGAGGCGAGGGCGTCGCGGAGGGGTTCGTCGCGCCAGGCGAGGTGCGGGGCGAACAGCACCTTGGACCGGTCGGCGTCGACCCAGCCCGCCGCGCCGATGCCGACGGCGTGCACGTCGTGCCGGTCGGAGAGGTCGAGGACCAGCTCGACGATGGTGTCCTCGACGACCTTGGGGCTCTTGGACTTGTCCGGCGTCTCGGTGCGCAACTGCTCGAGGATGTTCCCGTCGGCGTCGACGACGCCGGCCATCACCTTCGTGCCCCCGATGTCGATGCCGACGGTGGGTACCCGTGGCGCCGTGAGGTGCGAGCGCCGCTCGCGGGTCCCGACGGTCCGCAGGACGGTGGCGCGGGCGGAGCCGCGGTGTGTGAAGTCGCGGTACGTGCTCATCGTCCCTGCATTGTCTGGGGGGACCGGGTGGTGTCAGCTCCCGGCGGCGGACGGCGCCCGTCGGGCTCGATTCTGCCACTGCCGGAGCGTCGGGGCGGGCGATCGGGGTCCGCGGCACCCCGCCCGCGCCCTCTCCTACGGGGTGTCGTCGGTGACCGGATGGCCACCCAGGTGGGTCGGCGAGGGGGCCCGCTCGAGCTCGTGGCTGAGCTCCTCGAGCTCGCTGCCACCGGCCATCTGGCGGGTCAGCTCGTCCAGGGTGATGGAGTCCTTGGTGTGGCTGCCGGACATGGCGCCCCGCTTGAGCAGCACGAACCGGTCGCCGACCAGATAGGCGTGGTGCGGGTTGTGCGTGATGAGAACCACGCCGAGCCCGGCGTCCCGGGCGGCCGCCACGTACTTCAGCACGACCCCGGACTGCTTGACGCCGAGCGCCGCGGTGGGCTCGTCGAGGACGAGGACCTTGGCGCCGAAGTAGACGGCCCGCGCGATGGCGACGCACTGGCGCTCGCCGCCGGACAGGGTGCCGATCGACTGGTCGACGTCGCGCAGGTCGATGCCCATGCGCAGGAGCTCGGAGCGGGTCGTCTCGCGCATCATCCGGACGTCGAGCCGCTTGAACGGACCGACGCCCGTCGTCGGCTCGGAGCCGAGGAAGAAGTTTCGCCAGACGGGCATCAGCGGAACGACGGCCAGGTCCTGGTAGACCGTGGCGATGCCCCGGTCCAGGGCCTCGCGCGGGTTGGCCAGAGCGGTCTCCTCGCCGTCGACGAGGAACCGGCCCGCGTCGTGCCGGTGCAGCCCTGCGATGATCTTGATGAGGGTGGACTTGCCGGCGCCGTTGTCGCCGAGGACGCAGGAGATCTCGCCCGCGTGGACCTCCAGCGAGACGTCCTGGAGGGCTTTGATGTTCCCGTAGAACTTGCTGACGTGGTCCAGCTCGATCAGCGCCCGGGGGGCCGCGGTCGTCATTTCGTCGCCTCCGCACGCTTGCGTACCCATGCGTTGAGCAGGGTGGCCAGGAGCAGCATGGCTCCGAGGAAGAACTTGAACCAGTCCGGGTTCCACTCCGCGTACACGATGCCCTTGCTGGTCATGCCGAAGATGAAAGCGCCGATCGCCGAGCCGATCGCGGAGCCGTAGCCGCCGGTGATCAGGCAGCCGCCGATGACGGCCGCGATGATGTACGTCAGCTCGTTGCCGACGCCCTCGCCGGACTGCACCACGTCGAACGAGAACAGCAGGTGCTGCCCGGAGACCCAGGCGGCGAAGGCGACCCCGAGGTAGAGCCCGACCTTGGTGCGGATCACCGGGACACCGACGGCGCGGGCCGCGTCGGCCTCGCCGCCGATCGCGAAGATCCAGTTGCCGAAGCGGGTACGGAGCAGGATCCAGGTGGCGATCGCGACGAGCACCGCCCACCAGAGGATGGTGATCTTGAGCTCGACCCCACCGACGGTCCACTGCGAGGCGAAGACCTTGCGGGCCGAGTCGAAGCCCTCCATGTCGGCGATGGACTTCGTCGACACGGTTCCGCTGATCAGCTTGGTGAAGCCGAGATTGAGACCGGTCAGCATCAGGAACGTACCGAGCGTGATGATGAAGCTCGGCAGTTTGGTACGGGTCAGCATGAACCCGTTGAACGCGCCGACGGCCAGCGTCACCAGCAGCGACACGAAGACGCCGACCCAGACATTGGCCGTCATCTGGTAGCTGAACATCGACGAGACCAATGCGGAGCTGGTGACCAGGACACCGGCGGACAGGTCGAACTCGCCGCCGATCATCAGCAGCGCCACCGGCGCCGCCATGATCCCGATGGTGGACGCCGCGTACAGCACCGTGCCGAAGCTGGAGGCGCGCAGGAAGCTGTCGGCGACGATCGAGAAGAAGATGAAGACGGCCGCGGCGCCTACGACCGAACCGAGTTCGGGGCGGCCGAGCAGCCTGCGCAGCGCCGAGGTGTGCAGCAGCCGCTCGTCGGACCCGGCCGCCGGGGCCGGTGGTTGTTCCGTCGTGGTCATCGGGTCCCCCGGTTCGTGTACTCCGCCAGCTCGGCGGCGTCCTTCGAGGTGATGATCTGCGGGCCGGTGAGGACGGGGCGCCCGCCACCGAGCACGTTGCGGTTGTAGCGGTAGAGCCAGAGCAGGTCGACGGCCTCGTACCCCTGGAGGTACGGCTGCTGGTCGACGGCGAAGCCCAGGGTCTTGTCCTGCAATGCGGTGGCGACCTTCGCGTTCAGGTCGAACGTGTCGATCTCGGCCTTGGAGCCTGCGGTCCGCTTCGCCTTCACGGCGGCGTCCGCGAACGGCGCGCCGAGCGTGACGACCGCGTCGATGTTCTTGTCCGCCTGGAGCTTCGCCTCGATGGACGCCTGGACGTCGGGCATGTTGGTGCCCTCGACGTACAGGTTCTGCATCTGCCCGTCGAATGCCTTCTTCGCCCCGGCGCAGCGCTGCTCGTGGCCGACGTTGCCCTGCTCGTGCAGGATGCACAGGGCCTTCTTCCGGCCGCGCGCGTTGAGCTCGTCGCCGACGGCCTCGCCGGCGATGGACTCGTCCTGGCCGATGTGGGTGAGCGCGCCGAACGCCTTGGACTCCGCGGAGCCCGAGTTCACCGTGATCACCGGGATCCCGGCCCTGGTTGCCTTGGCGACGACGTCCTTCATCGCGTCGGGCTTGGCGAGCGAGACGATCAGCCCGTCGACCTTCTGGTCGATCGCGGCCTGGACGAGCTGGGCCTGCTGCTGCGCCTCGTCGTTGTGCGAGTACAGGAACTTGATGTTGTCCTTGACGGCCGCCTGCTCGGCGCCCCGCTGGACGATGTCCCAGAAGGTGTCGCCGTCGCCCGAGTGGGTGACCATGGCGAAGGTCCAGCGGGGTGTGTTCACCGCGGACCGGCCCTCGGCGGCGGCCCGGGCGGCGCGTTCCTCCGCCCGCTTGCCACCGGTGCTGCTGCATCCCACGAGGGAGGCCCCGAGCACCGCCGCAAGCACGGCACCCATCGCACGTACCCCTGTCCGAACCCTTGCCACGACGCCGTGCCCTTCTTGTGCTGCTCGCTGTACTGCTTGGTGCCGCCTGGGGGTATCGCCTCCCGGTCCGGCTGGCCAAGTATCCCCGAGCCCGGGTCGGCGCCGCCCGGCAGGGGCGGGACGCGTGCGTCGGAAGGGGGTGTGCACGGTGGTGTATGCGGTGGCGCGTACGGCGGTCATCGGGTGCCGCGCGCGGTGTACTCCTCCAGCTGCGGGACGTCGGCGGCGGTGACGATCGCCGGGCCGGTGAGCACCGGCTTGCCGCCGCCGATGACGTTGCCGTTCGTCTTGTTGAGCCACAGTTCGTCGACGGCGAGATAGCCCTGGAGGTAGGGCTGCTGGTCGACGGCGAAGCCGACCTCCGCGGCCTTGAGGCGTTTGACGACCTCGGCGTTCAGATCGAATGTGTCGACCTCGGCCTTGGAGCCGGAGCCCTCCTTGGCCTTGACGGAGGCCGCGGCGAACGGCGCGCCGAGGGTGACGATCGCGTCGATGCCGTGATCGGCCTGGAGCTTCGCCTCGATGGAGGAGGTGGAGGCGGGCATGTTGGTGCCCTCGACGTTGAGGTTCTCGACCGCGCCCTTGAAGGTCTTCTTCACCCCGGCGCACCGCTCCTCGAGCGACACATTGCCCTGTTCGTGGATGACGCAGACGGCCTTCTTGCGGCCGCGCTTGTTGAGTTCCTCGCCGACGGCCTCGCCGGCGACCTTCTCGTCCTGCCCGATGTGGCTGAGCGCGCCGACCTCCGTGGAGAACTGCGCGCCCGAGTTGATCGTGACGACGGGGATGCCGGCTTTCACCGCCTTGGCGACGACCGCCTTGACGGCTTCCGGTTTGGCGAGCGTGACGACGATGCCGTCGACCTTCTGATCGATGGCGGCCTGGACGAGCTGGGCCTGTTCCTTGCCCTCCTTGTCGGCGGAGTACAGGAACTCGACGTTGTCCTTGGCCGCGGCCTGCTTCGCACCGCTGCGGACGATGTCCCAGAAGGTGTCGCCCTCCCCCGCGTGCGTGACCATGGCGATCTTCATCCGGGGTGTGGAGACGCCTCTGACGCCCTGCCCGCTGCCGCTCCCGGGCTTGTCCTCCGAGCTCTTGCCGCCGGAGCTGCTGCATCCGGTCAAGGCGGTGAGCGCGAGGCCGATGGTGCATATGGCGATCAGGGTTGCTGCCTTGCGAGGGGTACGCATGGTGGGTCCGCCTTCTCTCCCGGCCGCCCGAGTGCGGCTTGGGGAGTTCTAGCGGGGTGCGTCGGCGTCGTCAACGGGGCCTCCGCAGCGCTCGTCAGCGAACGAGGAGCTGGAAGTCGAAGGCGTAGCGCGAGGCCCGGTAGACATGGGAGGCGAATTCGACCGCCCGCCCGGTGTCGTCGTACGTGGTGCGCTCCATCGTCAGCAGCGGCGCACCCTCGGGCTCGGCGAGCTGGGCGGCTTCCTCGGCCGTGGCGAGGCGGGCGCCGACATTCTGACGCGCGCTGTGCAGGGTGATACCGGCGGCCCGCATGATCCGGTAGAGACCGGTGGCCTCCAGCCGTTCGGTGCCCAGGTCGACCAGGCCGGCCGGCACGTGGTTGCGCAGCAGAGCCATCGGTTCGTCGTGCGCGGACCGCAGCCGCTCCACGAGGTGGACGTCGGTGCCTTCCGGGACACCGAGGGCGGCGGCGACCCTGGCAGTGGCGGGCTCGATCCGGTTGCACAGGACGCGGGTGGCGGGGCGCTGGCCGGCCGCCTCCAGATCGTCGTACAGGCTGCTCAGTTCGAGGGGCCTCTTGACCTGGCTGTGGACGACCTGGGTGCCCACCCCGCGGCGTCGGACCATCAGGCCCTTGTCGACGAGCGACTGGATGGCCTGGCGGACAGTGGGGCGCGACAGGCCGAGCCGGGCCGCGAGCTCGATCTCGTTGCCGAGGAGACTGCCGGGAGCGAGGCGACCCTGCTCGATGGCCGCCTCCAGCTGCTGGGACAGCTGGTAGTAGAGCGGGACCGGGCTGCTGCGGTCCACGCCGAGTTCGAGGGCGGCGGGGTCGGCGACGGGTTTGGGCACGGCAGGAGCGTAGCCCTCATGTCAGGACCACCGGTAGTCAGGTCGTCCCGTTGTCCGGTTGTCCTGACAACGCTGCTCAGGAGATGCGACACGAGGTCACCCGATCGCGGGCGGGTCGGCGGGCGACCGGGGCGGGGTGATCGTAGTCTGCGGGTGGGGTGCTCAGGGGGCGCGCCACCGGTGCCGTACGACGGGTCGATGTGAGGGAGAGCAGATGTCCAAGCCACCGTTGCCGGACGAAGCCGTGGCCATGCTGAAGAAGGCGAACCCCGCCGTCATCACCACGCTCCGCCCGGACGGCCAGCCGGTGTCCACCCCGACCTGGTACCTCTGGGACGACGGCCGGGTCCTGGTGAACATGGACGAGGGCCGCAAGCGGCTGGAGCACATCCGCCGCGACCCGCGCGTCACTCTCACCGTGCTGGACGAGGCGGCCTGGTACACGCACATCAGCATCATCGGCCGCGTCGCCGAGACACGCCCGGACGAGGGCCTCGCCGACATCGACAGGCTGGCCCGTCAGTACCTGGGCACCGACTACCGCATGCGGGACCGCGACCGGGTGAGCGCCTGGATCGAGATCGAACGCTGGCACGGCTGGGGCACCCTGAAGGACAACAGCCAACCGGGCTGACCACCCGCCCGGGCACCGGACCCGCCACGGCCGGCCGGGAAGCGAAGGCCCGCGGGCGGGCCTTCGCACACCTGCCGGTCTGCTGCCGCGGACGGGTTCAGACCCGGAACGCCTGCCGGTCTGCTGCCGCGGACGGGTTCAGACCCGGAACGCCTGCCGTACCGAGCCGCCGACGACTGCGCACCACGTGCTCGTCCCGACCTTGCCGTCGGGAACGAGGCCGTGCAGTCGCTGAATGCCCTGGACGGCTTTCATCGTCCCGTGGTCGTACGTGCCCGTCGGTGCGGCATCTGCGTATCCCTTGCGGACGAGCATCTCCTGAAGCGCCACGACGGGCAGGCCGGTGGCGTGCTTGCCGAGGGTGGGTACGAGCGCTTCCCAGGTGGCACGGTCGAAGGTGCAGTCCGGGTCGACCGGTATGCCGTTCCTCGCCTGGAAGTCGTTCACGACCGGGTTCATGTCCTGGCCGAAGACGCCGTCGGCGGCCAGTTCGTATCCGAGGTCGGCGAGCAGGTACTGCGCCACCTTGACGACGGGGCCGCCGACGAACCGCCAGATGTCCGGCCACCGGCGCTCCGGTATCGCGCCGGCCGGCGTACCCAGCGCCTTGAGGACGCGCGAGCGGATCATCGGGAACTGCGCGTAGAAGGCGATGCCCGGGCAGTCGGTGTCGCGGAAGTCCCAGTGACCGAAGACGTCCCAGGCGTTCAGGTCGAACTTGCGGCACACGGCGGTGCACAGCTCGACCAGCGAGTCGAGGAGGGCCTCGGGCGGGGTCTCCGTGATGTAGGTGCCCTCGTTCTCGATCCCGATCGCGTTGCCGTTCTCGCCGGGGCAGTGGGCGGCGGTCACCTGGTGTTCCCCGGCTTCCAGGGTCTCCAGACTCCGGTGACGGCCCTCCAGGACGTAGCCGCCCCGGCTCACGGTGAAGTGCTGGCCGGTGTCCGCCCAGCCGTTGGTGTCCATGTGCAGGTCCTGGCAGTCCTTGGCCAGCTGGACGGCGTGCTCGCGCGAGTAGTCGGTGACGTTCGGGAACGCCATGTGGTGCAGGATGATCTTGTTGGTGGTGTTGCCGGTGATCTGGATGATGCTGGACGGCGGCCTGGCGCCCCAGCTGTCGCAGTCGATGATCCAGGGGAATTCCGCCGAGGGTGCCGCCTGGGCCGCGGCGGGGAGCGCCAGTTCGGTGCCGACGACCGCAGCGACCGCTCCCCCCAGGCCGAATCTGAACAGCGTACGGCGGTCGACTTCGTGCTCGCGCATGGCCATGCGGTCCCCCCAGGGGTCACGGCAGCCTCTTCCGGCTGCCGACGGCAACGGGAGATTATGTGGCCCACACACGCAGTACCAGTCTTTCTGGAGATCGTTACGAGCCCAGCGGGGGCAGGCCGGGGCGAATGGGAGCAAGTCGCCGGTCGCAGCACCCCTCCCTTTCCGATCCACCGGCATCCAAGTCGATTTGACAATCCGTCAGATCAGTGGCCAGGGCCACATCACCGGAGAGCCAGGCGGTGGACGACGAGCCGACCGGGAGCCCTGCCCCCTGAGTCCCGACGCCCGAACACACTCTCGTTTGTCAGGACATATAGTTGACAGCGCAGCCGGTGGACGGCACGTTGGGTCCATGCGTATCGGACTCATCGGCACCGGCCGGATCGGTTCCTTCCATGCGGGTGTGCTGGCCCGCCACCCCGCGGTGGACGCGCTGGTGGTGACGGACACCGACGGGGCGAGGGCGGCCGCGGTCGCGGCCCGGACGGGCGCTGCAGCCGCCGGGTCCGTGGCCGAAGTGCTGCGCGCGGGGGTGGACGCCGTCGTGATCGCCTCGGCCACGTCGGCGCACGCGGAGCTGATCGGGGCGGCCGCGCGCGCGGGGCTGCCCGCGTTCTGCGAGAAGCCGATCGCGCTGGACCCTGCGGGGACGCTGAGCGCGCTGCGCGAGGTCGAGCGGGCCGGGAGCGTGCTCCAGCTGGGCTTCATGCGCCGGTTCGACGCCGGGTACGCTGCGGCGCGCACCGCAGTGCGGGGCGGGTCGCTGGGCAGGCTGCACACCGTGCGGGCCGTGACGTCCGATCCGGCGCCGCCACCGGCCGCGTATCTGCCGCACTCCGGTGGTCTGTTCCGGGACTGTCTGGTCCATGACTTCGACATCCTGCGGTGGGTGACTGGCCGTGAGGTGGTGGAGGTGTACGCCACCGGATCGGATGCCGGGCCCGCGATGTTCCGCGCGGCGGGCGATGTCGACACGGCGGCGGCCCTGCTGACCCTCGACGACGCCACATTGGCCACGGCTACGGCGACCCGGTGCAACGGCGCCGGGTACGACGTACGGATGGAGTTGGCGGGCGAGCTCGGCCAGATCGCGGTCGGTCTCGACGAGCGCACTCCGCTGACGTCGGTGGAGCCACAGGGTCCCGCCGCCCCGGCCAAGCCCTGGCCGGGGTTCCTGGAGCGGTTCGCCCCGGCGTACGAGGCGGAACTGCATGCGTTCGTAAGGGTGGTGCAGGGCGAGGCGGCCAACCCGTGCGACGGCCGGGAAGCTCTGCACGCACTGCGCATCGCAGAGGCGTGCGAGCTGTCCCGGCGCGAGCACCGGCCGGTGGCGGTGGCGGAGATCCCGGCCGACTGAGGTGGAACGGTCTCTTCAGTTCCGGGCGGGGAGCACGGTCCCCTGGGCGACCGCGCTCAGGGTTTCCGTGCCGTCGTCCGCGGCCGCGAACAGGTCGCATCGGACGACGGCCTGGCGGCGGCCGGAGTGGACGACGACGGCACGGGCGATCAGGGTGCGGCCGGTGACGGGCCGGATGTACTGGATCGAGAAGCCGCCGGTGAGTACGGCCGCTCCGAGGGTCGTCCCGGCGGCAAACGTGATCGAGTTGTCGGCGGCGTAGGAGAGCACCCCGCCGTGCACGAAGCCGTTCTGCTGCTGGAGTTCCGGACGGATATCCACTTCGAGGGTGGCCGCACCGTCCCCGAAAGCGGTGATCCGTGCCCCGACGAGCCGGCTGAACGGCTGGCTGTCGAGGACCTTCTGTGCCATCTGCAAATCAAGTCCGGTCATGACACGCTTTCCTACCTCACCAGCGCACCGGCAACCGTCGCACCCCTCGGATCAGCATCCCCGGCAGCCAGTCGAGCTCCCCGGTGTCCGGGACGAGTTCGAGATCCGGGCACCGCTCCAGCAGTGCGCGGATCGCGATCCGGCCCTCCATACGGGCCAGCGGCGCCCCCATGCAGAAGTGGATGCCGTGTCCGAACGCCAGATGCCCCTGGGTGTCGCGGCGGATGTCGAAGCGGTCCGGTTCCGGATAGCGGGCGGGGTCACGGTCGGCTCCGGCCAGGGCGATCAGGACCGCTTCGCCGGCCGGAATGACCCGGGAGCCGATCCCCACCGGTTCACGGGTGAAGCGGAAGGTGGCGGTCTCCACCGGCCCGTCGTACCGGAGCATCTCCTCGACCGCACCGTCGATCAAGCCGAAGTCGGCGCGGAGTACGGCCAGTTGATCGGGGTGGGCGAGCAGTGCGCGTACCCCGTTGGAGATCAGGTTGACCGTGGTCTCGTGACCGGCGACGAGCAGCAGGAAGGCCATCCCGACGAGTTCGTCGGACGACAGTCCGTCACCCTCCTCGTCGCGCGCCCGGATCAGCGCACTCAGCAGGTCGTCCCCGGGCGAGCACCGCTTGTCCTCGATGAGCTCGACCAGATAGGCACCCATCGAGCGGACCGCCTCGCCCTCCTCCTGGGCCGTCTTCGGGGCGACGATGCCGTTCGACAGCCGGCGGAACTCGTTGCGGTCCAGGTCCGGCACACCGATCAGCTCGCAGATGACCGTCATGGGCAGCGGGAAGGCGAGCGCGTCGACGAGGTCACCGTGCCCGGAGGGCACCATCGCGTCGAGTAGTTCATCGGTGATCTGCTGGACGCGCGGCCGCAGTGACTCGATCCTGCGGGCGGTGAACTCGCGGGCGACGAGCTTGCGCAGCCGGGTGTGGTGGGGCGCGTCCATCTCCAGCATGTTGGCGTTGATCGGATCGCCCACGCCCGTCGCGTACGGCGTCGTGCGCCAGTCCTTGCCGAGCCGCTGGTCGGCGAGAGCCGCGCGGCCCTCCTCGTAACCGACGATCAGCCAGACCCGCTCGAAGTCGTCGGTACGGATGGTGTGCACCGGTCCCTCGGCGCGCATCTTCGCGTAGTACGGATACGGATTCGCGGTGAAGTCCTGGATCCCGCGAAGATCGACGTCCGATGCGGACACGGTCCGCCCCCTCCCGGCCGGTTCGGTCGATCTGCTCGGACCGACCCCCATCAGCGTACGTCGCCGGTGGAGTCGCCCTCCTCGTCGAGCAGACCCGTGTCGTGCACCAACAGCGCGATCTGAACGCGGTTGTTGAAGCCGAACCTCGCGAGAATGCGCGACACATGGGCCTTGACGGTGGCCACGCTGAGATACAGGGTCGCGGCGATCTCCGCGTTGGACCGGCCTCGTCCGACGGCGACCGCGACCTCGCGCTCCCGCTCGGCGAGGGAGGCGATCCGCTGCCGGGCCCGTTCGGCCCGGGCCGGCCGGCCGTCGGCGCCGCCCGCGGCACGAGCCATGAGCTGCCGGGTGACGGCGGGCGACAGCACGGGGTCACCGGCCGCGACCCGTCGCACCGAGTCGACGATCTGCGCGGGCGGGGTGTCCTTCAGGACGAATCCTGCGGCTCCGGCGCGGATGGCCCGCAGCACCTGCTCGTCGGCGTGGAACGTGGTCAGGACGACGACCTCGGGCGCGTCTGGTCTGCCGCGCAGCGCTTCGGTCGCGGTCAGCCCGTCCATCGTCGGCATCCTGATGTCCATCAGCACCACATCGGGGCGGTGCCGGTCGACGAGATCCGCGACCTCGGAGCCGTCCGCACCCTCCCCCACGACGGTGATGTCGTCGACGCCGCCGAGCATGAACGTCAGCCCGGCCCGTACGAGCGGGTCGTCGTCGACGATGAGCAGCCGGACGGGGGGCGCCACGGGATCCCTGGGGGTGGTCATGAGGACCACGGTAGCCAGGCCCGGACGACGAAGCCGCCGTCGGCTTCCGGGCCGTGGTCGAGGCGGCCGCCCGCGAGGGTGGCGCGCTCGGTCAGGCCGATGAGGCCCTGGCCGGAGCCGGGGACCCGCTCGAACGGTTCGACGGGTGCCGGGTTGCGTACCTCGATGGTGAGTCCGTCGCCCGGTCCGCCGGTGACGGTGACGGTGACCTCGGTGCCGGGGGCGTGCTTACGGGCGTTGGTCAGGCCCTCCTGGGCGATGCGGTACACGGTGCGGCCGGTGGCGGCGGGGGCGGTGACCGGGTCGGCGACGCGGTTGTCGAGGGTGACCTTCATCCCCGCCAGACGGGATTCGGCGATCAGTGCGTCCAGGGTGGCGAGGGTGGGCTGCGGCCGGTTGCCGTCCCCGTTGTCGCCGTCGCCGGGGCTCCGGAGGACGCCGATGATCTCGCGGAGGTCCTGGAGCGCCTCGTGTGCGCTGTCCCGGATGACCCCAGCGGCCCGGGCGACCTCGGCCGGTGGCGCGTCGGGGCGGAATTCGAGGGCGCCCGCGTGGACGCTGAGGAGGGTCAGCCGGTGGGCGAGCACATCGTGCATCTCCCGCGCGATGGCCTCGCGGGCCAGCCGCTGGGCCTGCTCGGCACGGAGCCCGGCCTCCGCCTCGGCCCGGCGGGCACGCTCGCGAAGCGTGACGACGAGCTGGCGTCTGGACCGTACGACCATGCCCCAGCTCAGCACCAGCAGGACCAGCAGCACGCCGACGACCGTGGATGCGAGGAACGACGTCGCCGGGTCGGGGCGCAGATACGGCTGTACGGGCGCGATGGCCAGGGCGAGCACGCCGACGGCGGCCACCGGTCTGAACGGCCGGTGCACCGCCACGCTGAACAGCGCCACGAGCAAGGCCCCGGCGGCTACCGGTTCGACGACGGAGAGCAGTGTCAGGGTCACAGCCAGGCCGACCGGCCACCGCCGCCGTGTCCACAGGGCGCAGCAGGCCGCGGCGCCGATCAGCGAGTCGATGAAGACGACGCCGTCGGGGGTGGTGCGGTCGGCGTCGATGGCGCCGGCCGCGGCCACGCCGATCGCCGCCGCGCAGAGGAAGGCCGTGATGTCGACGACCCAGTCCCTTACCGTACGGCGCGCCCTGCGGCCCTGGTCACCGGGCAGCTCGGGATCGGCCATCGCCGAGGGCAGCAGCCAGGGGTACTCCGTGCGCGTCATATCGACAAAACTACTCAGGTGGCGGGCTGGTACCGGCCGTACGGGCGCGGGAGGCCACCGAAGTCGCGGGACCGGAGACTTCGGTAGCACCGGACCGGAGACTTAAGTCGCAGCGGGGCAGACCGGCGGCCGACGCGGCGGTGGGACCGTGCGCGGGAGGCTCACGGGATGAAGAAACTCTGCGAGTCGGTCGGCTTCATCGTCTTCATCCAGGGCATCGCCGGGCTGCTCCACGAATGGACGGGCTGGTTCCGGCTCTGGGCGGTGGTGCGGAGACTGGAGTTCCTCGGCGGGTACGCGGTGTTCGTCAACATCGTGCTGGTGATGACGGGCGCCGCTGTCATGGTGGCAGCGGACCGGCTCAAGGAGTAGGCGGCTCAAGCAGCGGCGGGCGTTGCCGCGCGCCGCCCCCAGCCGGTCCCGGCCAGGACGAGCACCGCGCCCAGTACGCCGAGGGCGGAGAGCCGTTCGCCGCCGATCGCGATGCCCGCGGCGGCTGCCCACAGCGGTTCCGTACCGAGCAGCAGACTGACCCGGGACGGCGAGGTGCGGCGTACCGACCACATCTGCACGAAGAAGGCGAACAGCGTGCAGAAGACAGAGAGGAACAGCAGCCCGCCCCACTCCCGGACGCCGAACCCCGCAGCCGCCGTCCAGGGCGACTCCCCGGTGCCGGGAACGGCGGCGAGCACGGCGAAGACGGCGACCGCGCTGCCGAGCTGCACGGTGGTCAACGACAGCGAGTCCGCCGCCTGGACGGACTTGATGCGGGCCATCATCAGCACATGCAGGGTGCGGGCGAGGGCCGCCACCAACATCAGCAGATCGCCCACCGACGGGCTGGTGAAACCGCCGCCCTGGGTCAGCAGCACGACACCGGCGACGGACAGTGCGGCGGCGGCGAGGAACGCTCCGGTCGGCCGGACCCCGGTCACCGCGGCCTCGGCAAGTGGCGTGAAGATCATCGTCAGGCTGATGATGAGTCCGGCGTTGGTCGCCGAGGTGTGCACGACGCCGTACGTCTCCACCAGGAAGATCCCGCTGAGGACCAGCCCCAGCAGACCGGCGCCGCACCACTGCGCCGCGCTGAGCGCCCGCAGCCGGCGCCACCCGGCGACGGCCAGCACGGGCAGCACGATGACGAAGCGCAGGACGAGGACCGCGACGACGGTGGACGTCGTGGTGATGCCCTTGGCCGCGAGATAGCTGGCGCCCCAGACGACCGCGACGAGCAGCACGGGCAGATCGGTGAGCCAGGCCCGGCGCGGTGGTGCGAGGGCGGGCAGGGCGACAGCGGACACCTGGTTCTCCTGATTCTCCACAGCGGGAAACGATGTGGAGACCTCACCGGCTCACACGCGGAACGATCACGGTACCGGGCGGGCCCCGGCTGCGGGAACACCCGTCTCAGCGGTCGACGTCGCCGATTCCCGCCGGTGGCCGTCCGGACGGGTGGACCACCGTCGTCCGTCCTAGTCTGGCCAGGAAGGTTTCCGAACGTAAAGGGAGATCATGATCGAGACCCCGGCTCGCGCCCTCAACGACGGCCGCACCATTCCCGCCGTCGGGCTCGGCACCTGGCCGATGGACGACGACGCGGCCGAGCAGGCCGTCGCCGGGGCGCTGGGCCTCGGATACCGGCTCGTCGACACCGCGCTCAACTATCGCAACGAGACAGGCACAGGTCGTGGGATCGCCCGCAGCGGCGTGCCGCGGGAGGACGTCTTCGTCACCACCAAGGTCCCGGGCCGGCACCACGGTTACGAGAAGACGCTGGCGTCGTTCGAGGAGTCCCGGCGCAATCTCGGGCTCGACCACGTGGATCTGTATCTCATCCATTGGCCGCTGCCCCGGGTCGATCTGTACGTCGACACCTGGAAAGCCATGATCCAGCTCCGCAAGGACGGTCTGGTGCGGTCGATCGGTGTCTCCAACTTCACCGCGGCCCATGTCGAGCGGCTGGAGCAGGAGACCGGTGTGCTGCCCGCCGTCAACCAGATCGAGATGCATCCGCGCTTCCCACAGGAGGAGCTGCGGGCCGTGCACGAGGCGAAGGGCATCGTCACCGAGAGCTGGAGCCCGCTGGGCCGCGGACACCGGCTGCTGGCGGACCCGGAGATCGTCGCCGTCGCCGAGGCGCACGGCGTGACACCCGGTCAGGCCGTCCTGCGCTGGCACACCCAGCTCGGTGCGGTGCCGATCCCGAAGTCCGCCGACCCGGGGCGGCAGCGCGAGAATCTGGATCTGTTCGGCTTCGAGCTGACGGCGGACGAACTGGCCCGGATCTCCGCCGGTCCGCGGCGGCGGTTCGGCGGCGACCCGGAGTCCCACGAGGAGTTCTGACCGGCGGCGGCTCACAGGCCGGGATTCGCCCGTGGGACCTCACCCTGCCCGGCTCACCGGCCGGAGCTCACCGCTCCCGGGTCACTCACCGCGGGGCGTGAGCTCCGTCATCAGGGACCAACCGTCGCCCGGGACCTCGACGTTGATGATTTCCGGGGTCCGGGCGACGAGGTCCGCCATCGCGTCCATCGCCGCCGCGAAGTGCTCGGACTTCACATGCGCCTCGCCCGCTTCCGGGGACGCGAAGGCCTCCAGGAGCACGAACTGGTCCGGATTCTCGACGCTGTACGACCACTCGAAGAACAGATTGCCCGGTTCCTGGCGAGTGGCGAGGGTGAAGGGCTCGACGGCCGGAAGCCAGTTGTCGCGCTCGGCGCTGCGGACGGTGAACTTGACGGCGATGAAGATCATGGCGACTCGACTCCTGCTCGGGACATGCGATCCGCCCAGAGTCCCACAAGCCCTGGATCGGGTTGCCTCGGGCACACCAGGAAGGAGCCGGAGTCACCCGTCCTCGTCAGCCGCCCAGCTCGCGGTGGCGGGCGGCCAGTCGCGTCGCGCCCTCCGGCGTCAGTGAGCCGAACAGCCGCAGCCGTGAGATGCCGCCGTCCGGGAAGATGTCGATGCGGACGTGGGTGGCCCGTACGGCCTCCGGCAGGACGAAGCGGTGGTTCGTGTCGGGCTGCAACCGGGTCCGCGGCAGGATCTCGGTCCACTCGCCGCCGTCCCCGGCGCCGATCCCCCCGTCCCGTACCGAAAGGCTCGCCCAGCCGGCCGAGTTGCCCTTGAGGTACGCGGTGTCTATCTCGACGGCCCGGATCTCCGACTGCTCGGCGAGCCGGTAGCGGATCCAGTCGTTGCCCTTGTCGCGCCGACGGCGGGTCTCCCAGCCGTCGTCCATCTGCCGGGAGCGGCCGGGCTGGATCGTGTTGGTGGCCGGGGAGTAGAAGCGGTCGGAGGCGTCCTCGACCTGACCGCCGTTCTCCAGCGCCGCGAGGTCGAAGGTGGACAGGGCTGCCAGCCAGGCGGGGTCCGGGACGACCTCTCCGTGGACCCGGAGACGGGCGATCCCGCCGTCGGGGTGCTGGTTGACCCGCAGGTGCGTGACGCGCTGTTCGACGTCGATCGCGAAGCCGTTGGCCGCGTGGCCGCCAACGGCCGTACGGGGTACGAGCGTTGTCCACTTCACGTCCGGCGCGAGGAGTTCCTCGGGCGACGGGGAGCCGGGGACGGAGGCCGCCTCGACGGACACGGCCTGCGGGTAGTTGCCGCGGAAGTGGGCGGTGTCGACGACGATGCCGCGTACGACTCCGGGCGCGCCGAGCCGCACCAGCGCCCAGTCGTGGTCCTCATCCGTGGGGTGCGGCTGCGCGGCGCTGACGCCACGGCGGCGGCGCGTCTCCCAGCCGTCCATGATCTTGCCCTTGTGCCCGAAGTGCTCCGGGTCGAACTCGGCGGGCCCGGGCTTCAGCAGGTTCTCGCGCTCGGCGAAGAACTCGTCGTTGGCGGCGATCACGCCCGCGCCGAGCCGCCGGTCGGCGAGGTCGACGAGGTGGGTGAAGGGGAAGTCGGCGGTGCGGTAGTCGGCGTACGGGTCGCCGCCGCCGTACGGATCGGCGTCCCCGGTGAAGTGCGCTGTCGCCGTCATGGTCAGAGGTTCCTTTCGAGGAGCCGGCCGGTGGGTTCGGTGAGGACGCCGCCCGCCGCGATCCGCCGGCCGCGCAGCCAGGTCGACTTCACGACGCCGTGCAGGGTCCGTCCCGCGTAGGCGGTGACCTGGTTGCGGTGGAACAGCTCGGCCGGGTCGACGGTGAAGGTCTGGTCGGGGGCGAGGACCGCGAAGTCGGCGTCCCGGCCGGCCTCGATGGCGCCCTTACGGGTCAGCCCGGCCAGCGCGGCAGGGGCGGCGGACATCCAGCGGGCCACGTCATCGAGCGAGCGGCCGCGCCGGCGCGCCTCGGTCCAGATGGCGGGCAGGCCGAGCTGGAGGGAGGAGATGCCACCCCAGGCGGCGGCGAAGTCCGGCGTCTTCAGGTCGGTGGTGCAGGGCGAGTGGTCGGAGACGATGCAGTCGATCGTGCCGTCGGCGAGCCCGTCCCAGAGCGCGTCCTGGTTGGCGGCTTCACGGATCGGCGGACAGCACTTGAACTCTGTTGCGCCATCCGGGACTTCCTCGGCGGTGAGGGTGAGGAAGTGCGGGCAGGACTCGACGGTGACCCGCACGCCGTCGCGCCTGGCGGCGGCGATCAGCGGCAGCGCGTCGCCGGACGACAGATGCAGGACGTGGACGCGCGCGTTCAGCCGCCTGGCGTGGGCGATGAGGCCCTCGATGGCGGTGTTCTCGGCGTCGCGCGGCCGGGAGGCCAGGAAGTCGGCGTACGCGGGTCCGCTGCGCTGCGGCGCGGCCGCCAGATGGCGCGGGTCCTCGGCGTGCACGATCAGCAGCCCGCCGAACCCGGCGATCTCGGCCATGGAGCGGGCCAGCTGCTCCTGGTCGAGCTCGGGGAACTCCTCGACGCCGGAGGGCGAAAGGAAGCACTTGAAGCCGAAGACCCCGGCCTCGTACAGCGGCCGCAGATCCTTGACGTTGGCCGGTACGGCACCGCCCCAGAAACCGGTGTCGACATGCGCCTTGGTGGCTGCCACCTGCCGCTTGGTCCGCAGATGGTCGACGGTGGTGGTCGGCGGGAGAGAATTGAGCGGCATGTCGAGCAGGGTGGTGATGCCGCCCGCCGCGGCGGCGCGGGTGGCGGTCCAGAAGCCTTCCCACTCGGTGCGGCCGGGGTCGTTCACATGGACATGGGTGTCGACGAGGCCGGGCAGCAGGACGTCGTCGCCGAAGTCCTCCAGCCGGGCGCCGGCCGGCACCTCGGTGTCGTACGCCAGGACGGCGTCGATCGTCCCGCCGGCGACCGCCACCGCCGCGGGGCGTGTCCCCTCGGGGGTGACGACGCGCGTCGAGCGCAGTACCAGGTTCACGTCCGCACCGGACACCCGTGCTCCTCACTTCCGGCCTCTCGGCGGCCTGGGGTCGCCGAAGAAATTCAACGAACTGTTGAAGGAGTCTTCACGTGGGATTCCAGCCCGTCAAGACCCCACCCTCCTCCCCGGACGACAGGACGACCACCCACATGGGCGACTGGAGATTTCCACAAAGTAAAAGGGTAATTTCGGAGAGCGGAACGTAGCATGGGTCGGGTACGGCTTCGCAGAACCGTCCCGTGGACCGCGGACACCCGGACAAACAGGCCCTGACCGGCCAGGACGCCGTGCCGGAGCAGTGGGCCGATCGGGAACCTCCCGGTAGGCTGCTGCCTTGCCCTTCCGCCTCGAAAGGACCGTTGACGTGCCGCCGTCCCACGCCAGCACATCCGACTCCAAGCCCGCCGGTTCCAGCGGCGGCGTGCAGTCACTTGAGCGCGCCTTCGATCTGCTGGAGCGGATGGCCGACGCCGGGGGCGAGGTCGGGCTGAGCGAACTCTCCGCGAGCAGCGGACTCCCGCTGCCCACCATTCACCGGCTGATGCGCACGCTGGTCGTCTGCGGCTACGTGCGCCAGCAGCCCAACCGGCGCTATGCGCTCGGCCCGCGCCTGATCCGGCTCGGCGAGTCCGCGTCCCGGCTGCTCGGGACCTGGGCCCGACCGTATCTGGCGCGGCTGGTCGAGGAGACCGGCGAGACCGCGAACATGGCGCTGCTCGACGGCGACGAGGTCGTCTACGTCGCACAGGTGCCGTCGAAGCACTCGATGCGGATGTTCACCGAGGTGGGCCGGCGGGTGCTCCCCCACTCCACGGGGGTGGGCAAGGCGCTCCTCGCGCACACCTCGCCGGATGAGGTACGGGCGCTGCTGGCCCGCACCGGAATGCCGGCCGCCACCGAGAAGACGATCACCACCCCGGACGGCTTCCTGGACGCGCTGGAACAGGTCCGCCGCGCAGGATATGCGGTGGATGACAACGAGCAGGAGATAGGGGTCCGCTGCCTGGCGGTCTCCGTACCGAACTCCCCCACCTCGGCCGCGATCTCGATCTCGGGCCCTGCGGGACGGGTCACGGAGGCGGCGACGGAGCGGATCGTGCCGATCCTGCAGCAGGTCGCGAAGGAGCTGTCGCAGGCGCTGGCCAGCAGCGGCCCCACCGGCTGAGGCAGCTCGGACACGACAGTGCCCGCCGGGCGGATACCCGGCGGGCACTGTCGTGTCCGGGGGCGTCCGACGCGCCCCCTTGCGTTCCGTCAGCGGCGCGGCGGCTCGCCGAAGAGGTCCACGGCGACACGTACGCCCCTGAGCGCGGATGCCAGTGCGCTGACCGAGCCGACCGCCCCCGCGATCAGCAGCAGCGAGCGGCGCAGCCGCGGGATCTCGGGCACACCGGTGACTGCCATGGCGTCCAGTGCGGCCAGCTCGTCCTCGGCGATCCCCCGGTCGGGGAACTCCGCAGGATGCCCGGCCAGCTCGCGACGGAGCCGGGAGACGGCCGTACGCAGCTCCGTCACCCTTGGATCCTCGCCACTGCTGGTCACCCGCGCCTGCCCCACGCTTCGCAACAAAGCACTCCCCCTCGCACATCCTTGTGCCGGTGTTTCGACCACGTCCCGAGCCGTGGTCAAGTGCCCGGGGGTGTGCGCAAGTTAACGCCATGACAGGTGCCGCGCGCCACTCCACGGACAGAAATCAGGGTGACCACCGGGGGACGCAGCGTACTGGCCGGTCCGGTAGGAAATCACCGGTGCGGTGAGGTATTCAGGGCCTCATGGCTGATACACCCCACACCCTGTCCACTTCCGCCGCTCCGCAATCGTCCCGTCCCTCCGACGGGGGACAGCAGCCGGTGATCGCCGGTCTGCTGCTGGCCGCGGGCGGCGGCCGCCGGCTCGGCGGCCGGCCGAAAGCCCTGCTGGAACACCGCGGCCGGCTGCTCGTCGAACATGCGCTGCGCGCGCTGCGGAACGGCGGCTGCGGCCCCGTCCATGTGGTGCTCGGCGCCGCGGCGGAGACGGTACAGGCACGGGCCGACCTCTCCGGCTGCACGGTGACCGTCAATCCGCAGTGGCCGGAAGGCATGGGTTCGTCGCTGCGGGCAGGTCTGGGCGCACTCGCCGGCACGGGGGCGGACGCGGCAATCGTACTGCTGGTGGACCAGCCGGGCATCGGCGCGCAGGCGGTGGCACGGGTGCGGTCGGCGTACCGCTCCCGGGCGAGTCTGGCGGCGGCCTCGTACGACGGGGAACGCGGTCATCCGGTGCTGTTCGGGGCCGACCGGTGGGCGGATGTCGCTGCGGGCGCGGTGGGCGACCAGGGTGCCCGGACGTACCTGCGGACGCACCGCGATGCGATCACGCTCGTCGAGTGTTCCGATGTGGCGGAGGCGTACGACATCGACACGGCGGAGGACCTGACGCACCTCGAATGAACGGGTTGGGCGCGCACTGGCACGCTGCGCCAGCCCCGCCCCACTTCTGTCGACCCGGAGAATCTCGACATCAACAAACCATTGAACTTCCACTATGAGGAAACTACTATCCACTGGTCAGAAGCGCTCTGTATCCCAGACGGCGCCCACGGCCACGTTCCGGAGCCCTGGCACGCCGTGCCATTTCTGGCGGCCCGGCGGCCGTAGAGGCGCCGCCCGCACCGCCCGCTGAAGGAGTGACAGCTCATGTCCGCACCAGCGCCGTCCCCGCTGGCCATCGTCGATGCCGAACCCCTGCCCCGGCAGGACGAGGTCCTGACCGACGCGGCCCTCGCGTTCGTGGCCGAGCTGCACCGGCAGTTCACGCCCCGCCGTGACGAGCTGCTCGCCCGCCGCGGCGAGCGCCGCGCCGAGATCGCCCGCACCTCCACGCTGGACTTCCTGCCCGAGACGGCGGCGATCCGCGCGGACGACTCCTGGAAGGTCGCGCCGGCCCCGGCCGCGCTGAACGACCGCCGGGTGGAGATCACCGGTCCGACCGACCGCAAGATGACCATCAACGCCCTGAACTCGGGCGCCAAGGTCTGGCTCGCCGACTTCGAGGACGCGTCCGCCCCCACGTGGGAGAACGTCATCCTCGGCCAGCTCAATCTGATCGACGCCTACGAACGCCGCATCGACTTCACCGACCCCACGTCGGGCAAGTCCTACGCGCTGAAGCCCGCCGCCGAACTCGCCACGGTGGTCACCCGCCCCCGCGGCTGGCACCTGAATGAGCGTCATATCCAGCTCGACGGCACCCCGGTGCCCGGTGCACTGGTCGACTTCGGCCTCTACTTCTTCCACAACGCCCAGCGGCTGATCGACCTCGGCAAGGGCCCGTACTTCTACCTCCCGAAGACGGAGTCCCACTTGGAGGCCCGCCTCTGGAACGACATCTTCGTCTTCGCCCAGGACTACGTCGGCATCCCGCAGGGCACCGTCCGCGCGACCGTCCTGATCGAGACGATCACCGCCGCGTACGAGATGGAGGAGATCCTGTACGAGCTCCGCGACCACGCCTCCGGGTTGAACGCTGGCCGCTGGGACTACCTCTTCTCCATCGTCAAGAACTTCCGCGACGGCGGCTCGAAGTTCGTCCTGCCGGACCGCAACGCGGTGACGATGACCGCCCCGTTCATGCGCGCGTACACCGAACTCCTCGTCCGCACCTGCCACAAGCGCGGCGCACACGCGATCGGCGGCATGGCGGCGTTCATCCCGTCGCGCCGTGACGCCGAGGTCAACAAGGTCGCCTTCGAGAAGGTCAAGGCGGACAAGGACCGCGAGGCGAACGACGGCTTCGACGGCTCCTGGGTCGCCCACCCGGATCTCGTTCCGATCGCCATGGCATCGTTCGACGCGGTCCTCGGCGAGAAGCCGAACCAGAAGGACCGCCTGCGCGAAGAGGTCTCCGTGGCGGCGGGCGACCTGATCGCGATCGACACCCTGGACGCCAAGCCCACGTACGACGGCCTGCGCAACGCCGTTGCGGTCGGCATCCGCTACATCGAGGCGTGGCTGCGCGGTATGGGCGCGGTGGCCATCTTCAACCTGATGGAGGACGCCGCCACCGCGGAGATCTCCCGCTCGCAGATCTGGCAGTGGATCAACGCGGACGTGGTCTTCGAGAACGGCAAGCACGCCACGGCGGACCTGGCCCGCAAGGTCGCGGCCGAGGAACTCGCCGCGATCCACGAGGAGATCGGCGAGGAGGCATTCGCGTCCGGCAAGTGGCAGCAGGCCCACGACCTGCTGCTCCAGGTGTCGCTGGACCAGGACTACGCGGACTTCCTGACACTGCCGGCGTACGAGCAGCTGGTCTGAGTCCGTCCGATCCCGTAGCACCTCGCGCCCCCGGTACCGCACAGCACCGGGGGCGCGGTTGCGTGCGGCCGCCCCGTCACCGGGTGCTCAGGACCTGTTCCCCGCGCGGTACGCCTCCGCGTACTCGCGCAGAAACGCTGCCTCGGCGACGACCGCCGAGCGCAGCTCCGAGAACAGCACCCGTTCGTTCGGGGCGTGCAGATTGCACATGCTGTCCTGGGCGCCGAAGAGCAGCACCTCGGCGCCCGGCACCGCCTTGGACAAACCGTTGACCAGCGGGATCGAGCCGCCGCTGGCGACGAGTTCCGGGTCCTTGCCCCAGCCCTCGCGCAGCGCGGTGCGGGCTGCCCGGTAGGCCGGGCCCTCGGTGGCGGGCTCGAATCCGGGGCCGGCGTCGCCCGAGGTGACGGTGAGCGGAATTCCGAACGGGCGCATTGACTGCAAATGGGTGACCAGCAGGCCCTGCGCCTCCTCCGGGTCCTGCTGCGGGTGGAAGCGGAGGTTCAGCTTGGCCCTGGCGTACGGGACGACCGCGGACGCGGCGTGGTCGACGCCCGGGGCATCGATACCGATGACGGTGATCGCCGGTCCGCTCCACAGCCGCTCGCCGAGGCTTCCCGTACCCATCAGCGGCAGACCGTCCCGGACCCCGGCAAGGGAGCGGAACTCCTCCTGCGTATACGCGGTGCCGGTCCACTCCTCGCGGCGCAGCCCCTCGACGGCGACATCGCCGTGCACGTCGTGGAGGGTCCCGAGGGCCGTGAGCAGGACGAGCAGGGCGTCGGGGGCGGCGCCGCCGAACTCGCCGCTGTGGCGGGCTTCGTCGAGGGTCCGCACCTCGACGAAGACCTCCGAGGCGCCACGCAGACCGGCGGTGAGGGTGGGGCTGCCGGGGCGGATGCTGCCGGTGTCGGCAATGACCATGGCGTCGCAGGCGAAGCGGTCGGGGTCGGTCGGTGGGTAGTCGTCGAATGCGCTCCCGTACTCCTCCTGCCCCTCCAGGATGATTTTGAGGCCGACCGGGGGCTTTCCCTCGTAGGCCCGCAGCACGCCGAGGTGGACGACGATGTTCGCCTTGTCGTCGGCGACGCCGCGGGCGCGCAGCCCGAGCCCCCCGTCGATGGGCGTGGGCTCGAAGGGAGGCGACTGCCACAGGGCCTCGTCACCGGGCGGCTGGACGTCGTAGTGGCCGTAGAGCAGCACGGTCGGCGCGTCCGGGGACGGCGGAGGCACCTCGGCGACGATGATCGGCGCGGTGCCGGGGAGGTCGAGCCGCTCGATGCGCTCGACGCCCGCGTCGCGCAGGAGGTCCACGAGCAGGTCGTGGGCCTGCTGCAGGGGCTCCGGCGGAAATCCGGGGAACGAGACCGACGGGATGGCCGTCAGCCGCTCCAGATCCGTCCGGAGCCCGTCCATCAGCGCGTCGACGCGGGAGCCCAGATCCATCGCCATCGTCCAACCCCTCTTCCTCATCCTGCTCATCCATGAGGTTTCCGGGATCAATGGACCATACGGTGCGACTCCCCGCACGCCATGCCTGACGGACACGGCCTCCTGTCAGTCGCCCAGGACGACCGTGCGCTGGGCGGAGAAGTCGCCCCACTTCCCGTCCGGCAGTTTGGCGCGGATCTTCATCGAGTAGCGGGTCCCGCGCGGGTCACCGACGGTGAGCCGGTAGCTCGCCCGGCCCGCCGGCGGCTTGCCGCCCCACACGATCGTGGTGGTGAGCCGGCCGTCGAGAAAGAGCTGGTACGCGGGGATCTCACCGCCGGTGTCGGGCTGCTTCCAGTCCAGGTCGATCGCGTACTCCTTGCCCTGGGCCCTGCTCGTGATCCGCAGATCGGTGGGGGCAGTACCGGCCGGCGCGCCCGGGGCGGAGGGCGTGGTGAGGTCAAGGGCGTTGCTGTCCGGCGAGGACGTGTCGGCGGCGTCCCGGGCCCGGACGGTGAAGGTGTAGACGGTGCCGGGGCGCAGTCCGGTCAGACGGGCCGTGGTCTGTGTGCCGGGCACGCTGTGGATGCGGGAGTCCTCCTGGTAGATGTCGTACGAGGTGACGCCCACGTCGTCCGTCGAGCCGCCCCAGGACAGGGTCGCCGCCCGGCTGCCGTCCGCCTTGCCGCGCAGCTTGACCGGTCGCGTCGGCGGCTCGTGGTCGGCGGGTGTCGGCGCGGGCGTGGTGACGGCGACGGCTCGGCTCGGCGCGGAGAGGTTCCCGGCGGCGTCCCGGGCCCGGACGGTGAAGGTGTAGGCGGTGGAGGGGGTCAGCCCGTCGATGTCGATCATCTGCCGGGCCGCCGTGACGGACTTGACCTGCGTGCCCTTGCGGTACACCTGGTAGCCGGTGATCGCCTTGTTGTCGGAGGCCGGGTCCCACATGACGTGGACGGAGGTGGCGCTGCTCGCCTGCGCCGTCACCCCGCCCGGGGCGGTCGGTTTCTGCTTGTCGGCGGCGTCGGCGGGGTCGCCGCATGCGGTGAGCGTGACGAGGAGCAGGGCGGCGGAGGTGGCCAACGCGGCGTGTGCGTGGGGGCGTTGCACGGTTTTGCCTTCCGTCCGGCAGCAATGGTCTGGACCTGTATGCCACGGCCGGCGGGTCCCGGACAAGAGCGTGGAGCGGTGCCTTCCGCAATATGCCGGTCTGCGCCGCGGATGCGTTGTGCGCAGAGCGATGAGTTCGGACCGCCACGGCGGTCTGCAGAACATGGATACAGAGAACGGAACGACGCCCACACTCGATCTCGAACCCGCGGCACGGCAGATCGCCGGACTGCTCGACGGCATCGACGACCGCTGTCTGACCGACCCGACACCCTGCCCCGACTATGCGGTACGGGAGCTGCTCGCCCACCTGGTCGGGCTGGTCACGGCCTTCCGCGACGCGGGCCGCAAGAACCTCGGACCGACGACCGACACCTCTCCGGACACCGTGCTTCCGGTCCTGCCGGAAGGCTGGCGCGAGGCACTGCCGCCCCTGCTGGACGAGCTTGTGGCCGCCTGGCGCGACCCCGCCGCCCGGCAGGGAATGACCAGGGCCGGTGGCGTGGATCTGCCGGGCGAGGTGGCGGCGATGGTCGCTCTGAACGAGCTGGTGATCCACGGCTGGGACCTGGCCAGGTCGACCGGACAGAAGTACGAGGCGGACGAGGCGAGCCTCCGGGTGTCCCTGGCGTTGACGACGCCGAGCGACGACAGTCCCCGGCTGGGAGAGCTCTTCGGCCCGCCGGTCCCGGTACCTGCGGACGCGCCCCTCGTCGACCGGGCCGTCGCGATGAGCGGCCGACGCCCGGACTGGCAGCCGGGCGGCTGACGCGTCCGGCATCGGCCGGCTCATGGTCCGCCCCTGCCGTCGGCGGATCCGGCGGACGGCTCATGTCGTCCCTCGACACCACGCCGCCCTGCCGCCGGTGCGGCCCGCGCGGTCAGTGCGGACAGACGCGATCAGTGCGGTCGGAGCGTACGCACCGCCTCTCGCGCCCGGTCGCGGAGCCGTTCGTCGGCCGGGGCGATGCCTGATTCGATTCCTGACGCCGTCACCCGCAGGTCCCGCTCGGCGAGTGCGGTCAGCCGGCTCAGGTGGTCGTCGGTGAGTGCGGTCGGACCGAGGGCGACCAGGGCTTCGATGGCGGTGACCGGTTCGGCGTCCGCCTCCGCGGAGTCCAGGAGCAGGTCGGCCAGTCGTGGGGCGTCGAGGGATTCGGGTGCGATCGCGTGCAGGGCGAGTACCGCAGCCGGAGTCTGTTGCCGGTCCGCCAGCAGGCCCTCCAGTGCGGGGACCAGCGGTCGGGCCGGCTCCCCGATGAGGGCCGCCGCTCGCGCGGCACGGATGAACGTCCAGCGCATCCAGGCCGGTTCGACCGCCGCGAGCACTCCGGCGAGCACGGGCACCGCTTCTTCCGCGTCACCGGTGATCCGCCACAGGGCGGTGGCGATCTCGACGTCGCCGTCCAGCTGCGGGACGGTGCGGTTCACTCCGGGAGCAGTGAGGGCCGACCGCAGGGCGGGCACCAGATCGGCTGCCTCCGGGCCCAGCTCACCGGCGATGCCCGCAGCCTCCCGTACGTCGAAACCACCCGCGGCGAGCTGCGCGGCCGTCGCCGCCAGTAGTGGCGCGGTGTCGCCCGTCAGCTCGTGAACCGCCCTGGCCGCCGCGAGCCTGCCCGCCTTCGGTCCGGAGCGTGCCGCGGCGGTCAGCAGTTCCGCCGTCTTCGCGCGGTGCTCCGGCGGGCACACCGCCGCCAGCGCCTTCGGTACGACCTTCGGGAATCTCTGCAGCGCGGACCGGAGTTCGGGCAGGGCGGAGGACGCCCGCCTCCCCCAGGCACCGAGCAGGACCGTGAGCCAGATCGGCTCGTTGCCTTCGAGATCACCGGCTCCGAGGCGGATACGGATCGCGTCCAGCAGTTCGGGGTCGTACGGGAACGAAGGGGCGACCGCCGCTCGGGCCGGGAAGCCGCACGCGGCACCGAGTCCGCGCGGGCGCTGCCCCAGGTCGCGGGCGAGGAGGGGCGCGGCCTGCGCCGGTGCCACCGCGACGAGGGCTTCGAGAGCCCGGTCCGCCGGATCGCCCTCCCCTGCGGCGAGTCGGGCCAGTACGGGAGCAGCCTCCGCTGCGTGGGCGCCCAGCTTCGTGAGGAGCGGGTACGCGGCGGGCACGGCGGCCGGGTCGGCGATCAGTGCGCGCACCGGTGCGGCCAGCCGTTCCGGAGCGCTGCGCGAGAGCCGGCAGGCGGTCTCGGCCGCCCACAGCGCCTCCGTACGGGCGTCGGGCTCGGGGCTGCGCAGTGCGGCGGAGAGCAGGGCGTACGCCGCTTCACGGTCCGCAGAGGTGTCGCGGAACAGCAGCGATTCGACCACATACTGCAGCGGTTCGTTGCGCTCCTGATCAAGGCGGCTTGCGACAAGCCCGTCCGCCGGGAGGAGGATCAGCATCGCCTCGTGGTGTGCGGGGGTCCAGGGCCGGCCGGCGTCGACACCGGCCAGCAGGGCCGCGATCCTCACCTGACCAGGCTCGCCCGCCCCCATGGCTTCGGTCGCCTCGGCGACGCTCCCTGCCGGGTCCAGATGGGCGATGGCGCCGAGGAGTTCGGCCCGGACGAGGGGATCCGTCTCCCGCGCCCAGCGCCTCCGGAGCACCGGCAGCACCTGACTGGACGCCCCCGTCATGGCCGCGGTCCACGCGGCGGCCTGCCGCAATCCGGGCTTCTCGTCGTCGATCCAGCCCAGGACCAACGGCAGTTGGCCGACGACGGCCGCCCGGCAGGCGGCCTCGTCCGTCTTCCTCTGGTCCTCGCCGGACTCCGCGATCCCTCCGAGCATCACCAGCAGGTCCTCGGTGCGGTGCCCAGCCGCCGCGAGCCGTGCCAGATACGGCACCGCGCGGGCCGTCGCCTCGTAGACCGATCCCTGATGCAGGATGCTGCCGTACAGCTCGGAGAGCGCCTCGGACGCCTCGTCCTCGTCCCCGGCAAGCGCCCGCAGGCAGTCGGGCACATCGGCGGCGCTTCCGTACGCATGCTGCAGCTCGGCCCATGGCTGGGCGTCGATCTCGGCGAAGAACGGTGCGAGTTCCATGAAAGGATCTTGGCACCCGGCACTGACAACGCCCCTGCAGTGCCCCACCCGCCATGCCGACCGGACCTTTCGCCTACGTCGACGGACTACGGCCGCAGAGAACAGGACTCCGGCCGTGCCCATGACGCGCCGGTGCGGGGATTCCGTCGGCCGCACAGGTCAGCTGGTGAAGAACTCGGTGATCTGCTGGGCGACCTGGTCGGCGTGGGTCTCGTGGACCCGGTGGCCGCCGCCGAGCGTGATCAGTCGGCAGTCCGGGATCAGGGACGCCATGTCGGCCAGCCGGCCCTGCGGCATGGTGCTCTCCGGGCCGCCGGCGATCATCAGCGTGGGTGCGACGATCTCGCCGAGACCGTCCGCCCAGTGCGGGTCGGGGTCGGCGATCCGGGCCCGGATGGGTGCGACGACATTCCAGTCGTAGTCGACCGGCCCTTCGGGCTGCGCGGCGGGCCTCGGCTCGCTGGGGAACGGCGGCGGGGTCTCCACCAGCACCAGCCGCTCCACCCGGTCCGCGTGCTCCTGGGCGAGCAGATGGGCGACGACGCCACCCATGGAGTGGCCCACCAGGCCGACGCGGTCGAGCTCGCACTCGTCGAGGAAGCCCAGGACGTCGTCCCGCATCAGCTCGAAGGAGTACTCGTCGGGCCAGTCGCTCTCCCCGTGCCCGCGCAGATCGAGGGCGTACACCCGCCATTCCTCACCGAGCAGGCTCCCGACCGCTTCCCAGCTCGCGGCGGAACCGCCGAGGCCGTGCAGCAGCACGACGGGCGAGCCGAACGGGTCACCCCAGGTCCGGTACGCCAGCCGCACATCACCGACATCCACAACAGACTGATCTTCCATACCTCTGACGCTACAGCCGAATGGAGCAAGATCCTTCTCCGCGCCTGGCAGGCTGTCGGAGTGAAGCTCGTTCCGCGTTCCCGCGTCGCCCCCGCCAGTGCCCTCCTCACGGCTCTCGTGACGGCTCTCCTCGTACTGTCCGGATGCTCCGCGTCCGGGGCCGGTTCCGGAAAGGGCTCCGCGGGGCCCGGGCTCGACGATCCGGCGAAGAAGGAGATCGCCATGCGGCTGGTCTCCAGCGCGGAGAACGCCACCCTCGACTGGAAGGCCCAGTACAAGTACATCCAGGACATCGGCGACGGCCGCGGCTACACCGCGGGCATCATCGGATTCTGCTCCGGCACCGGCGACATGCTGAAGGTCGTCGAGCGGTACGCGGCGACCCGCCCCGGCAATCCGCTGGAACGGTTCCTGCCCGCGCTGCGAGCCGTCAAGGGCAGCGACGCGCACGGCGGTCTCGGCCGCCCGTTCACCGACGCCTGGGCCAAGGCGGCCGGCGACGCCGCGTTCCGGTCGGCGCAGGACGCGGAACGGGACCACTCGTACTTCGATCCGGCGGTGCGCCAGGCCAAGGACGACGGGCTGGGAGCTCTCGGACAGTTCATCTACTACGACGCCTATGTGATGCACGGTGCTGCCGACTCGGGGGGCACGGTCGGGTTCCGTACGATGCGCCGCGAGGCTCTCGCCGCGGCCGAACCGCCGTCGCGGGGCGGTGACGAGACGACGTATCTGAACGCCTTCCTCGACGCCCGTGTCACCGCGATCCGCAAGGAGCCGTCGCACTCCGACACAAGCCGCATCGAGACGGCCCAACGGGTCTTCGTACGCGAGGGCAGATTCCGGCTGGAGACGCCGCTGCGGTGGAAGGTGTACGGCGACAGCTACCGCATCGACGGCCCGTGAACCTCTGATCGAGAGGCGCACGAAGCGCCCGTGCGACGGACGACGTGCGCCATCGGGCTCGGCGTGCCCCGGACCGGGCCGGGTGACCCGGAGTCAGAACCCTGATGGCCGCCTCCTCCGCCGCCGGAGTGGAACTCAACTCGCTTGTGTCGAAGGGGTGTACGACCCGCGTTCGACTCTGATAGGAAAGCTTCCTAACAGAACAGCCCAGCGACGAACTCCCTTTGGAGGACTGGTGCACGCTCCCCATAAGCGCACCGCACGTCGAAACACCCGCCCCGCCCGGCTCGCGCTGGTCGCACTCGGGGTGACACTCACGGCCATTCCCGCCACTGCCTACGCCGGTGCCCCCACGCATCCGGCGGTCCATCAGGAAGCCTCCGCCACCCGCCACGTGGCCGCCGCAACCGGGCTCGACGATCCGGCGAAGAAGGAGATCGCCATGCAGCTGGTCTCCAGCGCGGAGAACTCCACCCTCGACTGGAAGGCCCAGTACAAGTACATCGAGGACATCGGCGACGGCCGCGGCTACACCGCGGGCATCATCGGATTCTGCTCCGGCACCGGCGACATGCTCGACCTCGTCGAGCTCTACACCCAGCGCAAGCCGGGGAATGTCCTCGCGAAGTATCTGCCCGCACTGCGGGAGGTGGACGGCACCGACTCGCACGACGGCCTCGACCCGAACTTCACCAGGGACTGGGTGACCGCCGCGTCGGACCCGGCGTTCGAGCAGGCGCAGAACGACGAGCGGGACCGGGTGTACTTCGACCCGGCGGTCAGCCGGGGCAAGGCTGACGGCGTCGGTACGCTCGGCCAGTTCGCGTACTACGACGCCATCGTCATGCACGGCGACGGCGACGACAGCACCAGCTTCAGTGCCATCCGCGAGCGCGCTCTCGCCAGGGCGAAGCCGCCGGCCCAGGGCGGCGACGAGGTCACCTACCTGAACGCCTTCCTGGACGCGCGGGTCTGGGCGATGCAGCAGGAGGAGGCCCACTCGGACACCAGCCGGGTGGACACCGCCCAGCGGGTCTTCCTGAACAACGGCAATCTGAACCTGGATCCGCCGCTCGACTGGAAGGTCTACGGCGACAGCTACCACATCGGCTGAGCCCTGCCGCGATGCACCGGTGGCGCGTACGGCACTCGCCGTACGCGCCACTGCGCCGTACCGGATGCGCTCAGTGCGCGCCCACCGGAGCCGCTGCCTCAGTCACGGAGGGCTCCTCCGCCACCGGTTCCGGCTTCCGGCCCAGGTGGTTGAAGGCCAGATTGAGGACGATCGCCACGACGCAGCCGGTGGAGATCCCCGAGTCCAGCACGACGAGGAGATCCTTGGGGAACGCGTGGTAGAACTCCGGCGCCGCGATCGGGATCAGGCCGATGCCGACGGCGGCCGCGACGATCAGCGCGTTCTCGCCCTTCTCCAGGGCCGCGCCGGCCAGCGTCTGGATTCCGCTCGCGGCGACCGAGCCGAAGAGCACGATGCCCGCGCCGCCGAGCACCGGCAGCGGCACGAGCGCGATGACGGACGCGCCGACCGGTACCAGGCCGAGCACGACGAGGATGCCGCCGCCCGCGGCGACGACGAACCGGCTGCGCACCTTGGTCATCGCCACCAGACCGATGTTCTGCGCGAAGGCGCTGCACATGAAGCCGTTGAAGAGCGGGCTGACGGCGCTGCCCAGGGTGTCGGCGCGCAGGCCGCCCTCGATGGTCCGCTCGTCCGCCGGACGGCCGACGATCTTGCCGAGTGCCAGCATGTCCGCGGTGGACTCGGTCATGCAGACCAGCATCACGATGCACATGGAGACGATGGCGGCGACCTCGAACTGCGGCGCCCCGAAGTGGAACGGGGTCGGGAAGCCGACCAGGTCGGCGTCCTTGATCGCGCCGAAGTCGGTGATGCCGACCGGGATCGCGATCAGGGTGCCGGCGACCAGTCCGAGCAGGATCGCGATCTGCTGGAAGAAGCCGCGCAGCAGTTTGCGCAGCGCGAGGACGATCACCAGGGTGAGGGCCGCCATGGAGATGTTGGTCGTCGACCCGTATCCGTCGGCCGTGGCGTTGCCGCCCTGGGACCAGTTGAAGGCGACCGGCAGCAGGGAGACGCCGATCAGGGTGATGACGGTGCCGGTGACGACGGGCGGGAAGAAGCGGACCAGTTTGCAGAAGTAGGGGGCTAGGACGAAGCCGAGCAGGCCGGCCACGATGATCGCGCCGAAGATGACGGCGATGCCGTCGTGTCCCCGGTCCTTGCCGATCGCGATCATCGGTGTCACACCGGCGAACGAGACGCCGTTGACGAACGGCAGCCGGGCGCCGATGCGCCAGAAGCCGAGGGTCTGGAGCAGGGTGGCGATGCCGGCGGTGAAGAGGCTCGCCCCCATCAGGAAAGCGGTCTCCTTGGGGGTGAGGCCCACAGCGGGTCCCACGATCATGGGCGGGGCCACCACGCCCGCGTACATCGCGGCCACGTGCTGCAGTCCGCTGGTGAACATCCTCAGTGGGGGGAGGGTCTCGTCGACCGGATGCTTGCCGTCGGCGACCTGCGGGTCGTCCCGTATCGGCTCCTGGTCGGGTCCTGCGACTGCGTCGTTGCGAAACCTGGGCTGTGCTGCCACGGCGGTTCCTCCGGTCGGTTACACGTCAAGAGCGACGCGGGTGTCTGGGAGGTGGGGCGTTGGTGCAGGTGGGGCAGGTCGTGCAGCTGATGCGGCAGCTTCGGTCGCCGGTCCGGCGGGCGCGTACGTCTGTGTACGTGCCCGCCGGGCCGGCTGCCGTGAACCCCGCTCGGGCCCACGGCGGCCGGCCAAGGGCCGTCCCCCTTCGGCCGGCTGTTCTTGGGGGGTGCCCCGGAGCGTCAGGCTCCGGCGGCGATCTGCGCGAGGCGGCGGGCCTCGTCGCGGGTGGTGCGCGCGATGGCGTCCTCGTCCACCGTGGTCAGGTGGTTGCTCTCGACGACCGTCTTCCCGTCGACGAGGGAGAGGGTGACAGGGGCCGCCGCGCCGAACACCAGCGCGGTGACCGGGTCGGCGATGGAGGAGTGGGCGAGCGTGTCCAGCTTCCAGAGCACCAAGTCGGCGAGCTTGCCGACCTCCAGGGAGCCGATCTGGTCGGCGCGACCGAGTACCTGGGCGCCGCCGTACGTGCCCAGGCGCAGGGCCTGACGGGCATTCAGGGCCCGTTCGCGGTGGGCGCCGAGGCGGTTGATGAGGAGGGCGTTGCGCAGTTCGGTGTGGAGCTCACCGGACTCGTTGGAGGCGGTGCCGTCGACGCCGAGGCCCACCGGGACACCCGCGGCGAGCATGTCGGGGACCCTGGCGATGCCTGCGGCGAGGCGGGCGTTGGAGGAGGGGCAGTGCGCGACGCCCGTTCCGGTGCGGGCGAACGCGGCGATGTCGGAGTCGTTCATATGGACGCAGTGCGCCATCCACACGTCGTTGCCGAGCCAGCCCGTCGACTCGAAGTAGTCGGTCGGGCCCATCCCGAACAGCTCGTGGCAGAACTTCTCCTCCTCCACGGTCTCCGAGCCGTGGGTGTGCATCCGGACGCCGCGGCGGCGGGCCAACTCGGCTCCTTGACGCAGCAGTTCGGTGGAGATGGAGAAGGGCGAGCAGGGCGCGACGGCGATCTGGGTCATCGAGTCGAACGATCCGTCGTGGTGCGCGTCGATGGTCGCCTCGGTGGCGGTGAGCGCACCGTCGAGCGTCTCGACGGCGAAGTCCGGCGGCAGTCCGCCGTCCTTCTGGCTTCGGTCCATGGAGCCCCGGGCGAGGGTGAACCGTACGCCCATGTCGCGCGCCGCCCCGATGATGGCGCCGGACAGGTCGCCGGAGCCCTGCGGGTAGACGTAGTGGTGGTCCATGGCGGTGGTGACGCCGCCGCGGACCATCATCGCGAGCGAGCCCTGCGCGGCCGCGCGGACCATCGGCTCGTCGATGCGCGCCCATGTCGGATAGAGCGCGACCAGCCAGTCGAAGAGGTTGTGGTCCGTCGCCAGGCCCCTGGTGATCCACTGGTAGAAGTGGTGGTGGGTGTTGATCAGGCCGGGAGTGACGAGGTGCCCGGCGCCGTCGATGCGTCGTACGACATTCTCCAGGCCCTCGGGGGCTCGGCCGGCGCCGACGTGCTCGATGCGGTTGCCGGCGACGACCACATGGCCCGAGGCGTACTCGGTGTCGTCGGCGTCGACCGTCGCGATCGAACAGTTCTCGATGACGATGCGTTCCACACGATCAGGGGCTGCCATGGCGCTTCCTTCTTCTCTCTGCGGGGACGTGGGCACGGCAGGGCCCTAGGAGGATTTGAGTGCCACAGCCGTGCGGCCGTGGGTGCCGAGATGATGGAAGAACAGGTTCAACGGGGCGGCGACGAGCGCTCCCGCACCGATCCCGGAGCGCGGCACGGTCCGCGCCCAGGACGGGGATCCGGCGTGGAGGCCGGGCCCGGCGGGCGTCAGCGGGACGGTGGCGGGTCCGGATCAGCACGCCGGCCGGATGCGCGGAGCTCTCCGGGGGTGCGGTGCACGGGCCTTCTGCGGCCGGCCCCGTTGTGTGCTGTGCCATGGGTGGTTCCCTCCGGTCCGGCCGGTCCCCGCCCGTCGGCGGGCGGGGACCGGTTCGGTGCCGCGTCAGAGGTTGGTCATGTCGACCGGGATCTGAGGCTCTGTGCCGTCGCGCAGCACGGTGGCCTCGATCAGGCCGTACGGGCGGTCCGCGGCGAAGTAGACCTCGTTGTCGTTCTTGAGGCCGAACGGCTCCAGATCCACCAGGAAGTGGTGCTTGTTCGGCAGCGAGAAGCGGATCTCGTCCACCTCGCTGCGACTGTTGATGATGCGCGAACCCATCTGGTAGAGGGTCTGCTGCAGCGAGAGGGAGTACGTCTCGGCGAAGGCCTGGAGCATGTGCTTGCGCGTCTGCTCGTAGGACTTCTCCCAGTTCGGCATACGCGCGTCGTCGCTGGTCCAGTTGTACCGCCACTTGGCGGACACCTCGGTCGCGAGGATGCGGTCGTAGGCCTCCTTGAGCGTCGTGTACTTGTCCTTGACGTAGCCCCAGAACTCGGAGCTGGTGGAGTTCATCACCACGAGGTCCTTGAGACCCGAGATGACCTGCCACTTCTCGCCGTCGAAGGTGATCTGGGTGGTGCGCGTCTCCTGGCCCTTGCGGACGAAGGAGTGCTTGACCTCGTCGGCGCCGATGAACTGCGAGCTGCCGTCGGAGGTGGCGATGCGCTCCCAGGCGTACTCCTCGATCCGGATCCGCGCGGTCTTGATCGGCTCCTGTGACGTCACGAAGTGACGGGCGAGGTGGATGCCGAACTGCTCGGCGGACTCGATGCCGTGCTCCTTGGCGAACGCGTACACCGTGTTCTTCGTGGTGTCGGTCGGCAGGACGTTGGCGTTGGAGCCGGAGTAGTGGACGTCGTCCATGTCGCCGGAGAGGGCGACCGAGACGTTCAGGTCCTTGATGTGGTGGGTGTCGCCGTCCCGCGTGATCCTGACGACGCGGTTCTCTGCTTTGCCGTACTGGTTCTGGCCGAGAATCGTGGGCATGTCGGTGCTAGCTCCCTCGGTAAACGGAGTAGCCGAACGGGTTGAGCAGCAGCGGTACGTGATGGTGCTCACCCGGTACGACGGCGAAGGTGATCGCCACCTCCGGGAAGAACGCGCCGCTGTCCCTTACGCGGGGGGCGTCCTGCTGCGCCTCGGCTTGCTTCTTGGAACTGTGCTCATTGGAGAAGTACGTCTCGGTGTCGAAGTCGAGCCGTACGTGGGTGGTGCCCTCCGGCAGCGCCGGCAGGTCCTTGCATCGCCCGTCCGCATCGGTCGCGGAGCCGCCGAGCGTCACCCACTGCGCGTCGCTGCCGCCGCGGGCGGCGAGCGAGACGGGGACGGCCTCGGCGGGGCGGCCGATGCTGGTGTCCAGAATGTGTGTGGACACCGATGCGGTGGTGTCGGTGCGCAAGACCGTCACTCTCCTTCTGTCACGAGACGGGTCAGCCGGATGCGGTTGATCTTGCCCAGCTCGGTGCGCACGATCTCGCGCTCCTGCTCGGGCGAGTTCCCGATCCGGGACTTCACCGCGTCGCGCATCTGCTCACCGGTGGCGCCGGTGGCGCAGATCAGGAAGACGTGTCCGAACCGCTCCTGGTAGGCCAGGTTCAGTTCGAGCATCTCGGCCTTGAGCTCCTCGGTGGCGCCGGCCATCCCCCGCTGTTCGCGTGAGGAGGTGGGGTCCCCGGGCTTCGGGCGGCCGATCGGGGGGTGTCCGGCCATCGCGTCGGCGAGTTCGTCCTCGGTCAGCTCGGCCGTGGCGGCGTCACTGGCGGAGAGAAGGGCTTCTGCGGTGGCGTACGGGCGCCGGGAGAGGATCGCTCTTCCCCATGCCCCGCTGGCACACACCTCGTGCAACGCGGTGATGGCCTCGTCGTCCGCCAGGATGTTGAACCGGGCGAGGCCCGGTGTGGAGCTCGAAGTCACGGGAGCCTCCGTGGCTGTTCTTCGCTGTGCGTTGGTCGGGCTGCGGATAGCTAACGCCTTCCGCAACACCACGTCAACACTTTGTTGAAATTACCCGAACAGAAAAGGCCGTCGCCGGGCGATCCGGACAACGGCCTTCCATGTGCTTGTGCACCTCTTCGCTCAACTACTCACCTTTGGCGGCAATTTCCCGGTTGAGATAGTTGTAGACGGTGAAGCGGCTGACGCCCAGGGCACCGGCCACCGTCTCCACGCCATGCCGTACGGAGAAGGCACCGCGTGCCTCCAGGGTCCGTACGACCGCCTGCTTCGTCTTCCGGTCCAGGTCGGCGAGTGGCATCCCGTGCCGTCGCTCCATGGCCGCCAGGATGTGGTCGAGCGAGTCCGACAGCTGCGGCAGGCGTACGGCTATGACGTCCTCGCCCTCCCAGGCCAGCACCACGTCGTCGGCCCGCGCCTGCTCGGGCCCGACCAGCTCGGCGCCCATGGCGTCGACGAGCGGCTTGACCGCGGTGACGAGGGGGTGGTCCGCAGGCTCGGTCACTTCGAGTCCTCCCCGACGACGTTGACCTGGAGCGATATCCGGGTGGCACCCGACTCCAGGGCCTTTCGCAGCAGGGAGTCCACCGCGGTGAGCACCGCGTCCGCGCCGCCCTCCGCCGTATTGCCGAAGGGGCCCACGTCCACGGCGTCCAGTTCGGCCGACTGGATGACCTCGCGGGCCACCACCGCGTGTGCGGGTGCCTCGTCGAGATCGAACGGCTCGGTGGTGAACTCCACTCTCAAGCGCACTGTGCCTCCCTCATCTGCTCGCCGTGCGCCCAGGGGCCGGCGGCTCGGCCCCGACCCTAACGGACCGCCGCCGGGCCCGACGGCGGGAGCGGCAGCACGCAGGCGGCCATCGGGGCGGCGAACGGGGTTCCGGTGCGACGCAGGCCGCCGCCCGCCCGGTCGACCTCGAAGACCGTCACCGTGCCGGACCGCTGGTTGGCGGCGAAGAGCAGCGCCTCGTCCGGCGAGAAGGCGATCTGCCGGGGGAAGTCACCGCCCACCGGCACCGTGTCGATCAGCCGCAGCGCGGCCCCGCCCTCCTCGACGGCGTAGCGGGTCAGGCTGTTGTGGCCGCGGTTGGCGAGGTAGGCGAAGCGACCGTCGTCGGTGACCAGGAGCTGGGCGGGATAGCTGGTGCCGGGGCCGGTTCCGGTGGACTGTCCGGCCCCCGGGGTCACGGCGCCGGTGGCGGGGTCGTAACCGCAGACGACGACAGTGTTGTCGACCTCGCAGGCGAGGTAGGCGAAGCGGCCGCTCGGGTGGAAGGTGAGGTGGCGCGGCCCGGCGCCCGGCCGCAGCGCGGCATAGGAGAGCTGACGGAGCGTGCCGCGGCGCGTGTCGAGCCGGTACGTGTAGACGGTGTCGTTGCCCAGGTCGACGGCGAGGACATGGCCGCCGTCGGGGGAGGTGATGATCTGGTGGGCGTGCGGCCCGTCCTGGCCGGGACCGGGGGCGGGGGCCGTATGGACGATCAGGTCGGTGCGCTCACCCAGCGACCCGTCGGCTGCGATCGGGTGCACGGCGACGCTGCCCGAGGTGTAGTTGGCGCTCAGCAGCCACCGGCCGCTCGGGTGGACCGAGAGATGGCAGGGGCCTGCTCCGCCGGTGGAGCGGGTGCCGAGCACCCGGAACGTTCCGTCCGAGGCGAGCGCCACGGCCGTCACACCGCCCTGTTCCTGCTCGTCGACGGCGTACAGCGTGGTGCCCGAGGGGTGCAGGGCGAGGTACGAGGGGTTGTCGACGCCGGTGATCGCCGTGCGCCCGGTGATCGCCCCGGTCGCCGGGGCGTACCCGGCGACCCCGATCCCCGTACCCCCTCCGCCGGTCGAGGTGTACGTCCCCAGGAAGAGCGTCCCGGCCTTTCGGTCACGGGCAGCCGGTGCGTCCGGCCCGGCCGTCGGGCCGGACGGTGCGGGCGGCGCGGGCGAGAAGGAGACTGCGGCGCCTGCCAGGAGCGCTCCGAGAAGCGTGCGTCGGCTGGTGCGGGTCGTCATGCGCGGCACCTCGGGGTCGGCTGCGTCGGACATGTCAGCCACACTCTCCCGCCCCGACCGAAGCCGCAAGTGGCGCAATTGCGGTTGCATCCTCCGCAACCACCATGCACGGGGCCGCGCGCACCGCTCCCGGCGGGCCCGATGTACGGACCCCCTCTTGACAGCCCTCTCGTCGGCCATGCAATCTTCCGTTAAGCAGAAACTAACTTCCGCAATACGGAAGGAGCGCCTGACCTCATGGGACACCCGGACCAGCGCTTCGATGTGAACCTTTCGATCCTCTTCACGGAACTCCCGCTCCTGGAACGCCCCGCGGCCGCCGCCGCAGCGGGCTTCACGGCGGTCGAGCTGTGGTGGCCCTGGATCGAGACCCCCACCCCGCCGCAGACCGAACTCGACGCTGTCAAAAAGGCGCTCGACGACGCGGGCACGCAGCTGGTGGGGCTGAACTTCTACGCCGGACAGCTGCCCGGCCCCGACCGCGGTGCGCTCTCCGTACCCGGCGCGGAGTCGGACCGGTTCCGCGCCAATATCGACGTGGCGGCCGGCTTCGCCGCCTCGGTCGGCTGCGAGGCGCTGAACGCGCTCTACGGCAACCGCGTCGACGGCGTGGACCCGGCCGTGCAGGACGAACTCGCCCTGGAGAACCTGGTCCTGGCCGCCCGCGCGGCCGACCGGATCGGGGCGGTCCTGCTGATCGAGACCCTGAACAAGCCGGAGTCACCGCGCTACCCGCTGGTGAGCGCACCGGCCGGGATCGAGGTCGTCGACAAGGTCAACTCCGCGACGGGCCTCGGCAACGCCAGGTTCCTGCTGGACCTGTACCACCTGTCGATGAACGGCGAGGACCTCAGCCAGGTGATCGCCGCGTACGCCGGGAAGACCGGCCACGTCCAGATCGCCGACAACCCGGGGCGCGGCGCGCCCGGCACCGGCTCGCTGCCGCTCGAGCAGCTCCTCGACGAGCTGACGAAGGCCGGTTACCGCGGCTGGGTCGGCTTGGAGTACAAGCCGGGCGACCGACCGAGCTCCGAGTCCTTCGACTGGCTTCCCGCCGAGGCGCGCGCGGCCCGCTGAGGGCGTCGGACCCCCCTCGTACACACGTTTTCAGGAAGGCACCCTCATGAGCAACAACCTCCCCAAGGTTGCGTGGATCGGACTCGGCATCATGGGCTCCCCCATGTCCGAGAACCTGGTCAAGGCCGGTTACGACGTCACCGGTCACACCCTGGAGCAGGACAAGATCGACCGGCTGGTCGCCGCCGGCGGGTACGGCGCGGGCTCGATCGCCGAGGCGGTCCGGGACGCCGACGTCGTGATCACGATGGTGCCGGCCTCCCCTCAGGTCGAGGCCATTGCGTACGGCCCCGACGGCATCCTGGAGAACGCGAGGTCCAGGGCCCTGCTGATCGACATGTCCTCGATCACCCCGCAGACCTCCGTGGACCTCGCGAAGAGCGCGAAGGACCGAGGCATCCGCGTGCTGGACGCCCCGGTGTCCGGTGGCGAGGCCGGCGCGATCGAAGCGGTGCTGTCGATCATGGTCGGCGGCGAGCAGGCCGATTTCGACGCCGCGCAGCCGATCCTCGAGGCGCTCGGCAGGACCATCGTGCTCTGCGGTCCGCACGGCTCCGGCCAGACGGTGAAGGCCGCCAACCAGCTGATCGTCGCGGTCAACATCCAGGCCTGCGCCGAGGCCGTCGTCTTCCTGGAGAAGTCCGGGGTGGACCTCTCCGCCGCGCTCGACGTGCTGAACGGCGGGCTGGCCGGCTCGACCGTGCTGACCCGCAAGAAGGACAACTTCCTCAAGCGGGACTTCGCCCCGGGCTTCCGGATCGATCTGCACCACAAGGACATGGGCATCGTCACCGACGCCGCCCGCAATGTCGGTGCCGCGCTGCCCGTCGGCGCAGTGGTCGCACAACTCGTCGCCTCGCTGCGCGCACAGGGCGACGGCGGCCTGGACCACTCGGCGCTCCTCCGCGCGGTCGAGCGCCTCTCGGGTCAGCCCGTCCAGGCCTGACCGGCCCGCCCCCCAGACTTCCGGATGGTGTCGGCGCCGACACCTGTCCTGTCGCGCCCAGGCGTCGGCACCATCCGGAACACCCCACTCTCAATTTCAACAAACTGTTGACGTTCGGTTCGGAGCGTACTTACGCTCCTGGAGCCCCCAGAGCGTCGCAGTTCAGCAGCTCCCGTACGGAAGGTCGCCCCGACACCATGACGCAGCGTGTGCTTACGACCGAGTCAGGCGCCCCGGTCGCCGACAACCAGAACTCCGCCACCGCAGGCGTCGGTGGCCCGATCCTCCTCCAGGACCAGCACCTGCTGGAGAAGCTCGCGCGCTTCAACCGGGAGCGCATTCCGGAGCGCGTGGTCCACGCCCGCGGCTCCGGCGCGTACGGCTACTTCGAGGTCACCGACGACGTCTCCGGCTTCACGCGTGCCGACTTCCTCTCCGCCGTCGGCAAGCGCACCGAGACGTTCATCCGGTTCTCGACCGTCGCCGACTCGCTCGGCGGCGCCGACGCCGTACGTGATCCGCGCGGCTTCGCCCTCAAGTTCTACACGGACGAGGGCAATTACGACCTGGTCGGCAACAACACCCCGGTGTTCTTCATCAAGGACCCGATCAAGTTCCCCGACTTCATCCACTCGCAGAAGCGTGACCCGTTCACGGGCCGTCAGGAGCCGGACAACGTCTGGGACTTCTGGGCGCACGCCCCGGAGGCGACCCACCAGGTGACCTGGCTGATGGGTGACCGCGGCGTCCCTGCCTCGTACCGTCACATGAACGGCTACGGCTCGCACACCTACCAGTGGACGAACGCCGAGGGCGAGGCCTTCTTCGTCAAGTACCACTTCAAGACGAACCAGGGGGTGCGCTCCCTCTCCAGCGAGCAGGCCGCCGAACTCGTGGGCAGGGACGGCAACTCGCACCAGACGGACCTGCTGCAGGCCATCGAGCGGGGCGTGAACCCGTCCTGGACCCTGTACGTGCAGGTCATGCCAGCCGCCGAGGCCGCGGACTACCGCTTCAACCCGTTCGACCTCACCAAGGTGTGGCCGCACAGCGACTACCCGCTGCAGCGGGTGGGCCGGCTGGTCCTGGACCGTAACCCGGACAATGTGTTCGCCGAGGTGGAGCAGGCCGCCTTCTCCCCGAACAACTTCGTGCCCGGCATCGGCCCGTCCCCGGACAAGATGCTGCAGGGCCGCCTGTTCGCCTACGCCGACGCGCACCGCTACCGGCTCGGCGTCAACCACACGCAGCTCCCGGTGAACGCGCCGCGGACCGCCGTCGTCGACAACTACGGCCGCGACGGCCTGCACGCCACCCGCAACGGTGCGCGGCGCGACAAGAACTACGAGCCCAACTCGTACGCGGGCCCCGCCCAGACCGACGCGGCGCTCGCCGCCCCGCTCGCCGTCCACGGCTGGACCGGCGCCCACGCGGCGCCCGCCCACACCAAGGACGACGACTTCTTCCAGGCGGGTGAGCTCTACCGGCTGATGTCCGAGGACGAGAAGGGCCGCCTGGTCGCCAACATCGCCGGAGGCCTGTCCCAGGTCACCCGCGACGACGTGATCGAGAAGAACCTCGCCCACTTCCACGCTGCGGACGTCGAGTACGGCAAGCGCGTCGAGGAGGCGGTCCGCGCCCTGCGCGAGGACTAGAACACCGACACCGCGCAGAGGATATGACGGGAGGTCATTTCTTTTGCGCTGTCCGTCCGACCGGCCCTGAGGGGTGCCCGGCAGGACGGACGTGACCGAGGACCGCGGCGGCGTGCGAGCCAGTGCGGTGGTGAAGTCAGCCGACGGCCGCTCTCGACCTGAGAGAGAGCCGACCCGGCCGACCGTCGCCCGTCGCCGCGGTCCCGGCACAACCTGCACACAGGACTCCGCCCGGCGGCGCGAACGAAACGGTCGCGCCGGCCTCTCGCCGTCGGGCGGTCACCACCCTCATGCAAGGGCGGGGAGTACGGGCGGTCCCGCGCTCCCCGCCCTTGCGTGTGTGCGTCAGTAGCCGGCCGGGCGGACGAGGCCCGTCTCGTAGGCGAAGACCGCCGCCTGGGTCCGGTCGCGCAGACCCAGCTTGGCCAGGATCCGGCCCACATGGGTCTTCGCCGTCTGCTCGGCCACCACCAGGCGCGAGGCGATCTCCGCGTTCGACAGCCCCTGCGCGATCAGGGACAGCACCTCTGTCTCGCGTTCCGTCAGACCGCCGACGCGGTCCCTGAGCGGAGCCCTGGGCGCGGCGGTCATCCGGGAGAACTCGGCGATCAGCCGCTTGGTGATGTTCGGGGCGAGCAGCGCGTCACCTGCTGCCACCACCCGTACCGCGTGGACCAGTTCCTCGACCGAGGCGTCCTTGAGCAGAAAGCCGGACGCGCCCGCGCGCAGCGCCTCGTACACGTACTCGTCGAGATCGAAGGTGGTCAGGATGAGCACCTTGACCCGGGCGTCGTGCGGTGACGTGATGCGACGGGTCGCCTCGATACCGCCGAGCACGGGCATCCGGACGTCCATCAGGACGACATCCGGGGCGAGTTCGGCGACCTTGGAGACGGCGTCGAGGCCGTCCACCGCCTGACCCACGACCTCGATGCCGGGTTCGGCGTCGAGCAGCACCGTAAATCCCTGACGGACCATCACCTGGTCGTCGGCGATCAGCACGCGGATGGTCGTCACAGTGTGTCCTCAGCAGGTAAGGCGGCCAGGTCAGGGGCGCTCACCGGCAGGATAGCCGTGACTTCGTAGCCGCCGTCCGGGGTCAGTCCAGTGACGAGTTCGCCGCCCAGCATCGCGGCGCGTTCGCGCATTCCGAGCAGTCCGTGCCCCATGCCCCGCTGTGGCGCCGTCGGTCCGTCCGGGGCGGTGTTGGTGATCCGGACGGTGAGCCCCGCCCTCCCGTAGGCCGTCTCCACCCGCACCTGGGCACCGGGCGCGTGCCGCATCGCGTTGCTGAGCGCCTCCTGGACGATGCGGAACGCCGACAGTTCGACGCCCGGGGGCAGTGGACGCGGGGCGCCGGAGGTGGCGGTGGCCACCGTCAGCCCGGCGGCCCGGACATTGTCGACCAGTTCGCCGAGCCGGTCGAGGGTGGGCTGGGGGGCATGCCTCGCCCCCTGCGACAAGGCATCCTCCGAGCGCAGTACGCCGAGCACATGGCGCAGTTCGGTGAGCGCCTCGACAGCGTTCTGACGGATGCCGGCGAGGTTCTCCCTGAGTTCGTCGGACGGGTTCTCGACGAGGTGCGGGGCGACCTGCGCCTGGATGGAGATCACCGACATGTGGTGGGCGACCACGTCGTGCAGCTCACGGGCGATCCGGTTGCGCTCCTCCAGCAGGGTGCGCCGAGCACGCTCCCCGGCGGTGAGTTCCTCCTGGGCGACCAGCTGCGTGCGGGCCACCCGCAGGCCGCGCAGCGAGGCGCCGATCACCACGGCGGCGATCAGGACCGGGGCGCCGCGGTCGAGGACGTAGTGGTGTGCCCGGGTGGTGGCGACGGTGCAGGACAGTGCCGCGAGGAGGGTGATCACCAGCGCTCCGGCCGCCCGACGGGGCCGGACCCGCAGTGCCAGCAGGAACAGCACCCCGCACTGGAGCAAGAGCCCTGAAACGGTCCAGGGGAAGAGTGCGTCCGGGCTCGACCCGGGCTCCGTGATCCGCGCGGTGACGACCATGAGGACCGTCGACGCCCACCAGGCGGACACCGGCCGGAACATGCCGCCGATCAGCGCCGCCGCCTGGCCGATGCCGAGCAGCACCGCGTACCCGGGGATGGCGCGGCCACCGACCGGTGCCAGAGCGCTCACCTGGACCACGGCGAGGGCCACGGCACAGAAGACCAGCACCATCCCGAACACCGGCCGCCAGACCGGCCATCCGGGCCCCCCCATGGCAGGCAGCGGATCGGCGGGCGCCGTCAGATCCTCGAACAGGGCGCGCGGCGCCCTCCGCAGCGCGGCCCTCAACCGCTGTTCGTCCCCCACCACCGACCCCTTCGTCCGGTCCAGGCTAGGCACGGCGCATCACCGGCTTCCGGGCAGGTCGCCCCTCACGGACGATACGGCCGCCTCTCCGCGGCCGTCCCTCCTCGTACTTGCGGAAGGCCGCCCAGCACACCAGCAGCGCCACGGCGAAGGCCGGCAGCCAGGCCAGCCGTGCGAACACCCAGCCGAAGTCCCTGGGCACGGTGTGCAGACCGGGCAACGCCTCGCCCGCGAGGAGTCCGACGGCGGTGACCGCCATCATCGCGGTCTGGTGCCAGAGGAAGACGGTCATCGCGGAGAGGTTGACCAGTGCCACCGCCGCCCAGGCCGCGGGGCGTCGCAGGACGCGCCGCAGCGGGCCGAGCAGCAGCCGGGCCGCGCCGCACTGGGCGAGGCCGAAGGTGACGGCCGCGAGGGTGGGCGGGTCGAGGTTGGAGATCCTGGAGCCGGGCACCCCGACCATGGACGCCGGGTAGCCGGCCCACAGGACGAGTCCGGCGGTGGCGGCGGCGCCGACGAGCAGCAGGGCCCATCCGGTCGACCGGCTCCGCAGACCGCCGCGGGCCCAGCTCGCGCCCAGGCAGTACGGGACCAGCCAGCCGGCCGCCACATTGATCCAGCCGAGCCCGGCGGCACCGCCCAGCCCGAACCGGATCAGGTCCACATGCAGCACGACGGCGAGCGGCCACAGCGGATGAAGCTTCGCCACCAGCGGGGTCGCCGCTGTCAGCGCCGCGAAGACCAGCAGGAACCAGAGCGGTGACAGCACCAGTTTGAGCAGCGCGTGCACGGTCTCCGTGCCCACCCCGGAGGCGAGCAGCGCGCCCGATGTCACGGCCCACACCACCAGCACGGCGGCGACCGGCCTGAACTGCCGGATCGTACGGGCGCCGAGCCACTCACCGTACGTGGTGCCGCGGGTGCGGGCGGAGGCATAACTCCTCGCCCCGACCTGACCGCCCACCAGGAAGAACACCGCGAGGGTCTGGAACAGCCAGGAGACCGGGGTCAGTTGGGGCATGTGCTGGAGGGGGCTCGCGGCGCGCACCGTGCCGGTGTCGGCGATCAGGGCGGTCACCAGCCAGTGACCGAGCACCACGCCCAGAATGGCGAGGGCGCGCAGTGCGTCGACGGCGCGGTCACGCTCGGGCGGGGTGGCGGCGTCGATCCGCCGGACGAGTTCACGCATGACGGCCCTCCTCGGCAGGGGCCCGGCCGGAGACGATCCGGGCGATGTTCTCCAGCGACAATGAGCCGGGCTTCAGGTAGTCGCTGTGGCCGCCGTCGCCCGCCGCGAAGTGCCGGGCACCGAACTCCGGGGAGACCGGGTCCGTTCCGAAACCGAGGGTGGTGAACGGCAGTCGGATCTGTACGTGGGGTACCTCGGCGATCCAGTCGTCGCGGCCCCGGCCCGCCCAGACGGTGGCCGGGGTGTGGAGTGCGGCGACGCTGTCGACGCCGGTGCCGGGGCTGCCGTACAGGACGATGTCCGAGACCGGCAGCCCCGGCGCCGCCTCGGCACAGACGACGGATCCGTAGGAGTGGCACAGCAACGAGGTCCGAGCGGTCGGCTCGGCTCGCCGCAACTCGGCAAGGAATGCGCTCAGTTCGGTCGCGGCGCCCTTGGCCCGGCCCGTGGTCACCGATGCCTCGCTCACCGTGTCCGGCGTTTCGTAGCCGAGCCAGCCGATGACCGCCGACCCCTCGCCCAGCTCCCGGCGCAGAGCGACGGCGCCGGCCCGCAGCCGCCAGTACCGGTCGAGGCTGATGCCCGCCCCCGGGACCAGTACGGCGATCCGGCGCGCCCTGGACAGGTCGCCGAAGACCTCGGCGCTGCGGCCGCCGTCGCGGCCGTCGAAGGAGAAGAAGTGGCGCGCCGGGTCGGCGAGACCGCGCAGCGCTGCGGCCCGCTTGCCGTCGCCGTGGCGGCCGGCCATCCGCTCGGCCGCGAGGACGGAGCCGCGGTTGACGGCGTACCGGTCGGCAAGGTCTGCGGCGGTCGCAGCACGCAGCGGGGCGAGGGCGGCCGGGGCCGGCGCCGGGACGGCCGAGGGCCGGGCCGCGCCCGCCATGGGCACGGCGACCGCGGCGACGACGAAGGCGGCGAGCAGCGTCCGGACAACGCGCGGAACGTTCCTGCGCGGTCGGCTCCTGGGCGGGCTGGGCGCCATGAGGGATATTCCTTCCGTACCGGATGTCCGTGGAGATGGTCAGTGGTGCTTCCGGTACAGAAGCTAGGGAGCGGACCTTGTGGTCGGCGTCCACCCGGGGAGGTCACCTTCCGGGTAACCCTGAAGTACTACGGGTAGGGGGAGTTGGCGCCTTCGCGAGGCCTGGACACACGCGTGGGGCTGGACTACCGGGTTCCGGTGGTCCACCCCCACACAGGCGGCAGAAGAGAGGGTCGTCAGCTCGCGACGAAGGGGCGGATCGAGGTCGGGGCGTGGCCCGGCTCGGTGGCGATGTCCTCCCACTCGTTGATGGTGTCGATACCCGCGGCGCCCATCGAGATGTTGGTGACCCGCTCCAGGATCGCCTCGACGACCACCGGGACACGGAACTCGGCGGCCAGCTTCTTGGCCTCCTCGAACGCGGGCAGCAGCTGGTCCGGCTCGGTGACCCGGATCGCCTTGCAGCCCAGGCCCTCGACGACCTTGACGTGGTCGACGCCGTAGACACCCAGTTCCGGGGAGTTGATGTTCTCGAACTCCAGGTTGACCTGGAAGTTGATGTCCAGGTTGCGCTGGGCCTGGCGGATCAGCCCCAGGTAGGAGTTGTTCACCAGGACATGCACATACGGGATGTTGTGCTGCGCGCCGACCGCCAGCTCCTCCAGCATGAACTGGAAGTCGTAGTCGCCGGAGAGCGCGACCACCTGGCCCTCGGGGTCGGCGGTGGCGACGCCCAGCGCGGCCGGGATGGTCCAGCCGAGCGGACCGGCCTGGCCGCAGTTGATCCAGTGGCGCGGCCTGTAGACGTGCAGCATCTGAGCGCCGGCGATCTGGGAGAGCCCGATCGTGGTGACGTAGCGCGTCTCCGGTCCGAAGGCGCGGTTCATCTCCTCGTACACGCGCTGCGGCTTCAACGGCACGTCGTCGAAGTGGGTACGTCGCTGCAGCCGGGCCCTGCGCTCCTGGGTGGAGGCGGCCCACGCGCTGCGGTCCGGCAGCCTGCCGGCGGCCTCGAGCCCCCTTGCCACGTCGACGAAGAGCTCCAGCGCGGCCTTGGCGTCGGAGGCGATACCGAGATCCGGCGCAAAGATCTTGCCGAGCTGGGTGGGCTCGATGTCGACGTGGACGAACGTACGGCCCTTGGTGTAGACGGCCAGGTCGCCGGTGTGCCGGTTGGCCCAGCGGTTGCCGATGCCCAGGACGAAGTCCGACTCCAGGAAGTTCGCGTTGCCGTAGCGGTGCGAGGTCTGCAGGCCGACCATGCCGGCGTTCAGCTCGTGGTCGTCGGCGAGGATGCCCCAGCCCATCAGGGTCGGGATGACCGGGGTGCCCGTCAACTCGGCGAACTCGACGAGGAGTTCGCAGGCGTCGGCGTTGATGATGCCGCCACCGGCGACGATCACCGGGCGCTCGGATGCGAGCATGAGCCCGATCGCCTTCTCGATCTGGGCGCGGGACGCGGCCGGCTTGTAGACGGGCAGCGGCTGGTACGTCTCCGGGTCGAATTCGATCTCCGTCAGCTGGACGTCGATCGGCAGGTCGATGAGGACCGGGCCGGGGCGGCCCGACCGCATCAGGTGGAATGCCTGCTGAAAGACACCGGGCACCTGCGCAGCCTCCAGGACGGTCGTCGCGGCCTTGGTCACCGGCTTGGCGATCGAGGCGATGTCGACGGCCTGGAAGTCCTCCTTGTGGAGCTTGGCCACCGGCGCCTGGCCGGTGATGCAGAGGATCGGAATGGAGTCGGCGATCGCCGAGTAGAGCCCGGTGATCATGTCGGTCCCGGCGGGCCCCGACGTACCGATGCAGACGCCGATGTTCCCTGCCCTGCTCCGGGTGTAGCCCTCGGCCATGTGGGACGCGCCCTCGACATGGCGGGCGAGCGTGTGGTCGATGCCACCGCCCGCCTTGAGCGCCGCATAGAACGGGTTGATCGCTGCGCCCGGCACGCCGAACGCGTTGGTGACGCCTTCCAGCTTGAGGATCTCAACTGCCGCTCGGGCAGCGGTCATTCGAGGCATGGAGTACTCCTGCTCGGACGGGTGGAGTCGGGCTCTGTCGCGCCACCTGAGAGCACCTATTCCGCATTACGAAAGTTTGTTTCTGCTATACGGAAGCAATCTAAGCTGCGGCCGAGTGGCCGTCAAGACCGACGAATCCGCCAAGTCGCTCCCCCGCGCCTCACTCTTGGTGGACCATGGGGACGGAGCACAGGGGACACGGGGCGCCGAGACCCCGGGGCGGCGCCGGGGGGCGCCGGAGGGAGACCACAGTGGAGTCCGTGCCGGTACGCTGCCCGGCCTGCGGCCGCGATCACGCCTACCTCACACCGGTCTACCCGTGCCCATGCGGGACCCCCATCGCCCCGCCCGTACTGCGCGGCGGGGCCGTCGAACCGATCACCCACCGCACCTGGAGCGAGGACTGGGTGACCGTGCGCTGCCGCACCTGCGGACGCCACGACCAGTGGCCTCAGCCGGAGCTGTGCTGTCCGTGCGGGACGGTGCTGCGGATCCCGGTCCGCCCGGCCACGGAGTCCGCGCCCGGCCCGGGCGCCGGGACCCTGCCCACCCACATTCCCCTGCCACGGACGGCGGCTGCGCCCCGCCCGGCGTTCCGGCCGATGACGATCCGTACCGGCCGCGACACGGTCACCGCGGCCGCGATGTATCTGCGGTGGCTGGGCTACCGCGACGTCGTACAGCCCGCGGAACGCCCCGCGTCCCGAATCGATCTGCGCGCCGCCGGGCTGATCGCCCAGGTCGACTCGACCACCCGGCCGACCACCCTGCGCGATGTCGAATGTCTCTGGCTGAACGGCTTGAACACCTCGGTGACCAGCGTCTTCTTCTCACTGGCGGGCTATGCGCAGGACGCCAGGTCCCGGGCGGACGATCTCTGCATCCCGCTCTTCGTGATGGACCTCACCGGGACCCCGCAGCCGGTCAACGGCCCGGCGGACGAACTGCTCTCCACCGGCGCCTGACCGCCGTACCGACCGCCATACTGGCGGCATGCGCATCCGTCCCGCCCGCCGCTCCGATCTTCCGCTGCTCCAGGAGATCGAGCGCGCCGCCGGCGATCCCTTCCGCACCCTCGCCATGTCCGCCGTCGCGGACGACGACCCGCCGCCTCTCGATCTGCTGGACGAATACCGCAGGGCCGGCCGCGCCTGGGTGGCCGCGGATGCCGACGACCGTCCGGTCGGCTACCTGATCGCCGATCCGGTCGACGGCGCGGCCCATGTCGAGCAGGTCTCGGTCCATCCGTCCGCCGCCCGGCGCGGCGTCGGCAGCGCACTCATCGACCACCTCGCGCTCTGGGCGGGCGAGCAGCGGCTCGAAGCTCTCACCCTCACCACCTTCTCGCACGTCCCGTGGAACGCGCCGTACTACACACGCCTCGGCTTCCGCACGCTGACCGAGGCCGAACTCACCGACGGGCTGCGGAAGATCAGGACTGAGGAGGCCGAACACGGCCTGGACCGCTGGCCGAGGGTCTGCATGCGACGCGAACTCTGACACGGCGACACGATTCGGGTACTCCCACGCGGACCCCGCGCCGTCCCGGACACACGCCCCGACGCCGCAGCGGAACCGGCCGGTAACAACGAGTGCAATCGGTCACGTTCGGTCCTGCGGCCACAAATGTTCGGTCGCTGTCAGTGGGCGGCCGTAGAGTGGTGCACATGGTCTTAACTCCACGACTCTCACCACCTTTCGCCCCGCGCAACACCGCACAGAGCGTCGCACAGTCCGCACAGCCGACCCACCCGTCCGCCGTCGAGGCGAACGAGGCGATTCGTGCGCTCGTGGACGCACGAGCCGGCCAGGACTGGTCCTCCGTGGAGTCCGCGGCCTACGAGGTGCTGCTCATCGAATGGGCGGCGGCCACCCGGGGCGCTGCCGGCGACATCATCGAAGCCGCCTGACAGCGCCCGTCGGCGCCGCCCCCCAACGGGCCCCCTACCCGTAGGTCTCCCGCAGTTCGATCTTCCGGACCTTCCCGCTCACCGTCATCGGGAAGGTCTCCAGGATCTGCAGCCGCCGCGGAATCTTGTAGTGCGCCAGCTGCTCACGGCAGTACTCCGTCATCTCCTCCAGGGTCGGCGGCTGCGCCGGGTCCCGGGGGATGACGCAGGCCAGGATCTCCTCGCCGTACGTCTCGTCCGGTACGCCCACCACCTGCACGTCGGCAATCTTCGGATGGCCGTAGAGGAACTCCTCGATCTCTCGCGGGTACACGTTCTCGCCACCGCGGATGATCATGTCCTTGATGCGGCCGACGATCTGTACGTAGCCGTCCTCGCGCATCACCGCGAGGTCACCGGTGTGCATCCAGCGCCCCGCGTCGATCACTTCCGCGGTCCGCTCGGGCTGCTCCCAGTAGCCGAGCATCACGCTGTAGCCGCGGGTGCAGAGCTCGCCCGCCGCGCCGCGCTCCAGGGTCACGCCCGTCGCCGGGTCGACGACCTTCACCTCGATGTGCGGCATCACCCGGCCGACCGTTCCGGTACGGCGCTCCAGGTCGTCGTCGCGGCGGGTCTGGGTGGAGACCGGGGAGGTCTCCGTCATCCCGTAGCAGATGGACACCTCGTCCATGTGCATCTCGGCGACGACCCGCTTCATCACCTCGACCGGGCAGGGCGATCCGGCCATGATCCCGGTGCGCAGCGAGGAGAGGTCGTACGAGGCGAAGTCCGGATGGTTCAGCTCCGCGATGAACATGGTGGGGACGCCGTAGAGCGAGGTGCAGCGCTCCGCCTGGACCGCCGCGAGGACGGCGGCGGGCTCGAAGGCTGGGGCCGGGATCACGATGCAGGCACCGTGCGAGGTGATGCCGAGGTTGCCCATCACCATGCCGAAGCAGTGGTAGAAGGGAACGGGCAGACACACTCGGTCCTGTTCCGTGTAGGCGACCATCTCCCCCACGAAATAGCCGTTGTTGAGGATGTTGTGGTGCGAGAGGGTGGCGCCCTTGGGGAAGCCCGTCGTGCCCGAGGTGTACTGGATGTTGATCGGGTCGTCGCAGGACAGCTCGGCCTCTCTGGCCGCCAGTTGTTCGGCGGTGACGGCTGCGGCCGCTGCCGTCAGCTCGCCCCAGGACGGATCGCCGATGTAGTGCACGGCGTGCAGGGCGGGACAGTTGGCCCGGACCTGGCCGACGAGGGCGCGGTAGTCGCTGGTGCGGTGGGCGAGCGAGGAGATCAGGAGGGAGATCCCGGCCTGGCCCAGCACATACTCCAGCTCGTGCGCCCGGTAGGCCGGATTGATGTTGACCATGACGGCGCCGATGCGGGCGGTTGCGTACTGGACGAGCACCCACTCGGGGCAGTTGATCGCCCAGATGCCGACACGGTCGCCCTTCGCCACTCCGGAACCCATCAGAGCGCGTGCCAACTCGTCTACGGCGGCGCCGAATTCCGCGTACGTCCAGCGTCGCCCCGAGGCGACGTCGACAAGGGCCTCACGGTCCGGGTACGCCTCGATCGCCCGGTCGAGATTGCGCCCGATGGTGTCGCCGAGCAGGGCCGTGGTGCCGGTGCCGTGCGCGTAGGAAAGGCCGGTCCGTCCGCTCATCGCAGGTCCCCCTCGTCGAATTCGGTGCCGACGCCCTCGGCCGTACGCTCGCGCAGCTCGATCCGGCGGATCTTGCCGGACACGGTCTTCGGCAGTTCGGCGAATTCCAGCCGGCGGATCCGCTTGTACGGGGCCAGCACCGCCCTCGAGTGCGCGAACAGCACCTTCGCGGTGTCCGGGCCGGGCTCCCAGCCCTCCGCGAGCACGACGTACGCCTTCGGGACCGCGAGCCGGACCGGGTCGGGCGCGGGCACGACCGCAGCCTCGGCGACCGCCTCGTGCTCCAGCAGGGCGCTCTCCAGCTCGAACGGCGAGATCTTGTAGTCGGATGCCTTGAAGACGTCGTCGGCGCGGCCGACATAGGTGATGTAGCCGTCCTCGTCGCGGGAGCCGATGTCGCCGGTGCGGTAGTAGCCGCCCGCCATCGCCTCGGCGGTACGGTCCGGGTCGCCGTGGTACCCGGTCATCAGGCCGACCGGACGGTCCGACAGGTCGAGGGAGATCTCGCCCTCCGTCGCGCCGGGCCGGCCGGTGACCGGGTCGAGGAGCACGACCTTGAAGCCGGGGCTCGGCCGCCCCATGGAACCGGACTTCAGCAGCTGGCCGGGAGTGTTGGCGACCTGTACGGCGGTCTCGGTCTGGCCGAATCCGTCCCGGATGGTGACGCCCCACGCGCGCCGGACCGTCTCGATGACCTCGGGGTTCAGCGGCTCGCCCGCGGCGACGACCTCGCGCGGCGGGGTCCTCAGCTGGGAGAGGTCGGCCTGGATCAGCATCCGCCAGACGGTGGGCGGGGCGCAGAAGCTGGTGACGCCCGAGCGGTCCATCTCGGCCATCAGCCGGCCCGCGTCGAACCGCGTGTAGTTGAAGATGAAGACGGTCGCCTCGGCGCTCCACGGCGCGAAGAGGTTCGACCAGGCGTGCTTGGCCCAGCCCGGCGAGGAGATGTTGAGGTGGACGTCTCCGGGCCTGAGGCCGATCCAGTACATCGTCGACAGGTGGCCCACCGGATACGAGACATGGGTGTGCTCGACCAGCTTGGGGCTGGCGGTCGTGCCGGACGTGAAGTACAGCATCAGCGGTTCGTCGGCGTCGGTCTCCCGGTCCGCCTCGAAGCTCTCCGGCTGCTCGTCGGTGCCGGTGTACGAATGCCAGCCCTCGACCTCGCCGCCGACGGCGAGCCGGGTGTAGTCACCGGGCACCTCGTCGAACTTTGCGGCGTCCGTGTCCCGCACGATCACATGCCGGACCCGGCCGCGGTCCACCCGGTCACGCAGATCGACGGGGCCGAGGAGCGGGGTGGCGGGGATGACGACGGCGCGCAGCTTCATCGCGGCGAGGGCCGTCTCCCACAGCTCGACCTGGTTGCCGAGCATGACAAGGATCCGGTCACCGGCGCGCACCCCCCGGGCGCGCAGCCAGTTCGCCGCCTGGTTGGAGCGGGCGGACATCCGGGCGAAGGACGCCTCGGTGCGCCGGCCGTCCTCCTCCACGATGTGCAGAGCCGTGCGGTCGTTGTTCTCGGCGATGACGTCGAACCAGTCCAGCGCCCAGTTGAAATGGTCGGCCCGGGGCCAGCGGAAACCCTCGTAGGCCGCCGCGTAGTCATCGTTGTGCTGCAGCAGAAAGTCCCGGGCGGCCCGAAACGTTTCCGTCGCGTTCGTCGCCGACATGTGCCCTCCTCATTGCGGACCGGACCGGTCACTTAACATCATGAAAACAGTGACCCAGGTCTCACCACCCCCGAACGGGGGTACGGAGGGCGGGGCAGAGAGGCGACAGCGTGCCGGAACCGGTCGATACGGTCGAGATGCAAGCGGCACTGCTGCGGCTGCGCCGGACGAGCGGACTGCCCGTCACGTTCGGCGGACTGCTCTCGGACCCGCGCCACGCCAGGATCGTGGAACTCAACGGTGCGCAGACCACCGCGCTGCGCGGGCTCGTCATATCGGCCGGCAGCGGGCTCGGCGGCAAGTCGATCGCCCTGTCGCGGCCGTGCGCGGTGACCGACTACCCGTCGTCGCGGCACATCAGCCACGAGTACGACACCGCAGTCGCCGCGGAGGGCCTGCGCTCGGTGGTCGCGGTGCCCGTCGTCGTACGCCGGAGGGTACGGGGCGTGCTGTACGGGGCGCTGCGTGAGCCGCTCACCCTCGGGGACCGTACGTTCGACGCGGCAGTCGCGGCGGCCCGCGACGTGGAACAGGCCCTTGTCGTACGGGACGAGGTGCAACAACTCCTGTCCGTCACCCGGGACCAGGTGACGGACCCCCGGGCCGCTCCGGGGGCCTGGGAGGACGTCCGCGAGGCGCACCGCGAACTGCGGGCGCTCGCCCCCAAGGTGGCCGACCCGGCGCTGCGCGAGGAGCTCCTCTCGGTGTGCGCGCGGCTGGCCTCGGCGTCCGGGGCGCAGGAGCCACACGCCCGTGAGGTGCTGCTTTCGCCACGCGAGGTCGATGTCCTCGCCTGTGTGGCGTCGGGCGCGACCAACGCTGTGGTGGCCGGCCGACTGGGCCTTCGACCGGAGACGGTGAAGGGGTATCTGCGCTCGGCGATGCGGAAGCTGGGGGCACGCACCCGGCTGGAAGCGGTCGTGGCGGCGCGCCGGGCGGGGCTGCTGCCGTAGACACCGGGCCATGGCGGCACCGCCCCCATGCACCGGTCGGTCCTGGTCGCGTGCCTGACGTCGGCGGCGGCTTCTGCCGTAGCGTCGAGGCCGAGGGGGTGACGGACATGGTGTCCATGCATCAATATCTCGCCTTCGCGGCGATGTCCCTGCTGGTGATCGTTGTCCCGGGGCCGAGCGTGCTGTTCGTGATCGGCCGGGCACTGGCCCACGGCCGCCGTACCGCGCTGGCAACGGTGCTGGGCAATGTCGTCGGCTCGTACGGCCTGGTGGTGGCGGTCGCGCTGGGGATCGGTTCGCTGGTCGAGCGCTCGGCGGCGGTCTTCGTGGCGGTGAAGCTGGCGGGTGCGGCGTATCTGGTCCTCCTGGGCGTGCAGGCGTTCCGGCACCGCAAGGAGATGAAGCTGGGGGCCGTCCAGGCATCGCCTGAACGGCCCGCGCGCAGTGACCTGCGGACGGTGGCGGACGGTGTGGTCGTCGGTGTCACCAACCCGAAGGGAATCGTCTTCTTCGCCGCCGTACTCCCCCAGTTCGTGGACCCGTCGACGGGTCATCTCCCGGCCCAGATGCTGCTGTTGGGCCTGGTTCCGATCGCCATAGGTCTCGTGACGGACACGCTCTGGGGGCTCGGCGCCTCGGCTGCCCGGAGTTGGTTCGCCCGGTCGGACAGGCGGCTGTCGATGATCGGCGGGGCGGGTGGCTTCGCGATGATCGGCCTGGGCGTGACGGTGGCGGCGACGGGCCGCGCCGACTGAACCCGGTTCACTGCCCGAAGTCGATGAACGGCGCGAACCGGATGTCGTGCGCGGGCGCCTGCGTGGGCGCCATCGTGGCGAGCATCCGCAGCCCCTCCTCCGCGACGGCGTCGCGCTCGGCCCGGCTGAGCTTCCCCAGCGCCTGCACCGTGACGATCCCTTCGCCACCGGACTTCGTGGCGGACTTCGTGACGGGCGCGCCGAATCGCCAGATCGCGGCGAGGAACCCGTCGACCAGCACGGTGCCGTACGTCTGGTTGCCGTTCCCGTTGCGTCCCCGGTACCGCGGCGGGATGACGCGCGTACGGTCGGCGTGGCCGAGCAGCACGTTGTCGAACTCGGGCAGGAAGCGCGGCGGGGCAGGGGTGTCCGCGTCGGGGCGCGGGGCGTCCGGCAGGTCGAAGAGCTCGACGCCGTTCTCGTCGCGGAAGGTGATCAGCTGCGGCCGCAGCCGTTCGAAGGCTTCCCGCAGCCGGGTCAGCCCCGCCCACATCTGCATGTCCTTCACGGAGGCGGGGCCGAACGCCCCGAGGTAGCGCAGCACGGTGGCGTCCGGTGTGGGTGTCGGCTCCGCCGGCCGGCCGAGCCAGTGCTCCGCGGTGGTCAGCGCGACCTGGCCACTGCGGCCCCACAGCCCGCGCGGGGTGACCTGGACCAGGGGCAGGACGCAGCGGGCTGCCACGGTCAGGGCCTGCGGGTCGGCGTCCGGCCACTCGGCGAGCAGCGCCTCGCGGATCTCCTTCGGGGTACGGGGCCGTTCCTCGACAAGCTCCCTGCCGAGCGCTGCGAGCCGGTCCGGATCCACACCGGCGAGCCCATTGCGGAACATCTTCAGCTCCCGGTCGCGGGCCGGCTGGACCAGCGGGCGCAGGGTGAGCGCGTCGTCGGCGGTGTGGGTGTGGATGGTGGACCGCAGGGTGACGATACGGACCACCTCGCGGGACTCCATCAGCCCGGACAGTTCAACGGGATCGAAGCCTTCGAGGCGGGCGAAGAGCTGGTGGTAGGGCGGCTTGGTGTTCTGTGCCTGGAGTCCGACGAGATGCCCGACGGCGTCCTTCGCGGGCATCGGGCTCCGGCGCAGGAGCAGTTGGCGCGCCAGGGTGGCGCGGCCCAGTGCGCGGGGCGGGAGCACGGGGGGCGAGGCGGGTGCGGCGGAGTGCGTCTTCGCGGCCATGAACGGCACGCTACGCGGGCTTGCGGACATCTTCGGTCCGCGACTGCGCATCCTCCTCTGCCCGGGCCGCCGCACCGAGGACGGCAGGACCCGGGATTGTGGGCGGAGCGCCCGCATCATGGTCCGGTGATCAGTGTCCTGTTCGCCGTCCTGACCGCACTCAGCAACGGCGCCGCCTCTGTGCTGCAACGCCGCGCCGCCCGCTCGGTACCCGACACCGAGGCGATGCGTCTGTCGCTGATCGCCCATCTGCTGCGCCAGAAGGTGTGGCTGGCCGGGATCGGCCTGGTGATCGTCGCAGCCGTCTGCCAGGCCATCGCGCTGGCCACCGGGCCGATCTCGGTGGTCCAGCCGATCTTCGTCATCGAGCTGCCGGCGACGCTGCTCCTGGCCGGGTTCGTGATGCGGGTCCGGGTGCCCCGTGGGGTCTGGTACGGGGTGGCTGCCGTGACGTTCGGACTGGCCCTCGGCATGGCCTCCGCCGCGCCGGGCGGCGGCAGTTCCTCGGTGCAGGGCGTGGCGTGGATCCCGGCGCTGGTCCTGACGGGGATCTTCGAGGCGGCGCTGATCGCCGGAGCACTGTCCACCCGTGGCAACCCCCGTGGGGCGCTGCTCGGTCTGGCCGCCGCATGCGGGTACGCGCTCACCGCCGCCCTGATGAAGGACGCCATGGGGCGGCTCGGCGACGGCGGCGGGGCAGCCGCGCTCATGACGTCCTGGCAGTTGTACGCCACCGCCGCCGCCGGGGTGGGATCGCTGTTCCTCCTTCAGAACGCCCTGCAGGCGGGCACCCTGGTCGCCGTACAGCCGATGCTGACGCTGGGCGACGCGGTGATCAGCATCCTGTACGGCGTGACCCTGTTCGGCGAGCATCTGCGTACCGGCTGGTGGCTGCTGCCCGAACTGGCCGCGCTCACCCTGATCGCCCTGGGCTGCGTCGAACTGGCCCGCTCGCCGCTGGCATCCGGCAACGCCGTACCGCCGTCGCGCGGCACCCGCGTGAAGTGACGGCCCGCCTGCCGGGAGGCGAGACCCCTCAGGCGGTCTGTCCTGATCCCGACCCTGTACCGGAAGCGGCCTTGATGCCCTTCGTGATCTCGTCCATCACCGAGAGCGCGGGCGCCTTCGAGCTGATGTCGAAGCCGGAGCGTACGACGACCAGCATGTCCGCGGAGTGCGGGGACGGAAGGACCAGCGACTGCACGTACCCGTCGTCGCCCTTCTTCGTGACCACCTTCCAGCGCACCAGATAGCCCTTCTGACCGGCGACGGTGACCGGCTCGGACTTGAGCTGCTGGTGCGAGCTGATGGCGCCGTAGGCCTTGCCGCCGTACGACTCCTTGGCGTTGACGGCGATGTCCGCCTTGGCCGCCGTCTCCGCCGTCCTCGCCGTGATCTTCAGCGCCTGGGCCGGGGCGGCGAACACTCCGCCGCGCTCGCACTTCTGCGAGGTGTCGGCCGGGCAGGTGTACGTGCCGGTGCTCACCGACGCACCGATCGTGGCCGACTGCCCCTTCCAGCCGTCCGGCACCGGAAGGCTGACGCCGCTCATCACGTCCGTCGCATAGCCGTCCTCGGACGGCGGCTGCTGCGGTTGCTGCTGGTCGGGCGCCGGGCTCCGGCCACCGCCGCCAGGACCACCCCGGCCGCCCTGGCCGTTCTGCCCGCCGGGGAGACTGGGCGCGGGTGACGCGGCGTCGGAGGAGGTGTTCTTCGTACGGCCGGAGCCGTCGGTCAGCATCAGGACGCCGCCCGCGATCGCGGCGAGGACCACCACGCCGGCGGTGACGCCGACCCCGATCCGGATCCGGCGGCGCCGGACGGCCGCGGGTGGCGTGCGGAGCTGATCGGTCCACCGGCTCCCGTCCCACCAGCGTTCCTGGACGGGGCCTGTTCCTGTATACCCGGGGTCCGTATGCCAGCCGGGAGGGCTCATCTCGGTCACGACGTCCACCGTAGAGGCCCTCCGTGAAAATCAGATGAAACCGGTCCGCCGAATCCGGCCATGCCCCTCTCGCCCGGGGCTCCCGCCCGATGACCGTCCGGCCGTGACCGGGGAGGTGTCGACCATGACCTCGGAGGTAATCGACGCCCTTCTGCCCGTCGGACATCGTGTTCCTCACGAGCAGCACAGGAGCTCGGCCGCAGGGCCGGGACATGACGAGAGGACAGCACGATGACCGCATACGAGGACGCCGTCCAGCGCTACTTCGTCGCCTGGAACGCAGCGACCCCCGAGGACCTCGCCAAGGCCGTCGCCGCCGCGTTCACCGAGGACGCCACCTACACCGACCCGCTGGCCGACGTGCGCGGCCACGACGGGCTCGCCGCCGCGATCAGTGGCGCACGTCAGCAGTTCCCGGGCTTCGAGTTCAAGCTGACCGGCACCCCCGACGGGCACCACGACATCGTCCGTTTCAGCTGGGACCTGGTCTCCACCGCCGACGGTTCGGCGCCCGCCGCCGGGTCCGACGTCATCACCCTCGACGACGACGGGCGCATCAGCTCCGTCAGCGGCTTCCTGGACCGGGTCCCCGGCGCCTGAGCGGACGCTACGCGGACCTGGCCGACCGGCGGCGCAGCGCGGGGTCGGTCAGCGCGACCGGTTGGTAACCGGCGTCGCGGGCCGACAGGTTGGTGCCGGGCGGCACGATCTTGTCGATCTGGTCGAGAATGTCCCCGCTCAGCCGCACCCGGTCCGCGCCGAGCTGGCCCGTCAGCTGTTCGAAGGTCCGCGGGCCGATGATGGCGGAGGTGACCGCCGGGTGTTCCAGGACGAACGCCAGGGCCAACTGTACGAGGGTCAGCCCGGCGTCCTCGGCCAGCCGGGCGAGGGCTTCGGCGGCGTCGAGCTTGGCGCTGTTCTCCGGGGACGCGATGTCGAAGCGCTCCGCCTGCCGTTCGGCACGGCTGGAGACGGGCTGGCCCGCCCCCTTGCGGTAGCGACCGGTCAGCCAGCCGCCGGCGAGCGGGCTCCAGGAGAGCACCGCGAGTCCGTGCCGCTGGGCGACGGGCAGCACCTCGCGTTCGATGCCGCGGGCGAGCAGGGAGTACGGGGGCTGTTCGGCCACGACGCGTTCGCGGCCGCGGCGCTCCGCGATCCACTGGCCCTCGACGATCGCGGACGGTTCGAAGGTGGACGTGCCGATGTAGCGGATCTTGCCCTGGTGCACCAGGTCGGAGAGGGCACCGAGCGTCTCGTCGAAGTCGGTGTCCGGTTCGGGGCGGTGCACCTGGTAGAGGTCGATCCGGTCGGTGCCCAGCCGGCGCAGGCTGTTCTCGACCTCGCGGATGATCCAACGGCGTGAATTTCCCTGCTCGTTGGGGTCGCTGCCGAGGCTGCCGTGGAACTTGGTGGCGAGCACGACGTTGTCGCGGCGGCCACCGGCGAGCGCCTTGCCGACGATGGTCTCCGACTCACCGGCGGAGTACACGTCGGCGGTGTCGACGAAATTGATACCGGAGTCCAGGGCGTGGTGGATGATCCGGATGCTGTCGTCGTGGTCCGTGTTGCCGCGGGCGCCGAACATCATGGCGCCCAGGCAGAGCGGGCTGACCTTCACTCCCGTGCGTCCGAAGTTGCGGTAATCGGTCATCGTGCACTCTCCTTGACGAGTTCATCGATCTGCGGATGGCCGTCGGCCGGGGCCGGGTCGCCGCTCCGGCGGAAGGCGTCCCAGAGGCGGCGGTACGGACCGTCGGCGGCGAGCAGTTCGGCGTGGGTGCCGGTCTCGACGACGGCTCCCGCGTCGAGGACCACCACCCGGTCCGCGCGGGCCGCCGTGGTCAGCCGGTGGGCGACGACGACGGTGGTACGCCGGCGGGCCAGCACGTGTGCCGCGGCGGCTACCCGGCGTTCGGTGGCCAGGTCCAGCGAGGCGGTCGCCTCGTCGAGCAACAGGACGTCCGGGTCGACAAGTTCGGCCCGGGCCAGGGCCAGCAGCTGGCGTTGTCCGGCGGAGAGATTACGGCCGCGCTCCCCCACCGGCTGGAGGTATCCCAGCCGTAGCCCGGCCACCATCTCGTGGGCGCCCACCGCGCGGGCCGCCGCCTCCACCTCGGTGTCGGTGGCGTCCGGGCGCCCGTACGCGATCGCGTCCCGGACCGTACCGCTGAACAGATGCGCCTCCTGCGGCACCACACCCAGTCTGCGGCGGAAGCCGGGCAGGTCGAGCTCGCGCAGATCGTGCCCGTCGACGCGGACCGTGCCCGCCGACGGGTCGTAGAACCGGGCGAGGAGTTTGACCACGGTCGACTTGCCCGCGCCCGTCGCCCCGACCAGGGCGACGGTCTCGCCCGGTGCGATACGCAGACAGACGCCGTGCAGGACCTGCCGGCCGCCGCCGCCCGCGTATCCGAAGGAGACCGAGTCGAATTCGATCTCCCCCCGCAGTTTCCCGACGGGTCGTGCGTCGTCGGCGGGCGGGGTGCCGCTGGGCGTCTGCATCAGCGTCCGGAGCCGGCCCAGGCCGACGACGGCCTGCTGATAGCCGTCGAACACCTGGGAGAGCTGCTGGATCGGTGAGAAGAACAGCTCGACGTAGAGGAGGAAGGCGATGAGGGTGCCCGCGCTCAGTGCGCCCGAGCGGACCTGTCCCGCCCCGACGGCCAGTACGGCTGCCGTGGACAGGGTGCCGAGGAACTCGACGAACGGGAAGAACGTGCCCATGTAGCGCTGGGCGCGCAGCCTGGAGTCCCGGAAGGACCAGGCCAGTTCGGCGAAGTCGCGGGCGTTGCGGCGCTCGCGGCGGAACGCCTGGGTGACGCGGATGGCGGTGACGTTCTCCTGGAGGCAGGCGTTGACCGCGCTGATCCGTTCCCTGGCCTCCCGGTAGGCGGGCACCGAGTGGTGGCGGAAGAGGGCGGTCGCGGCGATCAGCAGCGGCAGCACGGCCAGCAGCACCAGGGCGAGCTCCGCGTCGATCACCAGCAGCGTGACCAGGACGCCGAGGACGGTCAGCAGGCTCACCACTGCGGTGATCAGACCGGTCTGCAGGAAGTTCGACAGGGCGTCCACGTCGGTGGTCATCCGGGTCATGATCCGGCCGCCGAGCTCGCGCTCGTAGTAGTCGAGGCCGAGCCGCTGCAGCTGCGCGAAGGTTTTCACACGCAGGGTGTAGAGGAGGCGTTCGCCGGTGCGTCCGGTGGTACGGACCTGGGCCACGCCGATCAGCCAGTTCGCGGCGACCACGAGGGCCGCGGCAGCGGCGGCGGCCAGCAGGACGCCCCCGGCGCGGTGGGCGACGCCGTGGTCGACGCCTTGTCTCACCAGGACGGGCACGGTGATCTGGGCGAGGGCGTCCAGGGCGACCAGGACCAGGCCGAGCAGCAGCGGCAGGCGGAACGGGCGGAGCAGCGCGCCGAGGTCGAAGGCCGGGTCGGCGGCGACGGCCTGCCCGGTCGGTACCTGCGGATCGGCGGCGGGCAAGGGGAGCCGGGCGAGTCCGGCGATGAGTTCGGCGCTGGGCGGGGCGGAGCCGAGTACCCCGCCGCCTGGGCCGCCACGCCCCGGCCCGGAGGTGGCCGCCGCCTCGGCGAGGGCCTGGGCGGCGCGGACGGCGGTGCCTTCGAGCTGGTCCGACGGGGAGTCGTCGGGGCGGTGCCAGAGGTGGGGGGTGAGCGTGCCGGCGACCGGTTCCGGCACGTCCGCCGCGGGCTCGGCGCCGTCCGCGGCCGTCGCGCCTTCCGTGTCCTCGGTCGCAGCCTCTGTCGTCGCTTCCGCCGTCGAGAGCAGGTTACGGAACAGGCCCGACCTGGACCGGAGTTCGTCGAGGGTGCCGGTGTCGACGATCCGGCCGTCGTCGAGAACGGCGATCCGGTCGGCGAGTTCCAGGGTCGATCTGCGGTGCGCGACGATCAGCGTGGTGCGGCGCCGGGTGTCCTCGCGCAGCCGGCGGTGGATCTGCGACTCCACCCGGGCGTCGATGGCCGACGTGGCGTCGTCGAGGACGAGGACCGCCGGGTCGCCGATGAGCGCGCGGGCGAGAGCCATCCGCTGGCGCTGTCCCCCGGAGAGGGTGAGGCCCTGTTCCCCGACGACGGTGTCGTACCCCTGCGGCAGCCGTTCGATGAACTCGTCGGCCCTGGCGATCCGGGCCGCCGCCCGCACCTGCTCGTCCGTCGCGTCCGGGACGCCGTACGCGATATTGGCGCGCACGGTGTCGGAGAGCAGCAGGCTCTCCTCGAAGACGAAGCCGATCCGGGAGCGCAGGGACGCCAGGGCGAGTTCGCGTACATCGCTGCCGCCCACCCGTACCGAACCTGACGGAACGTCGTAGAACCGGGGCAGCAGGGCCGCCGCAGTGGACTTCCCGGAGCCGGCCGGGCCGATCAGTGCCAGCGTCTCGCCCGGGCGGATGTCCAGGGTGAATTCGTGGAGCAGCGGTGCGCCGTCCCCGTATCCGAAGGTGACCTTCTGCCAGGAGATTGCGGGGGGTTCGTCCGGCAGTTCCCGGGCGTGCGGTGCGTCGGTGATCACCGGTGCTTCGTCGACGACCTCCAGGACCCGTTCGGCACCGGCCCGTGCCTGCTGCCAGACGGTGAGGAGGGTCGCCACCTGGCGGACCGGGGTGACGAAGGAGCCGAGGTAGGTGGTGAAGGCGAGAAAGGTGCCCAGGGAGATCCGGCCGTGCAGGGCCATCCAGCCACCGAGGGCGAGGACGGCGACCTGGCCGAGGGCAGGGACCGCCTGGAGAGCGGGGTTGTAACGGCTGGTGAACCCGACGACCCGCAGCCGCGAGGCGAAGAGCTTGCGGGCGCGCTGTTCCAGCCCTGCGAGTTCGCGCTGTTCCTGGCCGAAGCCCTTCACCACGCGGACGCCGGTGACGGTCGCCTCGACGGTGGAGGCGACCTCGGCGGCCTCCTGCTGGGCGTGCCAGTTGGCGGGGAAGAGGTCGCGGCGCGAGCGCAGGGCGATCAGCCAGAGCAGCGGTCCGACGACCAGGGCGACGACGGTCAGCAGTGGTGACAGGAGCGCCATGAAGACCAGCGAGAAGAGGAACATCAGGGCGTTGCCCGTGAGGTTGGGCAGGAACTGCAGCAGTGTCTGGATGAGCGTGATGTCCGAGATGGACCGGCTCACCACCTGCCCGGTCCGCAGCTCGTCCTGCTGGGCGCCGCCGAGCCGCAGCAGCGCGGCGAACGCGTCGTTGCGGAGGTCGTACTGCACACCGAGGGAGAGCCGGCCGGAGCGGTAGCGGCGGGTGAAGCTCGCCCCGAAGCGGACCGCGCCGATGGCGGCGAGGAGGACCGTCCACGGGACGAGCGAGGTGGTGGTGCCGGCCGCCACCCCGTCCACCACGTGCCGCAGGACGAGCGGCAGCGTGGCGGTGGCGACGGCCGCGACCACGGCGGCGCCGAAGGCGAGGAGCAGGTCGGTGCGGTGGCGCAGACAGTAGCCCAGCAGCCGCCGCGCCCAGCCGGGCGGCGGCTGCCGGTGCGTACCGGTTTCCGGGTTCGTACAGTCCGTCACCGGACCTCCGCCAGACCGATGCCGAAGTGGCCCTCGCCGCGGTCGACGGTCTCGAACAGCCGGTTGGCGGGCCGTGGCAGCCCGTAGTGGCCGCGCAGCGTGCGGGCGGTGTACTCGGTGCGGAACAGGCCTCGTTCCTGGAGGATCGGCACCACCCGGTCCACGAATACCTCCAGGCCGGACGGGAGCACGGCGGGCATGATGTTGAAGCCGTCGGCGGCCCCGCTGTCGTACCAGTGCTCGATGGTGTCGGCGACCTGCTCGGCCGTTCCGGCGAACGTACGGTGTCCGCGCCCGCCCCCGAGCCGCCCGATCAACTGGCGTACGGTCAGCTTCTCGCGCCTGGCGAGCTCCACGATGAGCGTGTATCGGCTCTTCGCGCCCTCGATCTCGTCCTCGGTGGGGATGTCCTCGGGCAGCTGCGCGTCGAGGTCGAGGTCGTCGGGGGCGATCCTCAGCCGCTGCGCGAGCTGCCGCTTGGCGTACTCGGGGACGATCAGTTCCTCCAACTCGGCATCCAGGGAACGCGCTTCGGCCTCCGTGTCACCGATGACGGGCACGATGCCGGGCAGGATCTTGATGCCGTCCGGGTTGCGGCCGACGGCCTCCGCGCGCTGCTTGACGTCCTTGTAGAAGGCGATGCCCTCCTCCAGGGTCTGCTGGGCGGTGAAGACGGCTTCCGCATACCGCGCCGCGAAGTCCTTGCCGTCCTCGCTGGAGCCCGCCTGCACCAGCAATGGGTAGCCCTGCGGGGGGCGTTGCACGTTGAGCGGGCCGTCGACCCGGAAGTACTCACCGGTGTGCTCGATCCGCCGCACCCGATCGGCCAGGGCGTGCACGCCGCGTTCCTTGTCGGCGATCACGGCGTCGTCCGCCCAGCTGTCCCAGAGTTTGGTGGACACCTCGACGAACTCGGCGGCCCGGCGGTAGCGGTCGCGGTGCAGCGGGGTGTCGTCGAGGCCGAAGTTGCGGGCCGCGTCGGCGCCGGCCGTGGTGACGATGTTCCAGCCGGCCCGACCGCCCGAGATGTGGTCCAGCGAGGCGAACCTGCGGGCCAGGTTGTACGGCTCGTTGTAGCTGGTCGACGCGGTGGCGATGAGGCCGATGTGCTCGGTGGCCCCGGCGAGCGCGGTCAGCAGGACGGTGGGCTCCAGCTTGGCGGCAGGCCGCCGTCCGGGGTCGCCCATCAGGACGGGGCTGTCGGCGAGGAACAGCGAGTCCAGCCTGCCGCGTTCGGCGATCCGGGCCAGGTTCTTGTAGTGCTCGATGTCCGAGTTCGCCTCGGCCGGGCTCTCGGGCAGGCGCCAGGACGCCTCGTGATGGCCGGTGGACATCAGGAAGGCGTTCAGATGGAGCGGCTTGCGGTCAGGCTTGCGGGACATGGGTTTCCTTCGCTTCGTAACGGGTCCGGGGCTGTGTCACGCCGAGCGCGGTGAGCAGGGTGTCGCGGTACTCCTGGAACCGGGGGTCGCGTCGCGAGCGCGGGGTCGGCAGGTCGACGGTGAGGTCGACCGAGATCCGGCCGTCCTCCAGGACCAGCACCCGGTCGGCGAGTTCGACGGCCTCGTCGACGTCATGGGTGACCAGCAGCACCGCAGGGCGGTGGCGCTCGTACAGTTCACGCAGCAGGCCGTGCATCTTGATCCGGGTGAGGGCGTCAAGGGCGCCGAACGGCTCATCGGCCAGGAGTAGTTCGGGTTCACGGACGAGTGCCCGGGCCAAGGCGGCCCGTTGCTGTTCGCCACCGGACAGTTCATGGGGCCAGGACCGGCCGCGGCCCTTCAGACCGACCTCGGCGAGCGCGGTCAGTCCGCGTTCACGCACCTTGGGGCCGCGCAGACCGAGTACGACGTTGTCGAGCACCCGGAGCCAGGGCAGCAGCCGGGAGTCCTGGAAGGAGAGCGAGACCCGGTCCGGGACGATGAGTTCGCCGGAGCCCTCGACGGTGTGGTCGAGCCGGGCCACGGCCCGCAGGAGGGTGGACTTGCCGGAGCCGCTGCGGCCGAGCAGGGCGGTGAACTCCCCCGGCGCCACGGTCAGATCGAGTTCCTCGAGTACTTTCCGGTCGCCGAACCGGCGGACCAGGTTCCTGGTCCGTACCGCCACCGGCCGTATCGCGGTCCCTGTCCCTGTCCCGGTCTCCTCGTGGGTGCCGGTCAGCCCGCCAGAGTGCGTCGCCATGACAGGGCCCTCCTCTCGATGGCGCGTACCGCCGCGTCCGAGGCGAAGCCGAAGATCCCGTAGGCCACCAGCCCCACGATGATCACGTCGGACTGGGCGTACTGCTGGGCCTGGAACATCATGTAGCCGATGCCGCTCGTGGCATTGATCTGCTCGACCACGATCAGGCCGAGCCACGACGCGGTGACGCCGAGCCGCAGACCGACGAAGAAGCCGGGCAGCGAGCCGGGGACGACGACCTTGCGGATGAACTGCCGGCGGCTCAGGTCGAGCCCCTCGGCGAGTTCGACGTACCTGCTGTCGATGCCGGTCAGCGAGGAGTACGTATTGATGTACATGTTCACCGCGACGCCGAGCGCGATCACGGTGACCTTCATCTGCTCGCCGATGCCCAGCCAGAGGATGAGCAGCGGGAGCATCGCCAACGACGGGATGGCGCGCTTGATCTGGAGCGGCCCGTCGAGGAGGTACTCACCGGTACGGCTCAGACCGGCGGCCACGGCCAGAATCACCCCGGCGGCCACCCCGAAGAAGAGTCCGAGGCCTGCTCGTTGGAGCGAGATCAGCACATTGTCCTGGAGGCGGCCGCTCTGGATCAGGTCCGTCGCGGTGGACGCCACGGCGCCGGGTCCGGACAGGATCCGGGGATCGAGATAGCCGACGGCGGAGGCTCCCCACCACACGGCGACCACGAGCACCGGGCCGATCAGCCGGCCGAAGGGGAGGGAGCGGCCTGGGCCGAGCCGCCTTCGGGTGGAGCGGGCGACGGGGACGACCGGGGGCGCAGGAACGGCGAGGGGGACGGCGGCCGGCCCCTGGGGACCCTGCGCCTGGTGCGCGTCCGGCGCGTCGTTCGGCACGACGGTCCCTGCCGCCGGCTGTGCCGGGTGCGCCTTCGACAGCAGCTCGGTCATGACGTCTCCCGATACCTGGCCGGTACGGCCTTCGCCGCGAGCCCCTCGAAGCGGCGGTCGAACAGCCCGGAGACGTCCTGCTTCGGTACGAAGCCGCCCTCGGCCATCAGGTCGGCGGTCTCCTGCTCCCACGCGATCGCCTTGTCCCAGCTCACCGGGAACTGCGGCTCGTGCAGGGAGGCGACGATGCGCTTGCCGTCCGCCTTCGTCACGCCCTGGTCCTTGACGTAGTACGTGTCGATCCACTCGTCGGTGTTCTCCCACGCCCAGACCAGGCCGCGGGACCACAGCGGGACGAAGTTGCGGATGGCCGCGGCCTTCGCCTTGTCGTTCAGCACCTCGTCGGGTGCCCACAGGACGGAGAGCAGGTCCACCACATCGGTGGTCACTCCGCGGGCGCCGTCCTTGGCGTACTGGCTGAGGTACTTGGTCAGCGTCGGCTCGCCCAGCGGGGCCACATCGACCTGCTTGGACTGCAGCGCGGTCAGGAACTGGGTGCTGGGCAGCGCGACCAGTTCGACATCACTGTTCTTCAGGCCGGCCTTCTTCAGGGCCCGCAGCACGACGACGCCCTGCGCCTGCCCCTGGGAGAAGCCGATCTTCTTGCCGCGGAAGTCCTCCACCGTTCTGATGCCGGAGCCGGGGGCGGTCGCGAAGACATAGGACGGGTGGTTGCGCACCTGTACCGCGACGATCTTCGCTCCGACGCCGATGGCCTCGGCCTGGATCGGCGGTATTCCGGCGTTGGCCGCCAAGTCGATGGAATGCGCCCGGAATCCCTGGATGATGTCGGGCCCGGCGCTCAGATTCGGCCACTGCGAAACGGTGAACGCGAGATCCTTCTGCAAACCGGCGGGCACCAGCTGAAGGTGTGTGGTGCGTACGGCGATCGACAGCTTGGTGCCTGGCGGCGGGGCACCGGAGGGAAGCTTTCCGGCAGGCTCCGCACTGGCGGCCGTCCTTGCCTGCGGAGAGCAGGCGGCGAGGCCCAGGATCGCCCCGCCCGTAAGGGCGAGGAACGACCGGCGGCCGACTGCGTGGCGTACATCGTTGCGTGGCATGGTGAATTCCCGATCAGTGGTCATGAGAAGTCGCTGGAGGTGCCGAGAGGTCGCTGGAGGCAGCGAGTCGTCATCCGCGGTCAGAGGGTGTGGTAGGTGCCGTTGTGGAAGAGGAGCGGGCCGCGCCCCTCGTCGAGCCAGGAGTCCACGACCCTCGCGATGACGATGCGGTGGTCGCCCGCCGGGACGGTCTGCACGATCTCCAACCGCAGCCAGCCGGCCACCCCGTCGAGCACCGGTTCGCCCTGCGGCAGCCGCCGCCAGCCGGTCGGTGCGGCGAACCGGTCGATACCGCTGGTGGCGAACGTCGTTGCCAGTGCCCGCTGTTCGGCGCCGAGGAAGTTGACGACGGCCGTGTCGGCCCGCTCGATGTGGGGCCAGGACGAGGTGGTGGTCCCGATCCCGAAGGAGACCAGTGGCGGGTCGAGCGACAGCGATGCGAGCGACGTCGCGGTGAAGCCGACGGGTCCGTGGCCGGCGTCGGCGGTGACGACGACCACACCGGCCGGATAGCGGCGGAAGGCCTGCTTGAACCGGTCCGGGGCAATGCCCTTGGCGGCCGTCGCAGGATATGAGGGCACAGTGACAGTCAACGTCTCTCCCGAGTTGGAAAAGGGCGGAGGGAAAGGAGAAGGGAAAGGCAGGAAGGGGGGGAGGGATGGCAGAAGAATTCTGCACAAGTACGGCGAGCGCAGACCTGATTGAGGCAGCGCGCATCCACGTATAACCGTTCGCGAAAATCAGCGGATGGTTATCGGCAACCCGGACAGGAGCGACAACAGAAACGCCGGACGGCGATACACACCGGCGCGGCCGCGCGGCGGTGGCGCGCCGCTGAGGGCGCGTACCGGGAATTCCGCTGCTGGCTGGTCATGAATCCATCATCTCGTTCGGGCTCGGGCCCGGTCAACAATGCAACTTCCTGAATTAAGTCGGATGCCGTGCCGCTCCGTCAGGACACCGCGGGCAGCGCGGGCCAAGGGCCGAGCGGGTCCATGTACACCGCCCCGAGCGCCACCGCGCCGCCCGCGGTGGCCAGTACGGAGCCGGTGAAGCTGCTCGGCACGACCGCGCGCTCCGGGTCGTCGCAGACCCAGGAGCGTTCCGCGACCTGCTCGCGGAGATCGGCCAGACACTCCGGGATGCGGCCCGCTCCCGGTTCGACCACGACGAGCACCGCGGGGTCGAACATGTCCAGGAGCAGCGCCGCGGCCCGGCCCACCAGCCCGGCCCGGCGCCGGAACAGCGCCACCGCGCGCGCTTCCCCGGCCAGGGCCTGGTCCAGCAGCTCCCTGAACGAGGCCACCAGCAGCCCCTGTTCGGCCGCGCGTCGCACCATGGCCCGCTCCGACACCTCGGACTGGAGACAGCCGGACCGCCCGCACGAACACGGTTCGGCGCCACCGGATCCGCCTGCCCCGAGCGGGAGATGGGCGATGCTGCCCGCTCCGGAGCGCGGCCCCCGGTGCATGGCGCCCTCGGTGGCGAAAGCAGCGTCCACGACAGCGCCGATGAACAGCAACACCATGCTGGCCCGGGTCGACACCTCGCCGAACATCTGCTCGGCCCGCGCCAACGCCCGGGAGTGGCTGTCCACATGGACCGGCAACCCGGTCGCGGCGGAAAGGACGTCCCGAACCGGCACATCGCGCCAGCCGAGCAGCGGATGTTCCACGATCATCCCGGCAACGGGGTCGACCCGGTGCCCGGTGGCGACGCCGAGGGCCAGCACGGTCCGCCCCGCAGCGCGCGCGGACACCAGTCGGGGAAGGCGCTCGGCGAGGCCTGCGAGCAGCCGGTGCGGGTCCGTGGTGCGGTGCGGCTGCCGGTCCTCGGCGACGATCCGGCCCCGCAGATCCATCAGGGACACGGTCGAGTGGGCCACGGCGATGTGCGCCCCGGCCACCAGGTAGCGGCCGGTGTCGATCTCCACGGGGATGTGCGGCCGCCCGAGCCCCCGGGGGCCTGCGGTCTCCGCGGTCTCCCGGACCAGTCCGCGGGCGAGCAGCTGGCCGACGTGACCGGTCACGGAGGCGGGTGAAAGGCCCGTGAGCCGGGCGACGGTGGACCTGGCGACCGGGCCGTGGTCGAGGATCGCGCTCAGCACGGAGCCGGTGCCCGGGACGCGGCGGACGGGGCCGACGGCGGGTATGTCGGAACGGAGCAGGGGGGTGGCTCGGCGGGCGGCCGCGGACAGACTTTTCACAGTGCCTTCCAGGTCCTCGGTGGCAGCGGGTGACGCGGTGCGCGCTCGTCGGGGAAGGAGCGCGTGGCAGACCGCTGCTGCCGTGCGGGGCACGGTGCGCGGGCTCTGCTTCTCCCGTGGAGAGGAACACCCTGCGAAGATCCGGTGGGCTGCACCCGAGGGTTCGCCTGTGGCCGGTTGCGCGGGCGCCGTGCTCTCAGGCCTGGTGACACGCAGCGGAGCACACACGCTTGAGGTCGACATGACCTCGAGTCGTCAGGTGTGCGGATCGCTGCATGGCGGGCAACGTAGCCGGAATGACGTAACCCGGTCAAACCACTGCCCGCATCATGGACAACCGTGCGTGGCGAACTGTGCGTTCAGCAGCCTTACGCGGACGCGTCCCGGCCCTGGTCGGAGACGAACCTGCCGCCCTCCAGCAGGGTCTTGAGCGTCGAAAGGATCATGATCCAGCCGCCGCTGACACCCTCGAGCATCTTGCTGTCAGGACTGTCGAAACCATCGTGCGTAATGGCCAGCTTGACGCCCATCGCGGCCTCCTCGGCGGGCTCGATGTCGAACGTGACCTTCGACCGCTCCTTGACCGCCTCGGCCCACTCCTCGTCCGACATCTGACCGAACATCTCGCGGTGCATGGGCTGCAGGGTGTGCCAGGTGTACGAGAGTCGCTTGCCGGGCTCCGCCTCCAGGACCCGCTGGCCGACCTCCTCGAACTCGCCCTCGGGGTCCATCTTCCAGCGGACCGGGGCGCCGACCTCCCAGGTCGACTCGGGGCCGTAGCCGCCCATGTAGATCTTGATGAACTCGGGGTCGATCAGCGCCTGGTAGAGCTTCTCCGCCGTGGTCTGGATGTACGTGACGTACACGAACTCGGGCCTGTCCATGACCGGACTTCCTTCCAGTGTGCGTTTGAGATGGGACAGGGCGGTCATACGGCCGCGCTCGTAGCGGCCGATCCATCGGTCGGCGACTTCCTGGATGGGCACCGGGTTGAGGTGATGGAGCTTCTCGCGGCCTCTGCGGACGGTGGTGACCAGTAGGGCGGACTCCAGGACCGCCAGATGTTTGCTCACCGCCTGCCGGCTCATGGCGAGCCCCTCACTCAGCTCGCGCAGAGTCTGCCCGCCACGCGCGTTGAGCCGGTCGAGGAGCTGCCGACGGCTCGGATCGGCCAGCGCCTTGAATATTGCGTCCATCGCCGCCGCGGTCGCCATCGTCTCTCCGCTCTCCTGGTCGCCGTCACCACCATAGGCAACCTTTTGGTTGCCTGTCGAGCGACGGGCGGACGGCCTGACACCGGAGCGTCGGAACGATTTCTGTAATTAACCTCTGATGCCTTGTCATGACCGGTTCTACGCGCATAGCTTGTGGCCTCTCATCACACTCTGAGGGGCAGCTGACCGTGCACATATCCAGACCGCGTTCCGTCCTGCTGGCCGGCGCAGTCGCCGTGACCCTCTCGGCGACCGCTCTGCCTGCCGCCTTCGCGGCCCCGTCCTCGACCGCCGTGATCTCCGAGGTGTACGGCGGCGGGGGCAACTCGGGTGCGACGCTCACCCGCGACTTCATCGAGCTGGCCAACGCCGGCTCCGCCGCGTACGACCTGTCCGACTTCAGCCTCCAGTACCTGCCGGGCTCGCCGTCCGCCGGTTCCCTGTGGCAGGTCTCCGCGCTGACCGGATCAGTCGCCCCCGGCGGCCGCTACCTGGTCGCCCAGGCCGCGGGTACCGGCGGCACGGTCGCTCTGCCGACCCCGGACGCCACCGGCACCGTCGCGATGTCCGCCACCAGCGGCACCGTCGCCCTCGTCTCCGGCACCACCCCGCTCACCTGCAAGACCGCGGCCGACTGCGCGGCCGACACCCGCATCGTGGACCTCGTCGGCTACGGCTCCGCGGTCGTACGCGAGGGCAGCGGGCCGGTGACGGGTACCTCCGCCACCGCGTCCGTGGCGCGCGCCGCATCGCTCGCCGACACCGACGACAATGCGGCCGACCTGTCCGCGGGGGCCCCGACACCGTTCAACACGGCCGGTGAGACCTCCGGCGGTGCGGGACCGGGCGACCCGGGCAACCCGACCGAGCCCGGCACCATGCGGGTGCACGACATCCAGGGCACCACCCGCGTCTCGCCGCTGAACGGCCAGTCGGTGACCGGCGTCCCCGGCATCGTCACCGGTGTGCGGACCAGCGGTTCGCGCGGCTTCTGGATCCAGGACGCCACGCCGGACGCGGACCCCCGTACGGGCGAAGGGGTCTTCGTCTTCACCGGCTCCGCCGCACCGGCCGTCGCCGTGGGCGACTCGGTACTGGTCAGCGGCAAGGTGGACGAGTACTACCCGTCGACCACCACCCAGTCGATCACCGAGATCACCGCCCCCAGGGTCACGGTCCTGTCGTCGGGCAACGCGCTGCCCGCACCGGTCGTGCTCGACGCCGCCTCGGTACCGGCCGCATACGTCCCCTCGGCGGACGGCGGATCGATCGACGCGCTGGCCCTCGACCCGGCGACGTACGCCCTCGACCTCTACGAGTCGCTCGAAGGCACCCGCGTCGAGATCGCCGACACCCGGGTCACGGGCGCGACGACGGCGTACCACGAGGTCTGGGTGACCATCAAGCCGAAGGAGAACCCGACCCGGCGCGGCGGCACGCTGTACTCCTCGTACACCGACCAGAACACCGGCCGCATCAAGGTGATGTCGCTCGACACCACCCGCCCGTTCCCCGTCGCGAACGTGGGCGACGTGCTGTCCGGCACCACCACCGGTGTCCTGGACTACGACTCCTTCGGCGGCTACAACCTCCAGGCCACCGAGCTCGGCACGCTCACCGACCACCACCTGCGGCGCGAGGTCACCCGGAAGCAGAAGGGCAAGGAGCTCGCGGTCGCCACGTACAACGTGGAGAACCTGGACGCGCTCGACGAGCAGGGCAAGTTCGACACGCTCGCCGCGGGTGTCGCGGTCAACCTCTCCTCGCCCGACATCGTGTCGCTGGAGGAGATCCAGGACGACAACGGTGCGGTGAACGACGGCACGGTCGGCTCCGACGCGACGCTCAAGCGGTTCACCGACGCGATCGTCGCGGCGGGCGGCCCCCGGTACGCGTGGCGCTACATCGCCCCCGAGAACGGCAAGGACGGTGGTGAGCCCGGCGGCAACATCCGTAACGTCTTCCTCTTCAACCCCGAGCGGGTCGACTTCGTGGACCGCCCGGGCGGCGACGCGACCACTGCGGTGACGGCGGTCAGGACGAAGAAGGGCGTCACCCTGTCGGCCTCGCCCGGCCGGATCGCCCCGACCAGCGACGCCTGGGACGACAGCCGCAAGCCGCTGGTCGGCGAGTTCCGCTTCCACGGGAAGCCGGTGTTCGTCATCGGCAACCACTTCGCCTCCAAGGGCGGCGACCAGCCCCTGCACGGCCGCTACCAGGAGCCGACGCGCAGCTCGGAGACGAAGCGCGTGAAGCAGGCGACGGAGGTCAACACCTTCGTCAAGTCGCTGCTGGCAGCCGACAAGTCGGCGCGGGTCATCACGCTCGGCGATCTCAACGACTTCGCGTTCTCGCCGACGATGGGCGCGCTGACCGGCGGCAAGGCGCTCAAGCCGCTGATCACGACGCTGCCGAGGAACGAGCAGTACAGCTATGTGTACGAGGGCAACTCGCAGACCCTCGACCACATCCTGGTCAGCCCCGGTGTCCGCCGCTTCGACTACGACGTGGTGCACATCAACGCGGAGTTCGCCGACCAGGCGAGCGACCACGACCCGCAGATCGTGCGCGTGGACGTGAACGCTCCGGACCACGGTCACCACTGACCTGACCGGCCCGCCCGGCGGGCATCGGGAGAGGTGCGGGCGTCAGGAGCTGTGCGGCCCCGCACAGCTCTCCGCCGGCTCGGCCGCAGCGTGCGAGGATCCGACGACGCGGCCGAGCCGGGAGCCGCGGAAGCACCGGCCGGTTCAACACTTCGGGGCGAACCCGGAGGCCGTCGCGCCGTGCCCCGCCCGACGCGGGCGCGGCAGTGCGGCGAGTCCCGGGGCGGTTTCGAGGGGGCGGTCGGTGAAGAAGCGGGCCACGAGATCCGCCACGTCGTCGGGGCGTTCGAGGACGACCCAGTGGTCGGACTCCGTGATGGTGAGGAACCGGCTTCCCTCGATGGTGGCGGCGAACTCCCGTTGCTGTGCAGGGGAGCTCACCGTGTCGTGCTCGCCGGCGAAGACCAGAGTGGGCACGCCGGCAAGGCCGCCGGAGAAGTCCGGCGGATCACCCAGCACCCGGCGCAGCGAGTCCGCGGCGTGCGGGGAACGGCACAGGGCGTGCAGGAGCGAGCGGCGTACGTAGCGCAGCGCCAGCTCCCTTCGGTGGACCGTGCGGTCCGGGTCGAGGCACATCAGCCCCTCGGCGGCGAGGGTCGCGGCGCCATCGAGGTCACCGGCCTTCAGCCGGTCCTCGACCCGTCGCCAGTGGGCGCGTTGGCTGTCGTCGATGTGGGACGGCACGCCGCCGAGGATCAGCCGGGCGATGCGGCCCGGGTTGCGCTGAGCGCACTGGAGGGCGATCGAGGTGCCGTAGGAGTACCCGAAGAGATTGACCTTCTCCACACCCAGGTCGTCGATGATCCGGGTGAGGGCGGAGCGCATGATCCCGGCGCTGGGGACGGCCGGGAGGGCGTCGGCCCCGCCCATGCCGGGCAGGTCGGCGGTCACGACATCGGCGGCTGCCCCCACATGGTGGTCCATCTGGGGCCAGCCGAACATTCCCTGGAGTGCGCCGCCGAGGATGACGACCGGTTCGGTGCGTGGTGCGGGCTGCTGCAGGAGCCGGTAGCCGTAGCGCAGTCCGTACACCGACAGCGTCCGGACAGTCTCCTCGGGCATGCGGGGTCTTCCGTTTCTGCGTCAGGCCCTGGTGAGGACGAGTGCGGCGTTGTGGCCGCCGAAGCCGAGCGAGGTCTTGACGGCGACGTCGAACACGCCCGGCCGGGCCTGCTTGCTGACCACGTCGATGGGGATCGCCGGGTCGGGCGCGTCGAGATTGACCGTGGGCGGCACGAGTTGGCACTGGAGCGCGAGCACGGTCAGTGCCGTTTCGATGCCGCCCGCGGCGCCGAGGGTGTGTCCGGTCATCGCCTTGGTCGAGGTGACGAGGGGATGGTCGCCGAGGACCCGGCGGAGCATCGTGCCCTCGATGAGGTCGTTGGCCACCGTCGAGGTGCCGTGGGCGTTGACATGGCCGACGTCCGCGCCGTCGACCCCGGCGTCGGCGAGGGCGGTGCGCAGCGCCCGTTCGATGCCGAGCCCTTCAGGGTCGGGGGCGACCGCGGAGTACGCGTCGCTGGACGCCCCGTATCCGGCGATGCGGGCTCGGACCGTGGCGCCGCGGGCGCGGGCGTGTTCCGGGCGCTCGAGCACCAGAAGGCCGGCGCCCTCGCCGACGACGAAGCCGTCGCGGTGGGTGTCGAACGGGCGGCATGCCGCCTCGGGGTCGTCACGGCGGGTGGAGACGGCCTTCAGCTGGCAGGCGCTGGCGATCAGCAGCCGGGAGCAGACCGATTCGGCGCCGCCCGCGATGACGATGTCGCAGGCGCCGGTGCGCAGCATCTGGTGGGCGGTGCCGATCGCGACGGTGCCGGAGGAGCAGGCGGTGGAGACGGCCTGGCTCGGGCCGCAGGCACCGAGGTCCGTGGCGACGCTGCTGGCGGCGCCGTTGACGACCGTCAGCGGGGCGAGCTTCGGGGAGACGCGGCGCGCACCGCGCCCGGCGAGAGTGGCGTGCTGCTCGTCGTAGAAGGGCAGTCCGCCGTGTGCGGAGCCGATGACTACAGCGACCCGTCCGCTCTCCCAGACCGAGGGGTCGAGCCCGGCGTCGGCGACGGCTTCGCGGGCCGCGATGACGGCGAGCTGCGAGAAGCGGTCCATCAGCCGGTGCGTGGCGACACCGAGGACGGCCTTCGTATCGAGGCCGGTGATCGTGTACATGAAGTCGCAGGGCAGGTCGGTGAGTTCGTGCCGCCGCAGGACGGAGGGCGCGGTGACCGCCTCGGAGACGGTGCGCCAGGTGGCGTCGGCGCCCACGCCGGCGGAGGTGACCAGACCGATTCCGGTGACGGCGGCACTGAACGGCTCCGGACGCTGCGGCGGGATCCGACGCACGGCAACCGGACGGGACACCGGGCTCTCGCCGGCCGGCCGGGCCACCGAGGTCTCACCGACCGGACGGGCCACCCGGCTCCCGGTGACCGGGCGGGCCACCAAGCTCTCGGTGGCCGGGCGCGTTGTCACGCGGCCACCTTGCCGTGGATCGTCTCGACCAGCCGACCATAGGTGTCCCGCGAGGTCAGCTGGACATCGTCCAGATCGACCCCCATCCGGTCCTCGATCAGGAGCCGCAGCTCCTCCAGAGCCAGTGAGTCCAGGCGGAGCTGATGGAGCGGCACCTCGGGCCCGATCGCCAGGGGATCGGTGCCGAAGTTCGACACCAGCAAGGATCTGATCTCTTCTGCTGTGCTCATGAGGGCACTCCTCCGTTGTCGTACACGGTGACGCCTGCCGCGCGAGGTGCACGTGCCATCGGGGGACGCCGGCCGGTTCCGGGGGGACCCTTTATACGCCTTCGCGGTGAAGTGTCCGGTCCGCTGTCCCTCGTGCGGTGGCTGACCGTCCAGGTGTACGAATCCACAGCTCCGGGCGGAAGGGTCCCGACCTGTCGGCCAACCCCATTGGAGTGAAAGGGAGTTCGACACGCCTGAAGATCATTGTCATGCCCTGGACACATGAATACCTTGGCCGGGCTTCGTGGCCCCCGGCCCACCCCACCAGGGTCCGGGGGCCGTTCGTTCTTCTCTCCCCCCACAGAGCAGGAGCAGGTATGCCCAGACGAGCCGCAGCCCACACCGGGCGCCGCGCATCCGTCCTCGCGGCCCTCGCCGTCACCGCACTGAGCGCGACCGGCACACCGGCCGCCGCCGCAACGGCCGCACACCTTCCGGCTACACCCGCCGACGGCCGACACACCATGAACCAGGCGTTCGTGCAGGCGGCCGGAAGGTTCGACGTACCGCGTGATCTGCTCGCCGCCGTCGGCTACGGCGAGACCCATCTCGACGGCCACACCGGGCAACCCAGTCAGGCGAACGGGTACGGCGTGATGCACCTGGCGAGCAACCCCGCGAACCGGTCGCTGGAGAAGGCGGCCGCCATCACCGGCGAGCCGCTGTCCCGGCTGCGGCGGGAGGCCGCGGCCAACATCCTGGGCGGTGCGGCCGTGCTGCGTTCGTACGCGGACCGGCTGGGCCTGGACGGCGACGAACGCGACGACATCGACGCCTGGTACCCGGCCGTCGCGCAGTACAGCGGCACGACCGGCCGCGCCGCCGCCCGCTACGCCGACACCGTCTACGCGTTCCTGGCACACGGGTTCGCTGCCACCGTCCCCGGTGGCGAGCAGATCTCGGTCACCGCACGCCCCGTCGCGCCGGAGAAGGGTGCCCTCTCCGCCACCGCCGGACGCGCCCCGATCACCCCTTACCCGTCGGCACTGTGGGTCCCGGCCGACGCGCACAACTTCACCGTCGGCCGGACGGCAACGATCGACAAGGTGATCATCCATGTCACGCAGGGCTCGTACGCGGGCTCCATCAAGTGGTTCCAGGACCCGACGGCCGAGGTGAGCGCCCATTACGTGGTCCGCTCCTCCGACGGGCAGATCACCCAGACGGTGCGCGACAGCGACACCGCGTACCACGCGAAGCAGGCCAACTCATCGGCGCTCGGCATCGAGCACGAGGGGTACATCGACGACCCGTCCTGGTTCACGGACACGATGTACCGCGCCTCGGCCGCACTGACCAGGTCGCTGTGCGACAAGTACGGGATCCCGAAGGACCGGGCGCACATCATCGGGCACAGCGAGGCGCCGGGCACCGACCACACCGACCCGGGACGGTACTGGGACTGGAACCGCTACATGGGCTTCGTCGAGGGCGACAGCATCAGCGGGAGCAGCACCAGCGGAAGCGGCGGTAGCGGGAGCAGCGCCGGTGGGAGCGAGGGGAGCAGTGCGAGCAGCGGGAGCAGCGGAAGCAGCGGAAGCAGCAGCAACGGGAGCGGCAGCAGCGACGGTCTGGGCTTCGCCTCGTACTCGCCCCTGCAGAGCGGAGCGTCGGGCGCCCAGGTCACGGCGATGCAGCAGTTGCTGAACACACAGGGCTTCGCCGCGGGCGCCGCGGACGGGAGCTTCGGCGCGGCCACGCTGAGTGCGGTGAAGGCGTACCAGACGACCCACGGGCTGCCCGCGGGCGGCATCGTCGGCCCGAAGACCTGGACCGCGCTGCTGTCGGCCGGCTCCACGCCGACGCTGCGGCAGGGCGACTCGGGCGCCGATGTGAAGCGGCTCCAGCGATCGCTGACCGCGGCGCTCGGCACGACCGTGGACACCGTCGGAACCTTCGGTCCCGTCACGGCGACGGCAGTGCGCACCTACCAGACCCGCCAGGGGCTGGCGGTCACCGGGATCGTGAGCAGCAACACCTGGGCGGCGCTGAACGCGGGGCGCTGACCCTGCGTGCCGGAACGCAGCCTCTGAACGGCTTCCATGACGGGACGGTGCGCCGGATGCCGTCCGGGGAGGACACCAGATGGACCGTCAGGTGCCCGACACATCTGTTCTGTCGGGCACCTGGCCTCTGCTCCCGACAGCGGCTGCGGCCCGGCAACCCTCCGTCCGGCGCGCAGGCGCAGAGTCCGCGGCGGCCTGCCCGGACACTCGACCGACCGGCTGTTCCCGACCGGGGTGACCACCCACGTCCTGCTGGTCGCCGCGCTGCGCAACCCCACCGTGCACCTGCGCTACGTCGCGGCCCGCGAGGTTCTCGCCGCGTACGGGCACGACCATCTCCACCCCGAGCTGCCGCAACTCCTGGGCTGCGCGCGGCTGTCCGCCCCCGTCGTACGGCACCATCCGGACGAGCTGGCCGCCACCTTCGACACCACCGCCCGGGTGGCCAGGACGCCGTTCTTCTTCAGCAGCGACATCACCGCGCAAGCACGGCCGATCGCCGTCGACGGGAGCCGGTCGCTCATCGGCCGGGGCGACCACCGTGCGGCGGTCTTCCGGATCGTCGCCACGTTCGCCCGCTGTCACAGCATCCTGGCCGCCGACGCCCCGGAGCTGCACGCCGCGTGCACCCCGGCCTTCCGGGCGGCGGTCGCCGATCTCGGCATCACGTCCACGGACGATCTTCTCCGCCGTGCCCAGGATGTGGGCCGGTTCCTGCCCCGGCTGTGGCGGACCACCGAGAAGATCCTGGACAGGTCGGCGGGCGGACCGACCTCCTGAAGGCACCGGCGGACACCTTCTACGGGGTGTCCGCACCGACCGGTCGCCTGCTACGTTGCACGCATGTTCCTCCCCCGTGCCTAGGACCCCGCACCGACCGCACCCCGCCACACCGGGTGCGGCACTCCGGCGTCCCTGTACACGCACAGCGCGTGACTCCGCGCTGCCTTCCCGAGGAACAGTCCTCATGCTTTCGCCTTCGCACGCTCCCTCGTACGCAACCGTCCTGCGCACCCGTCATGCCTGCCGCACCTTCGGCGCCGCACTGCTGGGACGGCTCTCGTACGGAATGGTCTCCCTCGCCCTGATGCTGGCGGTCAAGGATGCCACCGGCTCGTACTCCGTGGCGGGCGCCGTCATGGCGCTGTTCGGCGCGACCAGTGTCTTTCTCTCGCCCGTCCGTGCCGCGTTGATCGACCGGTACGGGCCACGCCGGGCGCTGCCGCCCATGGGGGCCGCCTATGCACTGCTCCTTTCCGCCCTGGCGTACGCCACCTGGCAGCCCGGCGCCTCGGGGCTCCGGTTGGGGGCGCTGTCCGTCACGGCCGGCGCCTGCACCCCACCGCTCGGGCCCGTGATGCGGACCGTGTGGAGCAGCCTCGTGCCCGACCGCGAACTGCTGCAGCGCGCGTACAGCCTGGACGGGGTGGCCGAGGAGCTGCTGTACGTCACCGGGCCGTTGCTGGTGGGTCTGCTGGTGAGGTTCGCCGAGCCGGCGGCCGGTGTGGCCGTCAGCGCCGCGCTCGTACTCGTCGGCGCGTCGGCGCTGGTGTCGTCCCCGGCGCTGCGCGGTACGGTCGGCCACCCGTCCGGGGCGACGCCCCTGCCGCCTTCCGGACCGTCCGGGAAACGGCTGCTCGGCAACGTCGGGCTGCGTCACGCCGCCGTGGTCTCGGCCGGCGTGGGCCTGTGCCTGGGCGCCCTCGACCTGCTCCTGGTGGCCTTCACCGAAGAGCGTCATCAGGGTGCCTCGGTGTCCTGGGTGCTCGCGGCGCTCTCCGCGGGGAGCGCGGTCGGCGGTCTGGCGTACGGTGCCATCTCGTGGCGCATGTCAAGTCGGGTACGGCTGACGGTACTTGGCACGGCCCTCGGGGTGTCCTCGGTGGCGGCCGGGGTGTCGCCGAACGTGTACTTCCTGGTGGCCGTGGTCGCCGCAGCCGGGCTGTTCGTCGCGCCGGCCATCACCACCGCGTATCTGATCGCGGACGAGTCCGTCGGCGCGGGCAGCCGTACGCAGGCCGGCGCCTGGGTCAACACCGCGCTCAATGCTGGGTCTTCCGGCGGTACGGCCGCGGTCGGTCTGCTGGTGGGCCGGCTGCCGCTCGCGGTGTGTTTCACGCTCGCGGCGGCTCCGGTGCTGCTCTGTACGGCGTTCGCCTTCAGCCGGGACCGACGCTGATGTTCCCGCGTCGCCTACCACCGCTCCATCCACCGCACCGTCCCTCCGGAACGCGAAGAGGCGGCTCCGCTCCCCGGTCGGGAGTGCGGAGCCGCCTCAAGCAGCGTGCTCAGCGGGCCACTTCGGCCGAGGTCACTTCAGACCGAACGCCCGGATGATCTCCTGGTCGATGCCGAGCCCGTTCCCGGCCTCGCTGTGCGCCTTGACCGAGACGAAGCCGCCGGCCTTCTTGGGCGTCTTGAACCGGGCGGTCCAGTTGCCCTCGGAGGTCTTGCGCAGCTCCGTGGCGCTCCAGGTCCTGCCGTCGTCGTAGCTGACCGACAGCGAGGCCTTCCTGGCCTTCACCCCACCGTCCAGCCACTCCTGCGTGCCGGAGGAGAGACCGATCTCGGTCCACCGGCCGGCCTCGACGTCACCGGCGAGGTCGGTGTCGACCTTGTAGTCCAGCTGCAGCAGCGGGAGGTCGGCCTGCCAGGGACCGTTCTGGTCCATCTGGCCGGAGACGAAGCTCCACTCGGTGTGCGTGCGGGTGGAGGTCTTCCACACGTCACCGTCGCGGGTGGAGTCGAGGACGAAGCGGTACGGCAGCTTCTCCGCCGACAGGTCCCCGATGTATCCGGCCCGGCCGGCGACCTTCCGGATCAGCGTGTCGCCCTGGTAGAACGCGGTGGTGGTGGTGTCGTACTCGTCCTCCGGCATGGAGCCCGAGTGGCCCGCGCCCGAGTCCGTCCACGGGGTGAAGTTGAACTGCATGTCGTTGGTGACGGAACGGAACGGACCCCAGTAGCCGGTGCCCAGACGCGGGCGGCTGATCGGCGCGAACCAGTCGGCGGGGTAGGTACGACCCGCCGTGTAGTCCATGTCGCCGCTGCGCATCTCGTGCGCGAATCCGGTCTCCGTGGCGTTGAAGACCGAGTGGTCCTCGTACCAGAAGGAGGCGCCGGGAAGCGGGGTGACCCACTCGTCGCGGGTGCCGGGGAACTTCTCGTACTCCGCGAAGCCGAGGCCCGGCCCGTAGTCCGGAATGTCGTAGCGGTAGCCCCCGCCGAGCGTGGCCTTGTGGCCGTAGAAGGTGTTCTCCACCTTCGCCAGCTCACCGGTCCTCGGGGCGAACGCCAGCGAGCGGTCCGGGACGCTGCCGTTGTGGCGGTCGACCAGGTCGTACATGTACCGGGCGAACCTGCGCTGGGTCATGGAGAGCTTCTCGCCCCGCGTGACCGCCTTGATCAGGGTCTCGCCGGCCAGTTGCTGCACCGAGGCGACCGGGATGGTGGTCGTGGTGCCGTACTCGGTGTACCACTCCATCGCGACGCCGCGTCCGTCGTTGACGACGAAGAGCGCCTTGGCGCCCGCGGCGAGCGCGTTGGCGAGCCGGTCGGCCGCGGCAACCGCGTCGCTGCGGCGGACCACGACAGCCTTGCCCCTGGCGTCCAGACCCTTGTAGTCGGCCGCGGCACCGTTGCCCGCGAACACTGCGGCCAGCTTCTGGCTGCTGTCCTCGGCGACGGGCGAACCGCCCTGCACGGTGACCGGCACATCACGGCCGTCGACCGACAGGTCGATCTGCTTCTCGCCCTGGCGCCAGCGGGTCAGGAAGCTGAAGCTGCCCTGGGTGACCTTCTTCGTGGGGCTTGCCCACAGCTGGTCGTACGCCACCGGGATCTGGTACGCGTCGCGCAGGACCGTACCGTCCGGCGTGGTGCGTGCCATGTCGTAGCGCAGCTGCCGGGTCTCGGTCTCCTTCGGCGTCCGCACACTGATCTTGTGGGCCTTGGACGCGTCCAGGGTGACGGTGGTCGGCTTGTCGAGGACCGTCTCGGGCTCCGCGAGGAAGGCGACGGCCTTCGAGTCCGGGCGGTCACCGTCGACGTCGACGGAGGCCCAGGAGGTGTAGGTGCCCGGGGGCAGCCGAAGCGTGGTGTCGCCGGACACCGGGATGAGGTTGAGATACGGGTCGCTCAGCTCGCCGAGGACGACATAGCCGTCCATCGGCTTGCCCGCGCGGTCGCGGAGTTTGAACGTGACGTCGTAGAGCTCCTGCTCCTTGTTCAGTGCGAAGCCGGTGTGCGCGACTGTCGCGCCGGACGCGTCCTTCGCGACGACCTGGCCGGAGAACGTGGTGCCGGCCGCGACCTTCGACGGGTCGAGCGAGAGGACGGCGTCGGCGGTGGAACCGGCGAGGACGGTCAGCTTCGACGCGGAGAGCGTGTACGCGGCCGAGTCCGTGTCGGTGGCCAGGTCCAGGGTGACGTCCTGCGTACCGGTGTTGCGGTACGTGATCGTCCGCTCGGCGACCGCGTCGGAGGCGCTGTGCGGCCAGTCGTACGAGGCGACGGCGACGGAGCCGGTGGCCTCGACCGTCGTGTCGACCGCCGCCTTGACGTCGAGCCGGCCGGTTCCCTGCTCGTACGGCGTGTAGTCGGGCAGCCGCTTCGACGAGGTCATCAGCGCGTCCTTGATGCGCTGACCGGACCAGTCGGGGTGACGCTGCTTCAGGATCGCCGCGGCGCCGGCGACGTGCGGGGTGGCCATCGACGTACCGGACATCTGCTGGTACATGCCGCTGATGCCCGGGACCGCCTGCGAGGCCGCGGCGTTGATGTCGACACCGGGGGCGGACAGGTCGGGCTTCAGGCCGTACGACCTGGTGAGCGGACCCATGGACGAGAAGTCCGCGCGGGTGTCCTGCTTGTCGACGGCAGCGACGGTCAGCGCCTTCTCGGCCGAACCGGGCGAACCGATGGTGCCCGCGCCGTACGCGTTCCCGGCGGCGATCACGAACAGCGGGCCACCGTCCGCCGAGAGGGCGTCGACCGCCTGCGACATCGGGTCGGTGCCGTCGTCCGGGATGCTGGAGCCGAGGCTCATGGAGACGACGTCGGCGCCTTCGGCCTTCGCCCACTCCATCGCGGCGATGATCCCCGAGTCCTCGCCGGAGCCCCCGTTGCTGAGGACCTTTCCGATGATCAGGTCCGCGCCCGGGGCGACCCCCTTGTTGACACCGTCCGACGCGGCACCGGAGCCCGCGATGGTGGAGGCGACGTGCGTGCCGTGACCGTTCTTGTCGAGGACCTCCTCACCGGGAACGAAGCTCTTGGACTCGAGAATGCGGTCCTTGACGTCCGGATGGGTCGGGTCGATGCCGGTGTCGAGGACGGCGACCTTGGTGCCCTTGCCGTCATATCCCTCGGCCCACGCCTGCGGGGCGTTGACCTGCGGCACGGAGTCCTTGAGCGTGGCCTTCGCGCGGCCGTCGAGCCACAGCTTGGCGATGCCGTCGTCCAGCGAACGGGCGTCGGACGGACGCGCGATGTCGTTCCAGAAGGAACGGGCGGTGTCCTTGTCGGCCTTCAGCGCGGCGCCGTGGATGCTGTCGAGCCGGCGGACCGTCTTGGCACCACTGGGAGTGGCGGGCAGCGAACGGGACCGGCTCGCCGAGTAGGTGGCGATCAGCGGGATGCCACCGGCCCTCTTGTCGTCGTAGCCCATCTTGGCGAGGGCCGTGACATTGAACAGCCGACGGTCCAGCTTCCCGGCTGCCAGCAGGGGGGTCGCCTCGTCGGGCAGGACGTAGACGTCGTCTCCCGCCTGCTGCACATGCACACCACCGACCGCACCGTCGGGCCGGTCCACCGTGACGGTGTCCTGCTTGCCGACGCCGTCCACGTAGTGGACGACGTCGCCCGTGAGCAGGGTGATGTCGTACTGATGGACGGGGGTCCGGGAGTGTCCGGTGGCCTCGGGGGCGGCCTGCGCCGAAGCGACACCTGCCGCGGGAAGCAGAGCGCCACTCACGAGAGCGACGGAGGTCGCTATGAGCAGGGCCCGGCGTCCCGCACGCACGGGTCTCGCCCGGCCGGAAGCGGAGGAGGGTGTGAATGTCATGGGGGTTGATCTACCGGCAAATCCGCACCCGCGTCTGCGTCCATGGCTGGCGGGATGCCGCCGTGGCGGCATCCCGCCCTTTCCGGAGTCCCGGCGGACACCCCCTCAACTGCGCCTCTTTCAGGCCGGTTTCACCCGGCAGGCGAGCGACGGCTCATGCTCACTCGGCGGCGTCGCGCCGCGTTCCGGTGAGCACGCACGCCCGCGCCGGATTCCGGGTCGCAGCCCGAGAGCCGGTCAGGCCACCGAAGAGATCCGTCCGGTCACCGGCTGCCCGCTTTCGTGATGGATCGGGGTGTGCGCGCCGGCGAGTGGGACTCCGCTGCCGCCGCGCCGCTCGGCGACGATCTCGGCGGCGATCGACAGGGCGGTCTCCTCCGGGGTGCGTGCGCCGAGATCGAGACCGATCGGCGAGTGCAGCCCGGCCAGTTCGAGTTCGGTGACGCCGACCGCGCGGAGCCGCTCGTTGCGCTCCAGATGGGTGCGGCGCGAGCCCATCGCCCCGACGTACGCAACTCGCAGCTTCAACGCGGTCTCCAGCAGCGGGACGTCGAATTTCGCGTCGTGGGTCAGCACGCACAGGGCCGTGCGCGCATCCACGACGGTGGCCGCCAGATAGCGGTGCGGCCAGTCGACCACCACCTCGTCGGCGTCCGGGAAGCGGGCCTTGGTCGCGAAGACCGGCCGGGCGTCGCACACGGTGACGTGGTACCCGAGGAGTTTGCCGACCCGGACCAGGGCGGCGGCGAAGTCGATGGCCCCGAAGACGATCATCCGGGGCGGTGGGACGCTCGACTCGACGAGCAGCCCGAGCGGCCGGCCGCAGCGCGATCCCTCGGCGCCGATCGTGAGGGGGCCGGTCCGGCCCGCGTCCAGCATCGCGCGGGCCTCGGCCGCCGCGGTGCGGTCCAGCTCCGGATGCCCGCCGAGGCCGCCCTCGTACGAACCGTCGGGACGGACGAGGAGGGGGCGGCCGAGGAGTTCGGCAGGCCCGTCCGTGATCCGTACGACCGCCGCCGCCTCCCCTGTCGCCGCGGCGGTGAGCGCGGCGGCGAACACCGGGCGTGCGGGGTCGTCCGCACGGACCGGTGTCACCAGGATGTCGATGACACCGCCGCAGGTCAGACCCACGGCGAAGGCGTCCTCGTCGCTGTAGCCGAACCGCTCCCGTACGGTGGTGCCGTCGTCGAGGGCCTGTTGGCACAGCTCGTACACCGCGCCCTCCACACACCCGCCGGAGACCGATCCGATCGCCGTGCCGTCGCGGTCGACGGCGAGGGCGGCTCCCGGCTGCCGGGGCGCGCTCCCGCCGACCTCCACGACGGTGGCGACGGCGAATTCGCGTCCCTGCCCGACCCACCTATGGAGCTCTTCGGCGATGTCCAGCATGGCGTGTCTCCTTAAAGCGTGGTGTTCAGGGGCGGGGGTCAGTTGACGCCCAGCCAGCTTTCGATCGGATGCAGAGCGAAGTAGACGACGAAGATCGCCGTCAGACCCCACATGAAACCGCCGATCTCACGGATCTTGCCCTGTGCCACCTTGATCGCGACATAGGAGATCACACCGGCGGCGACGCCCGGGGTGATGCTGTACGTGAACGGCATCAGCACGACGGTGAGGAAGACCGGGACGGCGATCGCGCGGTCGCTCCAGTCGACGTGCTTGGCGTTCTGCATCATCATCGCGCCGATGACGACCAGGGCCGCGGAGGCGACCTGGGGCGGCACGATCGCGGTGAGCGGGGTGAAGAAGAGGCAGGCCGCGAAGAACAGGCCGGTGACCACCGAGGCGAGACCGGTCCGTGCGCCTTCGCCGACGCCGGTCGCCGACTCGACGAACACGGTCTGGCCGGAGCCGCCCGCGACACCGCCGATCGCACCGCCTGCGCCGTCGATGAACAGCGCCTTGGACAGGCCCGGCATCCGGCCCTTCTCGTCGGCCAGCTCGGCCTCCGTACCGACACCGATGATGGTGGCCATCGCGTCGAAGAAGCCGGCCAGCACCAGGGTGAAGACGATGAAGCCGACGGTCATCGCGCCGACGTCGCCCCAGCCGCCGAATTCGACCTTCCCGAAGAGGGAGAAGTCCGGGGCGGAGACCGCGCTGCCGCCCAGTTCCGGCGGCGACATGTTCCATGCCTTGGCGTCGAGACCGGCCGCCTTGTGGACGACGACCGCGATCACGGTGCCGACGACGATGCCGATCAGGATCGCGCCGGGTACGGCGCGGGCCTGCAGCATGAAGATCATCAGGAGGGTGACGCAGAAGATCAGGACGGGCCAGCCGGCGAGCTCGCCGTTGATGCCGAGGGTGACGGGCGGTCCGGTCGGCGAGCCCTTGCCGACGAACCCGGCCTTGTACAGGCCGATCAGGGCGATGAAGAGCCCGATGCCCATGGTGATGCCGTGCTTCAGCGGAAGCGGGATCGCGTTCATGATCAGCTCACGCAGGCCGGTGACCACCAGGAGGCAGATCACCAGGCCGTACATCACGCACATGCCCATGGCCTGCGGCCAGGTCATGGCGGGGGCGACCTGCGACGCGAGTACGCCGGAGACGCTGAGACCGGCGGCGAGCGCCAGCGGCACCTTGCCGACGAGGCCCATCAGCAGGGTGGTCGCGGCCGCGGCGAGCGCGGTGGCGGTGATCAGTCCCGGCTGGCTGAGCAGATGTCCTTCGACGTCCTTCCCGCCGAGGATGAGCGGATTGAGCAGCAGGATGTACGCCATGGCCATGAAGGTCGTGACGCCGCCGCGCACTTCGCGCGCGACGGTGGATCCACGCTCGGATATGTGAAAGTACCTGTCGAGCCAGGATCTGCCGGCGGGGATGCGCGAGCCGGGGCCCGCCTCCTCCGCGATGGTCCTGGGCTCCACTGACTGCTGGGTCATGATGCCTGACTCCCAAGGTTCACAGGGACACCCGCGATGGAGACTCGAAATGCGGGATTTGGGATGACTGCTTGGCTGCACGACCCGGGGGACGGCCCGAGACGAACTGTTCATGCAGAGTGGATGTGCGGGTACTGCTCGGTGGTGCGGGTGTTGCTGCACAGCGGTACTGCGGGTACTGCCGGGTGGTGCCGAGGACCGCGAGCGGTGCGGTACTCCGGGTCTCCGGGCGGTGCCGGCGGCGGAAGTGTGACGTTCCTGGAAGGCACGCACCGCCCGGAGAGTTCGGCGGGAGCCGCTCTCAGAGCCTGTCGGGTGACCTTCGACCGGAGAGCGGACGCGGCATGGTGCGTGCGATTCCAAGGCGCCGGGATGGCCTCGGATGGGGTCTCCCCTGCTCGAACGAAGTCGAGAGCTTGGGGAAGGAGCTACCAGGGCATTTCGGCAACGCCGGAAGCGTGCGCGCCAGGGCGTGGCCGCCCGGTCAGAGGTCACCCGACAGGCTCTCAGGTGCCGGTGAGGTGCTCGGGGCGCACCGGCGTCCTGTTCAGCTCCAGGCCCGTCGCGTCCCGGATCGCCGCGAGGACGGCCGGGGTCGACGACAGGGTCGGGGCCTCACCGATGCCACGGAGCCCGTACGGGGCGTGGTCGTCGGCGAGTTCGAGCACATCGACCGGGATGGTCGGCGTGTCGAGGATGGTGGGGATCAGGTAGTCCGTGAAGGACGGGTTGCGCACCTTCGCGGTCTTCGGGTCGACGATGATCTCCTCCATGACGGCGACGCCCAGTCCCTGAGTGGTGCCGCCCTGGATCTGGCCGACGACGGACAGCGGGTTGAGCGCCTTGCCGACGTCCTGGGCGCAGGCCAGTTCGATGACCTTGACCAGGCCGAGCTCGGTGTCGACCTCGACGACTGCACGGTGCGCGGCGAAGGAGTACTGGACGTGTCCGTTGCCCTGTCCGGTGCGCAGGTCGAACGCCTCGGTGGGCCGGTGGCGCCACTCCAGCTCGATGTCGACCGCCTCGTCCTCCAGTACGTCGACCAGATCGGCCAGCACCTCGCCGCCGTCGGTGACGACCTTGCCGCCTTCGAGGAGCAGATCGGCGGTGGCCCAGGCGGGGTGGTACGTACCGAACTTGCGGCGGCCGATCTCCAGGACCTTCTCGCGGACGGCCTCGCAGGAGTGCTTCACGGCGCCGCCGGTGACGTATGTCTGCCGGGAGGCGGAGGTGGATCCGGCCGAGCCGACCCGGGTGTCGGCCGGCTGGATGGTGACCTGGGCGACGCCCAGCTCGGTGCGGGCGATCTGGGCGTGGACGGTGACGCCGCCCTGCCCGACCTCCGCCATCGCCGTGTGCACGGTGGCGACCGGTACACCGCCGACGACCTCCATCCGGACCCGGGCGGTGGAGTAGTCGTCGAAGCCCTCGGAGAAGCCGACGTTCTTGAGGCCGACCGCGTAGCCGATGCCGCGTACGACGCCTTCGCCGTGGGTGGTGTTCGACAGACCGCCGGGCAGGGCCCGCACGTCGGCCTCCTCACCGGCGACCTCCCACTGGCGCTCGGGCGGCAGCGGCCGGGCCTTGACCCGGCGCAGCAGCTCGGCGACCGGGGCGGGCGAGTCGACGACCTGCCCGGTCGGCAGGAGGGAGCCCTGCTCCATGGCGTTGAGCTGCCTGAACCCGACGGGGTCCATGCCCAGTTCGGTGGCGAGCTTGTCCATCTGCGCCTCGTAGGCGAAGCACGCCTGGACCGCGCCGAAGCCGCGCATGGCGCCGCACGGCGGGTTGTTCGTGTAGAGCGCGATCGCTTCGATGTCGACGTCGTCGATGACGTACGGGCCGACGGAGAGCGAGGAGGCGTTGCCGACGACGGCCGGGGAGGCGGAGGCGTAGGCGCCGCCGTCGAGCACGATGCGGCACTTCATGTGGGTGAGCTTGCCGTCGCGGGTGGCGCCGTGCTCGTACCAGAGCTTCGCGGGGTGGCGGTGGACATGTCCGAAGAAGGACTCGAACCGGTTATAGACGATCTTGACCGGCTTGCCGGTGCGGAGCGCCAGCAGGCAGGCGTGGATCTGCATCGACAGGTCCTCGCGGCCGCCGAAGGCGCCGCCGACGCCGGAGAGCGTCATGCGGACCTTGTCCTCGGGCAGGCCGAGGACGGGGGCGATCTGGCGGAGGTCGGAGTGCAGCCACTGCGTGGCGACGTACAGATCGACGCCGCCGTCCTCGGCGGGGACCGCCAAGCCGGACTCGGGACCGAGGAAGGCCTGGTCCTGCATGCCGAAGACGTACTCGCCGCTGACAATGACATCGGCCCGGGCCGCTGCCGCGTCCGCGTCGCCGCGGACGATGGGCTGGCGGTGGACGACGTTCGGGTGCGGGACGTGCCCGGCGTGGTGGTCGTCGCGCCCCTCGTGGATGAGGATCGCGTCGGGGGCGGTGGCGGACGCCTCGTCGGTGATGACGGGCAGCTCGCGGTAGTCGATCCTGATCTTCGCGGCGGCGCGGCGGGCCGTCTCCGGGTGGTCGGCGGCGACGAGCGCCACCGGTTCGCCGTGGTGACGGACCTTGCCGTGGGCGAGGACGGGGGTGTCCTGGATCTCCAGGCCGTAGTTCTTCACCGAGGTCGGCAGGTCGTCGTAGGTGAGTACGGCGTGGACGCCGGGGGTGGCGAGCGCCTCGGAGATGTCGATCGAGACGATCTCGGCGTGCGCCACCTTGGAGCGCAGCGTGTGGCCCCAGAGCATGTCCTCGTGCCACATGTCCGAGGAGTACGCGAACTCGCCGGTGACCTTCAGGATGCCGTCGGGGCGGAGCGTGGACTCGCCGACGCCGCCCTTGGTGCGGGTGCCCTGGTGGATGTTCGTGGGGGAGCCGGTAACGCCCATCGTCACACCGTCTCTTCCGCGCGGGCGGCCGCGAGGCGGACCGCGTCGAGGATCTTCTCGTAGCCGGTGCAGCGGCAGAGGTTGCCGGAGAGCGCCTCTCGGATGTCCGCGTCGGACGGCTCCGGGTTGCGTTCCAGCAGCTCGTCGGCGGCGACCAGCAGGCCGGGGGTGCAGAAGCCGCACTGGACGGCGCCGGCGTCGATGAACGCCTGCTGGATCGGGGAGAGTTCGCCGGTGTCCCGGGACTTTTCGGCGGCCGGCCTGGCCTCCCACCGGCGGGCCTGGTCGAGCGAGGTACCACAGGCGCTGGAGGCGCAGCCGCTGCCGGGGTGCGCCTCGGACCGGTGGGCGGCGAAGTCGGCGAGGCCCTCCACCGTGACGACCTCGCGGCCCTCCACCTGGCCCGCGGCGACCAGGCAGGAGCAGACCGGGACGCCGTCCAGGCGGACCGTGCAGGAGCCGCACTCGCCCTGCTCGCAGGCGTTCTTGGAACCGGGCAGGCCCATCCGCTCGCGCAGCACGTAGAGGAGGGACTCGCCCTCCCAGACGTCGTCGGCCTCGTGCTTACGGCCGTTGACCGTGAAATTGACGCGCATGATCAGGCAGCTCCTTCGGTGCTGCGGCCGTTGCCGCGGTACGACTCCCAGGTCCAGCCGAGGGTGCGGCGGGCCATGATTCCCACCGCGTGCCTGCGGTAGCTCGCGGTGCCGCGCACATCATCGATCGGGTTGCAGGCGCCGGCGGCAAGCATGGCGAACTGCGCGGCGATGGACGGCGTGATGATGGTGCGGCTGTCCCAGAACCCGCCCTCTTCGAGCGCGGCGTTCAGGAATTCCTCCGCCTCCTTCGCCCGGACGGGTGTCGGGGCGGCGGAGCCGATGCCGGTACGAACCGTGCGGGTCTCGGGGTGCAGGGCCAGGCCGAAGGCACAGACGGCGATGACCATCGCGTTGCGGGTGCCGACCTTCGAGTACTGCTGTGGCCCGTCGGCCTTCTTGATGTGCACGGCCCGGATCAGCTCGTCCGGTTCGAGGGCGTTGCGCTTGACGCCGGTGTAGAAGGCGTCGATCGGGATCATCCGGGTGCCGCGCACGGACTCGGCCTCGACCTCGGCGCCCGCGGCGAGCAGCGCCGGGTGCGCGTCACCGGCGGGCGACGCGGTGCCGAGGTTGCCGCCGACGCCGCCGCGGTTACGGATCTGCGGCGATGCGACGGTGTGCGAGGCGAGCGCCAGACCGGGCAGCTCGGCCCGCAGGTGCTCCATGATGTGGCTGTACGGCACGGAGGCGCCGAGCCGCACGTCCTCCTGGCCCACCTCCCACTCGGACAGCTCACCGATGCGGTTCAGGTCCAGGAGGTACTCGGGCCGCCGGTGGTCGAAGTTGATCTCGACCATCACATCGGTACCGCCCGCGATGGGCACAGCCGTCGGGTGCTCGGCCTTGGCGGCGAGCGCCTCCTCCCAGCTGGCGGGGCGAAGGAAGTCCATGAGTGGCTCTCTTCTTCTCAATCGGGTCGTTCGCTGGGGCTGGGGACGGCCGGCCCTCGATTGGCTTGTTCATGTGCTCTTAACGCGGTGTGTGGCCCAGTACACAACCGGGACTCCACGCGGTGCAGTCACCGAAACCATGAAGGAGTTGGCTGGTCTCCGTCCTCGTCTTGTAGATTCGAACGAATGGCGGGGCTCAGTAACCTCACCGCAATACCCAGTTTTCACCCGCACCAACGAAAGAGATCGGCGGCAACGACATGCGGCTGCGCGCACTGCTGGAAACCGATGCGCTGGGCCTGCGGCTGCTCGGCGGCGAGGACGAGCTCGACCGGTCCGTCCGCGGCGTCATGACCACCGACCTGCGGGACCCGAGCCGCTATCTGACCGGCGGCGAGCTGGTCCTGACCGGCCTGGCCTGGCGCCGGGACGCGGCGGACTCGGAGCCGTTCGTACGGATCCTCACCGGCGCCGGGGTCGCCGGGCTCGCGGCGGGCGAGGCGGAGCTCGGCGAGATCCCGGGCGATCTGATCGAGGCGTGCGAGCGGCATCATCTGCCGCTCTTCGCCGTCCACGAGACCGTCGCGTTCGCAACGATCACCGAGTACGTGGTGCGTCAGGTCTCGGGCGAGCGGGCGGGCGATCTGGCGGCGGTCGTCGACCGGCACCGCAGGCTGATGACCTCGGGTCCGGCCGGTGGCGGCCCGGAGGTGGTCCTCGACCTGCTCGGATCCGACCTCGACCTGCACGCCTGGGTACTCTCCCCCACTGGTCGGCAGATCGCGGGCGCCGGTTGTGCGCCGCTGCCCGGACAGGTGGGCGCAACGCTGGCGGGCCACCATCTGGCCGCCACCCGCACCGGCCGCCGGGGTCCGCACCGGGCCACGGTCGACGGCGTCACGTATTCGCTGTTCCCGATCCGCAACACCGGCCGGGGCGCTGCGCCCGCCTCCCGCGACGTCCGCGAGTCGGTGCTCTCCGACTGGCTGCTCGCCGTCGAGGCCGACGCGAGCGACTGGCCGGCCGCCCGGCTGGATCTGCTCCAGGGCGTCACCCAGCTGATCGCGGTCGAACGGGACCGGCGCGACGCGGCCCGTACGGTACGCCGCAGGCTCGCCCAGGAAGTCCTGGAACTGGTCCAGACGGGCGCCGCACCCACCGAAATCGCGGCCAGGCTGCGGGTCGCCGCCCCGGTCCTGCTGCCCGGACTGGGTTCTGCCCCGCACTGGCAGGTCGTGGTGGCCCGGGTCGACTGGGGGGCGGACGGCGCGCCGGGCCCCACGGGCGGGCCGGTCACATCCGGCATCGCGGGCGGCCCGGTCGCCCAGGCGCTGCTGGAGGAGATCCTCGTCGACCCGGCGGTCACCGGCCCCGACTCCGCCGACCGGATCGCGGTCGCGCACACCGGCGACGAGGCCATCGCCCTCGTCCCGCTGCCCGCCCGCGCCACATCGCCTGCCGATGCCACGGACCTGGCGGAGGCCGACGACGCAGGCGGTGCAGTGACGGCCAAGGATGACCCGGCGCTGCACGCGGACGCACTGCTCGCCGCCGTTCGCGAACCGCTCTCCGCGGGTCTCGCCGACGACGGCCGCCTGACACTGGGTGTCAGCGCCGCCGTGCACTCCCCCGAGGGTCTGCGCGGCGCCCTCGAGGAGGCCCGGCACGCCCGCCGGGTGGCGGCGGCCCGTCCGGGCCGGGTCTGCGCGGCAGGTCACCACGAGCTGGCCTCGCACGTCCTGCTGCTGCCGTTCGTCCCCGACGATGTGCGCCGTGCGTTCACCGCACGGCTGCTCGACCCGCTGCGCGACTACGACCGCCGCCACCGCGCCGAACTCATCCCTACGCTGGAAGCGTTCCTGGACTGCGACGGTTCGTGGACCCGCTGCGCGGCCCGGCTGCACCTGCACGTCAACACATTGCGCTACCGGGTCGGGCGAATCGAGCAGTTGACGGGGCGTGACCTTTCCCGCCTGGAGGACAAGCTCGATTTCTTCCTGGCCCTGCGTATGAGCTGACTCGGCGGACCTATCACAGTCCTGCCCGCGACCTACCGATTGTGAATTCATTCACCTGACCCCTTGGCCCGGCGTGCCATTCCGTGCTGAGATGCCGCCAGACTCAACAGCTCAATGGCGCGCTCGGGGAGGGCAATGTGGCGCATACCGCCATGTCTGGTTCCGGAACGACAGCAGATGACGATCCGCCGCTCCAGACAGCGGTATGGCGGCTGCGGTCACGCGCCTGCTGGACGGATGCCGCTGCTCTGCTCGAGCACGACGCCGCCGCCGATCCGGCCGCGGCGCTCCAGCGGACGGCGCTGCTCACCGAGCGGTGCCTGTACACCGGCCAGGGCTGGACCGACGCCGAGGACGCCCTGCGCACCGCCGAGGCCCTCGCGCACGACGACGCCGAGCGCGGGGCCGCGGCCTGTGAACGGGGTCACCTGGCGTACGCGTCGACACTTCTCGGGGTACGGGACCGGGCCGACGAGGCCCGTGTCGCGCTGAGCCGGTCCGCGGCTCTGCTCTCCCCCGCCGCCCCGGCGCGACCGCTGCTGGACTTCCGCCGGGGCCTGATCGCACAGAACATCGCCGACTCGCCGCAGGCCGCCCGCGCCGCGTACCGCAGGGCGCACGCCGGCGCCACGGCCCAGGGCGACGAACTGCTGCTCTCCTCCACCTGGCGCCATCTCGCGCTGCTCTCGCTGCGCGAGGGCGAACTGGCCGAGGCCCGGCACGGGTTCGCCGAGTCGCTGCGGATAAGGGAGGAGCTGGGCTACCTGGTCGGCACGGCCCCGGCCCTCATCGCCCTGGCGGATACCGAACCGGAACCGGAGGCGGCTGCACGGCTGCGCGCCGAGGCGGGCCGCCTCTTCCGCCTCCTGGGCGGCGTCCCTTCCTGGCTGGCCCCGCATCTGGACCCGCCCGCCCCGGAGACGGCCGAGTCGAACTGAGCACGGGCCCGCCGCGGAGGACCGTCAGGCACGGTCCTCGACCGGGTCGCCGGGCTGCCGGCCCGCGTCGCTCCACTCGGGGGTCGGCGTCGGGCGCGGCGGAGCGGGCGGCGGGGTCGGGCCGCGGTTCGGGTTCTGTGGTACGGCGGCGGCGGGCTTTCCGTTCTGCCCGCTGCTGTCGCGCAGGGGCGGCGTGACCGGGGACTTCGGCGGTGCGGGCTTCCTCGTCGGCGGCACGGCGACCGCGGCGGAGGCGGACGGGGTCGCGAAGCGCGTCGGCGAAGGCGCGGCGGGATCCGCTGGTGTACGGGTGGGGCTCGCGCTCGGCGACGGCGTCGCGGGAGCGGGCGTCCCGGGAGGCTTCCCGGTGGACCTGCCGGACTCGGAGCAGCCCGCCGCCGCCATCGCCAGTCCCAGCACCAACAGCAGCGCGGACACCGGCCAAGGTCCTCGGTTCCGTATCATCCCCGCCCCCTCGAAAACGATCATGCGATGAGAGGCAGAGCATCCACCGCGGTCCGTGGATGTGCCGGCAGCCCGGACGAGGGAGGTCAGCGGTCCGCGCCGGCGAAGTGTTCGCGTACCAGCGACTGGACGACGGGCAGGTCCTCGGCGATCAGCGCGTCGAGCAGTGCGGTGTGTTCCACGGCGTCGGCAAGGAGGTCGGCCCGGCGGGTGGCCGGGTTGTGCCCCAGGGGCCACTGGGAGCGGCGGTGCAGGTCGTCGGCGACCATCACGAGTTGCTGGTTGCCGGAGAGCGCGAGGACCGCTCGGTGGAAGGCCCGGTCGGACTCCGCGTAGCTCGCCCGGTCGCCCATCGCGGCGGCCGCGACCGTGGCATCGGCCAGCGGGCGCAGGGCGGTCCACCGAGCCTGGTCCACGGTGCGGGCCAGCCGCAGCATGACAGGGACCTCGATCAGGGCGCGCACCTCGGCCAGCTCGGCCAGCTCGTGGGGGCCGCGCTCGGCAACCCGGAAGCCCCGGTTCGGGACGACCTCCACGGCACCCTCGATGGCGAGCTGCTGCATCGCCTCACGGACCGGTGTCGCCGAGACGCCGAAGCGGGCGCCGAGCACCGGGGCGGAGTAGACCTGGCCCGGCAGCAGCTCACCGTCGACGAGGGCGGCGCGCAGTGCGTCCAGGATCTGCCCGCGTACGGAGTGCCGCTGCACCACGACGCGGGGCACGGCCGGCTCGCAGTGGGTGTGCTCCCCGCGGGCCTGCTCGCCGCGCGGCTGTTCACCGGGGGACTGCGCACCGGGTGGCTGCTCGTCCCGCGTCCGCTGGGCGCGCGCCTGCCCCGGCACCCGGTCGGGGGCCTCGGCCGGCCCGGAGCAGGCCGATGCGGTGGACGTGTACGGCGGTCGCACCTGTTGATGCGCTCTGCCCTGCTCCACTCCGACCTCCTCGGCCTGCTCCGGGCCGGCCCGCCTGCGCCATGCCTCCCGTGCACGATAGGCGGAGGAGGGCGCAGTTCAAACATCGATCTCTTCGGGTAAGGTAAGGCTTACCTGCAAACGATCGCGATTCGGTGGTCCCTGCATGACCCTCCCCACCCTGCTTCCCGGCACAACGACGTCCGCCGTGTCGGACGCGTACACCCGCCTGGCCGAGGTCTTCCCCGGGCTGCGTGCCGAGGTTCTCGGGGACGACGAACCGACTCCGTCCGGCGTCGGCTGGGTGGGTGCGCACGAGCTCGCGGCCGGCGGCGCCGCCCTGGACACGTTTCTCGCCTGGGACAACGTGCAGGTGCTGCGGGACTACGGGCAGCAGGCGAGGCCCGACGTGGTCGCCAGCTTCGGCCTGCACCGCTACGCCTGGCCGGCGTGTCTGCTGGTGACAGTGCCGTGGTTCCTGCACCGGCGGGTGCCGCGGATCCCCGTCGAGGATGTGGCGTTCCAGCGCGCCCTGGGCCATCTGACCGTGCGCGTACGGGAGTTCGCCTGCCTGCCGGACGATCCGGCGGCCGCGCTGCCGGGGGCCAGGGTGGTGGCGGACGAAACGGCGCTGCGCGCCGAGGTGCTGGCCGCGGTGGCCGAACACATCGGTCCGGTGCTCGACGGCTTCGGCCCCCGGATGCGCCGCGGCAAGCGGGCCCTGTGGGGCATGGCGACGGACGAGATCGTCGAGGGCCTCTGGTACATCGCCCATCTGCTCGGCGAGGAGCGGCGGGCGATGACCGAACTGGAGGTGCTCCTTCCGGGTACCACCGAGCCGTATGTCGGCACGGCGGGCTTCCGTGAACTGACCGGGCCGAACGGCGAGTCGCTGCCCACCCGCGACCGGGCCAGCTGCTGCCTCTTCTACACGCTGCGGCCCGAGGACACCTGCGTCACCTGCCCGCGCACGTGCGACACCGACCGGGTGCGGAAGCTGACGCCCGCCTGATCCGTGCTGCTCGCGGATGGCGAAATTCGAACACAACTCGGTTGTCACAGACGGGCGTTCGAGGAGTTTCGGCCCATCCGTACGGCCCGCCACCCCAATGGCATCCTCTTGCCCCGAAACCCCCTGAGCCCGAAGGGATTTCCGCCACTATGGCGCCCGAAACCCCTAACGCGATGCAAGGGACCGCGCATGAGACTGACCGACATATCGCTGAACTGGCTACTTCCGGGCGCAGTCCTGCTCGTGGGGGTCATTGCGGCGGTGGCGATGGTCGCGCGCGGCAAGCGCGCCGCTGACAAGTCCGCGGCCGACGACAGCTGGGAACGCAGCGAGGACCGGCGCAGGCGCAAGGAGGCGCTCTACGCCACCGCCTCGTACGTGCTGCTGTTCTGCTGCGCGGCAGTCGCCGCCGCCCTCTCCTTCCACGGACTGGTCGGCTTCGGCCGGCAGAACCTCAGCCTCTCCGGGGGCTGGGAGTACCTCGTACCGTTCGGCCTCGACGGAGCGGCGATGTTCTGCTCCGTGCTCGCCGTGCGCGAGGCCAGCCACGGTGACGCGGCGCTCGGCTCCCGGCTGCTGGTGTGGACGTTCGCGGGTGCGGCCGCCTGGTTCAACTGGGTGCACGCGCCGCGCGGCATGGACCACGCGGGCGCCCCGCACTTCTTCGCGGGGATGTCGCTGTCCGCGGCGGTGCTGTTCGACCGGGCACTGAAGCAGACCCGCCGGGCCGCGCTGCGCGAACAGGGCCTGGTACCCCGTCCGCTGCCGCAGATCCGGATCGTACGGTGGCTGCGCGCACCCCGGGAGACCTTCGGTGCCTGGTCGTTGATGCTGCTGGAGGGCGTACGCACGCTGGACGAAGCGGTCGACGAGGTACGCGAGGACCGGCGGGAGAAGGAGCAGAACCGTCTCCGCAGGAGGGACCAGGAGAAGCTGGACCGGGCCCACATCAAGGCCCTGAACCGGCAGAACCGGGCCTGGGGCCGGGCCGGCCGGGGCGATGCCCAGATCGACGTAGCGGCCATCGCCCCGGCGGCGGACTCCGCACAGTCCGTCGTGGAGCCCGCCATGACGGACCCGGGACAGCTGCCTCTGCGACCCAGACCATCCCTGCAAGCCGTGAGCGGCGCGAGCTCGAAGGGCTCCCCGGACCGCAGCACAAGTGATCCGAGGACCGTCGACCTCACCGCCGAGGACGACACCCAGGCCCTGCCCCGGCTCGACTCGCTGGAGCGGAAACTCAAGGACCTGGAGCAGCAGTTCGGCTGATCGAGACCCTGCTCCGCGGTACTCGGACGGTCAACGTCCGTGCGGCGAAAGGCGGAAGGCTCCGTCCCGGCATCCGGCCCACCCGGACTCCCAGGACCCTCAGGGCCTTCCGCCGTCCAGTTCGAACCAGACCACCTTGCCCAACGCGTGTGCCTTCACGCCCCAGGCGTCCGCAAGACTCTGCACCAGGATCAGCCCCCTGCCGTGCGTACCGTCGTCGGCGTTCGGTACGTACGACATGGGCAGTCCGGATACGAAATCCCGCACCTCGACCCGCAGGGTCGCCGGCGCAACGGTCACCGTGACGACCGCGCCGTGCCGCGTATGGACCAGAGCGTTCGTCACCAGTTCGCTCAACAGGAGCTCCGCCACCTCGGCCGACTCCTCGCGCCATCGGTATCGTAGGAATTCCCGCAGCGCACAGCGCACTTCGGAGATGTCCGCCAGATCGGTATGAGCCAGTCTGCGGTGCATTCGAATCAGCTGCTGGCGCTCCATCGTTTCCCCCGCGTGCACAGTGAATCACCCCCTTCTCTTCGAACTCCTTCCCGGGATGCATGCCCCGCACGCGAGCTGTCACGCTTGTCGACTCATCAATAAGCACATATGAGGACGGGACAGCCCGCCCATCCTCGGAAACACGGCCGACACATTCCCGTCGCTGCGGTTAACTTCCAAAAAATTCACACGAGTTGGCGTTGACGCGGACATGTCTACGCGCGTCATCATGGTGGACATGCGAATCCCCCCACGGATCACCACGCTCGGCGGTATCGCCGCCCTCCTGTCCGTCCTCTTCGTCGGCGGCCCGCTCACGGCGTCCGCCACCGCCGCCACCACATCGGTCGGCAGCATCTGCTACTCGGACCTTCCGTCCCAGGCACACGACACGCTCGATCTCATCGAGGCGGGCGGCCCCTTCCCCTACTCGCAGGACGGCATCGTCTTCCAGAACCGGGAAGGCGTGCTGCCCAGCCAGAACACCGGCTACTACCACGAGTACACGGTGATCACCCCGGGCTCGCCGACCCGCGGCGCGCGACGCATCGTCACGGGTGAGCAGAGCCAGGAGGACTACTACACCGCCGACCACTACGTCACGTTCGACCTCGTCGACCACGGCTGCTGAGGCTCCACCGGCAGCATCCTCCGGACCGGTCCGCGCCGTAGCCCCCCACCTGCGGCGCGGATCACCGGACCGACGAGACGACGGTGCCTTGTACCCTGCGCCCATGACCGTGACCTATGTGATCGACGGCTCCGAAGTCACCGGACTGGAACGGTTCTGGCAGGTGATCGGCGAGGCGGTGAACGGTCCCGGTGGCTACTTCGGCCGCAACCTCGACGCCTTCGCGGACTGTCTGAGCGGCGGCATGGGGACACCGGACGACGGCGACTTCGTCATCGAGTGGCGCGACCACACAAGCTCCGCGCGCGCCCTGGGCCACGAGGAGACCGCACGCCACGTGCGCCGACTGCTCGGCCGGGCACACCCCACCAACCGGCCGTCCCTCCAGCGGAATCTGGACGAGGCGCTGGCCGGACAAGGACCGACGCTGTTCGACCAACTGGTGGAGATCATCGAGGAACGGACCGCGCCCGGCACACTCCGACTGCGCTGACCGTCGTCGCGCCTGCGGCCGCGCACCCGCGCACCCGCGCACCCGCGCACCCGCGCACGGAGTGCGTATGCCTCCGGTGACCACCGGGGTACGTCGTCCGTCACGGACCCGCACCAGGGGTGCCCCGCGCGCCGCCGGGGAAGTGGTGCCATGAGCACCCCGCAGCCGCCGACCCCGAGGAGCCGTGATGCACGACGACCGCACGCTGGTGGAGGGCCGCCTGGAGCGGGCCCTCCACCAATTCATTCGCCCCGCCCAGTACGCGGACCGGTCCCCGCTCGGTCTCTCGGTGTGGCATGCCCCGGGCGAGCCGGTGCCGGTGGCCGAGGCCATGAAGGGGACGTACGAGCCCTTCACGACCGGAACCGAGTGGGGCAGGCCCTGGTCGACCAGCTGGTTCCGGCTGGAGGGCACGGTGCCCGAGGAGTGGGCGGGGCGCCATGTCGAGGTGGTGGTGGATCCTGGTTTCTCCGGTCAGGGGCCCGGCTTCCAGGCCGAGGGGATGCTCTACGACGCCGAAGGCGTACCGCTCAAGGGCATCCATCCGCACAATCGCCATCTGACCGTCTCGGCCTCGGTGTCGGGCGGTGAGCCGCTCTCCCTGCTGCTGGAGGCGGCGGCCAACCCGGCCGTTCTGGAGCACGGTTTCGAGCCGACTCCGCTCGGTGACGTCCTGACGGCGGGCGACCGGCCGCTCTACAGGTTCGTCTCCGCGGACCTTGCCGTGCTGGACGAGGAGGTCTGGCATCTCGTCCTGGACATCGAGGTGCTGTCCGAGCTGATGCACGAGCTGCCCGCCGACCGGTCGCGGCGCCACGAGATCTTGCGGGCGCTGGAGCGGATGCTCGACGCCCTGGACCTGCACGATGTGGCGGGCACGGCGGCCGCGGGCCGCGCCGAGCTGGTCGGGGCCCTGTCCCGCCCGGCCTCGGCGAGCGCGCACCGGATCTCGGCGGCCGGCCATGCGCACATCGACTCCGCGTGGCTGTGGCCGCTGCGTGAGACGGTACGCAAGGCCTCGCGTACGTTCGCCAACGTCACCGCGCTCGCCCAGGACTATCCGGAGCTGGTCTTCGCGTGTTCGCAGGCCCAGCAGTACGCCTGGGTGCGCGATCATCAGCCGCACATCTGGGAGCGGATCAAGCGGGCGGTGGCGGACGGGCAGTGGGCGCCGGTCGGCTCGATGTGGGTGGAGTCCGATGCCAATATGCCGGGCGGCGAGGCGCTGGCACGGCAGATCGTGCACGGGAAGCGGTTCTTCGAACAGGAGTTGGGGGTGGAGACACAGGAGATCTGGCTGCCGGACTCCTTCGGCTACACGGCGGCCTTCCCGCAGCTGGCACGGCTGGCGGGGGTGAAGTGGTTCCTGACGCAGAAGCTGTCCTGGAACCAGACCAACAAGATGCCGCACCACACCTTCTGGTGGGAGGGCATCGACGGGACCCGTGTCTTCACCCACTTCCCGCCAGTCGACACGTACAACGCGAACTTTCACGCACGTCAACTCGCCCATGCGGAGAAGAACTTCGCGGACAAGGGGCGGGCGACCCGGTCCCTGGTGCCGTTCGGCTGGGGTGACGGCGGGGGCGGTCCGACCCGGGAGATGCTGGAGAAGGCGCGCAGGCTGCGGGATCTGGAGGGGTCGCCGCGGGTCGAGATCGAGAAGCCGTCGGCGTTCTTCGCGTCGGCCGAGGAGGAGTACGCGGAGCAGGCGCCGGTCTGGTCCGGCGAGCTGTACCTGGAACTGCACCGGGCGACGTACACCACCCAGGCCAAGACCAAGCAGGGCAACCGACGCAGTGAACACCTGCTGCGTGAGGCCGAGTTGTGGGCGACCGCAGCGGCCCTGCGGGCGCCCGGATACGCGTATCCGTACGAGACGCTGGACCGGGTGTGGAAGACGGTCCTGCTGCATCAGTTCCATGACATCCTGCCGGGCTCGTCGATCGCCTGGGTGCACCGCGAGGCCCGCGACACGTACGAACAGGTGCGGGCGGAGCTCGCGGACCTGGTGGCGGACGCGGTGACCGAGCTGGGCGCAGCGGATGGACTCGTTGCGCTGAACTCCTCGCCGTACGACCGAAGTCAGGTGATCGAGCTGGACGCGGAAGCAAGCGCGGTGCTGCCGTCCGGTGCGCAGGTGCAGCCGCTGGACGAGTGGCGTACGGCGGTGTTCGCCCGGTCGCCGGGGCTGGGGGCGGGGCTGCTCGACGGATCGGCGGTGCCGGAGCGGGAGGTGGTGACGAGCCGCACGGCGGACGACGGGTTCGTTCTCGACAACGGGCTCCTTCGGGTCACCGTCGACCGCGACGGGCTGATCGCGGCCGTCCGCGATCTCGACGCGCACCGCGAGGTCATCGCCCCCAGCCACCGGGCCAACCTCCTTCAGCTTCACCCGGACCACCCCAACCACTGGGACGCCTGGGACATCGACCGGCACTACCGCCGCTCCTGCACCGATCTGACCGAAGCCGACTCGGTCGAGCTGGTCGAGGAAGGGCCGCTGCGGACGGCGGTGCGCGTGGTCCGGACGTTCGGGAAGTCCCGGATCGTGCAGGAGATCCGGCTGGCCGCGGGCAGTCGGCAGGTCGACATCGAGACCGAGGTGGACTGGCAGGAGTCGGAGAAGGTCCTCAAGGCGGCCTTCCCGCTCGATGTGCATGCCGAACGGTCCACCGCCGAGATCCAGTTCGGCCATGTCCACCGGGCGACGCACGACAACACCGGCTGGGACGCGGCCCGATTCGAGATCTGTGCGCACCGCTGGCTGCGGGTCGCCGAGCCGGGGTACGGGATCGCGGTGCTCAACGACTCGACGTACGGGCACGATGTGACCCGGACCCCGCACGAGTCGGGTCTCGCCACGACCGTACGGCTGACGCTGCTTCGCGCCCCGCACAGCCCGGACCCGGAGACCGACCTCGGCACTCACCGGTTCCGGTACGCGCTGGCGCCCGGGGCGGAGGTAACGGACGCGGTCCGCGCGGGACTCGCGCTCAATCTGCCGCTGCGGGCGGCGGTGGCCCCGGTGGTGCCGTCGCTGATCACCACCGGGCATCCGGCGGTGACCGTGGAGTCGGTGAAGCTGGCCGAGGACCGCAGCGGAGATGTGATCGTGCGGCTGTACGAGTCGGCGGGCGGCCGGGCCGCGGCGACGCTCCGCGTCGGGTTCCCCGTCGTGCGGGCGCAGATCACCGACCTGCTGGAGCGGCCCCTGCACGAGGCGACGGCCGATGAGCACGGTCTCGTGGTGGCGCTGCGGCCGTTCCAGATCCTGACGCTACGGCTGACCCCGGCCTGAGCGACCGCCCCGCCCCGGACCGGCTCAGAGCCTGTCGGGTGACCTTCGATCGGAGAGCGGACGCGGCATGGTGCGTGCGATTCCAAGGCGCCGGGATGGCCTCGGATGGGGTCTCCCCTGCTCGAACGAAGTCGAGAGCTTGGGGAAGGAGCTACCAGGGCATTTCGGCAACGCCGGAAGCGTGCGCGCCAGGGCGTGGCCGCCCGATCAGAGGTCACCCGACAGGCTCTCAGGCTCAGGGGCGGGGCACGTTCCGCAGGTTGGAGCGGGCCATCTGAAGCATCCGGCCCACGCCTCCGTCGAGCACGATCTTGCTGGCGGAGAGCGCGAACCCGGTCACCATCTCCGCGCTGATCCTCGGCGGGATGGAGAGCGCGTTGGGATCGGTGACGACGTCGATCAGGGCCGGGCCCTTCTGCTTGAAGGCGTCCTTGAGGGCGCCTTCGAGCTGTTTGGGCTTCTCGACCCGTACGCCGTACGCCCCGGCTGCCCGCGCGATCGCGGCGAAGTCCGGGTTCTTGTTGGTCGTACCGAACGACGGCAGACCGGCGACCAGCATCTCCAACTCCACCATGGAGAGGGAGGAGTTGTTGAACAGGACCACCTTCACCGGCAGGTCGTACTGGACGAGGGTCAGGAAGTCGCCCATCAGCATGGTGAATCCGCCGTCGCCGGACATCGACACGACCTGCCGGTTCCGGTCGACGAACTGGGCGCCGATGGCCTGCGGCAGCGCGTTGGCCATCGAGCCGTGGCTGAACGAACCGATCACACGGCGCTTGCCGTTCGGCGACAGATAGCGGGCTGCCCAGACATTGCACATCCCGGTGTCGACGGTGAACACGGCATCGTCGTCGGCGAGTTCGTCGAGCACCGAGGCGACGTACTCCGGATGGATCGGGATGTGCTTCTCGACCTTGCGGGTGTACGCCTTGACCACGCCCTCCAGCGCCTCGGCGTGCTTCTTCAGCATCCGGTCGAGGAACTTCCGGTCGGTCTTGGCCTTCACCCGCGGCGTCAGACAGCGCAGCGTCTCGCGGACATCTCCCCACACCGCCAGATCCAGCTTGGAGCGGCGGCCCAGGTTCTCCGGGCGCACATCGACCTGGACGATCTTCACATCGGTGGGCAGGAAGGCGTTGTACGGGAAGTCGGTGCCGAGCAGGATCAGCAGATCGCACTCATGGGTCGCCTCGTACGCGGCGCCGTAGCCGAGCAGTCCGCTCATGCCGACGTCGTACGGGTTGTCGTACTGGATCCACTCCTTGCCCCGCAGCGCATGCCCGACCGGGGCCTTCACGCGCTCGGCGAACTCCATGACCTCGGCGTGGGCGCCCGCGGTGCCGCTGCCGCAGAACAGGGTCACCCGCTTCGCCTCGTCGACCATCCGGCAGAGCTTCTCGATCTCCCCATCGCCGGGCCGGACCGTCGGCCGCGAGGTGACCAGGGCATGCTCGATCGACTTCTCCGGCGCCGGCTGGGAGGCGATGTCACCCGGCATCGAGACGACGCTGACCCCTCCTCGGCCGATCGCGTGCTGAATCGCCGTCTGGAGCAGCCGCGGCATCTGCTGCGGGTTGGAGATCATCTCGTTGTAGTGACTGCACTCCTGGAAGAGCAGACCCGGATGCGTCTCCTGGAAGTAGCCGAGACCGATCTCGCTCGAAGGGATGTGCGAGGCGAGGGCGAGGACGGGAGCCATGGAGCGGTGGGCGTCGTAAAGGCCGTTGATGAGGTGCAGATTGCCGGGTCCGCAGGAGCCCGCGCAGGCCGCCAGGGTGCCGGTGATCTGGGCCTCGGCACCGGCGGCGAACGCAGCGGTCTCCTCGTGCCTGACCTGGATCCACTCGATGGCGGAGTTGCGGCGGATGGCGTCGACGACCGGGTTGAGGCTGTCGCCGACGACGCCGTAGAGCCTCTTGACGCCCGCCCGGACGAGAATGTCGACGAACTGCTCCGACACGTTCTGCTTGGCCATGGGTGCGAATCCTCTCCGCGCCGGCAGCGCGCTAGGAGTCCATCAACCCATGGCCCGCACGGTTACGCCTCCCAGACGCCGACACTCGTGCGGTCGTCGGCGTACCCCTTCACCCTGAGCTGGGTGTCCGCGAGGAAGGCCGCCAGGCCGGGCGGTTCCGGGGGCGTCCAGCGTTCGGCGAGCTCGTCGGCGAGGGCGGGCTCGCCGCGCAACGGCTCGGCCAGCCCGGTGCTGCAGAGCAGCAGCGTGTCCCCCGGTCGGGCCACCGAGGCCCGGAACCGGAAGGGCTCCGCGGGCGGCGGGGGCGGACTCTCGACGTACGGGGACGGGGGCGTCGTGATCCCCAGGTCCATGGTCAGCCGGTCGCCGTGGGGCCCGCTCTCGGAGGACGCGGATCCGAAACCGACGACGGGCTCCCCGGTGACCCCGAGCACCGGAACGTCCGGTTCGAGGTCCCGCCAGACGCCGTCGCGCAGTCGGAAGAGCCCGCCGCCGCCCACTCCGAAGAAGACCCGGGTGCGGCAGTCGGGATCGGCCGACAGGAGCAGACAGCGCAGGCCCGCGGTGTACTCGTGCGGTTCGAGCCCCAACTCGGCGGCGCGGGCGCGGAGCCTGCCGTAACTGCGGTCTGTGAGGCGTTGCAGACCGGATTTGAGGTCACCCCGGCGGCCTGCCCTTATGTCCTCGGCGAGCCGGGCGTGGCTGCGGCCGACAGCACCGCCGATCCAGCGGCAGGCGTCGGCGGCCGCGAGATGGGCGCCCTCGGCGGCGCGGGCGCCGCTGGCGACGGCGACGAGCACGAGGGCGTTCTCGGCGGCACCGAAGCGCACGGTGAGCAGGGCGTCGCGCCGGGGCTCGCCGCGGAACCGCGCGGAGTCCCCGCGCACCGACGCGGCCCGCAGGGTGTACGTGCCGTACCTGGCCCCGTCGAGCACGGTGTCGGCGACGAGCCCGTCGAGTTCCTGGGGGGTGGTGGCGGGCAGCGAGGTGGGCTCGGCGTCGTAGGTGGGCGGCCGGTCCCCTATGTACATGAGTCCGGGGCGGGATGTGGGGCCGGGAGCCACCGGGCCGGAGCCGGCCGGGATGGCCGCAGAGCCGGAACCGGTCGCCCCTGCGGGTGCGGACTCCTCCGGGGACTCGGCCCGCTCGGCGGTCGGCCGCCTCTGCAGAGGCGGCACCTGCTCGGGCGGATCCGGGACCGGTGGCGGGGCCGGAACAGGTGGCGGGGCCGGGACGGGTGGTGGTCCATCGACGATCCCCGGCCGCTCAGCGCCGGGCGGCGGGACCGGGGGCGGCGCATCGACGGGCGGCGGCGCAGGAGCCGGCGGTGCGGCGAAGGTTCGTGGCTGTGCGGCGCTGCGCGGCGGCTCCCACGGGGCGAGCTCGGCCTCCGCCGGTGGCTCCCACGGCGTGCGCGCCTGCACAGGTGACGCGGGCCGCGTCCGGGGATCGGGCACGGCCGCGACCGTCCCTCCGTCCCCGTCGTCACGACCGGGCCCGCCCCGCCCCGCCGGACCCACCGCGTCCGAGGCCGAGTCGAAGCGGTCGTCGAGACTGTCGGCCGCGGTGGTCGACCCGGTGTCCGCGGCGGTTTCGTCGTACAGCCTGCGCCACCAGTCGTCCTCGTGGGCGGCGGGCCTCTCCCCCTGCTGACTCATGCCCTTATTGTCCACCGAACGGGCCGTACGAAAACGGGTCATCAGGAAAAAGAGGTCCGCCGGGCGACCCCACCCCCCACGGGAAGGACGCCCGGCGAACCGGTTCTGGTGTGACCCGGGTCAGCGCACCGCGTATGCGTCGACGATTGTCTGGACGACGGAGTTGCCGTTGGCGTCCGTCAGTTCAGTCTTCAGCGTGACCGGCTTGCCGGCCGCGCCCGCGTGGTTCACGGTCGCGGTCCAACGCCCGTCCCGCTGTGCGGTGGTGGCCTGGGTCCAGGTCGTGCCACCGTCGTACGAGTACGAGACCTTGGCCGCGGTCAGCTTGCCGGGCGTGTAGCCCGTGTGACCGGTGACGCTCAGGCCGATCTTCTGACCGTCCTGCGCAGCCAGGGACTTCATCCCGTCCGTCGCCAGGTCGTAGCCCGGGAAGAGGAGCGGGATGCCCTGAGAGTACGCGTTCTCGTCCCGCTTCGAACGGAATTTCCAGGTGGTCTCGGTCTGGGTGGACCGCTTCCACACAGCCGCGGGGGAACCGACCTTCATGGTGGTCATGGTCAGTTCATAGGGTGCGTCCTCGGCCGGCACCTCGAACACGCCGGACGGGTATCCGCTGCTGCCGTAGTCCTTGTCGCCACTGGTCAGCGTCATGTTGCCCAGGTCACCGAACGAGCCCTGGATACCTCCGTGTTCGCTGTCGGCCCAGAAGCCCGGGGCGACGCCGATCAGGTTGTCCTGCCGCTCGCCGGCAAGCACCTCCTTGCCCTGGAGGTCGCGCGGAGTGGACGGACCGACGATGCCCCGGTACCAGTTCTCCGTGCGCTGCGAGCCGGACTTGTAGGTGTGGGCCGGGTCGACCATGGACTCGCCCCAGGGGAAGCTGGAGGAGAGGAAGCGCTCCCAGGCGTTGTCGCCCGCCGAGTAGTACTCGGTGCGCTTACCAGGGACGGCGACGGTGTCGAACACGGCGGAGAAGCGTCCGCCGTACGGCCGGTCGAAGACCATCGAGTCGACGTAGTCGGCTGCCACGCCCATCGCCTCGTACGTGGCGGTGGACCTGCCGAGCTTGCCGTCACGGACCTTGTACGTACGGTCCGAGGTGACGGGGCCGGTCTCGGGGAAACCGAGGTTGTAGACGAACGGGCTGGCGGCGGTGGCCTTCCAGCGCAGCGTCACGGGACCGTCGGCGAGGGCGGCGGTCAGGCCGGCGGCCTCACTCGTCTCGATCGCGAGGGAGGGCAGCGGCGCCGAACCGAAACCGAGGGACGGCAGCCATGTGCCCGCGGACGGGCGGTACACGATGATCGCCTTGGCGCCTGCGGCCTTGGCATCCCTCGCCTGGACGGTCAGGTATCCGTCGTCTGCGACCTTCACCAGAGCGATCTTGCCCTCGACACCGGCGGCCTTCAGCTCGTCCGGAGTGCCGGTGCCCGCGTCGACGAGCGCGGCCTCGCCCGTACCGTCGAGGTTGACGGCGCCGGTGCTCGCCGTCTGCGGGTGCAGCTCGGCACCGCCGACGACCGAGAGCTTCTCGATCTGCGGGGCATACGCACGCCAGAAGCTGGCGAACTCGAAGTCGCCGTCACTCGCCCGGCCCTCGATGTCGGCGAAGTAGTTCTTGACGATACGGCTGCCGGTGATGGAGCCCGAGTGCAGCCAGACGTCGTCCCAGCTGCGGCCGAAGGTGAGGGTCGTGGAGCGGTTCTCGGACCTGCGGTCCTCGGTCTTCACCTGGATCCGGTGTGCCTTTCGGGCGTCCAGTACCAGGGTGGTGTCCTTGGTGACGTTCAGCTGCGGCCTGGCGAGGTAGCCGACGGACTCGACCATCCTGCCGGTGGCGTCCTTCAGGTCCGGCGACATGACGAAGCTGGAGACGAAGTACGCACCGGGGCGCACCTGGTACACCTGGTCGGCCGCCCCGTCGTTGAAGCGCCGCTCACCACTGGCGGTGTCGGTGCCGATGACGTCCAGCGAGGAGGAACCCGCGGCGGGCTTGCCGGTGCGGTCGATGAGCTTGACGCGCAGGGTGACCGTCTCGGCGCCGACGTACAGCGAGAACGGGGTGGAGACCTTGACGCCGTCGGCGCCGGTGGCCAGTACGCGCCCGGTGACATCGCCGTACTGGGCGGCCTTCAGCTGCGCGGTCGGGTCGATGTGCAGCGGGACCTTGACGGTCGCTCCGGCCGGCACGGTGGCACTGCTCGCGTCGAGCTTCGCGACGGAGGAGCGGACCGCCGAGCCGTCGTTGCCGGTGACGCCCTGGACCTTCAGCGACAGCTTCACCGGCTTGGTGCCGGAGTTGGTGTACGGGACGTCGACCGTGGTGCGGTCACTCTTGTCCTGCGGCCAGTTGAACGTGCCGCCCTGGACGGCTGGGGCGCCGACGACGGTGGTGTCGATGGCGGCCTTGACATCGAGGCGGCCGCCGCCGGTCTCCCGTACGTCGCCGGGGATGTCGCTCTTCGCGGACGACACGAGAGCGGCCTTGATCTGCTGTGCGGTCCAGTCCGGGTGACGCTGCTTCACGATGGCTGCGGCTCCCGCGACATGCGGGGTGGCCATCGACGTGCCGGACATCGTCCGGTACGCGTACACCCCGCGGCCACCGGCCGCAGCGGCCGAGATGTCGACGCCGGGGGCGGAGATCTCGGGCTTGAGGGTGTGCGAGCCGATCACGGGTCCGCGGCTGGAGAACTGGGCGGTGGAGTCGTCGCGGTCGACGGCGCCGACGGTCAGCACACTGGGGGCGCAGCCCGGCGAGGAGACCGTGTTCAGCGTCGGGCCGGAGTTGCCCGCCGCGATCACGAACAGGGTGTCCTTGCTCTGGGCGAGTTCCTCGGCGGCGACACTCATCGGGTCGGTGCAGTCGGTCGGCGTCGGGCTGCCGAGACTCATCGAGACGACGTCGGCCTTCTGGTCGACGGCCCACTGCATACCGGCGATGATCCAGGACTCGGCGCCGGAACCGCTGTCGTTGAGGACCTTGCCCGCGAGCAGGTCGGCGCCCGGGGCGACGCCCTTCTTCTTGCCGTCGCTGGCCGCGCCGGATCCGCCCACGGTGGAGATGGTGTGGGTGCCGTGGCCCTGCCGGTCGTCGGTGGTGTCGGAGTCGGTGAAGTTCTCCGAGGCGGCGATCCGCCCCTTGAGGTCGGGGTGTTCGGCATCGACACCGGTGTCGAGCACGGCGACCTTGGTGCCCTTGCCGTCGTAGCCGGCGGCCCAGGCGAGGTCGGCGCCGACCTGCTTCGTCGACTTGTCGAGAGTGGCCTGAACCTTGCGGTCGAGCCAGAGCTTCTTCAGACCGGAGACCGAACGGGAGCGGGTGTCGGTGATGTCCGACCAGAAGTCGGCGGCCTTCTCCTTGTCCGTCTTGAGCGCGACGCCGTCGATGGCGTCGAGTGCAAGTCCGCGCTTCGCACCGCGCGGGGTGACGGGCGCCGAGCGGGCCAGGTCCTGGCCGTACACCGCGATCAGCGGCAGCGACTTGGTGCTCGCGTCGTCGTAGCCCTGGCGGATCAGTCCGGTGACGTTGAAGAGTTCCTCGTCGACCTTGCCCGCGGCGAGCGCCTCGGTCGCGGTGTCCGGGTAGACGTACAGGTCCTTGCCGGACTGCCGGGTCTGGATGAGCGGTACGGTGCCGTCCGCGCGTGGCAGCGCGGTGGCGGACGCCGCCCCCGAACGGTCCGTGCTCACCAGAACCTTGTCCCCGGTGACCAGGGTGACGGTGACCGGCTTGCCGCCCTTCCCGGCAGCGGCAGCGGTGGCTGCCGCACTGCCGGTGAGCGGTCTTGTCGCGGCGGGCGCGTCCTGTGGCACGGCCACGGACGGCGCTACCACGGTGGCGGCCAGGACGGCGGCTGTCGCCGCTCCCAGTGCCGTACGCGATATCGGGCGCATCGCTCTCCCCAGGTGATTCCGGAAGAAGGGCGCACAAAGGCCCTTATTCCGGAGGTTGTTGGTACTGCGGTGGCGCCACATTGGCAGAGGTACGTGCGATACAGGGATGATGTACACGGCGGGTTTACGCCGTGGCCGCTTTCCGCCACGGCCGACCTGCCGAAGAGTGCGCAACGATGCGGAAATGACGCGTCCGGGGAGGGGTCCGAGGGTGCTGGGAGCCATAGGTCTCGACGAGAGGCAGGAGTCCGCCTACCGTGCGCTCGTCGCGATGGGGGCGGCGGAGGTCAACGACCTCGCGCACCGGCTGGGGCTTCCCGAGTCGGAGACCGAGCGGGCGCTGCGCCGGCTGGAGCAGCAGGGCCTCGCCGCCCAGTCGTCCGCCCGCACCGGCCGGTGGGTGGCGGCGCCTCCGGGCGTCGCCCTGGGCGCGCTGCTCACCCAGCAGCGCCATGAGCTGGAGCAGGCGGAGCTGGCGGCGGCGCTGCTCGCCGAGGAGTACCGGGCGGATGCCGCCGAGCCCGCCGTGCACGATCTGGTCGAGGTGGTCACGGGCGCGAGCGCGGTGGCGCACCGCTTCCACCAGTTGCAACTGGGGGCGGCGAGCGAGGTGTGCGCCCTGGTCACCGGGAACCCGATCGCGGTCAGCGGTCTGGAGAACGAGTCGGAGGAGCGGGCCGCCACCCGTGGGGTGTCGTTCCGGGTGGTGATCGAGCGTGAGGTGCTCGCGCTGCCGAGCGGGATCCTGGAACTGTCGGCGGCGCTGAGCCGGGACGAGCAGTGCCGGGTCGTCGACCGGGTGCCGACCAAGCTGGTCGTCGCGGACGCCTCGCTGGCCATGGTGCCGCTGACGGGCCACGGCGCCGAGCCGGCGGCACTGGTCGTCCATGCCTCCGGGCTGCTGGAGTCGCTGATGGGGCTCTTCGAGGCGGTGTGGCGCGAGGCCATGCCGCTGCGGCTCGGCGAGAGCGGCTGGGCTCAGGAGACCACCGTCGGACCCGATCCGACCGACCTGGAGATTCTGTCGTTGCTGCTTGCCGGGCTGACGGACGCGAGCGTGGCGAAACAGCTGGAGCTGGGGCTGCGGACCGTCCAGCGGCGGGTGAAGGGCCTGATGGAACTGACCGGCGTGTCGACACGGCTGCAGCTGGGCTGGCATGCGTACGAACGGGGCTGGGTCTCCCGCACCCCGCGAGCCTGAGGCGGGCTTGTCCGGCAGGGTCCCACACTGCCCCCCATTACGCCTCTGAGCTGCATCGACGGCTCCCGCCCGGCACCTTGCTGACGGGCGGGACCTGCCGGACTCCGGCAGGCTGGTGAGATGGGTGTGTGGCAGCTCATCGCCGTGGGCCTGGTCATTCTGCTCGGCCTGGTCGGCGTGCTGGTGCCCGGAGTGCCGGGGCAGGCGATCGTCTGGGCAGCCGTGCTGTGGTGGGCACTCACCGACAGGACCCCGGCGGCCTGGGGCGTACTGATCGGCGCCACCGCCCTCCTGCTGCTGAACCAGGCGCTGAAGCCGCTGCTGCGGCCGCGCCGCCCGCGCGAGTCCGGCGCCCCGCGCAAGACGCTGATGCTGGGCGGGATCGCCGGGATCGTGGGCTTCTTCGTGCTGCCCGTGGTGGGCGGAATCGTGGGGTACGTCGGGGCGATCTACGGTGCGGAGCGACTGCGGCTCGGCAGCGGCGGGGCGGCCCGGGCCTCGCTCCGTTCGGTGATGCGGGCCACCGGCTACTCCGTGCTCGTCGAGCTGTTCGCATGTCTGCTGGTGACGGGGACGTGGCTGGTCGCGGTGATCCGGAGCTGACCGCTCACCCCTCCCGCGATGGGCATCATGCTGGACGCTGTCCAGATAGGCAGTAACACATCGGATCTCTCCCGCTCTATTGACGCCAGGATCACCCTTGCCTACCTTCCGTGAAGGAATAGCTCGGATGAATTGATGCGCCTGCGTACGAGTCGCCAGGAGACGCCTTGCCCACAGCACCGGACCCTTCCTGTACGCCCCCGACTCCCCGGACGGCCTCCGCGCCGCCGTCCCCCTCCCGAAGAACCGTCATCGCCACAGGCACCGCGCTCGGCGGCGCCCTGGTGGTGGGCGGCGCGGCCGTCCCCGCCCAGGCAGCAGCCCCGGCCACCGCACCTGCCACCTCCACCGCGCCCGTCGTGCACTCCCCCGACGACAGCTGGCGCACCGTCCTCGACGACGCGGATCTGCTCTGGCAGAAGCTGCCGACGACCTGGTACGAGGGCCCCTACCTGGGCAACGGCCGCCTCGGCTCCGGCATCTACGCCGAGCCGGGTGCCACGACCACGGCCGTCCGTTTCAACGTCCAGCACTCCGAGGTCCAGGACCACCGCCCCGAGTTCGGTTCCCTCTTCGGTCTCGCCCGTCTGCCGATCGGCCACTTCACCCTGGAACCCGCCGGCACCATCACCGGGATCGAGTGGTGGATGCGACTGCGCACCGCCGAGCTCGAAGGCACGATCACCACCACCGCGGGCACCCTGAAGCTCCGCGCCTTCGTCCACTCCTCCAGCGATCTCCTCGCCGTCGAAATCACCCCGAGCGAGGGTGAGCAGGGCTTCCGCTGGGTCTTCCACCCCGCCGACGCCATCAGCCCACGTGCCGACTTCAAGCCCCTGCCGGACGGCTACACGGGCAACCCGCCCGCCGTCGTCGAGCAGCACGGCGAGGTGACCGCCGCCGTCCAGCCGCTGCTGGCGGGCGGCCAGCACGTCACCGCCTGGCGGGAGCGCACCAGGGGCGACAGCCGCACGCTGTACGTCACCGTCACGCACTCCCACCCGAAGACAACCGCACGTGACCGCGCGCTGCGTACGGTCAAGACCGCCTCCGCCCTCCCGTACGCGCTGCTCGCCACGCCGCATCGCTCCTGGTGGGACCGGTTCTACCGGAAGAGCTTCCTGTCTCTTCCGGACGCCCGGCTGCAGCGCTTCTACTGGATCCAGCTCTACAAGACGGCGTCGGCGGCCCGCAAGGACGCGCCCGTGATGGCGACCTCGGGCCCCTGGCTGGAGCCCACCCCGTGGCCGAACACCTGGTGGAACCTCAACGTCCAGCTGGAGTACTGGCTGATCCACGGCTCCAACCATCTGGAGCTGGACGCCGTCACCCGCGCCCTGAGCGAGTTCCGGGACCAGCTCTCCCGCGAGGTCGCGGCCCCCTACCGGGCGGACTCGGCCGGCATCCCGCGGACCACCGACCCTCAGCTGGTCAACGGCGCCTCCGTGACCGACGGCGGCTACGGCGTCGGCATCCCCGGCCAGGACCCGCCCACCCCCGAGGTCGGCAACCTCACCTGGGCGCTGCACAACGTGTGGCTCTCCTACCGGCACACCATGGACGAGTCGATCCTGCGCGACACGCTGTTCCCGTTGCTGCGCAAGGCGGTCAACTACTACCTGCACTTCCTTGCGCCCGGTACGGACGGCAAGCTGCACCTCCCGGCGACTTTCTCCCCCGAGTACGGCGTCAACGCCCCCGACTGCAACTACGACCTGATGCTGCTTCGTTGGGGCTGCCGCACCCTGCTGGACTCGGCCCAGCAGCTCGGCGTCCACGACCCGCTGACGGCCCGCTGGCAGGAGGTGCTGGCCAAACTCGCGCCCTACCCGGTCGACGCCAACGGGTTCATGATCGGGGCCGGGGTTCCGTTCGCGAAGTCGCACCGCCACTACTCGCACATGCTCGCGGTGTACCCGCTGTACGAGCTGACGGGTGCGACGCCCGACGAGCGCGCCCTGATCGAGAAGTCCCTCGCCCACTGGGTGGGGTTCGAAGGCGCCCTGCAGGGCTACACCTTCACCGGTGCCGCCTCGATGTCCGCGCTGCTCGGCAAGGGCGAGGACGCGCTGAAGTACCTCGGCCAGCTGATGAGCCGCTTCATCCAGGCGAACACCATGTACAAGGAGTCGGGCCCGGTCATCGAGACCCCGCTCTCTGCGGCCCAGTCGCTGCACGACATGGTGTGCCAGTCCTGGGGCGGCACGATCAGGGTCTTCCCTGCGCTGCCCGCCGCCTGGCGGGAACTGACCGTCCACGACTTCCGTACCCAGGGCGCGTTCCTGCTCAGCGCGGTACGGGAAGAAGGCCGGACCCGCTGGGTGCGGGTGACCAGCGAGGCCGGCGCCCCCTGCGTCGTACGCCATGGCATGGACGGCCCGATCGAGATCCGGGACCGCCACGGACGGCCGGTGAAGTACGAGGAGGTGGCGGACGGCACGGTGCGGATCGGCCTCCGCAAGGGCGACTCGGCGCTGATCACGGCTGAGGGCGACCGCCCGGACCTGACGATCCGTCCGGTCGCCCCGAACGCGGCGGCGCCGCGTTGGGGTCTGCCGGTCTGAGCCGCTCCGGTCGCAGTCGTAGGACCACCATCCGGTACGACAGCCGACGCAGCGGCGTGGTCGGCGTGCGGGGCCGGCCGATGTGCTGGGAGGCCGGTCCCGAATTCCGGCCGGTGAATGGAATGCGGGCCCTCGACGGGGCCGATGTCACCGGCAGTCCAGATGGCGCACGGCGTACGAGCGCCAGGGCCGCCACCGCTCCGCCAAGGGCGACCGGTCCGGATCCACATCGGGATCGCCGAGCGCCCGCATCCTGATCAGCGCCGCGGCTGCCGGACCGATCCCCGGCAGCCGCAGCAGCGCCTGCTCTGCCTCGTCGCGGTCGGCCCCGGCGTCGAGACGCACGGTCCCGTCGGCGAGCGCGGCCGCCAGTGTCCGCAGCACCGGATCGTCGGCCGCGCCGGCCAGCACTCCCGGCTCCGGGAACACATGGGTCAGACCGCCGCACGGCACATCGAGGACCTTCCCGTACGTCTCCACGAGCCGCTCCGCCGCTTCCCGGCCGACGAGCGTCCGTACGGCGAACTCCTCGGGGTCCGCGGCGCCCGGCGACCTCATCCCTGGGCGGGCCGCGACGCTCGGTGCCAGCCCGGGGTCGGCGCCGAGCCACTCGTCGACGGCGTACGGATCGGCATCCAGGTCGAAGAGGCGCCGCAGCCGCTGCACCGCCGTGGTCAGATCGCGCAGGTCCGTGAGGTTGATCCTGGCGTCCAGCCATGCCCCGGCGGACCGCTCGTCGACGGCGACGACCCCCGTGCCGTAGGGCAGCCGCAGGGTGCGCCGGTAGGTGCGGGCGCCGGGCTCGCCGCTGACCTCCTCCACGCGGGCGACCGCCTCGCCGGCCAGCAGGTCGAAGACCTCCCGGGCGGCGTACGGTCCCCGGTGGGCGAGCCGGAGCGGGATTCCGGCCGTGCGCGTCTCCTGCGCCGCCGCCCCCAGTCCGGTCCCGGCCTCGGTCCGCAGAGCGCTCGGCGTGCGGGCGTAGATCTGCAGGATCGTGTCGTTGAACTGGCGCACGCTGGCGAAGCCGGACGCGAAGGCGATCTCGGTGACGGGCAGCCCCGTCGTCTGGAGCAGCACCCGTGCGGTGTGTGCCCGCTGGGCGCGGGCCAGCGCGACGGGTCCTGCGCCCAGCTCGGCGTTGAGCTGCCGCTGCACCTGGCGCGAGCTGTATCCGAGCCGGTGCGCGAGCCCGGGCACGCCCTCCCGGTCGACCACGCCGTCACCGATCATCCGCATGGCACGGCCGACGACATCGGCCCGTACGTTCCACTCCGCGGACCCCGGCACGGCGTCCGGGCGGCAGCGCCTGCACGCCCGGAAGCCGTTGCCCTGGGCAGCGGCGGCGGTCGGGAAGAACCGGACGTTCTTCCGCTTGGGAGTGACGGCGGGGCAGCTCGGCCGGCAGTAGATGCCGGTGGTCTCGACGGCGAAGAAGAACTCCCCGTCGAACCGCGCGTCGCGGCTGCTCACCGCCTCGTACCTGGTCCGTTCGTCCATCACACCGTCCAGTGTGCGCCACCGGGCAGTGCCACACTCGCGGTTTTCGGACGTCGACCCGGCCCCCGATCGGGGCACGGCCCTACCGCACCCGACCCTGCTTCGCGTCCATGGCGGCCCGGCCCGCGGCCCCCCTGCGCTTCCATTCGCGCAGCATCTCGGACCGCACCCGGGCATCGGTCTTGGCCACGATGCGCTGGTTCTCGCGCAGCAGCTTGCGGAAGCTGTCGAGGCGCCGCTCGGAGAGCGAACCGTCGTCGACCGCGGCGAGTACCGCACAGCCGGGCTCGGACTCATGGGCACAGTCGTGGAACCGGCATCGCCCGGCCAGGTCCTCGATCTCCGAGAAGACCTGGCCGACACCGGTCTCCGCGTCCCAGAGGCCGACCCCGCGCAGCCCGGGTGTGTCGATCAGTACGCCCCCGGAGGGCAGAACCAGCAGATTGCGGGTCGTGGTGGTGTGCCGGCCCTTGCCGTCGACGTCTCGGGCGGCCTGTACGTCCATCACGTCGTCGCCGAGCAGCGTGTTGGCAAGGGTCGACTTGCCCGCACCGGACGCCCCGAGCAGCACACTCGTGCCGCCCGAGACGATGGCACCGAAGACGTCGAGCCCCTCCCCGGTGGCGGAGCTGACGGGCAGCACCTGGACCCCGGGCGCGACGGCTTCGATGTCCTGGACGAAATACGACAGCGTGTCGGCGTCCGGCACCAGATCGGTCTTGGTCAGCACCACGATCGGCTGGGCGGCACCGTCCGTGGCGGACGCACCGTCCCGCAGCAGCGCGTCACCGCTGGAGCTGGACATGGCGAGCGCGAGGAAGCGCTCCACCCGCCCCAGGTCGAGCTCCACGGCGAGCGAGACGCAGATGGCGATGTGGTCGACGTTGGTGGCGAGCACCTGCCCTTCGGAGCGCTGTGACGACGTCGAGCGCACGAAGGCGGTGCGCCGCGGCAGCAGTGTCCGTACGAACTGCGGATCACCGTCGGGGTCGACGGCGACCCAGTCGCCCGTGCAGACGATCCGCATGGGGTCGCGGGGGACGACGAACGCGGTGTCCGCGCGGACGGTGCCGTCGGGGGTGACGACATCGCACTGACCACGGTCCACCCGCACCACCCGTCCGGGCAGCAGCCCCTTAGCGGCGTGCGGTGCGAACTCGGCCGCCCAGGCGTCGTCCCAGCCGTACGGCGACAGCGGATGCGACGAGGACGGGTCGGTGTTGGAGGAGAGCGGGGAAAGCGGGGAGAAAGACAAGGGAAACCCTTCGGAGGGTGGCCCCGGCAACGCGCACTCGGGCGCGGAGAAGTACGAAAGAAGGTCAGCCGGCGACCACGGGGGTGAGAACGATGCTCTTCCGGTTGTGGGCAGCGCCCATCGCAACGACAGTCATCAATGTCCTCACCTCCTGGTTCACAGCACGGGCCGACACCGACGGTAAGTCCGCCGGCCGCAACGCTCCACACGATAGCCGGGGGCCGCCCGATGCCGTCAACGTATTTTTTGCCTCAGGTCCTCGCGGGCACACCGGTCCGGGACCTTCGTCGGAGTTATCACGAAGTCTCCCTCGATCAGGTGAAACAGGCGCACAACCACCGGTCCATGGCCGTTATGGTGCCGAGCATGACCTCACCCCGGACCGCCATCGGCACGTTCACACAAGCCCAGTTGGGCACGCTCTCCCTGATCGGGTGGAGCGGCGAGCACCCCGATGGCGGACACGATGTCGCATTCCTGCTCGTCTACTCGCTGGGCGACGGGACGGACGGGCCGGCCGCCGGTGAGGCCGCGATGCAACTGGCTCTGGAGCGCTGCGGGCTGCCGGTCGGCGCCGGTCTCGTGCGCGCCGCCGAGACGCCGGGCCTCCCGGTCACGCTCCTGGTCCAGGCCGGCGAGGCGGCACTGACACTGCCTCACTTCAGCGCGCAGTACCGGGTGCCACCTCAGTGGCTGGTCGCGGCCCGCGACCGAGGCGAGGTCTACGCGATGTTCGCCACCCGCCCGTGGCCGGCTGCCGTACCGGGCCGGCCTGTCAGCGAGGAGCTGCTGCGTTCCTTCGCCGCGGACGAGGAGGTCGTCATGACCTCCGCCCACTGTCTTCTGCCGGTGCGCTCCCTGGGCTGATCCGCCCGGCCCGGTCCGTCCGATGTCCACCGCCCCCCGTTGAGCGGTGGACATCGCCGTGCGCGGCGCCCCACATCGGAGAGCGGGCGGTCCGGGCGCGCCCCTGGACAGCCCGCGGCTCACGCGGCGTCAGCTGTTGCCGGCGCCGTTGCCCGACAGGACCGGGACGTCGTCCACGATGTGCGAGAGAGCCTCGTCGCCCTTGGCCTGGGTGGAGTTCTCGGCGCACTGCTGATTCTGCGGCGAGTGCAGGACGTTGACGTCCTGGACCGCGACGGGCACCAGCAGCCCCGCGACCGAGCCGGCGTCGGCCTTGGCCGGCAGACCGACGCACGCCTTGTTCAGCGATCCCTGGACGAGCTGCAGCTGCGGGTTGCCGTCGCCCTGGGTCACGCTGTTGCCGAACTGCTGCTGCGTCCCGTTGCCGTTGACCGACGTGGTGCCCTGGTCCTTGCCGATCGCCATGGCCGAGGGGGCCGCGGCAGCCGACAGACCGACCAGGGATACGGCCACTGCCGCGCCGGCCATCATCTTCTTCACGCTTCACCTTTCAGCGCGTCCCGTTCTGGAACGTCCTGATCGACCGGATACGGAAGCGTCGGTTCCGCGGCACCACTCAAATGGATTGGATCCGTAGCGAGTTCGGCCCGGGACGGTCAGTCACCGAGCGTCTCGCCGGACGTGCGTGCCGCGGGGACGAGCCGACCCACGTAGGGCGGATCGGACTCGGGGCGCGGCACGCCCTGCTGCCTGACCCGCCGGGCTGCCTCCCATTCGGCGAGCAGCCGGTCGTAGATGGGTGTGACGTCCTCCGTGTGCCGGTGCCGGCCGCACGGGCGCTCACTGTCGTAATGGTCCATGACGGGCCTCTACCCGGTGCGGCGGCCGACCGCAGCCGGCACTACGGCAACCGGCCCAGTACGCCCCTCCATCGAGGGTTTTCGGCGGGCTGAGGGCCGTCCCGCAAACCCTGGCGGATCACCCTTCGACGCACGACGAGGGGCCGGTCCGTCCGGGCCGCCGAGGAATGGCTGCCGCGTGGATGAACCGGCCCCACGAAGGAATCGGGGAAACGCCGTCCGGAGCGGTGAGGCTCTAGCTGTTGCCGGTGCCGTTGCCGGACAGGACCGGGATGTCGTCCAGGATGTGCGACAGGGCCTCGTCACCCTTGGCCTGGGTGGAGTTCTCCGTGCACTGCTGGTTCTGCGGCGAGGACAGGACGTTGACGTCCTGGACCGCGACCGGGACCACGCCGACGAGCGAACCGACGTTGGCCTTGGCCGGCAAGCCGACGCACGGCTTGTTGAGCGAGCCCTGGACCAGCGCGAACTGCGGGCTCCAGTCACCCTGAGTGGCCGAGTTGCCGAACGACTGCGTGTTGTCGTTGCCGTTGTACGACGTCGTACCGGTGTCGTTGCCGATGGCCATGGCCTGCGGGGCGATCGCGGCGGAGACGCCGACGATCGCAGCAGCTGCGGCTGCCGAGGCCATAATCTTCCTGATCATGAAATAGCCCTTCTGGGGGTCTTCTGTTGTCCGCCTGTCCGGAGCGCTTTGATCAACTCACTACGACGGGTTCGGATGTGCCGCTTCACCCGAACGGTGCTTCTGCCGTCCGGGTGTTGCCGAATGCGCGGTAGCGATACCGGAGAATGGCAATCACCGCGAATGCGCTGGGAACTGCCACCCTTTGACGGATCAGCCACCGAGGGGCACGCCACCGAGCAGCGGAGCCGCACTCTTGGCCGCACCGGTGGCCTGACCGGCAACCTTGGTGACGGTGCCCTTCTTCTGCACCGAATCCGTGGCGTCACCGATGGTGTCGACGATCGGGTCGACGCCCTGGGGGGCTGCGGCCAACACCTGGTTGACGCCGCCGTCGAGGCTGACGCTGGGGGCCGTGGCGGTGGTAACGGCGAAGGCGGGAGCAGCCGTTCCGAAAGCAACCACGGAACCGGCAACGAACGCAGCAGTCTTCGCGTACTTCACTTTCAGGTTCCCTTCTGCAGCGGCATCTGTTTCGGTCGCGTCCCCGCGCCGCACAAGCGTTCTTTACCTGTGACTTCTGCCGCTTTCGACCTGGGTAACGAATCGGTTCCGTTCGGGCAACTGCACGGTCCGCCTTTTCTTGTGGACCACTCGATCGATCGCATGACTATTCACCGGAACGAGTGTTGCGGGGGTTCCGCGGCCGGAATGAGTGGTGCACTGTCAGGTGCTCCGTTCCGCGCAGCTGTCCGGGTGTCCGCCTCCAGCCGCCGGCGCACCGCGCCTCGGGCGATGCGGAACGACCTCGGCCGTTCCACCGCATCCGGAAGCACGGCGAACGCGCGGAACGGAGCACGCGGAAAGAGGAAAGCCCCGGATCGCGCACGAGGCGCGATCCGGGGCGGACGGGCAGTGAGCGCTGGGCTCAGCCGACCGGAATTCAGCCGTTGGAGCAGGCGTTGCCGAACGCGGGGTTGAGCAGGCCGATCACGCTCAGCGTGTTGCCGCAGACGTTGACCGGGACGTGAATCGGAACCTGAATGACGTTGCCGGAAAGGACACCGGGGGAGTTGTTGGCCGCGCCCTCGGCACCGGAGTCGGCGAAGGCGGGAGTTGCGGCACCGATCGCCATCAGGGTTCCGGCGGCGATGGCGGCAACCTTGGTGTACTTCACTTTCATCCCTTTCTTTGACGGAGTCCGGAGCGGCCACGACTTTCGTGCCGCACGAGCGCAGTTCTTAGCGCTCGTAACTCCGCCACTACAATTCGTAACGACTTAAGACCGTGCGCGAAACTCTCCAAGAAGAAGATTCTTGAAAATCCGCCCGGATGGTGCAACATTCGCCACTCGGCACAACCGCAGGGATCATTCGATTTCCCGATTTCCCGATGTACCGAGGGACCGACAGGCAACAGCAGGCCCGAGCCGCGCGGAGGGAGGAACCCCGGCGGGCCCGGGCCTTCGGTCCGGCAGACTCAGCTGTTGCCGGTGCCGTTGCCCGAGAGCACCGGAATGCTGTCCAGGATGTGCGACAGCGGCTCGTCACCCTTGGCCTGGGTGGAGTTCTCGGTGCACTGCTGGTTCTGCGGCGAGGACAGGACGTTGACGTCCTGGACCGCGACCGGGACCACGCCGACGAGCGAACCGGCGTTGACCTTGGCCGGCAAGCCGACGCATGGCTTGTTCAGGCTGCCCTGAACCAGGCCGAACTGCGGGCTCCAGTCACCACGGGTCTCGGCATTGCCGAACGACTGCGAAGAGCCGTTGCCGTTGACCGAGGTGGTACCGGTGTCGTTGCCGATGGCCATCGCCTGCGGAGCAAGCGTCGCCGAGATGCCGACGATGGAGGCGGCGACAGCGCCCGTAGCCAGGACCTTCTTGATCACGATCAACCCTTCTCGTACTTGTCGCCCCGCTCGGAGCACCCTGACCAACTCACCGCCGGGCGTTTGGTTCTCTCCATTCACCCGAATGCCGGGTGGCCACGGACGCTCGCACCGAGGGGCGCCGCGGACCCTGCCGCGCCGCCCGCGTCGCAGAGCGGCGAACGCACGTACGTAATCCGTCCGGGTGGTTACATAATTTCCACGAAATTCTGAGTTTCCCCCACCAAATCTTTGTCGTTATGGCTGTCGTCAAGCGCGACTTCGGGACGCGTGTCAGAGGAGTCCGTGTGAGTTCCGCTGAGCCGTGACCGCCGCTTGCCGAATCGCGTATGGCGAGGCGCCGGGGCGGTATCCCCGGTGATAGCTGCACCGCCTGATGAATGAACTGCGGGCGATCCGCCCGCGCGAAATGTCCTAAGGAAGGGCAACCAATGCGAAAAGCTTTGAGTAAGAGCATGCTCGTCATGGCGGCGGCGTCAGGCATCCTGACCGCGGCAGGCGGTTACGCACAGGCGGATGCTTCGGCCGACGGCTCCGCTGCCGGCTCGCCGGGCGTCGGCTCGGGCAACGCCGTACAGGTGCCGGTGCACGTTCCCGTCAATGTCTGCGGCAACACCGTCAATGTGGTCGGTCTGCTGAACCCGGCATTCGGTAACACGTGCGAGAACGCGAGCGACCGCTCCGACGACGACGGCGCCCAGGGCGCGAGTGCCGTCGGTAGCACCAGCAACTCGCCCGGGGTGCTTTCGGGCAACCTGGTCCAGGTTCCTGTCGACGTCCCGGTCAACGCCTGTGGCAACACCGTCGATGTGGTCGGCGCACTGAACCCCGCGGGGGGCAACCGTTGCTCCAACGGCAGCGGGCCGTCGACGGGCCAGCCGCCCGTCGAGCCGCCCGTAGTGGAGCCGCCTGTCGTCGAACCGCCTGTCGTGGAGCCCCCCGTCGTGGAGCCCCCCGTCGTCGAACCGCCCGTCGTGGAGCCCCCCGTCGTGGAGCCCCCCGTCGTCGAACCGCCCGTCGTGGAGCCCCCCGTCGTCGAACCGCCCGTCGTGGAGCCCCCCGTCGTGGAGCCCCCCACCGTGATCCCCGCCGGCGTGAACACCCCCGGCTCTCAGCTGGCCCGCACCGGCTCCGCCGACCTCGGGCTGGCGGCCGGCGGCAGCGCTGCTCTTCTGCTCGGCGGCACCCTGCTGATGCGCCGCGCCCGCGCTTCGCGGAACTGACGCATAAGCAGGATTGGCGTAACAGGGAAATAGCGACAGGTCCGGCAGGACAGCCTCAGCTGTGCTGCCGGACCTGTCGCGTTCCGCCGCCCTCGCGTACATGCGGGGCATCTCGCGCGTCACCGGCAGCCGGTGCGCACAGGGCCGGGCCCCTACGAGTAGAAGTGCGTCAGCGATTCGGCGACGCAGGCCGGCTTCTCGGACCCTTCGAGTTCGAAGGTGAAGGCGCGGGTCATCTGTACGCCGCCCCGCGCGACCTCCTTCACCCCGACGACCGACGCGTGCAGCCGCACACGGCTGCCGACCGGTACCGGCGCGGGATAACGGACCTTGTTCACTCCGTAGTTGAGTGCCCGCCCACGCCTTGCACCTGGAGCAGTTCACCGAACATCGGGATCCCCCAACTGAGGACCATGTACCCGTGGGCGATGGCGCGTCCGTACGGGCCCGTCGCGGCGCGTGCCGGTCAGCTGCCGTTCGTGCGACGAGCGCGGTGCCCGTCAGGCCGCGATGCGCTCGAAGATCGCGGCGAGACCCTGGCCGCCGCCGATGCACATGGTCTCCAGGCCGTAGCGCACCTCGCGACGGTGCATCTCCCGGGTCAGCGTGGCCAGGATGCGGGCGCCGGTGGCGCCGACCGGGTGGCCGAGGGAGATGCCGGAGCCGTTGACGTTGATCCGCTGCTCGTGGTCGGTGTCGCCCAGGCCCAGCTCGCGGGTGCAGGCCAGGACTTGGGCGGCGAACGCCTCGTTGAGCTCGATCAGGTCGAGGTCGGCGAGGCCGAGGCCGGCGCGGGCGAGTGCCGCACGGGTCGCCGGGACGGGGGCGATCCCCATGGTCGCGGCCGGAACTCCGGCGCGGGCGAAGGAGACCAGACGCACCAGCGGAGTCAGGCCGAGGCGTTCGGCTGTCGCCGCGCTCGTCACCAGGCAGGCGGCGGCCGCGTCGTTCTGTCCGCTGGCGTTGCCCGCGGTGACGGTGGCGTCCGGGTCGGACTTCAGCATGATCGGACGCAGCGCGGCGAGTTGTTCGGCGGTGGTGTCGGGGCGCGGGTGCTCGTCGGCGGTGACGGTCGTCTCGCCCTTGCGGGTGCGTACGGTGACGGGGACGGTCTCCGCGTCGTAGCGCCCGTCGGCCGCGGCCCGGGCGGCGCGCTGCTGCGAGCGCAGGGCGAGCGCGTCCTGGTCGGCGCGGCTGACGGCGTACTCCCGTCGCAGGTTCTCCGCGGTCTCGATCATGCCGCCGGGGACCGGATGGTTGACGCCGCCCGCCGTGACCCGGCCGCGGGCCAGGGAGTCGTGCAACTGGAGGCCGGGGCCCTTGATGCCCCAGCGGCCGTCGTGCGTGTAGTAGGGGGCGGCGCTCATCACGTCGACGCCGCCCGCGATCACGACGTCGCTGAAGCCCGCCCGGATCTGCATCGCCGCGTCGAGTACGGCCTGCAGGCCGGAGCCGCAGCGGCGGTCGATCTGGGAGCCGGTCACGGACACCGGGAGTCCGGCGTCGAGGGCGGCGACCCGGCCGATGGCCGGGGCGTCGGAGGACGGGTAGGCGTGGCCGAGGATCACTTCGTCCACCTGGGCCGGGTCGATGCCGGTACGGGCGACGATCTCGGCGATCACACGTGCGGCGAGCGCGGCCGGTGTCTGCTGGGCGAAGGCCCCCCCGAAGCGGCCGATGGGGGTGCGCAGCGGTTCACAGATGACGATGTCGGGCTGCTGGTCGGGCACGGCGGGACCTTCCGGTGGCACGGGCGGGTGACGGGGACGAGTGCGCGTACATGCGGTTGTTCATGCACGGGTGGGTGTCCACCGACCCTCGCACCCGGTGACTGAGTCGGTCCAATATCCAGTTCGCTCTGGTTCAAGACGCCACGCGTCTCAATGACCGATCGGGGTCGGCAGCGCGCCCTCCGCGACAGCGAGTACCGCGCGCAGGGCGGCGGACGGGTTGTCGGTCCGCCAGGCCAGCGCCGCCTGAAGCCGGATCGGCGGCCCGGCGAGCGGTCGGTAGACCAGGCCGTTCTGCTGGATGTGCTGGCAGGAGGTGACGGTGAGCGTCACACCGACGCCGGCGGCGACCAGGGCCAGGATGGTGTACGAGTCGGGGGCCTCCTGCACCACGCGCGGGTTGAATCCGGCCGCCTCGCACGCCCCGACGGTCGCGTCCCGCACGGTCGAGCCGGTGTTGGCGGGGAAGGAGACGAAAGGTTCCTGGGCGAGCACCTCGATCGGGACCTGCTCCAGCCTGGCGAGCGGGTGGTCGGAGGGCAGGGCACAGACCAGCTCCTCCTCGTCGATGACCCGGTACTGCACGCCCGGCCGGGTCACGGGCAGCCGGACGAATCCGAGGTCGAGCGAGCCGTCCGCCACTCCTGCGAGGGCGACATCCGCGTACGTCTGGCCCTTCATGACCAGCTCCAGGGCGGGATGGGCGGCGCGCACCGCCCTGGTCAGCAGTGGCAGCGTCTCGTGGCTGGAGGCGCCGGCGAAGCCGATGGTGACCCGCCCGTACTCGCCGCGGCCGGCCGCCCTGGCGGCCCGTACCGCCGTGTCGAGATCGTCGAGCACGGTCCGCACCGGCTGGAGGAACGACTCCCCCGCGCTGGTCAGCCGCACCGAGCGGGTGTTGCGCTCGAAGAGCTGGACGCCGAGCTCCTTCTCCAGCTGCCGGATCTGCTGGCTCAGTGGCGGCTGGGCCATCTGCAGGCGCTTGGCGGCCCGGCCGAAGTGCAGCTCCTCGGCCACTGCGATGAACGCGGACAGATGACGCAGCTCCATTCCCCACCTCATTCATAAATCAGGAGTCTTGATTCGACCTTAATTTGGTATTGGACAGCAATCAATGACCGCTGGCACGGTGGGGCGACGCGCACGCACACGCAGAGGAGCACCGTGGCCACAACGGACAGGGCGGACAAGACGCTGTCGATGAGGGAGGCCATCGCCTCCTTCGTCCACGACGGCGACACCGTCTGCCTCGAAGGTTTCACCCATCTCATCCCGACCGCCGCGGGCCACGAGATCATCCGCCAGGGCCGCCGCGACCTCACCGTCGTCCGGATGACCGCCGACATCGTCGTCGACCAGATGATCGCCGCGGGGTGCGTCTCACGGCTGGTCTCCTCCTTCGTCGGCAACTCCTCGGCCGGTTCGCTGGGCGAGCTGCGGCGGCGCGTCGAGACCGGCGATCCGGCGCCGCTCGTCTTCGAGGAGTACAGCCACTACGGCATGATCTGCCGCTATCTCGCCGGCTCCCAGCGGCTGCCGTTCTATCCGCTGCGCTCGTACGGCGGCAGCGATCTGCCGTCCGTCAACAGCGATCTGCGGAAGGTCACTTCGCCCTACCCGGGCCCGGACGGCGGATCCGAGCAGATCTATGTGGTGCCGCCCGTCAACCCGGATGTCACGATCATCCACGCACAGCGGGCCGACCGCCGCGGCAACACCCAGATATGGGGCCTGACCGGCATCCAGGCGGAGGCCGTGTACGCGGCGGACAAGGCGATCGTCGTCGTGGAGGAGATAGTCGACGACGAGGTGATCCGCTCGGACCCGAACCGTACGCTCGTCCCGGCCCATGCGGTCGACGCCGTCGTCGCCTGCCCACGCGGCGCGCACCCCTCGTTCGCACAGGGGTACTACGACCGGGACAACGCCTTCTACCGGGCCTGGTCGCAGATCAGCAAGGATCCGCAGCGGCTGCAGGAGTGGCTGGACGAGTGGGTGCGCGGGACGGCCGACCACTCCCAGTACGTCGACAGGCTCGGCGACGAGTTCTGGGCGGGTCTGGCGGTCGGCGCGGCGCTCAGCGAACCGGTGAACTACGGGCGGCGACTGTGAGTACGGGACACGAGAAGGAGCAGGGCATGACCACCGTCACCTCGTCGGAGCTGCTCTCCGTCGTCGCCTCGCGCGAACTGGTCGCGCGCCGCACCGTGTTCGCCGGCATCGGCCTGCCGACCCTCGCCACGGAACTGGCCCGTCTGACGGTCGCTCCGGACATCGAGGTCGTGTACGAGTCCGGGGTCTGCGGCGCGCACCCCTCCCAGCTGCCGGAGACCATCGCCGACGCCGTCCTCATCACGGGCGCCGAGGCGGTCCTCTCCATGCCGGCGCTCTTCGGCTGTGTACTGCAGGGCGGCCATATCGACGTCGGGTTCCTGGGGGCCGCGCAGATCGACCGCCACGGCAATCTCAACACCTCCGTGATCGGCGACTGGGACAGCCCGACGGTCCGGCTGCCCGGCTCCGGCGGCGGCGTCGAGGTGATGGCCAACTCCCGTGAGGTGTTCGTGGTGATGCGCCGTCACACCCCGCGCTCCTTCACTGCGGCCCTCGACTTCTGCACCACGCCCGGACCGGACCGGGCGCTCGCCGAGGGCATCCGGCCGCTGGGCATCGGCGTCACCCGGGTCATCACCGAACTGGGCATCCTGGCCCGCGCGGGTATCGGCGAGGAGCTGCGGCTGGTCGCCGTCCAGCCGGGTGTCACGGTCGAACAGGTACGGGCGGCCACGGGCTGGGACCTGTCCGTCGCCGACACGGTGGAGACCGTACCGCCGCCCACCGCCGAGGAGCTGCGGCTGCTGCGTGAGGACGTCGACCCCGAACGCGTCTATCTTCGCTGAGACGACTGCGCGTCAATCTTCGCTGAGACAGACGACTGCACCCGCTCACCCGCACCCGAGAGGACCCCAACTGCCATGCGTATCAGGATCGTCGGCGCCGGAGCCATGGGCCGTGGCATCGCCCAGTGGGCCGCGACCGCCGGACACACCGTCGAGCTGTGCGACGTACGGACCGAGGCGGTGACCGCGGCCCTCGGCTTCGTACGGTCCATGCTCGACCGTGCCGTACAGAAGGGCCGACTGTCCGCCGAGGACTGCGCCGCCACCCTGGAACGGCTCGTTCCGCTCGATGATCCGTGGGCGGACGGGCCGGACGTCGAGCTGGTCATCGAGGCGGTGCGGGAGGACCTCGGCACCAAGGCGGAGGTCTTCGGCCGGCTGGAGCAGGCACTGCCCGCCTCGGCCGTGTTCGCGACCAACACCTCCTCCCTGTCGGTCACCCGGATCGCCGCGACGCTGAAGGACCCGACCCGCCTGGCCGGGCTGCACTTCTTCAACCCGGTGCCGCTGATGAAGATCGTCGAGATCGTGCCGGGCGCGGCCACCCGCCCGGAGATCCCACCGGCCCTCACCACGCTCGTCGAAGGCTGCGGGCACCGGGCGGTGACGATCGCCGACACCCCCGGCTTCCTCGTCAACCACGCCGGTCGCGGTCTGGTGACCGAGGCGCTCGCACTGCTGGAGGAGTCGGTCGCCGACCCGGCAGGCATCGACCGGATCGCGCGTGACGTGCTCGGCCTGCGGATGGGCCCGTTCGAGCTGATGGACCTCACCGGTCTGGATGTGACGGCCGCGGTCATCGACTCGATCTGGGAGGGCTTCCGGTACGCGGACCGCCTCCGCCCCTCGTACCTCACCCCGAACCGGGTAGCCGCGGGGCTGCACGGCCGCAAGACCGGGCACGGCTGGTTCGCGTACGCCTCCGACGCGCCCGCCGCCGCTCCGGAGCCGCCCGTCACCGGCGATGCGGACCGGCCGGTGTACGTCGTCGGGGACACGGCGGACGCCGACGCGGCCGCGCTGCGAGAGGCGCTGGCCGCGGCGGGCGCCACCGTCGAGACCGGCGCCGAGCCGTCCGCCGACGCCCTGGTGCTGGTCCCGGTCTGGGGCACGACCGTGGCCGCCGCGGTCGCCGCGTACCGGCTGCCCGCCGGCCGCACCTTCGGAGTGGACCCGCTCGCTCCGGCCGGCCGCCGCCGGGTACTCGCCGTGACGGCGGCGGCGGACCCGGCTGCCGCACGGGACGCCCGCGCGGTGCTGGCCCGGGCGGCGGAGGACGACGGCGAGGCGTACGCGGTTTCGGTGGTACGGGACACGGCGGGTTCGGTCGCGCAGCGGCTGCTGGCCTCGATCGTGTCCGTCGCCGCGTCGATCGCCGAACGCTCCCTCGCCACCCCGGCCGACATCGATCTGGCCGTCACGACCGGTCTCGGCTACCCGGTGGGGCCGCTGGCCTGGGGCGACCGGATCGGCGCGGACCGGATGCTGGAACTGCACCGGGCACTGCACGCGACGACCGGCGACCCGCGCTACCGCCCGGCCCGCTGGATCACCGAGCGCGCCCAACTGGGCCTGGCGCTGACGGACCCGGGGACTTCCCCGGGCGACTGCCTGGGCTGAGGGCTGTCCCGTTCGGATCGGGCCGAGTGGGCCCGATCCGAACGGTCCAGGGTCTTTCGTTCGGATCGGGCTGGATCAGGGAGCGGCTGATGTCACCGTGGTGCGTGCAGCCGCAAGGCGGAGGAAGGAGTCCACGCGGAGCGAATGGGGTCTCCCCTGCTCGAGCGAAGCCGAGAGCTCGGGGAAGACCGACGACAACGCGGCAGATGCGCGTGCCGGACCCCGCGAGCCCAGCCTGATCCAGACGAGAGGCCCTAAAGGTCGGCGCCGAGTTCGTCGAGGCGATACAAGGCGGCGCTCACCCGCGCCGGGTCGTGGAAGTACGGGTCGTCGGGCACGGGCGGGGAACTCGCCGGTGCCCAGCCCCGCCCCCGTGCCCAGGTCGCGTCGTCGACGTCGAGCACTGCCCGGAAGACGTCCCCCGCCCCGGCGGGCAGGAACATCCACACTGGCAGCAGATCGACCGCGGGATCGCCGACGGCCAGTGTGCCGAAGTCGATTTTCACGGGCCCACCCACGCCGGTTCAGCGCATGACCGATTCGTACAAGACCCGCCGCGCGGCCGCGCTCTACGTTCGGACCATGACTCCACGACTCGACGCGATCGGCATCACCACCGCGGATCTGGCCGCATCGCTCGCCTTCTACCGCCGGCTCGGGCTCGACATCCCCGCCGGAGCGGACTCCGCACCCCATGTCGAAGTGACCCTGCCGAACGGACAGCGCATCCTGTGGGACACCGAGGACGTCATCCGCTCCTTCGACCCCGGGTGGGCCGGTTCGCAAGGAGGTGACCGGGTCGGGCTCGCGTTCGTCTGCGACAGCCCGGCGGAGGTGGACGCGGTGTACGACGACCTGACCGGCGCCGGGTACCAGGGCCATCTGAAGCCATGGGACGCCGTGTGGGGGCAGCGTTACGCGGTGGTCCTCGACCCGGACGGCTGCGCGGTGTCGCTCTTCGCCAGCGCCTCGCAGTAGGCGGTCAGGGTCGTACCGGCCAGTTCGCGCATCTCCCGCGCGAGGTGCGCCTGGTCGGTGCAGCCCGCCGCGAGCGCCGCGTCGGCGTACGGCATGCCGGTCCGTACGAGTCCCAGTGCGCGCTGCAGTCGCAGGACCCTGGCCAAGGTCTTGGGCCCGTAGCCGAAGGCCGCCAGCGATCGGCGGTGCAACTGCCGGGCGCCGAGACCGGCCGTGTGCGCGGTGGCGACGACCGACCGCCCCTGCGCGAGCTGCCCGGCGACGGACCGCATCAGCGGGTCCGGCGGCCCGGTGGCGGCCGCCCGCCGCAGCGCCAGGGACTCCAGTGCGGCAGCGGGGTCGTCGGCGTCGGCGATGCGCTCGGTGAGTATGCGCACCTGGGCGCCCGGCCACAGATCGGCGAGGTCGACCCGCAGGTCACGCAGTTCGTGCGCCGGTACGCCGAGGAGGGCCGGGGCGGTGCCGGGGGCGAACCTGATGCCGGTGAACCGGCCGCCGGTCCCTTCGGCGGGTTCGTACGCATGGGTGTCGGGCCCGGCGACGATCAGCCGGCCGTCGATCCAGAGCAGGTCCATGCAGCCGTCGGGCAGCACGGGCCGGACGGGCCCCTGCGGCACGTCCCGCGTCCAGACGATCGCCCCGTCGAAGCGGGACTCCCGCTCTGCGTAGCTTTCACCCATACCTCACACGCTAAGGGCTGTCCCGGCAACCGAGTCGGTTTCCCGGTCGACCGGCGCGACACCTGCGGCACTACGGCCGCGGCTTCGGGGGCCTCTTCCCCTCCCGCTCCGCGTCCTTGGACATCTTGTCGCCTCTCGGCTGTCGCAGCCTGGACCTCACATCGTCCGGCGGCAGGAACCTCGACCACCGCTCAGGGAACTCGGACGGCATATAGGGGGTGTCGCCTTCGTCGATGTCGTCCCAGTCCGCCTCGGCGTTCTCCGCCTGCGCCCGCGCCAGGAGCTCCGCGGCCTGGGCCGCCCGTACCCGGTCGTTGGCCGCACGCGCCGCCGCCGTCGCCAGCGAGGGCCACACACGGTCGATGGCGGCGTTGACCGCCGCCCCCACCAGCACCGCGAACGCCGAGATGCCGATCCACAGCAACACGGCGATCGGGGCGGCGAGCGAGCCGTAGATCGTCGGCCCCTCGACCGTGCTGGTCAGATAGATCCGCAGCAGGAAGCTCCCGACCACCCACATCACGAACGCCACGAGCGCACCCGGCACGTCCTCGATCCACGGCGAACGGACCGGCACGGACACGTGGTAGAGCGTCGTCAGGAACGCGATCGACAGCAGGATCACCAGGGGCCAGTAGAAGACGCTTATGACCTCCGTGCCCCACGGGATGAACTCCACGACCCGGTCGGGGCCGACCACGAGCAGCGGCAGCACGACCGCGCCGAGCAGCAGCGCCACGATGTACAGCAGGAACGAGAGCAGCCGTGTCTTGACGATGCCGCGCTGGCCGTCGAGGCCGTACATCACGGTGATGGTGTCGATGAAGACGTTCACCGCGCGGGACCCCGACCAGAGCGCGATCGCGAAGCCGATGGAGATGACATCGGGGCGCGCACCGGTCGTGACGTCCGCCAGGAGCGGTTTGGCGAAGTCGTTGACGCCCCGCTCGGACAGGACCGTCTGCGCCGCGTTGAGGATGTTGCTCTCGATGGACGCGACCGTGGTGGTGTTCGTCCACTCATCGACGTAACCGAGCAGTCCGATCAGTCCGAGGAGCAGCGGCGGAAGCGACAACAGGGTGAAGAACGCCGCCTCGGCCGCGAGCCCCAGAATGCGGTACTCCATGCACGAATTGACGGTGTCCTTGAGCAACTGCCAGACCATCTGCCGCTTGGATACGTTGCGGTAGAGGACTCGGGCCCGGTGGAGCCGCCCGGGTGGCCGCTCGGGTGTTTCATTTGCTGCCTGCACGTCCTTACCGTATCGGCATGGCAGCCACCACCCACACAGTGTCCAACCAGGTCCCGCCCCTGGTCGACTACGACGTCTTCGCCGCCGACCGCGCGCTCACCGAGGCCGTCGAGCGGCACCTCGCACCCGAGCTGCTCGCCGGTGCACGCGACGAGCTCGGCGAGCTGGGCCGGTCCGCCGGGTCCGCTCAGGTCCAGCGGTGGGGTGCGCAGGCGAACGAGTACCCGCCGAAACTGCGTACCCATGACCGGTACGGGCATCGCATCGACGAAGTGGACTTCCATCCGGCCTGGCACCGGCTGCTGGGGCACGCGGTCACCGCCGGGCTGACCGATGCCTGGGGCCGGCCGGGCGGTCATGTGCGGCGCGCCGCCGGGTTCCTGGTGTGGACGCAACCCGAGGGCGGGCACGGCTGCCCGCTGTCGATGACGCACGCGGCGGTGCCCGCGCTGCGGACCGATCCGGTGCTGGCCGCCGAGTGGGAGCCACGCCTGACGTCGTGGGTGTACGAAGAGGGGCTGCGGCCCCCCGCGCAGAAGACCGGCGTGCTCTTCGGAATGGGCATGACGGAGAAGCAGGGCGGCTCCGACGTGCGGGCCAACACGACGCGGGCCGAGCCGCTGTCGGCCGACGGCGAGTATCTGCTGACCGGGCACAAGTGGTTCTGTTCGGCGCCGATGTCCGACGGCTTCCTGGTTCTGGCGCAGGCGCCCGGCGGGCTGACGTGCTTCCTGCTGCCCCGGGTGCTGCCGGACGGCACCCGCAACGCGTTCGCGATCCAGCGCCTCAAGGACAAACTGGGCAACCGGTCCAACGCGTCGAGCGAGGTCGAGTTCGACGGGACGTGGGCACGCCGGGTCGGTGACGAGGGGCGCGGGGTGCGCACCATCATCGAGATGGTCGCCGCGACCCGGCTGGACTGTGTCCTCGGCTCGGCGGCGCTGATGCGGCAGGCGGTGGCGCAGGCGATCCACCACAGCACGTACCGCAGCGCGTTCGGCGGGGTGCTGATCGAGAAGCCGCTGATGCGCAATGTGCTGGCCGATCTGGCGCTGGAGTCGGAGGCGGCGACGGTGCTGGCGCTGCGGCTGGCCGCCGCGTACGACGCCGATACGGAGACGGAGCGGGCCTTCCTGCGGATCGCGGTGCCGACGGCGAAGTACTGGGTGACGAAGCGGTGCACACCGCTGGCCGGCGAGGCGCTGGAGTGTCTGGGCGGCAATGGTTACGTCGAGGAGTCCGGGATGCCGCGGCTGCTGCGCGAGGCTCCGCTCAACTCGATCTGGGAGGGCTCGGGGAACGTACAGGCGCTGGACGTGCTGCGGGCGCTGCAGCGCGAGCCGCAGGCGCTGAACGCGTTCCTGCAGGAGGTCGGCAGGGCGCGCGGCGCGGATCACCGGCTGGACGGGGCCATCAAGGACATGCTGACCGAGCTGGCCGATCTGAACGGGATCGAAGCGCGGGCCCGGCGGCTCGTCGAGCGGATGGCACTGGTGCTGCAGGGTTCGCTGCTGGTGCGCTGGGCGCCGCCGGAGGTGTCCGACGCGTTCTGTGCGTCACGGCTGGGCGGGGACTGGGGTTCGGCGTTCGGGACGCTGCCGCACAGTCTGGACCTGGCCTCGATCGTGGAGCGGGCCCGTCCGGTCGCGCCCTGAGGTGGAACAGCGACGAAGGGTGGTGCTGCGCCGACACGGCACCACCCTTCATGCTGTGCACACCGAACAGCGGGGCACAGGCTCCGCCGCGCGGTATCAGGCCACTCTCGTACGTATGGACACGCGACCGCCAGAGTTGCAAAGGGTTGCAACGAGTGTGTGGAGTGCGCAGTATCGGGAACCCCACAACGGCAGGATGGAAGCGGCGGGCCGTGGACGGCTCCGGCAGCTGGGGGGTTCGACGGTGGAGACAAGTCAGGTCGAGGTGACACGGCTGGCCGCCCTGGGTTCGGACCGGGCCACGCGCTTACTCCACAAGGCCCGGGAGGCGAGGCTCGCCGGCGACCGCCCGCCCGTCGCACCACGGGCCGAGATCGGCGCCTCCTGGGATCGGGTGCTGCGCAGCGGCATCGACCCCGAGCAGTCCACCCAGAGCGTGCTGCTGGAGACGGACGAGATCGAGCACCGGCGCCGCAGTTCCGCGCTGGGTGAGGTGATGCCGCTGCTCAGCGACGGTCTGGTCTCCATCGCCGACACCGCGCAGCAGATCATGGTCGTCACCGATACCGAGGGCCGGGTGCTGTGGCGGCAGGGAAACCCGGGGGTGCTGCGCCGGGCCGACGGCATCTGTCTGGAGGAGGGTGCGTCCTGGGCCGAGACGATCACGGGCACGAACGCGATCGGTACGGCGCTCGCTTCGCGCGCCCCGGTCCAGGTCCACTCGTCGGAGCACTTCGTCCGCAGTCTGCACTCCTGGACGTGTGCGGCGAACCCGGTCCGTGACCCGCGCGACGGCCGGCTGATCGGCATCGTCGACATCAGTGGCCCCGCGACCACGTTCCATCCGATGACGCTGGCACTGGTCGGTTCGGTGGCCCGGCTCGCCGAGAACGAGATCCGGACCCGGCATCTGGTCGCGGTCGACCGGCTGCGGTCGGTTGCGGCCCCGCTCCTCGCCCGGCTGGGCGGCCGGGCCCTGGCGGTGGACCCGCACGGCTGGCTGGCCGCCGTCACCGGAATGCCGCCGGTCGACCGGCTGCCGCTGCCGAAGTCACTGCAGGCCGGCCGGGTGTGGCTGCCGTCGCTCGGTATGTGCCGGGTGGAGCCGCTGCCCGGCGGCTGGCTGGTGCAGGTGACGGACGAACCGTCGGATGCGCCGCCGCGCCGGGTGGTCCTCGATCTCAGTCGGCCGCCCGGCCTCACGGTCACGGTGACGGGCCCGGTCGGCTCGTCGACCCAGCGGCTCTCGCCTCGCCATGCCGAGCTGCTGTACGCGCTGGCGCTGCACCCCGAGGGGCGTACGGCGTCGGAGCTGGCGGAGGACATCTTCGGCGATGCGACCCGGACGGTGACGGTGCGGGCGGAGATCTCACGGCTGCGACGCCATCTGGCCGAGGTGCTGGCGCACCGGCCGTACCGCTTCGGTGAGGGCGTCGCGGTGGAGGTGATCCATCCGGAACACCCGGGCGATCTGCTGCCGCGGTCGACGGCGCCGGTGGTGGTCAGGGCCCGTACGACGGCGTGACCGGAGCCGGGTCGGCACCGGAGCCGGGCTGGCGGCGCGCGGTCGGCCGGGCGGTGACCGGAGCCGGGCCGTGATCGGAGTCGCAGTCCAGGCGGCGGGACAGGCTTTGGCCAGAGCTGTACAGCATGGTTCCCTGGCAGGCATGAGCAACCCTGAGCCCGCACCTTCCGCCGCCGAGGTGACCGTCTGGTCCCTGGAACAGACCTCCCCCGACGACCTGCGGGCCGCCGCGGCCCCCGAGGGTGACGTCCGGATCGTACGGTCGGCGGTGCCGCTGCCGGAGTTCAGCCGCTTCCTGTACACGGCGGTGGGCGGCGATGTCCAGTGGACCGACCGGCTCTCGATGACATACGCCGAGTGGCAGGAGGCCCTGGACCGGCCCGGGGCGGAGACCTGGGTGGCGTACGAGAACGGGACCCCGGCCGGCTACATCGAGCTGGACCCGCAGGACGACGGCGTGGTCGAGATCATGTACTTCGGCCTGATCCCGGCTTTCCGGGGGCGCCGGATCGGCGGTCACCTTCTCGCGTACGGGGCCGCGCGCGCCTGGGACCTGGCGGAGCGCTGGCCGGAGCGGCCGCCGACGAAGCGGGTATGGCTGCACACCTGCTCCAAGGACGGCCCGCACGCCATGGACAACTATCTGCGCCGCGGGTTCAGGCTCTTCGACACCGAGGTCGAGCTGGAGGCGGACGTGGCGACGCCGGGGCCATGGCCCGGCGCCGCGCGGTAGAGCGGCACGTTTCGGCCATTACCTCCATTACGGACGCCGTGACACAGGCGGGCGAGGTGACGGCGGCCACACCGTCTCATTTATCGGGACAGTCTCGTCCACATCCTGGATAGCGGTGGACTGTCCCGAGAGGCGCGTGACACGCTTCCGTCATGTCTGGAACTGGAATTGCCTTGGTGAGTCGACGCCACGTCGACTTCGGCCGCATGTCCAGCGCCATCTGTCCGGCGGGCTGAGAGTCCCAGCACCGCCGCGATCCCCCTTTCTCTGCAACGCCTGCGCACCGCCGCGCCTCAGCGCGAGTGTGCAGTTCAGAGCCGCCCTCCTGCAGTCCCGAAGGACGTACTGTCATGGCCGCTACCCCGGAACAGCCTGCGACCACCACGCCTCGCCGCAAGGCCGGACGCCACCGTGGCGAAGGCCAGTGGGCCGTGGGGCACCACACTCCACTCAACGGCAATGAGCAGTTCAAGAAGGACGACGACGGTCTCAATGTGCGGACACGCATTGAGACGATCTACTCCAAGCGGGGTTTCGACTCGATCGACCCGAACGACCTGCGTGGACGCATGCGTTGGTGGGGTCTGTACACCCAGCGCAAGCCCGGGATCGACGGCGGCAAGACTGCGGTCCTGGAGCCGGAGGAGCTGGACGACAAGTACTTCATGCTGCGGGTGCGGATCGACGGCGGCCGGCTGACCACTGCGCAGCTGCGGGTCATCGGCGAGATCTCGCAGGAGTACGCGCGCGGCACCGCGGACATCACCGACCGGCAGAACATCCAGCTGCACTGGATCCGCATCGAGGACGTCCCGGCGATCTGGGAGAAGCTGGAGGCCGTCGGGCTCTCCACCACCGAGGCGTGCGGCGACACCCCCCGGGTGATCATCGGTTCCCCGGTGGCGGGGATCGCCGCCGACGAGATCATCGACGGCACGCCCGCAGTCGACGAGATCCACGAGCGCTACATCGGCAGCAAGGAATTCTCCAACCTGCCGCGCAAGTTCAAGACCGCGATCTCCGGCTCGCCGGTGCAGGACGTGGTGCACGAGATCAACGACATCGCGTTCGTCGGTGTGGTCCACCCCGAGCACGGTCCCGGCTTCGACGTCTGGGTCGGTGGCGGACTCTCCACCAACCCGCGGCTCGCCGAGCGACTGGGCGCCTGGGTGCCCCTCGACGAGGTGCCGGACGTCTGGGCCGGAGTCATCGGGATCTTCCGCGACTACGGCTACCGCAGGCTGCGCACCCGCGCACGGCTGAAGTTCCTGATGGCCGACTGGGGCCCCGTGAAGTTCCGCCAGGTGCTGGAGGACGAATACCTGAAGCGCCCGCTGCTCGACGGCCCCGCCCCCGAGCAGCCGAGCAACCGCTGGCGCGACCACGTGGGTGTCCACGAGCAGCAGGACGGCCGTTTCTACGTCGGGTTCGCGCCCCGGGTCGGCCGCGTGGACGGCACCACGCTGGCCAAGATCGCCGACCTGGCGGCCGCGCACGGCTCGGACCGGCTGCGCACCACCGTCGAGCAGAAGATGCTCATCCTCGACGTGGAGCGGGACCAGGTGGACTCCCTGGTTGCCGGTCTCGAGGCGCTCGGCTTCCAGGTGAAGCCCTCGCCGTTCCGGCGCGGCACGATGGCCTGCACCGGCATCGAGTTCTGCAAGCTGGCGATCGTCGAGACGAAGGCGCGCGGCGCCTCGCTGATCGACGAACTGGAGCGCCGTCTGCCGGACTTCGACGAGCCGCTGACCATCAACGTCAACGGATGCCCCAACGCCTGCGCCCGTATCCAGACCGCGGACATCGGCCTCAAGGGCCAGCTCGTCCTGGACGCCGACGGCAACCAGGTCGAGGGCTTCCAGGTACACCTGGGCGGCGCACTGGGTCTGGAGGCCGGCTTCGGCCGCAAGGTCCGTGGCCTGAAGGTCACTTCGGCCGAGCTGCCGGACTATGTCGAGCGGGTGCTCGGCCGGTTCCAGAAGGAGCGCGAGGACGGCGAGCGGTTCGCGACATGGGCGGCGCGGGCCAGTGCGGAGTCGCTGTCATGAGCGGCCGCGCCGCACCGTTCTACTGCCCGTACTGCGGGGACGAGGACCTGCGCCCGCACGAGACCGGGCACGGGGCCTGGGAATGTGCTTCCTGCAACCGCGCGTTCCAGCTCAAGTTCCTGGGTCTGCTGACCCGGGGACTGCAGCGCAACGACGTTGAAGGGGACGGGACATGACGGACACTCTGACGACCGATGACCTCAAGAGCCTGGCCGAGCGCGCGGGCCGGGAGCTGGAGGACGCCTCCCCGCTGGAGATCCTGAAGTGGGCCGCCGACACCTTCGGCAAGCGGTTCTGCGTCACCTCCTCGATGGAGGACGCGGTCGTGGCGCACCTCGCCTCCCGCGCCTTCCCGGGCGTCGACGTGGTCTTCCTCGACACCGGCTACCACTTCGAGGAGACGATCGGGACCCGCGACGCGGTGGATGCCGTGATGGACGTCAATGTCATCACGCTGACCCCGCGTCGGAGCGTCGCCGAGCAGGACGCCGAGTACGGGCCGAAGCTGCACGACCGCGACCCCGACCTGTGCTGCAAGCTGCGGAAGGTCAAGCCCCTCGAGGAGGGCCTGACTTCGTACGCGGCCTGGGCGACCGGGCTGCGTCGCGACGAGTCCCCGACCCGGGCGAACACCCCAGTGGTCGGCTGGGACGAGAAGCGGCAGAAGGTCAAGATCTCGCCGATCGCCCGCTGGACGCAGGACGACGTGGACGCGTATGTCGCGGAGCACGGGGTCCTCACCAACCCGCTGCTGATGGACGGGTACGCCTCCGTGGGCTGCGCGCCCTGCACCCGCCGGGTGCTGGAGGGCGAGGACGCGCGCGCCGGCCGCTGGGCCGGACGGGGTAAGACCGAGTGCGGGCTGCACGGCTGATGACGACTGATCAGGAGACTTCGATGAGCGTGACGGAGACGGGAGCCACCATCTGGCTGACCGGTCTGCCGAGCGCGGGCAAGACCACCATCGCGTACGAACTGGCCGGCCGGCTGCGTGGCGAGGGCCACCGGGTGGAGGTGCTCGACGGCGACGAGATCCGGGAGTTCCTCTCCGCGGAGCTCGGCTTCTCCCGCGAGGACCGGCACACCAACGTCCAGCGGATCGGCTTCGTCGCCGAACTCCTGGCCGCCAACGGCGTGAAGGTGCTGGTTCCGGTCATCGCCCCGTACGCGGACAGCCGTGACGCCGTACGCAAGCGCCATCAGGCGGAGGACACCGCGTATCTGGAGGTGCATGTCGCGACTCCGGTCGAGGTGTGCTCCGTACGCGATGTGAAGGGCCTCTACGCCAAGCAGGCGGCGGGCGAGATCCGCGGGCTCACCGGGGTCGACGACCCGTACGAGGCGCCCGAGTCGCCGGACCTGCGGATCGAGTCGCACCAGCAGACCGTGCAGGAGTCCGCGGCGGAGCTGTATGCGCTGCTGAGCGAGAGGGGTGCAGCGTGACGACTGTCGCGACTGTGTCGGAAGGCACCGACAATCCGTACGCACTCAGCCACCTGGACTCCCTGGAGTCCGAGGCGGTGCACATCTTCCGTGAGGTGGCGGGGGAGTTCGAACGACCGGTGATCCTGTTCTCCGGTGGCAAGGACTCCATCCTGATGCTGCATCTGGCGCTCAAGGCGTTCGCGCCTGCGCCGGTGCCGTTCGCACTGCTGCATGTCGACACGGGACACAACTTCCCCGAGGTCCTGGAGTACCGCGACCGCACGGTCGCCGAGCACGGGCTGCGGCTGCATGTGGCCTCCGTGCAGGAGTACATCGACGCCGGGAAGCTCCGCGAGCGCCCCGACGGCACGCGCAACCCGCTGCAGACCGTGCCGCTGACCGAGGCGATCCAGCAGCACCGCTTCGACGCCGTGTTCGGCGGCGGCCGCCGCGACGAGGAGAAGGCGCGCGCCAAGGAGCGGGTCTTCTCGCTGCGCGACGAGTTCTCCCAGTGGGACCCGCGCCGCCAGCGCCCCGAGCTGTGGCAGCTGTACAACGGCCGGCATGCCCCCGGCGAGCACGTTCGGGTCTTCCCGATCTCCAACTGGACCGAGCTCGACGTCTGGCAGTACATCGAGCGCGAGGGCATCGAGCTCCCGGAGATCTACTTCGCCCACGAGCGGGAGGTCTTCAACCGCTCCGGGATGTGGCTGACCGCCGGTGACTGGGGCGGCCCCAAGGAGGGCGAGCGGGTCGAGACCCGGCAGGTGCGCTACCGCACCGTCGGCGACATGTCCTGCACCGGCGCCGTCGACTCCGACGCCACGACGCTCGACGCCGTGATCACCGAGATCGCCGCCTCCCGGCTCACCGAGCGGGGCGCGACACGCGCCGACGACAAAATGTCCGAGGCCGCGATGGAAGACCGCAAGCGCGAGGGGTACTTCTAGATGACCACCGTATCCGAGCAGTTGTCGACCACGACCCTGCTGCGGTTCGCCACCGCGGGGTCCGTCGACGACGGCAAGTCCACCCTCGTCGGACGCCTGCTGCACGACTCCAAGTCGGTCCTCACCGACCAGCTGGAGGCCGTCGAGCACGCCTCGCGCAACCGGGGCCAGGAAGCGCCGGACCTGGCGCTGCTGACCGACGGGCTGCGGGCCGAGCGCGAGCAGGGCATCACCATCGATGTCGCCTACCGCTACTTCGCCACGCCGCGCCGCCGGTTCATCCTGGCCGACACCCCGGGCCACGTGCAGTACACCCGGAACATGGTGACGGGTGCCTCGACCGCCGAGCTCGCCGTCGTCCTGGTCGACGCCCGCAACGGTGTCGTCGAGCAGACCCGCCGGCACGCCGCCGTCGCCGCGCTGCTGCGGGTGCCGCACGTGGTCCTCGCCGTCAACAAGATGGACCTGGTCGACTACGCGGAGCCCGTATTCGCCGCCATCGCCGAGGAGTTCACCGCGTACGCGGCCTCGCTCGGCGTCCCGGAGATCACCGCGATCCCGATCTCCGCGCTGGCCGGTGACAACGTCGTGGAGCCGTCCGCGCACATGGACTGGTACGGCGGTCCGACGGTGCTGGAGCACCTGGAGACGGTGCCGGTCAGCCACGACCTCACCGCCTGCCACGCACGCTTCCCCGTCCAGTACGTGATCCGGCCGCAGACCGCCGAGCACCCCGACTACCGGGGCTACGCGGGCCAGATCGCCGCCGGCGCGTTCCGCGTGGGCGAGACCGTCACCGTCCTTCCGTCCGGCCGTACGTCGACGATCGCCGGGATCGACGCGCTCGGCGAGAGCGTGGACATCGCCTGGGCGCCCCAGTCGGTGACCATCCGGCTGGCCGACGACATCGACGTCTCGCGCGGTGACCTGATCGCACCGGCCGATGACGCACCGGCAGTCACCCAGGACGTCGAGGCGACCGTCTGCCACGTGGCGGACCAGCCGCTCGCCGTCGGCCAGCGGGTACTGCTCAAGCACACCACCCGCACGGTCAAGGCGATCGTCAAGGACATCCCGTCCCGGCTGACGCTGGACGACCTCTCGCAGCACCCGGCGCCCGGCCGGCTCGTCGCCAACGACATCGGCCGGGTCGTCGTCCGTACCGCCGAACCGCTGGCGCTCGACGCCTACGCGGACTCGCGCCGCACCGGTTCGTTCCTGCTGATCGACCCGGCGGACGGGACCACGCTCACGGCCGGCATGGCGGGCGAGGCGTTCGCCGCCGCGGCCACGGGTGAGGAAACCGCCGCCGACGACGCCGAATGGGACTTCTGATGAGTATCGACGTCTTCGCGACATTCGCGAAGGAGGGTGGTCGCGTCGGCAGCGGCACCCTCGGCAGCGGCCAGGGCGGGGTTGCGCGATGTGCGCGATGACGTACGCGCACTGCCTGCGCGCCCGCTTGCACCAACCGCACCGCCTGTACCGCCAGTTCAGACGAAGACATGCCGACTTCCCGGCCACGTCCCCGTAACCGACGAGGGACGCGAGTACCGGGCCAACGAGAGGAAAGCCTCCCGTGCCTGCCACCCGTATCACCCTGCGCCGCAGCCTCGCCGCTGCCGCCGCTCTGCCGCTGCTCGCCGTGGCGCTCACCGCCTGCGGCTACGGCTCCGAGGCGAAGGACGACGACGCCAAGAAGGCGAACGTCTCCTCCGGCGGAAAGAAGCTCTCAGCGGACACCGTGAAGATCGGCTACTTCCCGAACCTCACGCACGCCACCGCCCTGGTCGGCATCCAGGAAGGCCTGATCGCCAAGGAGCTCGGCGGCACGACGGTCAAGCCGTCGACGTTCAACGCCGGGCCGTCCGAGATCGAGGCGCTCAACGCGGGGTCGATCGACATCGGCTTCATCGGCCCCTCCCCCGCCATCAACGGCTTCGCCAAGTCCAAGGGCAAGAGCCTGCGGATCATCGGCGGTTCGGCGTCCGGCGGTGTGAAGCTGGTCGTCAACCCCAAGAAGATCAAGACCCTCGACGACCTCAAGGGCAAGAAGATCGCCACCCCGCAGCTCGGCAACACCCAGGACGTGGCGTTCCTCAACTGGATCTCCGAGAAGGGCTGGAAGGTCGACGCCCAGAGCGGCAAGGGTGACGTCTCCGTTGTCCGTACGGACAACAAGGTGACCCCGGACGCCTACAAGGCGGGTTCCATCGACGGTGCCTGGGTCCCGGAGCCGACCGCCTCCAAGCTGGTCGCGCAGGGCGCCAAGGTGCTCCTCGACGAGTCGACTCTCTGGCCGGACAAGAAGTTCGTGATCACGAACATCATCGTGTCGCAGAAGTTCCTCAGCGAGCACCCGGACGTCGTCGAGGCGGTGCTGCGCGGTTCGGTCAACACCAACGCGTGGATCAACGCCAACCCGGACAAGGCGAAGGCCTCCGCCAACGCGGCGCTCAAGGAGCTGTCCGGCAAGGCGCTGCCGCCCGAGGTCATCGACCCGGCGTGGAAGTCCGTCCAGTTCACCGATGACCCGCTGGCCGCCACCCTCGACACGGAGGCCAAGCACGCGGTCAAGGCCGGTCTGCTGGAGCAGACGGACCTGAACGGCATCTACGACCTGAAGCCGCTGAACAAGATCCTCAAGGCCGCGGGCAAGCCCGAGGTCGCCGACGCCGGTCTCGGCGTCAAGTAACCCCCGACCGATCCAGGATCTCCCAGGAGGTGACGACCATGGCGACGACCACTCTCACCAAGGCCGAGGACCGTGTGTCGGCCGGGCACGCCGCCCGTATCGCGCACGTCTCGAAGTCCTTCGGCGGACCGGAGGGGACGCAGCTCGTCCTGGACGACATCACGCTCGATGTCGCTCCCGGCGAGTTCGTCACCCTTCTGGGAGCTTCCGGGTGCGGCAAATCGACGCTGCTCAACCTGGTGGCCGGACTCGACCGCCCGACCGCGGGGTCCATCGAGACCCCCGGCGGGCGGCCGGCCCTGATGTTCCAGGAGCACGCCCTCTTCCCGTGGCTGACTGCGGGCAAGAACATCGAACTCGCGCTGCGGCTGCGCGGCGTACCCAAGTCCGACCGCCGTGCGGAGGCGGAGCGGCTGCTCGAACTCGTACGGCTCGGCGGGGCGTACGGGAAGCGGGTGCACGAACTCTCGGGCGGCATGCGCCAGCGGGTGGCGATGGCCCGTGCGCTCGCCCAGGACAGTCAACTGCTGCTGATGGACGAGCCGTTCGCCGCACTCGACGCCATCACCCGGGACGTGCTGCACGACGAGCTGACCCGGATCTGGCGCGAGACGAACGTCTCGGTCCTCTTCGTCACGCACAACGTACGGGAGGCGGTCCGGCTCGCCGAGCGGGTCGTCCTGCTGTCGTCGCGGCCAGGCCGGATCGCCCGCGAGTGGACGGTCGACATCGACCAGCCGCGCCGCATCGAGGACACCGCGGTGGCGGAGCTGTCCGTCGAGATCACGGAACAACTGCGTGGGGAGATCCGCCGACATGGCCAGCACTGACACCACCACCACCGAGGACGCCGCCGTCAAGGACGCCGCCCAGGATCTGGCCGGCCTCGAGGCGGGTCTGGACGCACTCGACGCGGTGCGGGTGAGCCGCACCCCGGTGCGCCAGGTGCTGGTGCAGAAGGTCCTGCCGCCGGTCGCGGCCATCGCGCTCGTCCTGGTCGTCTGGCAGATCCTGATCTGGGCGAAGGTCACCGACGACTACAAGCTGCCGTCGCCCTCCCAGGTCTGGGACGAGGTGAGCGACGCCTGGGCGCAGGGCACCCTGCTCGACTACATCTGGACGAGCGTCTCGCGCGGCCTGTTCGGCTTCCTTCTGGCGCTTGTCATCGGCACTCCGCTCGGGCTGCTGGTGGCGCGCGTCAAGGTGGTGCGCGCGGCGATCGGACCGGTGCTCTCGGGTCTCCAGTCGCTGCCGTCGGTGGCCTGGGTGCCGCCCGCGGTCCTCTGGCTGGGGCTCAACGACAAGATGATGTACGCGGTGATCCTGCTGGGCGCCGTCCCGTCGATCGCCAACGGTCTCGTCGCCGGTGTCGACCAGATCCCGCCGCTTCATCTGCGGGCGGGGCAGACGCTGGGCGCCACCGGGCTGCGCGGTACCTGGCACATCGTGCTGCCCGCCTCGCTGCCGGGCTATCTGGCGGGGCTGAAGCAGGGCTGGGCGTTCTCCTGGCGCTCGCTGATGGCCGCCGAGATCATCGCCTCGTCGCCCGATCTGGGCGTGGGCCTGGGGCAGTTGCTGGAGCAGGGCCGGGAGACCAGCAGCATGTCGATGGTGTTCCTCGCCATCTTCCTGATCCTGATCGTCGGCATCGCCATCGACCTGCTGATCTTCAGCCCGCTGGAGCGGTGGGTGCTGCGCAGCCGCGGCCTCCTCGTCAAGAACTGAGTACTGTCATGGCTTCCCCCGTTCTCCTTGTCATCGCCCACGGCAGCCGCGATCCGCGGCACGCGGCGACCGTGCACGCGCTCACCGCGCGGGTCCGGTCGCTGCGGCCGGGCCTGCGGGTGGAGACCGGCTTCCTGGACTTCAACGCCCCGTCGGTGCCGCAGGTCCTTCAGCGGCTGGCCGCGGACGGAGCGAGGGACGTCATCGCGCTCCCCCTGCTCCTCACCCGGGCCTTCCACGCCAAGTCCGACATCCCGACGGTGCTGCACAAGGCCCGGACCGGACTGCCGCGGCTGCACATCCGACAGGCCGAAGTGCTCGGCCCGTCACCGCTGTTGAACTCCGCACTGGAACAGCGGCTGTACGCAGCCGGGATCCGTCCCGGTGACAGAAGCTCGACCGGGCTCGTCCTGGCCTCGGCGGGCTCCACAGACCCGGAGGCGATCGCAGTGATCGCTGAAATCGCGCGGGAGCTGCGGCACACCGGTTGGTGTTCCGTGCGGCCTGCGTTCGCCTCCGCGGCATCTCCCGCGGGGTTCTCCCGTACCGAGGACGCGGTACGGGCCCTGCGGGCCGAGGGCGTGCGCCGTGTGGCGGTGGCGCCGTACGTCATCGCGCCCGGCCGCCTCCCGGACCGTATCGCTGCGGGTGCCCGGGGGGCGGGGGCGGACGTGCTGGCCGACGTGCTCGGCCCGTCGCCGGAGTTGGCACGGCTGCTGCTGCGGCGCTACGACGAGGCGTGCGTGCCACGCGTGGCGGCGCTCACCGCCTGACCGGCAACAGCAAGTACCGGCGAGAGCAGGCGACTGTCAGCTGAAGTCGAGGCTGCCCGTGCGGGTGCGCTTGAGCTCGAAGAAGTCCGGGTAGCCCGCCATCACCCGGAGGCTGTCGAACAGCCTCGCCGCCTCCTCGCCACGCGGGGCGGAGTTGAGGACCGGGCCGAACCAGACGCCGCCGTCGACATGGATGGTGGGGGTGCCGACATAGGCGTCGGCCTCCGGGTCCTTGCCCGCGTCGTGGCTGCGGCGCAGCGCCTCGTCGTACGCCGTGGAGTGCGCGGCCCCGGCAAGTCCGTCGGGCAGCCCCACTTCGGCGAGCGCCTGGGCGACCACCTCGTCGAAGTCCGCGTTCTTCTGTACGTGGATACGGGTTCCCAAGGCGGTGTAGAGCTCCCGGAGCACACCGTCGCCGTGGTCGGCGGCCGCGGCGACCGCGACCCGCACCGGGCCGATCGACTTGTCGACCAGTTCCCGGTACCAGTCGGGGAGTTCATTGCCGACGTTGTGCAGGAAGAGGCTCATGACGTGGAAACGGAGCTCGATGTCGCGCTGCTGCTCCACCTCCAGCATCCAGCGGGAGGTGATCCAGGCGAACGGGCAGGCCGGGTCGAAGTAGAAGTCGACGGCGGTCCTGCCCGTAGCCGGGGTGCGGTGAGTGGTCATGCGTCGAGCCTATCCGGGAATTGGCGTACACCTCCGGGCCATTCCCCACTCGATCGGATGGGCCACTTTTAGACAGCGGTCCAGTGCGGGTCGCGTCCGCTGTGGGCCAGCGCCCGTTCGAACACCGGCGCCGAATCGGACACCGGGACCTCGTCGGCGAAACCGTCGTACTGCCGGTAGAGCGCCGCGGAACCGTCGACGACATCGAGGACGAAGGCTGCCGCCGCATCGGAGAGCCGGAACTCCTGCCCGGTTGCCCGGGCCACGTCCCAGCCGTGCAGGGCCGTCTCCTCGATGAGCATGGCGGCGATCTCGGACGCCGGGGACGTCGAACCCCCGAGGTCGATCTCCCCCTCCCAGACGGCCGGGTCCGACCAGGCCGCGACGGCGCGGTCCAGTTGCGCCGCGTACTTCTCCGCCCAGTCGGCATCCGCGGTGAAGTCACGGGTGGTGAGCTCGTCGGGAAGGTCCTTGCGCAGGGCGCGGTGCTCCAGTCCGTACGAGGTGTAGAGCACCCAGTGGTTGATCAACCCGCGCACCTCCCAGTCGCTGCAGGGCGTGGCGGAAGCGTCCAGTTGTTCGGCGCGGACGGCGCGGGCGATACGGGCCGACTCGGCGGCACATTCGGTCAGGTGAGCGTGCTCGTTCTTCATGCACAGCACGCTAGAGCGGCCGCCGCCACGGGTATTGAAGAAAAGCGACAGCGGCCGGGCCTTGGCCCGGTCAGGAGGCCGCGTCGATCAGTGCGGTGAGTTCGGCCACCGACATCGATCCGGGCTCCCGCCGCTCCCGCGCGAAGGCATTCGCGGTGCGCTGGAGTACGTCGTTGACCGGTGTGGGCACCCCGTGCTCCCGGCCGAGGAGCACGATCTCGCCGTTGAGATAGTCGGCCTCGATCGTGCCCGTTCCCCTGCTGAGGCTCTGCCAGGACGAACCGGCGCCGCGCGGGGAGCCGTCGAACGGCTCGAAGCGGATCCGGTCGCCGCGCGCCTTCGCCTGTTCCTCCTGGCCGACCGCTTCGATACCGGCGGCCGCCAGCACGGCCCGGCCCTCGGCGAGCGCCCGCTCGAACAGGGCGACGGCGTCGTCTCCGGTGAGCGGACCGGTGACGGCCTCGATCGCGTTGGCCAGATTGGAGAGCAGCTTGCCGTACTTCCAGCGCATCACGTCCGGCACGACCGGGGCGAGCAGCTTCGACTTCTCCAGGTCGGCGGCGATCAGCCGGGCCGTCTCGTCGGTCCCGGTGGGGTAGCGCCCCAGGTGCAGGATGCCGGTCAGCGGCGTTCCGGCCGCGGACACCTCGCCGGCTTCGACGAAGGTGGCGGGCAGCCAGACGCACATGCCGTACACACGCCGGAAGCGGCGCAGCGCGAGACGTTCGCTCTCCACACCGTTCTGGGCGCAGATCAGGGGCAGCCACTCGCCCGCGGTACCGCCGCCCGCCACCGGCCTGACGCTCCAGGCGTCGAGCGCGGCGGTGCTGTCCTGTGTCTTCACGGCGAGTACGAGTACGTCGTCCGCGGTCAGGTCCAGTGCGTCGGGGCGGTCGACGACAGGGAGGGGGTGGGTACGCGGGCCGTCCGGCGTGGTGAGCCGGAGACCGCCCGTGCGCAGCGCCTCGTACTGCGCGCCGCGCGCCACCAGGACGACGTCGTGGCCGGCCTCGGCCAGCCGCCCGCCTATGGCGCCGCCGACGGCGCCCGCTCCCACGATGATGTAGCGCATGTTGGCTCCGTCCGGTGCGGCCGTGTGACACATAGTGGCGTTCAGATCCTATGCGGGGGGTCGGACCTGTCGAAGGCCGCCCACCGGGGCCCGAGCCGGCCACCGGTCTGGATCTCGCCGCCCGCGAGCAGCTGCTGGACGCCCTCGACACCTTGCGCCAGGAACACCCACCCCGAGCTGGCGACGGTCCTGGTCACGCACCATCTCGAGGAACTGCCCGCCTCCACCACGCATGCGCTGCTGCTTCGGGCGGGGCGGTGTGTGGCCTCGGGTCCGGCCGACGACGTGCTGACCACGGATCAGGTCAGCCACTGTTTCGGGCATCCGGTGCGGATCGCCCGTACGGCCGGTGGACGGCGCGGGCGCAGCGCGTCACGCGCGGCTGACGGCAGTCGATCGCTGTCGGGACGCCGTCAGCCGTCGGTCGGTTCGGCGATGAACGGCGTGGCCTGGTGGAAGTAGAGGAGCCAGCCGCGCTCGGTCCGCCGCCACAGTGAACTGCGGTGGGCCCGGAGCCCCTTGGACTCGGAGTCGAAGGTCAGATGGACGAGTTCGTCGGCGAGCTGGACTCCGTGCATCCGTGATGCGGTGAGCTGTCCGGGCCGTGGGGCCTCGTCCGCGGTCAGCGAGGCGACGGTCGCGTCGCGGTCCCAGAAGCGGCCGGCAGTGTCGATCTCGCGGAACTCCGGGTGCAGCACCTGGACGAGGAGATCGGCGGAGCAGCGCACCAGCGGGTCGAGGAGCCGGAGCTCGCCCTCGACGGCGGCGGCCACGCCGGGCTGCGGCTCAGTCACGCGTCATCTCCACGAGTTTGGCAACGGTGTTCCAGTTGCGTGTGGTGGCGGTGAGGCCCTTGGTGAGGGAGGGGCGGTGGAGTACCGCGGCGAGCTTGGAGCGGCCCAGTCCGTCGGGGGCATAGAGGTAGAGCGCACGGTCGCCGAGCCGGAACTCCTCGGGGCGGAAGGAGTCGGCGTCGATCGCGGCGAAGCGTGCGGCGTCCACCGGCCGGTCGAAGTAGGTGACGTGCAGCTGCTTGCCCTCGAGGGAGGCGGCCGGGAACGGGCAGGCGCCGGCGACCGATGCGAGATAGGGGCCGTTCCGGATCAGACACGGGACGGCGAAGCCGAAGCGTTCCTCGATGGCCTGCTCGAGCTGTGCGGTGAGCGCGTCCTCGTCGCCCGACGCGCTGCTGAAGACGGCGTTGCCGCTCTGCAGGTACGTACGGACGTCCGCATGGCCCAGCTCCGTGAGCAGCGTGCGGAGTTCGGCCATCGGGACCTTCTTGTAGCCGCTCACATTGATCCCGCGCAACAGCGCCGCGTACCTGGTGGTCATGGGCACACCCTAGGACGATCCTCCGGAGGTGTGCGGCCGCCGCGCCCCGTGGGGGAGAGCGCGGCGGCCGCCGTCTCGGTGGTGCCCGCTACTCGACGATCTTCAGCAGTTTGTTCGGCGTTCCCTCGGTCGCGTCGGAGATCGCGTCGGGGGTGGCGCCGTCGGTGAGGGCCGTGGCGACCTCCGCCGGGGTGGCGTCCGGGTGTCCGGCGAGGTAGACGGCGGCGGCACCGACGACGTGCGGAGTCGCCATGGACGTACCGGAGATGGTGTTCGTCGCGTCGTCGCTGTCGTTCCAGGACGAGGTGATGTCCGAGCCCGGGGCGTAGATGTCCACGACCGCACCGTAGTTGGAGAACGACGACTGCTCGTCGTCCACCGTGGACGAGGCGACCGTGATGGCCTCCGGGACGCGGGCCGGGGAGCCCTCGCTCGCGTCGGCGGACTCGTTTCCTGCGGCCACCGCGAAGGTGACTCCGGAGGCGATGGCCTTCTGGACCGCGGCGTCGAGAGCCGGGTCGGCACCGCCTCCGAGGCTCATGTTGGCGACGGACGGGCCCTCGTGGTGCGCGGTGACCCAGTCGATGCCGGCGACGACCTGCTCGGTGGTGCCCGAGCCGGAGTCGTCGAGGACCCGGACGGCGACGATCTTCGCCTTCTTGGCGACGCCGAACGTCGCACCGGCTATGGTGCCGGCCACGTGGGTGCCGTGGCCGTTGCCGTCATCCGCACTGTCGTCGTTGTCCACGGCGTCGAAGCCCGAGCTCGCCCGGCCCTCGAACTCCTTGTGCGTGACACGGACACCGGTGTCGATGACATACGCCGTGACGCCTTCGCCCGCGCTGTCCGGGTAGGTGTACGCATGGTCGCCGGCGGTCTCGGTCTGGTCGATCCGGTCGAGACCCCACGACGGCGGGTTGTCCTGGGTGGCGTCGATGTGGAACTTCTTGTTCTGGACGACCTTGGAGACGGCCGGGTCGGCCGCGAGCTGCTTGGCCTCGGTCTGCGAAAGGCCGCTGGCGGAGAAGCCGTTGATGGCGGAACTGTAGGCGCGCTTCAGCTTGCCGCCGTACTCCTTGGCGAGCTTCGCCTTGTCGGCCTTCTGGTCCAGCATCACGATGTAGCTGCCCGAGACGGCGGTCGCCGCGTCCGCACCGTAGACCGTCCCCATCGCGGGAGCGGGTGCGGCTCCGGCGTAGGACGTGCCCAGCAGGGTGACTCCGGCGACTGCGGCCGCCGCGGTGATCGCCGCGGTCAGCTTGGTCCGGGGTGTGCGCTTGTGCATGGCCATGAAGAGGGGTCTCCTCGGCATTGTTTGTGGGGGGATTGGCCCTCGGCCGGAAGATCTCCGGGGGCTGGCTCGAAACCCTCGCCGATTGACACGCTCAGATCAACCCCTTCATACAGCTGTGACTTACTCAACAAGGTTTCGTAATAAGAAATCCGCCAGCGGTGGGCAAGTCGGGCGAACGACCCCAACACCCCATACACATAAGGGCCTTGCATCCCGAGTGGGGCGCGGAGCGAAGGAAGACCTCGGCCGGTTCGCCGGACCTCAGCGCTGGTAGCGGGCAAGTACCCGGTTCCCGTCGTCGACCAGGCGCCTGTTCAGCTCGTCCCGGCCGATCGCCCCGCTGTAGTACTCCTGCAGCGCGGGCGTGGCGACCTTGTCCTTCCACTCGGGGTAGCCGCGCACCGACTGGGCGGGCGCCGAGCGCAGCCCCTTCGCCAGGGCCGCGCCGGTCGCCCAGCCGTTCTCGGTGGTGTGCAGGGCCGGATCCGCGAGCGCCGCCGTGCCGGTCGGCAGCATCCAGTCGCCCTCTGCCAGGCGCACCATGTTCGGTGGACGCAGCAGGAAGTCGATGAACTGCACGGCCGCCTTCTTGTGCGGGCTGGACTCGGCGACGGACAGGGTCTGCGGGCTCACGCCCTGGGCGAGCCCGTCGCTGCCGGCCGGGGCGGGCAGCACCGTCCAGTCGAAGCCCTCGGGCGCCTGTTCGACGACCTGCTGACGGTACGAGAACCCCAGCGGGACCATCGCGTACCGCCCGCCGAACAGCCCGGGGAGGGTGTCGGAGCCGCCCATGCCGAGCGCGGTGCGGGCAGCGCTGTGGTCGGTGTCGACCTGGTCGCGGATGGTGCCGGGGACCACCTGGTCGCCTTCGTCGAGGCGAATGGTCACCTTGCCGTCGGCGCCGCGATGGAAGAGCTGTCCGCCGCTGGAGAGGCCGAGGTTGAGGGTGACGGAGACGGGTTCCTTCAGCGGCCAGGCGACGCCGTACGTCGCCTTCCCCTCCCCCTTGCCCGTCAGCTCCTTGGTGACCTGCCGGAATTCGTCCCAGCTCCAGGGGTTCGCGGGGGTCGGGATACGGACCCCCGAGGCCTTGAGGATCTTGGTGTTGGCGATCAGGACCCGGGGTTCCTGGAGGAACGGCACCCCGTAGACGCCGTCACCGAAGGTCGTGGTCCGCCAGCTCTGCTCCGGGATGTCGGCAGTCAGCCGGTCGGGCAGGAGGGAACGCAGATCGGCGAGATAGCCGCCGTACGCGAAGTCGGCGAGGTCGTCGGAGGCGTCGTGGATGACGTCCGGCGCCTCGTCACCCTCGAAGGAGGTGAGCAGTTGGTCGTGGACGCTGTCCCAGCTGCCCTGGACATACTCGACCTGGATGTCGGGGTGGGTGGCGTTCCACTCCTTGACCAGCTGCTTGTTGGCGTCGACGGACTCCTTCTGCCAGGCCAGCGACTGGAAGCGCAGTTCGATCTTCCCGTTGGTGTCCGTTCCGCCTCCGCCACCGCTGCAGCCGGTGAGCAGGAGGGCCAGCGCGGTGGCCGCGACGGCCGTCGTCCGTACCAGTGCGCGCATCAGCTCTTCACCGCCCCGGCGAGCATGCCACCGGTGATCCGGCGCTGGATGACCGCGAAGAGGACGAGGGACGGCAGAGTGGCAAGGAATGCGGCGGCGGCGAGCGGCCCGAGTTCGGCCGCTCCCTCCGCGCCGAGGAAGTGGGTGAGTACGACCGGCAAGGTCTGCTTCTCCGGTGTCTTGAGCAGGACGAGTGCGAAGAAGAACTCGTTCCATGCGGTGATGAACGCGAAGAGTGCGGTGGCGACGATTCCTGGGGCCAGCAGCGGAGCGGTGACCGAGACGAGCGTCCGCAGCCGGCTCGCACCGTCGACCGAGGCGGCCTCTTCGAGTTCGGGCGGTACGGCGCGGACGTAGCCGACCAGCATCCACAGCGCGAACGGCAGCGCCCAGACGACGTACACCATGATCAGCCCCCACAGGGAGTTGATCAGATGCAGATTCTTGAGAATCAGGAAGAGCGGAATGATCAGCAGCACGAAGGGGAACGCCTGACTGACCACGACCCAGCCGGTGGCGGCCGCCGAGAGCCTGGTGCGGTGCCGCGCCATCACATAGGCCATGGGCGTCGCGATGACGACGGCGATCAGTGCGGCGGACACTGCGGCGATCAGCGAGTTCGCTGCGGCCTGGAGCAGCGGCTGCTCGTCGAAGGCCTGCCGGAAGTTGTCCAGGGTCGGATGCTCGGGGATCCAGGTGGGGTGCAGGGAACCCAGTTCGCGGGCCGGTTTGAAGGCCGTGGAGATCAGCCAGAGGAACGGGAACGCCAGGAAGACGAGGTAGCCCAGGAGCGCGACGTACTGTCCGGTGCGGGCGGATCTGCTGGTACGGAGGCTCACTGGTCCTCGCCTCCCCTGAGCCGGCCGACGAGATGGAGGGCGAGGACGACGGAGATCACCGCGACCATCACACAGCCCATCGCCGCGGCGTAGCCGAACTGGCCGTAGCGGAAGGCCTCTTCGTACGCGAAGAGCATCGGAAGCCGGGTCCGGCCGCCGGGGCCGCCGTTGGTCAGGACGTAGACCAGGGCGAACGAGTTGAAGTTCCAGATGAAGTTCAGGGCGGTGATGGCGAGCGCGACCGGTCTGAGAGCCGGCCAGGTGACGGTACGGAACCGGCGCCAGGCGCCCGCGCCGTCCAGGGCGGCCGCTTCGTGGAGTTCGTGCGGGGTGTTCTGGAGCCCGGCCAGGAGTGCGACGGTGGTCTGCGGCATGCCCGCCCAGACGCCGACGACGATCACGGCGGGCAGTGCGGTGGCCAGTCCGGTCAACCAGTCCCGGCCGTCACCGAGCCCGAGATCGCGGATGGTCTCGTTGAGGACGCCGGCGTCCGGGTTGTAGACGAGCCGCCACATGATGCCGACGACGACCTCGGGCATGGCCCAGGGGATGATCGCGAGGGCGCGCGCCAGCCAGCGCATCCGCAGGTTCTGGTTGAGCAGGAGGGCGAGGCCCAGCGCGAGCAGGAACTGCGGGACGGTGACGCCGACCGCCCAGACCAGGCCGATCCGGAACGAGTCCCAGAACAGGGTGTCGTGGAGCAGGTCCTGGAAATTCAGCCCGCCGACCCACTGGGTGGACCGGGTGCGGCCGGACTGGGCATCGGTGAACGCCAGAGCGACGCCGTAGAGCAGCGGGCCGACGCTGAGGATCAGGATCGGGATCAGGGCGGGAAGCACCAGGAACCAGGTGCCGGCGTTCCGGTTGATCCGCGGCGCCTGTCTGCCCTGTCGGGACCGCGGACTGCCGGGCGGACCGTGCTGTCCGGACTGTGCGGTTGCATTCGCCAACGTCATGAATTCGACCCCCTTGCGTCATTGGATCGCTTTCATCCAGTTCCGGCCGCTCAGGTGGCCCCCGCCATGGTGCTGACGGGCCGTCGGTTCGTCAAGGTGGTGTGCACGGATGCGAAAATCGGACCATGAACGAGATGCGTGCGCGCGAGGTGCTGACCGCTGCCGGGCTGTCCGGCGACGCCGAGCTGATCGCGCTGGGCGAGAACGCGGTGTTCGCCGTCGGCGACCTGGTGGTCAAGGTCGGCCGGGACGCCGTACGGAACCCGGAACTGCGCAGCCGGGCCGAGCGCGAGGTGGCCGTCGCGCAGTGGCTCGCCGCTTCGGGCATCCCCGCGGTGCGGGCGGCGGAGCCGGAGGCGCGGCTTGTCGAAGGACACCCGGTGACGGTCTGGCACCGGCTACCCGACGCGGTGCGCCCCGCCGAGCCGCAGGATCTGGCGCCGCTGCTCACCCTGGTCCACGCACTGCCCGCCCCGGACGGACCGGCGCTGCCGCGGCGGGAGCTGCTGGGTGGGGTGGAGCGGTGGCTGCGGATCGCGGGCGACGCGATCGATCCGGCCGACGCCGCATATCTGCGGGAGCGGCGGGACGGGTTCGCCGCGGCCGCGGCGGCGTTGGTGCCGCATCTGCCGCCGGGGCCGATCCACGGTGATGCACTGCCGCGCAACGTCCATGTCGGTCCGGACGGGCCGGTGCTGGTGGACCTCGAGACGTTCTCCGCGGATCTGCGCGAGCACGATCTGGTGGTCCTCGCACTGTCCCGCGACCGGTACGGGCTGGCGGCGGAGGCGTACGACGCGTTCACCGCCGCGTACGGCTGGGACGTCCGGGAGTGGGACGGCTGCGCGGTGCTGCGGGGCGCCCGGGAGACAGCCAGCTGTGCGTGGGTCTCGCAGCATGCGCCGGGCAACCCGAAGGCGCTCGCGGAGTTCCGACGCAGGGTTGCGTCCTTGCGTGACGGTGACGCCGAGGTGCGGTGGTATCCGTTCTAGCGGTTGCCGCCGGAGTCACCCGGCGGCCACATTGTCCTGAATCTCCCCTATGGCCTTCAGGAGATGGGAGACCCCCCGGGCCCGGGTCTGCGGGCAGGCTCGGGTCTGTGGATGGAGTCAGGTGGTGATCTGCGCCGGTTCCCGTACGGGCCAGTGGGGGTCGACCACTGCGTCCGGAGTGCCCTTGCGGCGCAGGAGGGACTGGAAGCCGGACGCCCAGTCCGCGTACCAGGTGATCTGGCGCTCGTGCAGTTCGGCCGCCGTCAGCGCGGCCACCGAGCCGTGCCGTTCGGCTATCGCGTACGCCACGCGCACCGCAGCCAGCGCGTCCGCGCCCGCGTCATGGGCGCCGCCGTGCACCACCCCGTACTCGACGCAGACCGCCTCCAGCGTCCGCTTGCCCTTGCGGTAGCGGTCGACCGCCCGGTCGATCGTGTACGGGTCGACGACCGGTCCGATCCCGCCGCCGTCGAGCCGGTCGCTCAGCGACGGCAGCCCGTGCCGGCGCAACTCCGCCGTCAGCAGCGTCAGATCGAAGGCCGCATTGTACGCGACGACCGGTACCCCCTGGCGCCAGTAGCCCGCGAGCGTCTCGGCGATCTCGTCCGCCACCTCGCGCGCCGGCCGCCCCTCCGCCGCCGCCCGCTCACTGCTGATGCCGTGGATCGCCGAGGCCTGTGCCGGGATACGGATCCCCGGATCCGCCAGCCAGGTACGCTGCCGCACCGGCTCCCCGTCCCTGCTGTCGACGCCGACGACCGCAGCCGTCACGATCCGGGCCTCCAGTGGCTCCGTGCCCGTCGTCTCCAGGTCGAAGCCGACCAGCGCCTCCCGGTGCCAGCTCATCCCGTACCTCCTTCGTGGTGCTCTCCCCCAGGTGATGACCACCCTGCCATGCACCACTGACAACGGTCTCAGGCGGTTGGCTCAGGAGACGGGGCGGGAGTCCGTCCACACGGATTCGAACTCCTCGCGGTATGTCTCGAACAGCCCGTGCTCGTTGTCCTGTCCCGCGCGGACCACCGCCCGGCCTCCGCCCCGCAGCACCAGCACCGGCGCCTCCATGCCGCGTGCGCGGCGCAGATACGGCTGGACGACGCCCACCGCGTCCGCGCCGTCGCCGTCCACCAGATAGGCCGTGAAGCGCGGCGTCTCGTCGAAGACATGGATCTCGAAGGCACCCGGATCGCGGAGCTTGGAGCGGACCCGGCGCATATGGAGGATGTTCATCTCCACGGACCGGCTCAGCTCGCCCTTCTTGAGGCCCAGTTCGCGCTCTCGGCGCTTGACCGCACTGCTCGCCGGGTTGATGAAGAGCAGCCGGATCCGGCAGCCCGATTCGGCCAGCCGGACGAGCCTGCGGCCGGAGAAGTTCTGCACCAGCAGATTGAGGCCTATGCCGATCGCGTCGAGGCGGCGCGAGCCGCCGAAGAGGTCCTCGGCGGGGAGCTGGCGCTGCAGCCGGACCCGGTCGGGGTGGACGGAGACCACGTCTGCGTAGCGGTCGCCGACCAGTTCCTCGACGGCGTCGACCGGCAGCCGGTCGGCGGACGGGACCGCGGCGCCGCTGCCGAGGATCTCCAGGAGCCGCGCCGAGGCGCGCTCGGCCTGGGCGAGGACCGCCTCGTTCAGTGCGCGGTTACGGGAGACCACGTTGCGGGCGACCTCCAGCTCGTCGAGCGCCAGCTCGACATCGCGCCGGTCGTCGAAGTACGGCTCGAAGCACGGCCAGTGCTGGATCATCAGCTCCCGCAGCTGCGGGAGCGTGAGGAAGCTGAGCACGTTGTCGTCGGCCGGGTCGAGCAGATATCCCTTGCGGCGGGAGACCTCGCGCACGGCGACGGCGCGCTGCACCCATTCCTGCCCGGCTGGCCCCGCCGCGGCCACCACCCAGTCGTCGCCGTGCACCGGTTCGTAGATGGGACGCAGCACCGCGGCGACGACGGCGCGCAGCCGCTGTTCCACGAGATTCAGCCAGATGTAGGCCCGCCCGGCGCGCTGGGCCCGGGTCCGGACCTCGCTCCAGGCATCCGCGCCCCAGTCCAGTTCGGCGCCGATCTCCATGGGCTGCGCAAGCGATACCGCCCCCGGCGGGGCGTCGACGGATTCCCCCTCGTGACCTGCGTCACCTGGGGGCAGCTCGAACCCTCCCGAGCTCACCCGCGCACCGCCTTCCGCTCCCCCACCAATGATCAAGGAAGGGTACTCCGGGAGCGGGAGCCGGTGCAGCCGGATGCACAGGCTCCTTTCTCAACTCCCCCATGAGTAAGGCCTGTTCCTGGTGGCGAGATCTGCCGGAGTGAGCCGATTCACGGTGATTGGGTACCCCGTCAGGTGCCGCATACCGGACGTGCGCCCCGGTCAGGTTCTCGGATTCCGGTTCCGGGCGACACGGAGAGGACCGATGTTGACAGGACCGGGCGACGTCCTAGGTGCGGGGCACTCTTTCGGGGAAGATCTGGCCGGGTCGGTCCCAAGTGCCCCCAGCACCCGGATCAGAAGTGGAAGAGTCATATCTATGCAGGTCTGGCCGGGACAGGCGTATCCCCTCGGTGCCACGTACGACGGCGTCGGCACCAACTTCGCGGTCTTCTCGGAGGCCGCCGACAGAATCGAGTTGTGCCTGCTGCACGACGACGGTTCCGAGACGGCGGTGGAGCTGAGAGAGACCGATGCCTTCGTCCGGCATGCCTATCTGCCCGGAGTGATGCCCGGGCAGCGGTACGGGTTCCGGGTGCACGGACCGTACGAGCCGCAGCACGGAACCCGCTGCAACTCGGCGAAGCTGCTGCTCGATCCGTACGCGCGGGCGGTCTCCGGACAGATCCGGTGGGGCGAGGCGGTGTACGGCTATCCCTTCGGCCGCCCCGACGCGCGCAACGACCTCGACTCCGCGCCGCACACCATGACGTCGGTGGTGGTCAACCCGTACTTCGACTGGGGCGACGACCGGCGGCCCCGTACGGACTACCACCGCACGGTGATCTACGAGGCCCATGTGAAGGGCCTGACGATGCTCCATCCGGGGCTGCCGAAGGAGCTGCGCGGCACCTACGCGGCGCTGGCCCACCCGGAGGTCATCGCGCATCTGACGGAGCTCGGTGTCACGGCGATCGAGCTGATGCCGGTGCACCAGTTCGTCCAGGACCACCGGCTGGCGGACGCGGGGCTCGCCAACTACTGGGGCTACAACACGATCGGCTTCTTCGCCCCGCACAACGCGTACGCCTCCCGCGGCGACCGCGGTGAACAGGTGAGCGAGTTCAAGCAGGCCGTACGGGCGCTGCATCAGGCGGGCATCGAGGTCATCCTCGACGTCGTCTACAACCACACCGCGGAGGGCAACCATCTGGGGCCGACGCTGTCGTTCCGGGGACTGGACAACGCCTCGTACTACCGGCTCGCGGACGACCAGCGGTACTACATGGACACCACGGGCACCGGCAACTCGCTGCTGATGCGGTCGCCGCACGTGCTCCAGCTGATCATGGACTCGCTGCGGTACTGGGTGACCGAGATGCACGTGGACGGTTTCCGCTTCGATCTGGCGGCCACGCTGGCCCGCCAGTTCCACGAGGTGGACCGGCTGTCGTCGTTCTTCGACCTGGTGCAGCAGGACCCGGTGGTCAGCCAGGTGAAGCTGATCGCAGAGCCGTGGGACGTGGGTGAGGGCGGCTACCAGGTGGGAAACTTCCCGCCGCTGTGGACCGAGTGGAACGGCAAGTACCGGGACACCGTGCGCGACCTGTGGCGCGGCGAGCCGCGGACCCTCGCCGAGTTCGCGGGGCGGCTGACCGGCTCCTCGGACCTCTACCAGGACGACGGCCGACGGCCGCTCGCCTCGATCAACTTCACCACCTGCCACGACGGGTTCACGCTGCACGATCTGGTCTCGTACAACGACAAGCACAACGACGCGAACGGCGAGGCCAACCGGGACGGCGAGAGCCACAACCGTTCATGGAACTGCGGCGTGGAGGGCGACGCGGACCAGCCGGAGGTGCTGGAGCTGCGCGAGAGGCAGATGCGGAACTTCATCGCCACGCTGATGGTGTCGCAGGGGGTGCCGATGCTGAGTCACGGCGACGAGTTCGCCCGCACGCAGCGCGGCAACAACAACGCGTACTGCCAGGACAACGAGCTGTCGTGGGTACACTGGCCGGAACCGCGCAAGGCCGGCGCCCCGGGCGACGACGGGGCCGAGGACGACGGCGGGGCTGACGCCGTCCCCGCCAGCACTCTGCTGGAGTTCACCCGGGCGATGGTCTGGCTCCGTCGCGACCACCCGGTCTTCCGGCGTCGCCGGTTCTTCCACGGACGGCCGGTGGAGGGCACGCACGACGAACTCTCCGACATCGCCTGGTTCACGCCCGAGGGCAGTGAGATGACCCAGCGCGACTGGCAGGCGGCGCACGCCAAGGCACTGACGGTCTTTCTGAACGGGCACGCGATCTCGGAGCCGGGGCCACGCGGTGAGCGGATCTCCGACGACTCGTTCCTGCTGATGTTCAACGCGAGCGCCGACACGCTGGAGTTCGCCGTTCCGGTGAACCATGGACGGCAGTGGTCGATCGTGGTCGACACGGCCAGCCCGGACGGGGTACGCCCGGGGGCGGGACCGAAGGTGGCGGCGGGCGAACGGGTGACGTTGGTGGGGCGGAGCATGGCGGTACTGCAGCGGCCGGCTTAGGGTCTCTATTTTTCCGATGCGGCATGATCCGGAAGAGAGACCCTGGGGGAAGAGAACGGCGACAGAAGTGCCCGGGCTGCTCTGCGGAGACCGCTCGTCCGGATGGATGAGGCGGATACGGTGTCACAGTCGGCGTCAGGCTGGGTACGTACGTTCGCATGACGCCCACCGCCACGTACCGGCTTCAGCTCCAGCCCGACTTCCCGTTCTCGGCCGCCGGGCTCGCGGTGCCGTATCTCGCCGCGCTCGGCGTATCCCATCTGCATCTGTCCCCGGTTCTCGAAGCCGTGCCCGGCTCCACACACGGCTATGACGTCGTCGACCACAGTCGCGTCCGGGCCGAGCTCGGCGGTGAGGAGGGGCTGCGGCAGCTGGCGCGCACGGCGCGGGAGCACGGGCTCGGGCTGGTGCTGGACATCGTGCCGAACCATATGGCCGCTGTCCCCCGGCACAACCGCGCGCTGTGGGAGGTCCTGCGCGAGGGCCCCGGGTCGCCGTACGCCCGCTGGTTCGACATCGACTGGGCGGCGGGCGAAGGCAAGGTGCTGCTGCCGGTGCTCGGCGGCCGGATCAGCGACGAGAGGGACCGTTTCCGGGTCGACGGGGAGGTGCTGCACTACGGCGAACAGGAGTTCCCGCTCCGGGCCGGCACCACCGGTCTGCCGTTGACGAAGCTGCTGGATGCGCAGCACTACCGGCTCGGCTGGTGGCGACTGGCCCGTACCGAGCTGAACTACCGGCGGTTCTTCACCATCTCCGACCTCATCGGGGTGCGGGTCGAGGACCCCGAGGTATTTGCCGCCACCCACGACAAGATCCTCGAACTGGTCCGGGACGGTGTGGTCGACGGGCTGCGCATCGACCATCCGGACGGACTCGCCGACCCCGCCTCCTATCTGGAACGGCTCGATGAGGCGACCGGCGGCCGGTGGACGGTCGTGGAGAAGATCCTCACCGGCACCGAGCCGCTGCCGGCGAGCTGGGCCGTCGCCGGGACGACCGGGTACGACGCCCTGCACCGGGTCGACGGGCTGTTCATCGACCCGGCGGGCGCCGCCGAGCTGGCCGGCAGATACCGGGAGTTCGCGAGTCCGGCCGGGGACCGCGGCGGCTACTGGGCGGCGACGGTCCGCCGGGCCGCGTACCGGGTGGTGACGCATGAGCTGGCTGCCGAGACCGAACACCTGACCAGGCTCGCCGTACGCATCTGCGCCGAGGACCCCGCGCTGCGCGACCATGCCCCCTGGGCGCTGCGCACCGCCGTGCGCGAACTGCTCGTCCGGGTTCCGGTCTACCGTCCGTACGTCACGGCCGGCGGGCCGTGCACGGCGACGGCGGAGGCGACGCTGCCGGACTCGGCCGTACGGGAGGCCCGAGCGGTGTTCTCCGTGCCGCAGGAGGCGGCGGCCGTCGAGGTGGTGCGGGAGCTGGCGCTCGGGCGGCTCGGTGACGGGCCGGACCGGGCGGCGTTCTGCGCCCGGTTCGCGCAGACCGCGTCCGCGCTGCGGGCCAAGTCGGTCGAGGACACCGCGTTCTACCGGTACGCGCCGCTGATCTCGGCCGCCGAGGTGGGCGGTGATCCCGGGTCCCCGGCGGTGCCTCCGGAGGAGTTCCATGCGTTCTGTGCCCGGCTGGCGCGCGACTGGCCCGCCACCGGCACGGCGCTGACGACCCATGACACCAAGCGCAGTGCGGATGTGCGGGCCCGGATCGCGGTGCTGTCGGAGTGCCCGGATCAGTGGTCGGAGCTTCTGGCGGAGCTGGGGCGGGCGGCGCCGACGGCGACCGCACCCGATCCCCAGCTGGCCTGGCAGGCCTGGCAGACGGCGTTCGGCTGCGCGGGGGTGCCGGCCGCGGAGAGAGCGGGGCGGTTCGAATCCGCACTGCTGAAGGCGGTTCGGGAGGCGGGTCTTTTCACCAGCTGGACCGAGCCCGATCCGGTGTACGAGCGGGCGGTGACGGATTTCGTCGCGACGGGACCGGCCGCCGGCACCGGCCCGGCGCGGGCGGTGCTGGAGCGGTTCGCGGCCGCGCTCGAACCGTTCGCACAGGCCAACATCGCCGGCGCGGCGCTGGTGCAGCTGACCATGCCGGGGGTGCCGGACCTGTACCAGGGGACGGAACAGGAGTACGCCGCCCTGGTCGACCCGGACAACCGGCAGCCGTTCCGGCGGCCGCCCGAGGACGGGCCCGTCGGTGAGAAGGCCGCGCTCACGGTGGCGGCACTCCGGCTGCGGCGCGAGCGGCCGGAGCTTTTCGGCGAATCGGGAACCTACACCCCACTGACCGTGAAGGGTCCGGCGGCCGCGCACTGTCTGGCCTTCTGCCGCTCGGGCGAGGTGGTCACGGCGGTGACCAGGCTGTCGCTGCGGCTGGCCGGGGCGGGCGGCTGGCGCGGGACGGAGCTGACGCTGCCGGACGACGGCACGTGGACCGATCTGCTGACGCCGGGCCGGGAGTTCTCCGGGGGTGCGGTCGCGGTGGCCGAGCTGTTCGCCGAGCGGCCGGTGGCGCTGCTCAGCCGGGCCGGACGAGGAGGGTCCGCGGACCGCGGGTGATCAGACCGGTGCCGACCGGACGGAACCCGTCCGCCCAGCGGAGCCGGGGCACGACGTCGAGCAGGACGGCCGGGCAGGACTCCACTCCGGTCCGGCGGTGGACGTGCCCTGGTCGCGGCGGAAGCCCACCCGCAGTGGTGGGAGCCGGCTACGCCGCGTGCCCCCGGCCCGCTCCGTGAACCCCACAGGGGCACCCGTCGGCTCCACTCGGGGGAACACCGCGAGACGTCTCCGAGATGATCGCCGCGGGCCGGCTGATCGTCCGCCGGGATGCCGAACCGTCCGATGTGGCGCACCACATCCACGCCCGTCCGACGCTCTCCGAGACTGTCGGCGAGGTCTTCCTCACCCTCGCCGGATGCGGCCTCCGCCGACAGGCGTGATCCGCGGCTGCCCCGTCGGCGTCAGACCGGACGCCCGGGAATCCCGGGGGACTCGGGCGGCTTGAGTACGGGCGCGGAGAGCCGGAAGGTGATCCGGCCGAAGCTCACCTGGTCCCCGTCGCGCACCGACACCGCCCCGGTCACCCGCTGCCCGTTCACACACGTGCCGTTGGTCGAGCCGAGATCGCGCAGGATCCATCGGCCGCCCTGCACCGTGAGTTCGGCGTGCATCCGGGAGACGGTCTCGTGGGTGAGCCGCAGGCCGTTCGCCGGGTCGCGGCCGATGAGCACGGGGTACGGGGTGGGCGCGGGCAGCAGCAGCTTCGGCAGCCGCTCGGCCTGCCAGGCCCTGCGCACCCGGGCGGGGAACCCGGAGACCGCGCCCACCACCTGGAACAGCCCGCGTGTCCAGCGGCCTTCGGTCCGCAGGTCGGCGGTGAGTGCCTCCAGCTCCTCCGAGCGGTGGGCGGACAGGGCCAGTTCCATGCGCCGCATGAACGTGTCATGGGACAGCTTGCCCTGGGCCGCGCCTTCTCTGAGCACACCGAGAACACGGTCGCGCTGGGCGTCGGAGACCCGCGCGGGATACGTGTGGAACTCGAAGGAGGACGTCACAGGACCGATTGTCGGGCCGACCGCCCCGGAGTGTCCAGAACATGCCTGCTTTCCGCCCGCCTGACCTGCGTGGAACAGCTGCGCAGAACGCCCCTGCCGAAATCCGCGGGCGGTGTCCGGCGAACGTTGCTACTGTCTGCCGCCGCGTGCCGAGCGTTGAGCGCCGGTTGGCCGGCACGCCTCGAGCAGATTTGGAGACTTGGTGACCCCTGCACCACTGGAGCTGACCGTCCGTCCGCTCACCGGGCCCGACGAACTCGGGCTCTTCCGCCGTCTGTCGTACGTCCTCGACCACGAACTGGCCGACGACCTGGCCGCTGGGCGCCGCCGCCCGGAGTGGCTCTGGGTGGCGCTGCGCGGCGACCGGGTGGTGGCGCGGGCCGGCTGGTGGAGCCAGGGCGGCGACGTACCGCTGGCGCTCGACTTCTTCGACGTCGACGACACGCTGCCCGAGCCCGAACGCACCGAGACAGGTGTGCGGCTGCTGGAGGCGGCGACGGCGGCCGTCGTTCCCGCCGGAGCCCCGCGGCCGGAGTACGGACGTTTCGTACCGCCGGACTGGCGCGAGGACCCGGTGGCCCGCGACATCGTCGAGGCTCGGATCCGGGTGATGGAGCGCACCGGTGCGCGGATGCTGGTCGAGCGGCTGCGCCTGGAGTGGCGGGCGGGTACGCCGGTCCCGGCCGACACCGGCCGGCTGCGCTTCCGTCCGGTGGCCGGGCGCGAGGATCTGCTCGCGCTGATGACCCCGGTGATGGAGGGCACCCTCGACGCGCACGGCCAGGAGGACCTCGCGTCGGGCCTGTCCGCGCGCAAGGCGGCGGAGAAGCACTACGACGAGGAGCTCGCTGGGTACACCACCCCGCGGGAGTGGTGGCGGATCGCCGAACTCCCCGGCGGTGAGCCGGTCGGGTTCGTGATCCCGGCCCGCAACACCTACAACCCGATCATCGCGTACATCGGTGTGCTGCCGCCGCAGCGCGGTCGCGGCCACATCGACGAGCTGCTCGCCGAGGGCACACGGGTGCTCGCAGCGCAGGACGGCGTGGAGCGGATCCGGGCCGCGACGGACCTCGGCAATGTGCCGATGGCGAAGTCGTTCGAGCGCCTCGGGTACGTCAACTTCGAGCGCGCGTTCAACATGATCTGGGACGCGGCATAAATCGGTGGACCGTGAGCCGTGGGGCCGGTTACGGTGGTCGCCCGTCCGAGGATCGAGGAAGGAGGCGAGAACAGTGCGTACCAATACCACTTCATTCCCGCGCTCCCGTCCCGTTCGCCGGGCGGTTTCGGTTTCGGTCTGACCGGGAGCGCATCGCTTCTTCCGGAGGACTTTTTCCATGACCGATCTGGTCGTTCGCGCGCTCACCGAGAGCGACGCCCATCTTTTCCGCACCCTGCAGGACCCCGGTCTCGTCGGCCGCGCCGCCTTCGGCCACAGCTATGCCACCGTGCACGAGGGCGGCGAGTCCCGTCCCGAGTGGACCTGGGTCGCTCTGCGCGACGGTGTCGTCGTGGCCAGGGCCGCCTGGTGGTCGGGGCCTGATGACACCGAGCCGGTGACGCTCGACTGGTTCGACTTCGCCGACGGCGAGGACGAGGCGGGCAGTGAACTGCTGCGCCGTGCACCGCTGTACGCCGAGTACGAGCTGATGCTGCCCGCCGACTGGCGGGAGCGGCCGGATGTCACGGCCGCCGCCGGGTCGAGGATCGCCGCCGCCCGCGCGGCCGGTATGGAGCCGCTGGTGGAGCGGTACCGGTACGAGTGGACGCCGGAGTGCGGGCTGCCCGAGCGGCCCGGCCGGCTCACGTTCCGCCCGGAGCCGGACGACGCGGTGATCCTCGATGTGCTGCGCCGGGTCCACTCCGTCACGCTGGACGCGCACGCCCGGCGGGCCATCGAGGGCCCCGGCGGACTGGAGCAGGCGGCGCAGGAGGAGCTCGACTTCTTCCACTGGTGCCCCTCGCCGCGCTCCTGGTGGCAGCTGGCGTACACCCCCGACGGCGAGGTGGCCGGCATCCAGGTGCCGGCCCGTAACCCGGGCGGTCCGTGCATCGGCTTCATCGGCGTCGTGCCTGAACAGCGTGGCCACGGCTACGGGTACGACCTGCTCGTCGAGTGCACGCACTTCCTGGCGGCCGAGGGCGCCGAGTTCGTCGCGGGCGCCACCGACCGGGGCAATGCGCCGATGGCGGCCGCGTTCGCCCGGGCCGGCCATCGGGTCGTACAGGAACGCATCCATCTGGTGTGAGGTGCGGGGTGAGTTCCGCCGGCCGGTCGAGGCGGAGCTGCTGCGCGGCGGGGATGGTCGCATCCTCGCCGCGCGGCCCCCCATTGAGCAGCAGGTTGCCGCCCGCGGCCGCCGTCCCGGTCACCAGCGCGGTCAGCGCGGTGCGGCCGGTACGGACGCGGGTGTCCGGTGCACGAAGATCCCCGGCCGGGCCCGGGACCACCACGGAGCGACCATGACGCGAAGTATTGATCGCTCAGAGGGTCGTTCATAGGATCCGGGCACCTCCGGGGCACCTCCGACCGTGATGGCTACGCGCACCACCGAGCTGATGGCGAGCGGCCGATGACCGTGGACGACACCCGAACGGAACCGCAGTCCCGCGTCGGCGGCGGCTGGATCAGTGGTCTGGTGCTGGCCAACCTGGGCCTGTACATGGCTTTCCTCACCCCGATCCAGGTGCTGCTGGCGGAGCAGATCGACGATCTGACGACGTCCGGCAAGGAGGTGGCACTCGGCTGGGCGACCGGTGTCGGGGCGTTGGTCGCGGTGGTCGCCAACCCGGTCGCCGGTGCGCTGTCGGACCGGACGGGCGGGAGGTTCGGGCGCCGTCACCCGTGGATCGTGGGCGGCGCGCTGGTGGGTGCGGTCGGTCTGGTGGTGACGGCGGCGCAGACGACCGTGGTCGGGGTGGCGCTCGGCTGGTGTCTGGCGCAGCTGGGGCTGAACGCGATGCTGGCGGGCACGAATGCGGTGGTGCCGGACCAGGTGCCGGTGCGGCAGCGGGCGGCGGTGTCCGGGTTCATCGGGATACCGCAGACGCTGGGGCTGGTCCTCGGCGTGCTGCTGGTGTCGGTGGTGGTGACCGGGATCGCCTCGGGGTATCTGATGCTGGCGGGTCTGGTGGTGCTGTGTGCGGTGCCGTTCGTGCTGCTGACCCGCGATCCGGCGGTGCCCGGGATTCCGGGGGCGGCGGTGCGGCTGAAGGACTTCTGGGTGAGTCCGCGGCTGCATCCGGACTTCGGCTGGGCCTGGCTGACCCGGTTCCTCGTCCAGCTGGGCAATGCGATCGGCACGCTGTATCTGCTGTATTTCCTCAAGGACGCGGTGCATTACCCGGACCCGGACATGGGTGTGCTGTATCTGACGCTGCTCTACACCGGCGGCGTGGTGGTGACGGCGGTGGCGGGCGGCATCGTCTCGGACCGGCTGGGCAAGCGGAAGATGATGGTCAGTGTCTGTTCGATGGTGATGGCGATGGGTTCGCTGCTGCTGACGTTCTGGCACACCTGGCCGGCGGCGATGGGCGCGGCGGTGCTGCTCGGGCTCGGCTACGGGATCTATGTGGCGGTCGACCAGGCGTTGATCACCCAGGTCCTGCCGACGGCCGAGGACCGGGCGAAGGACCTGGGGGTGATCAATGTCGCCAACTCCGCGCCCCAGGTGCTCGGTCCGGCCCTGGCCGCGCCGATCGTGGCGTACGCGGGTGGCTATGCGGGGCTGTACCTGGCGTCCACCGTGGTGACAGTGGCGGGCGGGGTGCTGGTGTGGCGGATCAGGTCAGTCCGCTGACTCCGCGGCCCGTGCGGCCTTCTGGCTGCGGATGACGTCGCGGTACCAGGCGTACGACTCCTTGGGGGTCCGGCGCAGCGTCTCGTAGTCGATGTGGACGAGGCCGAAACGCTTGCTGGCGCCCTCGATCCACTCGACGTTGTCGGTCAGCGACCAGGTGAAGTAGCCGCGGACGTCGACGCCTGCGTCGATCGCGGTGCGCAGCGCGCCCAGGTGGCCTTCGAGGAAGGCGATCCGGCGAGTGTCGGTGACGGCCTCGTCGACGGCGCAGCCGTTCTCGGTGATGTAGAGCGGCGGGAGCCGGTCGCCGTAGCGTGCCTGCAGCTGGACGAGGGTTTCGCGCAGTCCGTCGGGGACGACGGGCCAGCCGAAGTCGGTCTTCTCGTACCCCTCGATCTCGCGGATGCCGAAGGGGAGTTCGGCGGGCATCCCGAAGCCGGAGAACGTTTCGAGGGCGTCCGCCCTGGGGGCGCCGACGAGGGTGGGGTTGTAGTAGTTGACCCCGTACCAGTCGAGCGGGGTGGCGATCGTCCTGAGGTCGTCCTCGACCGGTCCGGGCATCAGCGCGGCGAAGTTCTCGTCGGGGTAGCGGCCGGTGAGGATCGGGTCGGCGAACATCCAGTTGGTGAGGGTGTCGTACAGCTCGGCACCGAACCGGTCCTCCTCCGACTCCCCCGCGGTCCAGACGGGGGTGTGCGAGACGGCGACGCCGATCTCGGTGGCGCCGGCCGCCCGCAGCGCGCGGACGCCCAGACCGTGGGCGAGGAGCTGGTGGTGGGCGGCGGGCAGCGCGTCGAAGAGGAGGGTGCGGCCCGGGGCGTGCTCGCCCAACGCGTAGCCGAGCATGGTCACTTCGGCGGGTTCGTTGATGGTGATCCACATCGGTACGCGGTCGGCGAGCCGCTCGGCGACGATGCCCGCGTACTCGGCGAAACGGTAGGCGGTGTCCCGGTTCAGCCAGCCGCCCGCCTCGTCGAGCGGCAGCGGGGTGTCCCAGTGGTAGAGGGTGGGGGCCGGGGTGATGCCGTGGGCACAGAGTTCGTCGACGAGCCGGTCGTAGAAGTCGAGCCCTGCCGGGTTGACTGCGCCGCTGCCGCCCGGCACCACACGCGGCCAGCTGACGGAGAACCGGAAGGCGTCGGCGCCGAGACCGGCCAGCAGAGCGACGTCCTCGCGGTAGCGCTCGTGGAAGCCGGTGCCGCGGCTGGTGTCGGTGCCGTCCTTGATCCGTCCCGGCTGGGCGGCGAAGGCGTCCCAGCCGGAGGGACCCTTGCCGTCGGCGTCGGCCGCTCCTTCGGTCTGGAAGGCGGAGGCGGAGGCTCCCCAGAGAAATCCCGGCGGGAACGTCGGCACAGTCATCTCGGCCTCCAGCAGCCGTACGTATGAGCCAGAACCTGGCAGGGCAATGATCAGAACCAGACCTTAATCGCCAGTAATGGGCTCGATCCAGTGTCGTGGGCCGGTGATCGCGACTTCTGCCGACCATGGGGCCGAGGCGACGAGACGAGGAGCGATGCATGCTGTTCGAGGTATGGGCACCCGAGGCGGACTCGGTCGGCCTGCGACTGGCGGGCGCGCTGCGGCCGATGACGCGTGACGAGGTACGAACGGGCTGGTGGACGGCCGATGCGGAGGCTGCGGACGGCGACCGCTACGGCTTCGTCCTCGACGACGGCCCCGTGCTGCCCGACCCGCGTTCGCGCCGCCAGCCCGACGGCCCGGACGGCGAGAGCGCCGTCGTCGACCAGGAGGCGTACCCCTGGCGCGCCGCGTGGACGGGGCGTGGGCTGCCGGGCGCCGTCCTGTACGAACTGCACATCGGTACGTACACCGAGGAGGGCACCTTCGACGCCGCCGCGGCGCGCCTGCCGCACCTCGCCGAGCTGGGCATCACGCATGTGTCGCTGATGCCCGTCTGCCCGTTCCCCGGCACTCACGGGTGGGGGTACGAGGGGGTGTCGCTGTGGGCCGTGCACGAACCGTACGGCGGCCCGGACGGACTGAAGCGCTTTGTCGACACGGCGCACGGGCTCGGTCTTGCGGTGGTCCTCGACGTGGTCCACAACCACCTGGGCCCGTCCGGCAACTACCTCCCGGCGTTCGGCCCGTACTTCACCGAGACCCACCACACGCCGTGGGGCGCCGCGGTCAACCTCGACGCCGCCGGCTCGGACGAGGTCCGCGCGTATCTGCTCGGCAGTGCGCTCGGCTGGCTGCGCGACTACCGGCTCGACGGGCTGCGGCTCGACGCCGTCCACGCCCTCGCCGACACCCGGGCCCTCACCTTCCTGGAGGAGCTGTCCACGGCGGTCGACGCACTCGCCGCGGAACTCGGCCGTCCGATGACCCTGATCGCCGAGTCCGACCTCTGCGACCCGCGCACCACGACGCCGCGCGGGGAGGGCGGGATCGGTCTGCACGCCCAGTGGAACGACGACTTCCACCACGCCCTGCACACGGCCCTGACCGGCGAGTCCCAGGGCTACTACGCCGACTTCGCCACCGCCCCGCTGGCCGCCGTCGCCAAGACCGTGACCAGCGCCTTCTTCCACAACGGCACGTACTCCGCCTTCCGCGGCCGCACGCACGGCCGCCCCGTCGACACCGTCCGCACCCCGGCCACCCGCTTCGTCGGCTATGCGCAGACCCATGACCAGATCGGCAACCGGGCGCTCGGCGACCGGCTCTCCGCCACGCTCTCCCCCGGTCTGCTGGCCTGCGCGGCGGCACTGGTGCTGACCGGCCCGTTCACCCCGATGCTGTTCATGGGAGAGGAGTGGGGAGCCCGCACCCCCTGGCAGTTCTTCACCGACCACACCGATCCGGCTCTCGCCGAGGCGGTACGCAACGGCAGGCGGCGGGAGTTCGCGGCGCACGGCTGGGCGGCGGACGACATCCCGGACCCGCAGGACCCGGCCACCCGCGACCGCTCATGCCTGGACTGGACCGAACCGGAACGCGAACCGCATGCCCGCCTCCACGCCTGGTACCGCGAACTGATCGCGCTGCGCCGCACCATGCCCGATCTGTCGGATCCGGATCTGGCCGCGGTGCGGACCGCCCACGACGAGCAGGGGCGCTGGCTGGCGTACCGCAGGGGCGACCTGCGGATCGCGGTCAACCTCGACGAGAAGCCGGCCATGATCCCACTCGGCGGCGGACGGAACCGCACCGGCATGGGCAGGGTGCTCGCCGCCTGGGAACCGGTGGCGGCGCCGGACGCGGACGGGCTGCTGCATCTGCCGCCGGAGTCGAGCGTGGTACTCGCCGACGACTGACGCGGCGTGGCACAGGACACGGAACGGGACACGTGGGGCGTCGAGACCCCGCGCCGCCGTCCGGCAGGAGAACGGGAGCGACGACTGGCGGCTCCGGGACAACGAGGAGACCCGGGGTGTCGTGGACGCCGTCGTCGCCGTCGCCGAGGAGGCCGGTCGCACACCCGCCCCGGTCGCGCTGCGCCGGCTGCTCGGACGTCCGGGGGTCGCCCCCCGATCATCGGGGCCCGTACCGTCGAGCAGCTGACCGACAACCTCGGCGCCGTGGGCCGGGAACTGACGGCCGAGCAGACGGCGCGGCTCGACGGGGCGAGCGCGCGCCCGCTGCCGATCCGTACGCGATCCTGGAGCGACTCAGCAACCGCGCGGCTCGTGAGCTACTCGACGACTGCCAGCTCGCGCGCGGTGGTGTTCAGCCGCCGCCCACCGTCGTCCGTGACGGTCACGATGTCCTCGATGCGCACGCCGAACCGGCCCGGCAGATAGATCCCGGGCTCCACGGAGAAGCACATCCCGGGCACCAGCAGCTGCTCCTCGCCCTCGATCATGTACGGGGGTTCATGGGTGGTGACGCCGATGCCGTGGCCGGTGCGGTGGATGAAGCGCTCGCCGTAACCGAATTCGGTGATGACGGCGCGGGCCGCCCGGTCGATCTCCTGGCACGCGATGCCGGGCCGGACGGCGCGGCAGCCGACCTCCTGCGCCTCCCGCACGATGTCGTGCACCCGCTGCTCCTCGGCGGTGGGTTCGCCGACATGGACCGTGCGGGAGGTGTCGGAGCCGTAGCCGTGCTTGAGGCCGCCGAAGTCGAGCACCACCATGTCGCCGCGCTCGATGGTGCGGTCGCCGGCCTCGTGGTGCGGGTTGGCGCCGTTCGGGCCGGAGCCGACGACGGTGAAGTCGACCTGCGAGTGCCCGAACTGCTTGAGCAGTGCGGCGAGATCGGCGGCGACGTCGGTCTCCTTGCGGCCGGAGAAGCGGACCTTCAGGATCTCCTCGTACGTGGCGTCGGCGGCGGCCCCCGCCGCGGCGAGCCGTTCCAGCTCGGCCGCGTCCTTGACCGCCCGCAGCATCGGCAGGGCCTCGGTGAGGGAGACGTACGAGGTGCCGGGGAGGAACTGCTGCAGCCCGAGCAGATGCATCGCCCAGGCGTTGTCGCTGATCCCGAACCGGCCGTCCGCGTCGAGCAGCGGGGCGGCCACGGCGTACGGGTCCTTGCCGTCGGTCCAGTCGCGCAGGGTCAGCGCCGGGGAGCCGACGGCCTGCTCGGCGTCCGGCGCCTCCAGGGTGGGGACGACGAGCACCGGGTCCTCGCCCGCCCTGAGGACGAGGAGAGTGAGGCGTTCGGTGTTCACGGGCCGGTAGCCGGTGAGGTGGACGAGGTCCGGGCCCGGTGCGACGAGGACTCCTGCGAGCCCGGCTTCGGCGGCGGACTCGGCGGCCCGCGCCATCCTCGCCCGGTAGTCGTCGGCGATGAACGGCACGGGCTGGTTCGGGCTGGACATGCGGAACCTCCTGGCGAAGCGATACGGCACACAGCATCCTGCCCGGCGGCGGGGACAGGCGCGAGTGCGGGTCAGACGGCGGGTCGCAGTCGTACGACGAGGTCGGCGCGGTCCCGGCCACGGTCGACGAGCCGGGCATTGGACTCGTCCGACTCGGCGACCCAGCGCTCGGCGTACGACCGGGGCTTGCCGAACCGCACATGGCGGTCGACGAGCCTGCGGACCCGGAGGTCCGGGTCGAGATCCAGGAACCAGACCTCGTCGAGCAGCCGCCGCACCGGAGCCCACGGCCCGTCGTCATGGAGGAGGTAGTTGCCTTCGGTGACGACGAGCGGGATGTCCGGGAGTACGGGAATGGCCCCGGCGATCGGCTCCTCCAGGGCGCGGTCGAAGGCGGGGGCGTAGACGGGCCCCTGATCCCCGGGCGTGCGCAGGCGTCGGAGCAGGGCGGCGTATCCGGCGGCGTCGAAGGTGTCCGGGGCGCCCTTGCGGCCGGCGCGGCCGAGGCGCTCCAGTTCGGCCTGCGCGAGATGGAAGCCGTCCATCGGGACGAGGACGGCGAGCCCGCCGAGCCCGTCGACCAGCCGCTCGGCGAGCGTCGACTTCCCGGCGCCGGGCGGCCCCGCGATGCCGAGGATGCGGCGGCGGCCGGGGACGGCGAGCCGGCGGGCGCGGGCCGGCAGTTCACCGACGTCACTCGTCTGCATGCGGCGCATTGTTCCGGCACGAGCGGCATCCTCGGTAGTGTTACGTATAACCAGACTCCGTACCCTCGAGGAACCGCCATGTCACACATCGCCCTGGTCACCCTGGTCGTCCGCGACTACGACGAGGCCATCTCCTTCTACACGGACGCGCTCGGCTTCGAGCTCCTGGAGGACACCGACCGCGAGGACGGCTCCCGCTGGGTCGTCGTCCGGCCGCGCGGCGCGGCAGAGGGAACAGGGCTCCTGCTGGCCCGCGCGAAGGACGACGACCAGCGGAGCCGCGTCGGCGCACAGACCGGCGGCCGGGTCGGCTTCTTCCTGCACACCGAGGACTTCGCGGCCGACCATGCGCGGATGCAGGCAGCGGGAGTGCGCTTCCTGGAGGAACCGCGCCACGAACCGTACGGCTCGGTCGCGGTCTTCGAGGACCTGTACGGCAACCGCTGGGACCTGCTGCAGCCCGCGTGAGCCGGCCCGAGATGCTGCCGCCGCCGCGGACACCGGCGAGTCGGGATCAATCCGTCGTTGCGGCCGGGGATCGGAATGCAGGTGCCGACTACCGCCACGAAGGGATCAACTCGCCTGCAGCCACTCAGCCGTGGGGCCTGGCCGCAGGTCCGGGCAGGACCGTGACCTCGGCCGGGGTGAGCGCGGCATGCTCACCGGAGCACTCGACCACGACCTGCACCGGGGCGCCGCAATCACTGTGCCGGATGTCCAGGACCGGCCCCTCGGCATCGGCGACGTAGGTCTCACCCCACTGCCTGAGCGCCACGAGAACGGGCCACAGATCCCGGCCCTTGCGGGTCAGGCGATATTCGTGCCGGGTCCGGCTGCCCTGCTCCTGATACGGGACGGTCCGCAGGACCCCGGCCGCGACCAGCTTGCGGAGCCGGCCGGCCAGGACCGCCTCCGAGAGCCCCACATGCCGGCGGAAGTCGTCGAAGCGGCGCACCCCGTTGAAGGCGTCACGCAGGATCAGCAGCGTCCACTTCTCGCCGACCACGTCGAGGGTGCGCTGGACCGTGCAGTTCTCCGTGCTCATCTCCAGCCACTTCATCCCGTCATTGTAGCCCGCCTGACTTCGATATTGACAGTGAGCTGCAGCGACAGCTAGCTTCATCGGACAAAGCCAGATGAGGAGCATCAGCCGCATGGGACGGTCACGTACATACGAATGGGATGACCCGGCGGTCTCGGCGGCCGCCGTCGGACAGACCACGGGTCTGGAGTTCCTGCGCGAGATCGCCACCGGACGGCTGCCCGGCCCTCCGATCGCCGCCACCCTGGACATCACTCTTGACGAAGCCGAGCACGGGCGTGTGGTGTTCTCGCTGGTCCCGGGCGAGGAGCACTACAACCCCATCGGCAGCGTGCACGGCGGGGTCTACGCCACACTGCTGGACTCGGCCGCCGGCTGCGCAGTGCAGTCCACCCTGCCGCCGGGCATGGGGTACACCTCACTCGACCTGACCGTGAAGTTCCTGCGCCCCGTCACCGTCGACACCGGCAGGATCCGCGCCGTCGGCACGGTCATCAGCGGCGGCCGCCGCACCGCCCTCGCCGAGGCCCGACTGCTCGACGAGAAGGACCGCCTGCTCGCTCACGCCACCAGTACATGCATGCTGCTTCCGCTGCCGGCGCCCTGACCCCCTGAGGGCTTCAAAGACCCTGGGCCGAGTCCTACGTGGCGAGGCGAAGACTTTGATGAAGCGCGCGAAGTGGCGGGCCGGCACGCCGGTGGCCGACTACGCGTACGAAGCGGTGCAAGCCCATCCGGCGATCGAGGACAGCACACGCCGAGTCAGCCCGCCGGCAACCGCACCGCCGCGCCCCGCAAAGCATCGAGCACCGGTCTGATCAGTGGGTGGCCCTCCGCACCGTGCCGTACCGCTGCGAACACCCGTCGGGTCGGTGCGCTGCCCTCCACCGGCCGGACCACCACGCCCGCAAGGTCCATGCCGCGCAGCGCCCACCTCGGCACCAGTGCCACGCCGGCCCCTGCCCCGGCCAGCGCCACCACCGCCCGGAAGTCGTCCGAGGAGTGCTCGAGTCTCGGCTGGAAGCCGGCGAACTCGCAGGCCAGGACCACCACGTCATGGCACGGGTTGCCGGGATACTGACCGATCCACGGGTCCTTCTCCAGATCCGCGATCGTCACCTGGTCCTGGTCGGCCAGCCGGTGGCCGACCGGCAGCACCGCGTCGAACGGCTCCGAGTAGAGCGGTACCCGGGTCAGCCGCCGGTCGTCCTCGTCGGGCGCGCCCCGGTATTCGACGGCGACCGCCACATCCACCTGCCGGTCGAGCACCATCGGCACGCTCGCGTCGCCCTCGGCGTCCTGGACCCGGACCCGGATGCCGGGGGCGGTGAGCGTCAGCTCGGCGATCGCGGGGGCGAGCACCAGACCGATGCCGGTGGCGAACGCGGCGACCGTGACCGTGCCGGCGTCCCCCGCGCTGTACGCGGCGAGCTCGGCCTCCGCCCGTTCCAGTTGGGCGAGGACGGCGTTGGTGTGGGTCAGCAGGATCTCGCCGGCGGCGGTGAGCCGGACGCCCCGGGCGCTGCGGTCGACCAGCCGGTGGCCGGTCTCCTGTTCCAGCGCGGCGAGCTGCTGGGAGACGGCCGAAGGGGTCAGATACAGCGCGGCGGCTGCCGCGGTCACGGTGCGGTGGTCGGCCACCGCACGGAGAATACGCAGCCGCCGTGCATCGATCATGCGATCCATTGTCCCAGGTCCCGCGGGATGTCCGGGTCCTGGGACCGGGCGGGGAGGCCGGGATCGCCGGAGGCCCGGGACCGTCCGGTCCCGGGCCTCCGGCGGGGTCCTACTCGGTCAGCGCGGCCCGCGCGTCGACGAACGCGTCCACTGCACGGTTCACATCGTCCGTGGAGTGCGCGGCGGACAGTTGCACACGGATGCGTGCCGCGCCCTGCGGGACCACCGGGTACGAGAACCCGATCACGTACACACCGCGCTCCAGGAGCAGCTCCGCCATCCGGCCTGCCTTCGCCGCGTCCCCGATCATGACGGGGGCGATGGCGTGGTCGCCGGGCAGGATGTCGAAGCCTTCCTCGGTCATCCTGGTACGGAAGAGCGCGGTGTTGGCGTTGAGCCGCTCGCGCAGGTCACCGGCGGACTCCAGCAGGTCGATGACCTTCAGCGAGGCCGCCGCGATGACCGGGGCGAGGGAGTTGGAGAAGAGGTACGGGCGGGACCGCTGGCGCAGCAGCGCGACGATCTCGGCACGGGCCGCGACGTAACCGCCGGACGCACCGCCGAGCGCCTTGCCGAGGGTCCCGGTGATGATGTCGACACGGTCCATGACGTCGTGCAGCTCGGGGGTGCCGCGGCCGCCGGGGCCGACGAAGCCGACGGCGTGCGAGTCGTCGACCATGACCATGGCGTCGTACCGGTCGGCCAGGTCGCAGATCTCGCGCAGCGGGGCGACGTAGCCGTCCATGGAGAACACGCCGTCGGTGACGATGAGCCGGCGACGGGCGCCGGACGCCTCCTTGAGCTGCTTCTCCAGGTCGTCCATGTCGCGGTTCGCGTAGCGGAACCGCTTGGCCTTGGAGAGGCGGATGCCGTCGATGATGGAGGCGTGGTTGAGGGCGTCGGAGATGACCGCGTCCTCCGGGCCGAGGACGGTCTCGAAGACGCCGCCGTTGGCATCGAAGCAGGAGGAGTAGAGGATCGTGCCCTCCTGGCCGAGGAACGACGAGAGCCGCTGCTCCAGCTCCTTGTGGACCTCCTGGGTGCCGCAGATGAAGCGGACCGAGGCCATCCCGTAGCCCCAGCGGTCCAGCGCCTCGTGGGCGGCGGCGATCACGTCGGGGTGGTCGGCGAGGCCCAGGTAGTTGTTGGCGCAGAAGTTGAGCACCTCACCGGGGCGGCCACCCGCGGTGACGGCGACGGTCGCGGACTGCGGGGTGCCGATCACGCGCTCGGGCTTGTGGAGTCCGGCGGCCTTGATCTCGTCGAGGGTGGTGCGCATGTCATCGCGTACGGAGTCGAACATGAGGGGTGTCTCCCGGCTCGATAGCTGGATACGGGTGGTCAGGAGGTCCAGTCGAGGATGACCTTGCCGCCGCGTCCGCTCGCCGCGTCGTCGAAGGCCGCCTCGAAGTCGCGGTAGCCGTACCGTCCGGTGATCACCGGGTGGAGGTCGAGGCCGCCCTCCAGCAGTACGGACATGGCGTACCAGGTCTCGTACATCTCGCGCCCGTAGATCCCCTTGATCGTGATCATCGAGGTGACGATGCGCGACCAGTCGACGGCGAACTCCTCGGACGGCAGTCCGAGCATGGCGATCCGTCCGCCGTGCGTCATGTTGGCGATCATGTCGCGCATGGCCTCGGGGCGGCCGGACATCTCCAGGCCGATGTCGAAGCCCTCGCGCAGGCCGAGCTTCTGCTGACCGTCGGCGATGGTCTGCTCGCCGACGTTGAGGGCGAGGCTGACGCCGACCTTCCGGGCCAGGTCGAGCCGGGCCTCGCTGACGTCGGTGATCACGACGTTGCGGGCGCCCGCGTGCTTGGCGACGGCCGCGGCCATGATGCCGATCGGTCCGGCGCCGGTGATCAGGACGTCCTCGCCGACCAGCGGGAACGACAGCGCGGTGTGCACGGCGTTGCCGAACGGGTCGAAGATCGCGGCGATGTCGAGGTCGACGGGGACCCGGTGAACCCACACGTTGGAGGCGGGCAGCGCAACGTACTCGGCGAATGCCCCGTCGCGGCCGACGCCGAGTCCCAGGGTGGAGCGGCACAGGTGGCGGCGTCCGGCCAGACAGTTGCGGCACTTTCCGCAGACCAGGTGGCCTTCGCCGCTGACCAGGTCGCCGACGGTGATGTCGACGACGTCGGCGCCGATCGCGGCGACCTCGCCGACGAACTCGTGGCCGAGGACGAGCGGCGTCTTCACGGCCTGCTGGGCCCAGCCGTCATAGTTGCGGATGTGCAGGTCGGTCCCGCAGATACCGGTACGGAGCACCTTGATCAGCACGTCCGAGGAGCCGATCTCCGGCTCGGGAACGTCCATCAGCCAGAGCCCGGGCTCGGCCTTGTGCTTCACGAGTGCCTTCACGGCTGCGGCTCCCTGTACGTGGTACGTGGTGATTGCCCCGGGCCGGGGGCATGCCTGAGGCAGCCTGCGGCCCGGGGAAGAAGGGGGGACGGCATGGGCAGCGCGCGCGGTGATCGGCTGCCGCGCACCATCCTCTGCCGTCACGGAGAAATCTGCCGTACCCCGCGCCCCAGGTCCATCGAGGTTTTCTTAAGCGCAGCCGCAGCTCCGCTTCATGCCGCACCGGACGGAGTTGCCGGCCGCCCTCCGGAACCGGCGACCGGCCCCCTGGAACCGAGCGGGCGATCAGTCGCCGATCACCTTCGGCGGGTTGTCGCGACCCGGCACCTCATCGGGTGAGAGGACCCGGTCGTCACCCGGGTACGGCTTGGCCCATCCGGTGGACGCGTACCAGGTGAAACGAAGCCGCCGACGCCCTGTCCCCGACCCTGACCGGGCCCGCGCCCCTGCGTACCCTGTCTCCGTGTCAGCCCCCCGCCTGCGTCGCGTCGCCGTTCTTGTGCTCGAGGGTGCGAAGCCGCTCGATGTCGGAATCCCCGCGCAGGTGTTCACGACGCGCGCGAGCATGCCGTACGAGGTGCGGTTGTGCGGCGCGGCACCTGGTCTCGTGACCGGTGGCGACGGCCTTTCGTACCACGTCGCCCATGGCCTCGACGCACTTGCGTGGGCCGACATCGTCTTCATCCCCGGCTATCGGTTCCCGGACCGTGACGATCCGCCGCAGTCCGTCGTCGACGCGCTGATCGCTGCCCACGACCGGGGCGCGCGGCTCGCCGCCATCTCGACGGGCGCCTTCGCGCTCGCCGCGACGGGCCTGCTCGACGGCAGGCGTGCCACGACGCACTGGCACTACACACGGGCCCTGGCGGCGAAGCATCCGCTCGTTCAGGTCGACGAGAACGTTCTGTTCGTCGACGAGGGCGGAGTGCTGACGTCGGCCGGCGCCGCCTCGGGCATCGACCTGTGCCTGCACATTCTGCGCGGCGACCTCGGGGTGGCCGCATCGAACCACGCGGCGCGGCGACTGGTCGCAGCCCCCTACCGCAGCGGCGGTCAGGCGCAGTATGTGCCGCGCAGTGTGCCCGAGCCGCTCGGTGAGCGGTTCGCCGACACCCGCGAGTGGGCGCTGCACCGGCTCGATGAGCCCCTCACCCTCGATGTACTGGCGCGGCAGGCAGCGGTCTCGCCGCGCACGTTCTCACGGCGCTTCGTGGAGGAGACCGGGTACACACCGATGCAGTGGGTCATGCGAGCCCGCATCGACATGGCCCGCGAGCTGCTCGAGCGTTCGCAGCGCAGCGTCGAGCAGATCGCCGCCGACGTCGGTCTCGGCACCGGTGCGAATCTGCGGCTGCACTTCCATCGCATCCTCGGCACCACGCCGAGCGAGTACCGGCGCACCTTCGCCCAGGGCGAGTAGCCCCGCCGCCTGGCGCGATCCTTTTGAACCGTGGCGATCCCGCCACTGTCACCGGCGGGTGTCGCGAGCGAGCCTGGTGGCGAACCGAAGGGACATCACTTATGACTCGCATCGCCATCAACGGATTCGGCCGCATCGGACGCAACGTGCTGCGCGCGCTGCTCGAACGTGACAGCACCCTCGAGGTCGTCGCCGTCAACGACCTCACGGAGCCCGCCACCCTCGCACGGCTGCTCGCCTACGACACGACGGCCGGCCGGCTCGGTCGCCCGGTGACCGCCGACGGGGACGCCCTCGTTGTCGACGGCCGTCGCATCAAGGTGCTCGCCGAGCGTGAACCGGCGCAGCTGCCGTGGGCCGAACTCGGTGTCGACGTCGTCCTCGAAGCGACCGGCCGCTTCACGTCCGCCAAGGCCGCACGCGCCCACCTCGATGCGGGCGCGAAGAAGGTGCTGGTCAGTGCTCCGTCGGACGGTGCCGATGTCACGCTCGCATTCGGGGTCAACACCGACGTGTACGACCCGGCCGTGCACACGATCGTCTCCAACGCTTCGTGCACGACCAATGCGCTTGCACCGCTGGCCGCGGTACTCGACGAGCTCGCCGGGATCGAGCACGGCTTCATGACCACCGTGCACGCCTACACGCAGGAGCAGAATCTTCAGGACGGTCCGCACCGTGACGCCCGTCGCGCCCGGGCTGCAGCGGTCAACATCGTTCCGACCACGACGGGCGCCGCCAAGGCGATCGGTCTGGTCCTGCCGAACCTGGAAGGCAAGCTGTCGGGCGACTCGATCCGTGTGCCGGTTCCGGTGGGCTCGATCGTCGAGCTCAACACGACCGTCGCCCGTGACGTGACGCGCGAAGACGTGCTGGCGGCGTACCGCGCCGCGGCGGACGGGCCGCTCGCCGGCATCCTCGAGTACTCGGACTTCCCGCTCGTATCCTCCGACATTACGGGCAATCCGGCCTCGTCGATCTTCGACTCGGCCCTCACCCGGGTCGACGGCCGGCACGTGAAGGTGGTCGCCTGGTACGACAACGAGTGGGGCTTCTCGAACCGTGTGATCGACACACTCGAGCTGCTCGCCACCCGCTGACCGGAGCGTGTCCGGCCGCTGCGGGCCAGGAGCGCCTCGGTACCCGACAGGTCAAGACGCGCTCCACCCACGGACCTGCGCAGCGCCGCCCCGCCCTGGGGCCGGCTCCCGTGGGCGATGGGCAGGACCGGCCGACTGGACTCAAAGGGTTGCGACGACGGCACTCGTACCACTGGATTCGATGCCCTTCCAGCGCATGGGACGGAGCTAGAGGTTACGGCGCAAGCTAAGGGCTGTCCCGTGATCCCTGGTGGATCAGCGCGCGGCGTCGGATGCGGTGCATCGCAAGGCGGAGGGGCGTCCTCCTACTGGGCGTATTCGGGCGTTCCGACAACGCAGCGAGGTGCCGTAGCTGTCGTCGTGCGCCCGCCAGGGATTAGTGACAGCCCTTAGCTCTGCGGGACGTCCTTGACGAACACGATGCCGTCGCTGTCCGGCAGGTGGGCCGGGTCGAACGGGGCGTAGCCGAACCAGGGGGACACGCGGGGCGCGGGCCGCGTGTCGCCGAGGGCGGTGGCCAGCCGCGGGGCGTCGATGACGCAGCGGTCCTCCGGGAGCGCGTACAGGAGTCCTTCGACGGTGTCCGGCGGCGGCGTGTCCACTCCCTGGTGCCGGATCGTGCCGAGGGCCGTGGCCACGAAGGCGTACTCCTCGCCGAGTTGGGCGCTCACCAGCGCACCGGCGCTCCACCACTCCAGCGGCATCCCGCCCATCCGCATCGTGCTCTTCTCCCGCTGGAGATGGGAGTTGTGGGCGTGGACGAGTGCCGGGCCCCGAGCGGCGACGGCGAGGAGGTTGTGGGCCATCATCTGGTCCCGCACGCCCACCAGCCGGGTCATGCGGGCCGGTGAGGTGTCGGCCATCCAGTGGTGGTAGCGCAGCAGACCGAGGGCGGTGCGCCCGTACAGTCGCGCCCGGTCCCGGTCGTCCCGCGAGGTCACCGTGATCAGGTGCGGCGTCTGCGCGTCGAGCAGTGCCACCAGATCGTCGGCGAGCAGCCGCAGTCGGCCGGCCTCGGCCGACTGCCCCGTGGACCGGGACGGGTCCATCATCGCGGCAGGATCGGTCCACCGCTCTTCGGTGCCGAGCAGGCGGTCGAGTGTGCCCGCGGTGCATGGGAGCAGGTCCGCGTCCACCCGGGCCGCGAGGTAGTCGTGGAGTGCGGTGAAGGCCTGACGGGGGCTCGCGGCGTGGGTGATCTCCAGCGGGCCGTCGAAACCGGCGAAGCGGAGCCGCTCGGACACGGGCCGGCCGTCGTTGTCGGCGCGGACGTTGTAGGCGCGCATCCAGCGCACGAGCTCGCGGTTGGCCGCGGAGATGCCCCAGCCGTGGCTGATTCCCCATTCCATGACCTCGTCGAGAGTGCCCGTGCCCGAGGTGACGTAGTCGTCCACGACCAGGCCCATCATGCAATCGCTCTCGATCGCGATCGTCCGGTAGTCCTCCTGCTCCACGAGCTGACGGAAGAGCTCGTTGCGCAGGTCGAGCAGTGCGTCCTCGCCGTGGGTGGGCTCGCCCAGGGCGAGCAGCAGTGGCCGGGCCGGGAGCAGCCTCATGACAGCGGCAGCCTCGACGGCATGGGCGGTGTCCTTGATGTCGGTAGCCATGGCTTCAACGGTATCGTTGAACCTCCGGTTGAAACTTCTCCGCGATATCGTCGGCTTCATGGGGAGAAACCTTCAAAGCAGTGGTCGGCTCAGGCCGGTTGATCTGGCGCGCGGGCACGGTCTGTCCACGCAGGCGATCAGGAACTACGAAGGGGCCGGCATCCTTCCGGCCGCCGGTCGCACACCCCACGGCTACCGCACCTATACCTCGCTGCACGCGAGAGCCCTGCGCGTGTTTCTTGCCCTGGTGCCCGGCCACGGCCACCGGACAGCGACGTCGATCATGCGGGCCGTGAACCAGGGCGCGGTGGATGGGGCGTTCCGCCTCATCGACGAGAGCCACGCCCAGCTCCTCGACGACCGGCAGACCCTCCAGGCCGTGGAGAGCGCCCTCCGCGACCTGGAGCCCACCACGGCGCCCGAGCCCGGTGTGGGGTCCGAGCCGGCCGCGGTGTCCGGGCCCGGCGGCACGTTCATCGGGCCGCTGGCGGACAAGCTCGGAATCCGGCCCGCGACACTGCGCAAATGGGAGCGCGCCGGGCTGATGCGCCCGCACCGCGACCCGCGGACCGGGTACCGCGTCTACGACGAGGCCGACGTACGGGACGCCCGGCTGGCCCACCAACTCAGGCGGGGCGGCTACCTGCTGGAGCAGATCGCCCCGCTGATCGCCCAGGTACGGGCGGCCGGCGGGCTGGAGCCGCTGGAGGCCGCACTGCGCGACTGGCACGGCCGGCTGTCCGCCCGCGGGCGGGCGATGCTGACCGGGGCCGCAGAGCTGGAGGCGTACCTCCGCGAGCGCGGATGAGACTTCGGTCGCCGGCCGAGGAGCCGGCGAGCAGGGCGATCCGGCTCCTCGGCCATGCCGTTTTCGTAGGCCTCGGCGACGACCCCGCGCTCACCGTCAACTCGTGACAGCGGGGGCAGGCGCGGGTTGGGGAACATCGCGCATGTGGCGGAGTGGGGAGAAGAACACGAACCAGCCGGCCGCCCAGGAGCCGATGAACGCCAGCCAGAGTGTGGGCCGTATGCCGATCAGCGTGCCGAGTACTCCGCCGAGGATGCCGCCGAGCGGCAACGTGCCCCACACGATCCAGCGGACGGCCGCGTTCATCCGGCCCATCAGCTCCGGCGGTGTCACCGACTGCCGGTAGCTGAGCTGTGCGACGTTGTAGACCATCGCGGCGAAGTACGCGATGCCCCAGCCCAGCGGGAACAGCAGCACTCCCCGGCCTCGCCAAGCGGCCGCCGCGATGACCTGCGGCGCGCTGAGGACCAGTATCGACACCCAGATGATCCGCGCCGAGCCGATCTTCTTGGCGAGCCGGCCGGCGAACGCGCCCCCGGCCATCCCGCCGATGGCCGCGCCCGCCACGATCAGCCCGGTCAGCGCGGGGCGCACGTGCAGCGCCCGTACGAGGAAGACCATCGCCAGCGCCGAGCTCATCCCGGAGAACAGATTCGCCGTGCCCGTGCACGCCACGACCCTCCGCAGGATCCGGTGCCCGACGACGAACCTCAGCCCCTCGGCGATCCGGCGCCGCAGCGGCTCGTCCGCCGTCCGCGCCGGTGGCGGCTCCTCCCGCTTCCTGATCCCGAGGATCGACAGCACCGAGATCGCGTAGGAGACCGCGTCGGCCGTCATCGCCCCCGCCGCGCCGAACACCCCGACCAGTCCACCGCCCAGGCTCGGTCCTCCGAACTGCGCGAACGCCTGGGTCGTCCCGAGCTTGCCGTTGGCGGCCATCAGCTCCTCGGTGCGGATCAGCGACGGCACATAACTCTGGTAAGAGACGTCGAAGAACACCGTGCACACACCCGCGGCCACCGCGACCACGTACAGCTGAGCCATCGTCAGGACGCCGAACGCCGCCGCCACCGGGACCGAGCCTACGATCACCAGGCGGAGAACATTGCAGACGATCATGATGGAACGCTTGGCGCCACGGTCCACCAGCGCACCCGCGGGCAGCGCGATCAGCGCGAACGCCGCCGTGGTGGCGGCGGTCAGGAGCCCGACCTCGAGCGTGCTCGCCTTGAGCGCGACGACCGCGAGCAGCGGCAGCGCGATCTGGGTGACCGCCGAGCCCATCTCGCTGACCGTCTGGCCGCTCCACAGCAGCATGAAATCTCGCTGACGCCACAGGCCCGGACCGTCGAGTTCCGGCTCGGCATCCTGTAGATCCTTCGCTACTTCCGTCACAGCTCCAACTCCGCTCCCAGATCCACGGCCCGGACCATGCCGCTGACCACCAACACGCCGACACCGTGCTCCCGGTTCTCACCGGCATCTCCCGGCGTCTCGATCGAGAACCGATGCCGGCACTCACCGACACCCGCTCCCTGCCTTCAGGTTCTGGCTCAACTTCCATGGGCGGCACGCCGAGTGACGGTTCACGGTCGCTGAACATGGTCGGCGAGCTGCGCGTCCGCGGTATCGGCTTCTGCCCGCTGCACGAGAGCCTGGACACCACCCCTGGCGGCCGGCTCGTCTTCCACGTCTTCGCCACGCTCGCCGAGTTCATCCGCGGGCTGATCGTTTCCGGCACCCGCGAGGGACTGGACACCGCCCGTGTCCGTGGCCGGGTCGCCGGCCGGCCCACCCGTCGCCACCCCCGAGAGCATCCGGGCCGCCCGGGACATGCTCCCCGACCCCGAGAACGCGATCACCTCGCCAGGCTCCTCGGCTCAGTCCCGGCACCCACTACAACCACATCCCCGACCTGCAGGAACTCCGCGCCTCCGGCCGTGCCCGGAGCAGCTCACTTCAAGCTGACCGCTACCGCCGAAATCCGGTCCGATCCTCTGCCTCACCTACTCGCACCCGGTTCCGGTCGGCCTGGTGCGATGGCGTCGACGTCGGTGTGCGGTCGCAGGCGTTCACCCTGGGGCCCGAACATGACCAGGTATTCGACCGGTCCGTCAGGTCCGGCGTTCGCGACTCCGTGAGGGGTGCGGGTGTCGAATTCGACGACTTCCCCGGCGGTGAGGACGAGGTCGCGTTCGCCGAGGGCCAGCCATAGCCGTCCGTACAGCACGCACAGCCATTCGTACCCTTCGTGGGACACCTGCCGCGGCCGCAGGGGCTGCTCGCCGGTGGCGGGCAGGACGTGCTTGTGGGCGTGCAGCCCGCCGACGTACCGGGTCAGCGGCAAGACCGTCTTGTCCTCCCCCGGCCGCCGCGCCGCGGAGGTACGCGCTACGGCCGACGTGGCGGGTGCGGTGCCGGCCAGTTCGTCCAGCGAGACGCCGTACGCCTTCGCCAGATGCAGCAGCGCCTCCAAGGTCGGCTTGCGCCGGCCGGTCTCGATCCGCGACAGCGTGCTCAGGGAGATGCCGGTCGCACGGCTGACGCCGGTGAGCGTGGCACCGTGCCGCTCGCGCACGGCCCGCAGCCGGGGGCCCACCGTCGCCAGCGTGTCGGCTGTGCCGTCGTCCGTCATCGTCGCCCCGCTCCTTCCAGCCGGGCCGCGTCCACCGCCCTGTCCTGCAAGTTTGCCCGAATGGCAAGGAGAGTCGCGTCTCTCGGCCGCCGCACCGCATGATCGGTGCGTAACCGCGGCCGCCCGTGAACCGAGGAGAAGCGATGCACCAGCCCACGCCGTCCGCCGACCTGCGCCACCGCACCATCGAGGCACCCGCCGGGCGGCTGCACCTGGTCGAGCAGGGCACCGGGCCGCTGGTCGTGCTCGTCCACGGCTTCCCCGAGTCCTGGTACTCCTGGCGCCGGCAGCTCCCGGTACTCGCTGCGGCGGGGTACCGGGCCGTCGCTCTCGACGTGCGCGGCTACGGCCGCTCCTCCAAGCCGGCCGCGACGGACGCGTACCGGATGCTCGCCCTGGTCGAGGACAACGTCGCGCTCGTGCGCGCCCTGGGTGAGGAGACAGCGGTGATCATCGGGCACGACTGGGGCTCGAACATCGCGGCGACCTCAGCCCTGCTCCACTCCGAGGTCTTCCGTGCCGTCGGGCTGCTGAGCGTCCCCTACGCCCCGCCCGGCGGGCCCCGCCCCACCGACGTCTTCGCGCAGATGGGCGGCGCCCAGGAGTTCTACGTCTCGTACTTCCAGGAGCCCGGCCGTGCCGAGGCCGAGATCGAGCCCGACGTCCGGGGTTGGCTCGCGGGCTTCTACGCGGCCCTGTCCGCCGACACCATGCCGACGCAGGCCGAGTCCGACCCGCACTTCGTGAACCGCACCGGCGGACAGCTGCGCGACCGCTTCCCCGGCGGCCGACTGCCCTCCTGGCTGACCGAGGGCGACCTCGACGTGTACGCCGGGGAATTCGAGCGCACCGGCATGACCGGGGCACTCAACCGCTACCGCAACATGGACCGCGACTGGGAAGACCTCGCCCCGTACAGCGGCGCCCCCGTCAAGCAGCCCTCCCTGTTCATCGGCGGCGGCCTGGACGCCTCCACGACCTGGATGGCCGACGCGATCAACGCCTACCCGGCAACACTCCCCGGCCTGTCCGACTCGCACATCCTCGACGGCTGCGGCCACTGGCTCCAGCAGGAACGCCCCGACGAGGTCAACCGCCTCCTGATCGGCTGGCTCGATTCCCTGCACCCCACCGCATGACCCGCCCCCGCCCCCGAGGTGGCGTCTTCTTCCGTCGTGACTTCCTGCCGCCGCCACGGCTCACGGAGCGGGCGGCCCGGACGCTGATCAGCGCCCCTGGCCGGCTTCTGGTGCCAGGCGCTCCCCGTCGTCGTCCTCGTTCAGACCGGCCGTGTCCCGGTCGCGCAGGGGCCGCAGCTGCCCGCCGACGGGGACGGAGTCACGGAAGGTGTGGCGGCCGAGCACGTTCAGGTTGGCGTGGCGCAGCGGGGAGAGCCGGGCGACATCCTCCTTCCAGGAGCTGGTGCTCGCTCTGATCGGCGGGCAGCGCACGCAGCTGCTCGACGGCGGCGTCCAGGTGGCGGGTGGTCCACAGCACCGAGGCGTTCAGGACCGGTCCGAGAGCTCCGAGCTGGTCCTCCTGGCCCTCGCGGTACGCCTGCATGATCTGCCCGCGCCTGCCGTGGGAGACGTCGCGGGCGGGCTTGTGCCGCGACTCCACTGTCCGGGCAACGTTGAGCCTGACGAATGCGGAGGAGGGCGGACGTCGAACCGCCTCTTCCGGGGACGGTCGGCTCAGGCCGATGTGTGACATCGGCAACCGCACCGCCCACGGAGAACGAGGGGCTGACCATCGCAAGGCTGGAGCTTCCGGGCCGCCGTACCTCGATCGGTGGTCGACTTCGTCACCGCGCGTCGATCTCCCGGGCGGGTGGCTGGCCTTCTCTCAGTAGTTCGGTCAGCAGGCTCTCCACGCCGTCCTGGTAGCGCTGGTACAACTGCCCATTCGTGCCGTGGGAGATCTTCCGCGCGAGGGAGTGGCGGCCGTTAACCCCTCGTTGAGCGCCGCAAGTCCCTTTCTTGCCCCGATGATCGGGGCGTGCTGCCGAAATCCTTTCGGCGGACGACAATCATTCAGCCCGGTCGCGCATGTCACGAAAAATGGTGTGTAACGATCCAGTCCTCTTCGTCTTCGATCGATACTGCGCAGAGTTCTTTTCCATCCAACGAGACCGCAATGAATTCACGATACCCGGTGGCCATCTCCACCCGGGAGGGGAGTCTTTCATTGACGAGATCCTTTACTTGAATCCACCCTCGGGCTTCACTATTTGGATCCGAGAGTCGAAGGAGGAGCTTCCCGTCATCGTCATACAGACGGATCCTATTTGCCTGTTCGTGCCAGTGTCGATCGACTTGGCCCTCAACAGCTGAGACTGACTGAGGAATTGAAACTGTCGCTTGGACGTAGAAACCGGTCACCGCGAGGATGGCAGACAAGCGGGGAGGTGCAGTCGCCGGAATTTCCCCCTCAATAACCAGCATTCCTTGCTTCTTCAAAGCAGCACGAATGTCGCTGCCACCAGGATTCATGCCCACAGCCCCTCTCGCATCGTTTGCGATTACCCGCCAGCGACAGGTTTCACGGATTCCAGGGCGGTCATGATTTAGCCTCCCCGTAGGGTATTCGGCCGAAGCCGAATGTCGGGAATTTTTCATCCCAATATTTCTTTGGTGGCTACTCAGGTCTTTGATTACACACTCACCGACGAGAGACTCCAGCCATTTCCAGCAAAAGAGGGAAGGGGACAGCAAGCAGATCAAGAGAAGAGTGAATTATCGGTAATGCTCACTTCGGGAAAGATGCACACCCTGAGCTCACCAGCAGTGTCCTGCGTTTCGAATTCAGTCACAAGCTGCGTCTCTCCACCCTCTTCAACTATACGCAAAAGCGTCGCACCCTCCCTGAACAGTTTCAATATATCCCTGCCCGTTGAGGTACACCAGGAAACGCTGACCGACTGGCCGACCGAGTCGAACGAGAAGGTCAGGTCTTCGCTAGTGACGTCGAACAACTTCAAGGTCCATTGAGTGTCGCCGGTAATCTCAGGCTCCACCCCCAAGGCGTTGACGAAGTCCCGAGGGTCCGGAGTAACGAATTCTTTCTGCACGAAATTCCCTTGAAGGAGATGTGATTATCTGCCGCAGATCACCGCAGAAAGCCCGAGGACCCCGTTTGGCATCATCTGCCAAACGCTTTCTACGCCAAATAGAACTGAACGACCGTGTCCGCTTCCACCTCGTCACCCAGGGCGCGGCCGGTGTGACCGTGATCAACACCGCGTCGCGGCCACGCATGCGGTGGCGGGAGAGAATTCAATCGTCCACTCGCCCCGTGAGACCAAGCCCACCTGCATATTAGTGACAGAAACGGCTCGTGCCTGAAACTCAAGGAAGGTGTCTACGGAAACGATCGTCACCGAGAGATGGCGTGAAGCGCAGGCCCCTTGCCCCTACTCTCATTCCGGGACAGCGGAAAGAATGGATCCTCTTTCAAGCATTGATACAGACTCGGCAGAAAGGTAGACTTTTGCGGCGTGAGGAGGGTCGAAGAAGTCGATGAACCTACCGTACCGCTCTATTTTCGTCAGAGTATACCGAGGACTCGGGCTTGCGAATTCAGAAATGCCTTCAACGGTAAAGATCTGCCCCACGCGCACGACGCCGCCCACGCACCGGGCTACGTAAATTCCACCCAGAGCATCGACTTCCTCTTCGGAGTAAATCTGCAGCCGATTAGAATCCGCCACGCCTGCACGCCTCCTTGAGGAAGTGCGATATCTGGTCCGATGAAAACTTCGAGACATCCCATCCGAGCACATCACTGATCCCCTCATAGCGATTCAACCCAGGGCATGGATTCCCAAATCGCTAGACCACATGATTGCAGGGCGCTTAGCCAGTCCACGCGCGGTCCATGCCACCGTGATCAACACCGCGTAGTGGTCACCGACGTGCGGTGGCGGGGTAGAGAAATCATTCGCCTACTCACCCCGTGAGACCAAGCCCATCCGCATATTAGTGACAGAAACGGCCCGTGCCTGAAACTCAAGGAAGGTACCTACGGAAACGATCGTCACCGAGAGATTCCCGGTGGCGCTGCGTGAATAGGTAATTTCTTTTTGGGCGGGCGCACCCCACCCCTTGACGGTGAATTCCTGAACGTCGAAGAATGTCAGGTAGAACTCGAACGAATTGACGTCGCTGGGATCCCAATCGAGCCCGTGGCGCACAGGGGTCTGATCCGTTTGGAATCCTAGAGTGATGCTGGTACCGCGCTCATCCACAAGAACATGGAACAGATCGCTTGAGCTCAGATCCGGTTCACTGTCATACAATTCCTGGATTACTTGTGGGTTATCCACGAATTCCAACCAACTAGATGCGCTCATAGTACGTCCCTTCGCAGACGTCAGGGAGCGAATCAAATCGGCGCGAATCGAGCGGCCTGAGAAAGCTACGATCACCCCCGTCGAATCCATCAGCAGAGGTAGTGAACGCGCCGATGTGTCCGATGATGATGGAGTCGCTACTAATGAAGGAAGATTTTATTTCGGTTCCCTCAATTTCTACAAGGATTCGATGATCTTCCACGGGGGAGATCGCAATATCTGCTTGTACGGGCGGAATCCAGCCATTTATTGAAATATCACTGACGGCCAAAAATTGCAGATGGAGTTGCACTGCGTCGTGGCCTTTTGTCAGCCAATTAGCCGGCGCCTTCTCTGGGAAGGCGGGCAGATCGATTCGCAATGTCAAAGCGGGGCCCCGCCAGTTGAGGTGGATTGATCTCAGCCTGACGGCGCGAAGTGGTGGAATTATTGAGTAAAGCGAAGAGAGTGGAGAGGGGTTGCGCAAGAGGCTAACCCAGGGACTTGACATAGCAATAGTGTTCCTCTGCACCAGGAATCTGGCGGTCGATCTGTTCGGTGGCTTCAGATCATGACTCTTGGATCGTGACATTCGGCTGCGCATCGACGCCTGCCACGGCACGGATGGCCATCAGAGGGGATGGAGCCGACGAAGGGGCCTTTCTTTCGAGAATCGCTGGACCGCATAATTGAAGGGAGATTCGCCAGTCCCGAGCCCGACTGTCGGGCATCGAATTGCATCCTTTTTTATGTCATTCAGAGGAACCAGATTTCGGGATCGTACGAAATCGGCTCTCCAGGCGGTGAACAATGCCTTCGAGATCGGCGAGAGCGTTCACGCAAAACTCTTGGTCTTCCACGGCGATTTCATACATGATCTCATGGAATTTTCCATTACCTCTGCTTTCGACTTCGCTAACGAGGCGAGAAGGTGTTAGATACCAATTTCTTTCGGATGTGACAAATGCCCAGTCAACTCGCGTTCGCGTGGCATCCACTTCGGTTTGAATTACCCCCTCGACCCCTTCCTGTGGAGATCTGAAACGCCATCCGAGAAACGGGAGCTGTTGGTATCCGTAGAGCGGGTGCCGCTCTGAGGTGAGTTTGAACCAGGCGAGCTCACCGAGCTCGCTGAGAACCTGCATGGAGCGCCGTGCCAGTGATGGCATTCCAGTTCCAATCCTGAGCTAATTTCACCAGAGAGGGCCCGAGTATCCACCATCTGAAATGACAATCTTTTTTCCTGGATTCGTAAGCCGAATTGCGCGCTCGTAATCTCCACAGGAGATTGGGGTGTTGCTCATTTGCGGAAGACCAGCGGCAGCGCGCCCGGCAGGGCTATGTCCGTCTGCGGCAGATACATCGTGCCGGTGGCGAGGTCGACCGGGTCCGTCGGGTCCGTCTCCACACCCTTGTCGGGTTTCGAGGACTTGGCAGGGTCGTGAACACCTCTTCGGGCAGCGGATTCGGCACCTTCCTTGACGCCGTCCTTCAGCCCCGCACGGAGGAACGACTTGAACCCTCCGGCGCCCTTGGTGGTGAGGAGTTCGGGTACCAGCCGGCCGAGGAACTCGCTGGGATCCCCCTTGGCGGACTCCCACGCGCCCTTCAGAGCGCGGTCGGGGTGGGCTGCGGTGGAGGCCAGTCCGGCGAGGGTCATGTTGACGCTCTTGTAGTACTCGGCCGGGTGGGAGACGTTGTACGGGTCGAGCGGGTAAATCGAGCGGACGAAGTTCGTGATGCCGACGGTGCCCTTCACGATGCCGCCGCCGAAGTGCATGAGCTCCACACCCTGACCGGTGCCGTAGTCCGCCAGGTCGAACTTCGCCCGGTCCGTCGCGGAGGGCTCCGCCGGTGCATGGGCGAGGGCCGCCGAGACCGCCCTCTGCGCCGCGCCGGCCGCCTCGTCGCGCTGGCTGCGGGCATCCGCCAGGATCTCCTGCGCGCGATCCCGCTGGGCCGTGCCCGGGTCCACGAACGCGCCCGGCTCAGGAAGCGGGTCCTTGCTGTCGTACGCGTCCTTGTAGGCGTCGACCTCCTTGTTGTACGCGGTGGCCGCCGACTTCGACGTCTCGTTGCCCTGCTTGTAGAGGGCGATCGCCTCCTGCGCCTTGCCCTGCGCCCAGGTCACAGTCGTGGCATACGCCTCCAGGGCCCTGGCCGCGTCGTCGAAGGCGTCCGCGGCCCGCATCCAGTCGGTGGGGAGTGTCGTGAACTTCTCCACAATCCCGGCCACGGGCGGGAACAGCATCCCGTCCGTACTGCCCGCGTCCAGTGCCACCCCGGCCGGCCCCGGCAGCAGCGGCACCATCACGTCCAGCAGTCGCGCGCCCAAAATCGTCCGGTACGTCCACTCCCGATCGGCGGCGCCCTGTGCGCGGGCAAATCCGGCCAGTGCTTGCTCGTCGGAGAACGCGCAGATCCACCGCACGCCGTTGTGGTCGGCCGACCACAGACTCCCGGAGGCATCGAGGGGAACCAACACCGACGTACGCCGGAACTCGCCCAGCAGCACCGCGAACTCTCTGCGAGCGTCAACACCTGACGCCTCGTCCGCTACCCACGAAACCGGTGTCGGGGCCGCCAAGTCGGCCAGACGAAGCGGTCGTTGCTGCCCCGGCATTCCATCCCCACCCATGGTCATGGGGGAGATCATCACACAGTCCAATTTACAGCTGCAATGTGAGGTGACGTACAGACCGAATGCAGTGGCTGTGACCGTGACCCTCTCCGCGATACCTGGTCCCGAGAACTCGGTTCGCCCTGCCCGGACACATGGTGATCGGGACTCGTACCGACAGGCCCGGTGCTCAAGGCCTGAAGCTAACGCCCATGGCGTGCTCGGGTCACCGCCCCTGGACCTCTACGCTCACAACTCGCCGGTATCCCGGTCCAGATCGACCGGCCCCGGAAGGTGCAACACGGTCCCGAACGGATGCGGTCCGTCCACCCGTGTGTAGCCCAGCCGTCCGGGCCGGCAAACAGGGTGACGCTCTGTTCCACCCGGTCGACCAGCAGGTACAGCGGCGCCCCGGTGAGAGCGGTCACCGCAATCAGTACAGCAGGTCCAGCTCGGCGCGGACCGTCTTGCCCGGCTGTACGTGGTCCAGCACCGCCCACCGGTCGGCCAGCGCCTCGACCAGGATCAACCCGTGCCCGCTGCCGGAACCGGGCGGTGGCGCCACCAGCTCCCCCGGCCCCGGCGGGCGCCGCTCGCCCCGGGTGTCCGTGACCTCGATCCGCAGGACGCCGAGCGTGCGCACGTCGCCCGGCGCATGGACGATCCTCAACTCGAAGTCCCGCCCCGGCACCCGGCCGTGCGTCACCGCGTTCGCCGCCAGTTCGGCGACGATCAGCGCGGCGGCCTCGGACGCGTCACCGCCGTACGGGACGCCCCAGTCGTTCAGTTGGTGCAGGGCAAGCTTTCTGGCGAGCCGGGCGCCGCGCGGCGTGGAGCTGAATCGCTGAACGAACACACGCACGGTGACGGCCAATTGAGGGGCGGAGGGTGCTTCCATGCGCCCACCGTGACGGACGTCAAACCCCTTCCACCAGCTAACGAACTCGTACGCTGAGTCACCGTACGAGTACAGCGGGTCGACAGTACGCGTAACAGTCAGTGACTATAGGTGAGTTACGGACCGGGGCAGGGCAGGCGGGCACGGGAGGTGGCCGGACATGACGGACGGCGCGGGTGGCACGGGCGGCACGACGGGTGCGGACGGGGAGCCGGAGCCTTCGGACGGTCTGAAGGCGTTCGGCGAGGTGATCAAGGTCTTCCGTAAGCGGGCGCGGCTCACGCAGGAGGAGTTCGCCCCCAGGGTGCGGTACTCGGTGCCGACGGTCGCCTCGATCGAACAGGGGCGCCGGTTCCCACCGCCCGCGTTCGTGGACCGGGCGGAGGAGGTACTGGATGCGTTCGGCGTGATCAAGGCTGCGGCGAAGCACTTGTCGCGGCAGCGGGGTCTGGCGAGCTGGTTCCGGCATTGGGCGCAGCTGGAACAGATTGCGACCAGCCTGGGCACCTATGAATGCCGAGTGATCCCAGGCCTGTTGCAGCCGGAGTCGTACGCCCGGGCGGTGACCGCGAGCGTCCCACCGGTCAAGGATGAGGAGCAGGTCGACCATCAAGTAGCAGCTCGGCTGCGGCGACAAGAACTGTTCCAGCGCAAGCCGCCCATCGCCTTCAGCTTCATCATCGAACAAGCACTAATTGAGCGCGGCACCGGCGGTGTCGCAGTGACTCGGGAACTCATCGACCATCTGCTGAAGCAAGCCACACGGTTCAACATCGAACTGCAGATCATGCCGTTGCTGCAGCCGGACCACGCAGGATTTGACGGACCGCTGCAGGTACTTGAGACCGAGGACAACAAGTGGTTCGGCTACGCAGAGGGACAGCGTGGTGGAATGCTGATCTCCGACCCAAAGGAGGTCAGCATCACGCTTCAGCGGTATGCGAAACTGCGCTCGCAGGCACTCACCCCCGTCGACTCCAGGAGCCTGCTCGAGCGAATGCGAGGAGCGCAATGAGTACATCCGAACTGGCCTGGTTCAAAAGCACCTACAGCGGCTCCGACGGCGACTCCTGCGTAGAGGTCGCCACCTGCCCCGACACCGTCCACGTCCGGGATTCCAAGATCGAAGAGGGCCCCCAGCTCACCCTCTCCCCCGCCTCCTGGACCGGCTTCGTCGCCTACGCCGCCCAAGCCTGAGGTTACGTACGACAGGTACCTCGTCCCGCTGGACCGACCGGCCCGGGATTGTTGCCCAGATCACGTTTCGGCAGCGTGCCTGCGGCCCCGCCGCACCTTGATAGCGTCGCTCCCGCGATTGCGGACCGTTCCCCGCCGGGGTCGTCGCCGCGCCCGTACGGCCGGTCCATGACGGACGGCCGACGAGGGCGGGGCGTGCTGACGCACGGGGACGTACGTGGCAAGGACGAAGAGGGCCGACGCATGAGCCTCGCGCAGTTGCACTACACCTCGGCCTCGGCAGAGGAAGACGGGGTCGGCGCGCGGTTCACGGCGGTGGGTGGCGGAATACCCACGCCGGTGCTGACCGAGGCGGAGCAGCTGCTCGGTTACGAGCCTCCGGCCGGGGCGCCGTACCATCCGACCGCTGCTGAACTCCGGTCGTTTCCGGAGACGTTCAGCTTCAGTGCGCTGTCCGACGGCAGCCATCTGCTGAGCCGCACCGTGGCAGTAGGGGGTTCCGGTGCCGGTCACTTCCACGCGCATGCGGTACATCTTCCGGCCGGCACGCGCCTTCCGGGCGACGCGCTCCCGATCACGGCGTGGCGGTCGCCGAACTGGGCATCGACCACGCCCGACGGCGGTACACCGGACCGCATATCGTCCCTCCCCGCCTCTGCCGCCTTCGGGCAGGAGGCTCTCAACGACTTCGCGGTCTCCCGCAGCCCCTGGCTGGCGGCGGTCTTCGCCGATCTGCGCAGGGTGAGCGAGAAACCGTCGTCGGCGCAGATCGTCCTCGCGGAGCGGCAGAGCGCGGACGTGGCCCGGTGGATCGCGCTGGCCGGGGCCGTACTCCCGCCGGAGGACGCGCAGCGGCTGACGTTCACCACGTACACCCGCCGCCCGGCGCACTCCCCGCACCAGGTGATCGGCGTACTGCCGGACGACGCGCACGAGCTGACCGGCCCGGGCTTCCGTGTGCACGCGTGCGCCGGCCGCGCTCCGGAGGGTCCGGTGGACGATGCCTGGGCGGAGACGGTGGCCCGGATCTGGCGCGGCCGCGCACCGGAACTGTTCCGGGCAGCTGCAGAGCTGCCCGGCGAACCCTTCGCCGCCGGACCACTCGCCTTCACCGCACTGCACGCGGGCATCGCGCTCGGCCCGGACGGGCGTGCCGCAGCCGCCGATTGGGCTGCCGAGAGGCCGTACGCGCTGGACGAACAGCAGGTGCACCGGCTGACCACCGCGCTCACGGCACCGGCCGACGACCGTACCGCCGGCGAGTCCGCTTCGGTGGCCCGGCTGCTGGCGGCGCTCGAAGGACGTGTCCCTGCCGGCGTAACGGCACCGCTCGCGGCACTGCTGGTGACGGAGGCGGTGCGGCGCAGCGACGCCGTGCTCGCGCTCCCGCCCCGCTCGGCGTTCGCCGAACCCGCCGCCGTCAAGGAGCTGGCCGAGGAGCTCGGTCCGGACCTGCTCGCCGAGCTCACCTCGGAAACGACGGAATCCACGGTCGGGGAGACCATCGGGCGCCAGGTGCAGTTGCTCCGGATCGCCCGGCTCCTCGACATGGATCTGACGGACCAACTTCCCTCGGTCGCCCGGCACATGGCCCGGACTCTGCTCGCAGCTCCGGAGCCGGGCAGCGGCCCCGCACTGCTCGACCTCCTGGACGAGCAGTTCGACGTCCGCACGGCGCTCCTCGGCGAACTCGACCAGCTCGCCCTGACCGCCCCCTCAGCCGCCGAAGAACTCCTCACCCGCGTCGCCCTCCCCTTCACCGGCGCGCAGGCACTGCCGCATCTACGGATGTGCGCAGAGGCACCCCGCGCGAAGGAGCAGGGCTCCGACCGCATCATGGCGCTGCACACGGTGCTGCGCGCCGCCGGGTTCTCGCCCTTCGCCGAGCCGCTGGTACTGCGTACCGCCGTCGGGCTGATCTGGGGCGATGCCACCCCGACGGCGGGCGAGGCGCGGCTCCTGCTCGGCGAGTCCGGCTCCGACTCCCACCGGACGGCCGGTACGTGGTCACACCTCGTCGCCGCGGCACTCTCCGCGCCCTCCGACGATGCGGAGGCCGCCGAACTCGCCCACGATCTGCTGCGCTGCTTCCCCCAGGAGATCGACGCGCGGGCCCGCGGTGCGCTGCGGCTGCTGGAGTTCGCCCGCGACGTCAGGTCCGGCGAGTCGCCGCCCGGCTGGCCCGACCGCGCAAAGGCTCTGCGCGCCCGCGCCGAGCCGGTGGAACCCACTGTGCTCGAGCACGCCTACGGCACCCTTGCCCACATCCTGCTCGCACCGGAACGCCCTGAGGCGGAGCTGTACGCATTCGTGCACAGCGACGACCCTGACCTGATCGCGGCCTACGGCAGGGCCGCCCGCCACGACACCGTCCTGGCGCGGCTGCGGGCCGAACCGGCTTACGTGGCCGACTGCTTCACCGTCTGGACCTCCCACCCGCACGCGGGCCAGGCCTGGAGCGAGACCCGGGCCGCGCTGCTGGAGGAGGTGCTGCGTCCAGTGGTGCACGACCTGTCCGGCAGCGAGATCGCGGCGGTGGAGAAGGCCGCCGAACGGACCGGCAGCAGCCGCACGGCGGAGGCGTTCCGGACCTGGCGCCGCCGGCCGGGCACCTTCGGCAGGCGCCTGGGAAGCCGGCTGGCGGCACGGGTGCGGCGGATCTAGCCGGGGCCCGGCCTCGTTGCGGATCCCCCCGGCCCACTCCTCGTCGTCCCCCCGTCGTCCTCGTCGGAGAGGTGCTGCTCGCCGGGGTTACCGGCTCGTCTTCAGCTGTCCGGTCACAAGTGGTGGTCGGCGGTTCGCCGTATCTGTGGGAGCTGATCGTGGAGCCCGGGTCCAATTCGGTTGGCAACAGCGCACCCATGCCGTGAACTTCAGCCCATGACCTATACAACTGAGACGCGACGCACGGCAATTGTCACCGGCGCGGCACGCGGCATCGGTGCCGCAGTGGCAAGGCAGCTGGCCCACGACGGCCTGGCGGTCGGCGTGATCGACCTGGACGAGGCGGACTGCGCGGGCACGGTGGACGCCATCAGGGGCGACGGCGGGTCGGCGGTGGCGGTCGCCGCCGATGTCGCGGACGAGGCCGCGGTGACCGCCGCCGTCGCCCGGGTCACCACCGAACTGGGTCCGCCGACGGTGCTGGTCAACAACGCCGGTGTCGGTCCCCGTGCCGACCTCGTGGAGATGACCACGGAGCAGTGGGACACGGTCCTGGGGATCAATCTGCGCGGCCCGTTCTTCGCCACCCGGGCCGTCACCCCACACATGATCGCGGCCGGCTGGGGGCGGATCGTCACCATGTCGAGCATCTCCGCGGTCGGCGACGCCGCCCGTGTCGACTACGCCAGCGCGAAGGCGGGTCTGCTCGGCTTCACCAAGTCGCTCGCCCTGCAGCTCGGCCGGCACGGCATCACGGCCAACGCCATCGCCCCGGGCTTCGTCGTGAGCGACATGACCAGGACCTCGGCCCGCCGACTGGGCCTCGGCTTCGAGGAGTTCCAGCGCAACGCGGCACAGTCCATTCCGGTCGGACGGGTGGGTCAGCCGGAGGACATCGCCCATACGGCGTCCTACCTTGCGAGCCCCGGGGCGGGGTTCGTCTCCGGCCAGGTCATCTATGTGGCAGGCGGTCCGGTGGACTGAGATCACCGTCCGGGCGGCCCTTGTCGAGGAGAGGTCCGCCCGGCCGGCGTCGGGTGCGGTGGATCAGACGTTGGGCACCTTGAGCCTGTCCCAGCTCGCCTTGCCCGGAATGCCGTCCGCGTCGGTCCCCGAGAAGCCCAGCTTGCGCTGCCACGCGGCGTACGACTTGCGGTCCGCCTCCGACCAGTCCGGGCCCGGGCCGACCTCGTACTTTCCGCAGCCCTCGGCCACCAGTCTCTTTCCCATCGCTGTGATGACGGCGCTGTGCCGGCCCGCCCGGAAGAACGCGGATCCGGGGAACGGCTCCAGCTTCGCCGGTGGCTTCGGTGCGGGCGGCTTCGACGGGCCGTCCGGCGTGCCCCCGAGACGTGCCCTGATCCGGCTTCGCATCGAGTCCATGGTGAACCCGCGCGGGTCGATCTTCCCCGGCTGCCACTCCTTGTGGCCGATCACCGAGCGTTGGGACCAGCCGTGTGCCCGGCAGATCGCGGCTGCCGCCTTCTCGATGGCCTCCAACTGAGCCTCCGGCCACGGGTCCTTGCCGTCGCCGAGGTTGACGCACTCGAAACCGTAGAAGGAGCGATTGCCGTCGGTATTGGCTTCATTGTCGGTGGGCAGCGTCGATTCGTTGATCACCGCTCGCAGGACTTCGTCGTCGCCGAGTCCGGCGTGATTGGCGCGGCCGTTGCCGACCAGGTGGACCGAGCCGTCCTTGGCTATCACGCCGTGACACAGCGGACCCGGCAGGCTCGAATGGCCGTTGTAGCAGATGTCCACGGAGCTCTGCGTGCCCGAGGTCACGGTGTGATGGATCATCACGCCGTGCATGGGCCCCCACGGACCCTTGTGGTTGCGGTTGTGCGTGCGCCAGCTCCGGTGCTCGACAACGTGCAGACCTTCGTCCCGGAGGGCCTTGAGCAGTCTGTCGGCGGACAGAGGCGTTGCCATCGTGGTGCTCCTTTTCTCTGAAAGTACGTCAGTTCTCGTGCTGGGCCTCGTCGTCCGGCGCCTTCGTCGGCGCGCCCGGACCGGTCGCGGCAGCAGCCTCCGCGGCCGTGGCTTCCGCCTCGGCCGCAGCCTCCGCCGCCAGCTCCTCCTCGTTCGCGGCGGGGATGACGGCAGCCAGCGGTCCGAACGTCATCCGCAGATCCGGGACCGATCCCTCCCCCAGTACCCAGGCCAGTGGCGCGTAGTGGACCTGGATCCCCATCGGTGACTGCAGCAGCGGCCGGCGGGCCGCGTCCGTCGGCCATTCGACATTCCCCGTCGCCGTACGGGCCGGAACGGTCCAGAAGTCACCGGCCCGATACGTCCTGCCCGGCTCGAAATACACGAGCACTCCGTCCTCCAGCGGCAGCCAGCCGCCTTCCTCGATACGGAGCGCGCCACCTCGCAGTTTGGCTGCGGCCTGCTTCGTACGGCCCGGTCCTGCCCCGTGCCGTGAAGCGGACCGCTGGTCCCAGCGCCGCAGGAACGGGTGGAGTTCGGGTCGCCGTCCGACCGAAGGATCCGGCTCGCCGGAGAGCCGCACCCGCCGCCCCGGCAGGTCGACCTCCTCGACGCGCAGCAGCGGCAGCGGTTCGCCCCGGCTGGTGTAGGCGGTGTCCACGGCCTCCACCCAGTCGCCCACATTCAGGTCGAGCTTGTCGTCGCTGCCGAGGGAGGCCAGCTCCACCCACGTACCATCGAGTCCGTCGACCGGGAAGGTCACCGAGCCGTTCTCCCGCGACCACTTGAAGGTCGCGTCCTTGGCCGCTCCGCCCTCGTGGATCTCCACGCGGTACATCTGGTTCTCCTGGCCCCGGTACCGGGAGTCCGGCTGCACCAGGCAGGGGTCCTCGTCGGCGTGCTCGGGACGCTCGCTGCGCGCCGCCATCCGCGCGGTCGGCGCCTGCGCCGCCGCCCACTGCGCAAACGCCGCGCGGACCTCGTCCTTGCTCGCCCCGTCCGCCAGGTCCAGCTGTGTGCCGGGCAGCGGCAGCACCTGCCAGACGGTCTTGAGCCGGGCTGCGGTGTCGGGCATCGCCGAGCCCAGCGCCACCTCGCGCAGCAGCGGGTCCTCGGCCGCGGTGACCGAGCGCTCCCACACCTTGAGGTAGGCCAGATAAGGGAATTGGCCGGGCAGCCGGTCACCGGGGCGCTCCGCGTCCCGGTATCCGTCCGGCTGGTCCCAGTACGTCCAGGTCGCCGCAGGCTGCTCGTCCCCCGGGGCGTCCCTGTCGCCGTCCTCCGTGGCGTGTCCGTCGTCGACGACCGGGACTCCGGCCTGCGGACGCGTCGCATCCACCTGAATGCCGTCCACGTAGTAGCGGCCGCCGCCGATGGACAGATCGTCCAGCTCCCGGCCGCCACTCACGAAACCCAGCGCGAAGCCGGTGGCGCCGCCCGGGCCGCCGTGCTGCCCGATCAGATCGGCTGCGGTCGTACGAGCCTGCAGCAGCTGCATGGCGGCCTGCTCATTGGCGTCCGCGTCGAGCTGTACCCGGCCCTGCTGCGCGATCACCGCCGAGTAGTGCCGGTCCGGCCGGAAGGTGATGCGGGAGATGTCTGCGTGCATGGGAAGGGGTCCCCCTCGGAAGTTCGTACGTCGGTGAGAAGTCGTGTCAGGTGACGGGGATGATCCCGGCGTCGGTACCGGCCGGGCTGTACTCGGCGAGGCGGGCCCGCAGGCTGTCCTCGCGCTGCGGCTGGTAGAGGTCGTGGAAGGCGCCCATCTCGGAGCCGTCCTCGGCACCGCGCCTGATCTCGTCGGCGCAGCCCGCGGCAGGCTGTCCGTACGCGGGAGTGCCGTACCGCTCGCTGGTGAACAGCGGCCGTACCCGCTGAGCCTCCTCGTGGCCTGCAAGGTCCGGTTGGCAGCGGTGCCGGCGTGGCGTACGGGACCCGGGCGGCACGTACGAGAAGCGCACGCAGCCGATGCCCCGCCGGGCCACCCGCATCAGCCCGGTGAAGATGCTGTTCTCGGCGATCTCCACCGCGTGGGTGTGGACCTCGCCGATGACGGTGGTGCGGTGCGCGTACAGAACGGCATGCGCGTGGCGGCAGTCCGGCGCCGAGAGCGCCGCCCGGTCGTGTCCGGTGGCATCGAGGATGCTGTCCCGGATGTGGATGGGCAGCGGGTCGTGGCGCACCTCGTCGCCGATGACCTCGATGGTGCCCAGGATGCTGCGCTCGATGGACACGCACGCGGTGGTCCGGTCCAGGACCAGGCTCGGTTCCTCGGGCGAGTGCGGGTCGCACTCCGGCTCCAGCGACCAGCCCGGTACGAGCGTGCAGTGCCGCAGCACGACCGCGCCGACCGGACCGGTGACATTGAGCCCGCGACCGGTGATCAGCAGGCCGTCGAGCACGATCCGCGGAGGTTCACCCTCGCAGTCCTCCTGGGCGCGGATGTTGAGCGCGTCGGGGCGGTTGCTGTACCAGTCGAGCAGCCGGATCACCGGCCGTGTGCCCTCGGCGGCCCGCACTTCCAGGCGGTCGTCCGGATCCAGATCGAAGTCCAGCTGCTCCTGGTGGGCGCCGCTGTGCGTGATCTCGATGATGCCGTCGGGGCCGCAGTGCCCGGAACGCCGGTCGCGCTGCCAGTCGTTGTACGCGTCCATGATCCGCTGGTAGCTCTGGCCGGGACCGACGCGGTAGAGCTTGGCGGCCGTCGGTGTCTCCCGATCGCGCGGGTACTCTCCGCCGCCCATGTCGTCCGCGAACGCGTAGTGGTGGGTGACCCAGACGCCCTGCCGCGGCGCGGACCGCGAACCGAAGGCGATCCGGCCGAGCGCCGGATCGACGACCACCTGGCCGCGCTTGGGCCGGTAGCGCCAGTGGGTCAGATCCGCCACCACGATGTCCGACAGCGGCACCGGCTCGTCCTGGCCGTCACGCCAGATCGTGAAGCTCTTGCCCGGCCCGTAGTAGTCGGCGAGCCGGTCGGCGAGCTGCCGGCGGCGGATGTACGCGGGAACGTTGTCGATCGTCGCTATATGGGTCGCCGACGGCTCCGGCACCGGCTTGGTCACCAGCGGAGCGTCATTGCCGAGAATCGAGAAGGTGTAGAGGTTGCGGGCCCGGTCGATGCAGTACGCGGGCGAGCCGGTCAGGTGATACGGCTTCAGCCGCCAGACGAAAAGGCCTACCCCGACCGGCGAGTGACCGCCCTGGGTACGCGCGGAGCCGGCCCGGCGCACATTCACCGACTGCGCGACCGTGCCGAACGGCCCGCCCGCCAGGTCCAGCACGGCCCCTTCCCGTACGTCCACGAGCCTGCCGCGTTCCAGGCGGCGTCTGTCGGCGGCCTCCGTGCCCGATCCGTACAGCTTCACGGGCTGCTGGTGCGAGACGAGCCGGGAGAACTCCACGGCCCGCGATGGCCAGCCGGCCACGTCCTCCGCCAGCGCCTCGAGCAGCGCGAGGGTGCCCTTACGCCGTCGGTCGGCGACCGTGGCGGCCACATCGCGTCGCGGCGCCAGTGCCTCGGCGAGGCGCAGCCGCGAATCGTCCCCGCCCTCGCCCTCAAGTCCCTGTGCCTGTACGCGTTCATAGCCCGGCAGGGGTGTGTAGCCGACCAGATCGCCCAGGTACGGAAGCACCCAGGGTGCGGCTGTCTCGACGAACCAGTCCTCGTACCCCTGCTCGACTCCGTCCCGCACCCGGTCCACCTGCTCGGCCATCACCGCGAGCAGCGCGCGCAGCGGCTCGCCCCCCTCGGCGTCCCGCAGGCGGTGCCACTGCGGGAGCAGATCCGCGAGGCCGTCCGGTTCCCTGGTCATGAAGTGACCTCCGTCAGAATCAGCGTGTCCGCGACATGCGGGGAGAGCAGGGCGAGCTGGGCCGGCCGGATGCCGCGGAAGACGAACACGGCCCGGCCCTTCTCCAGCCGCCGGGTATCGGTGATGTCCGGGTTCAGTCGCAGCAGTTCGGCGAGCGAGATGCCGTACCTGGCGGCGACCTGGGTGAGCGTCTCGCCGTCGTCGGCGGTGACGCGGTGCACGTCCTCGTCGTATGCGGCGAGCCGGGCCCCGACGGCGGTGCGCGGCCGGGCGAGCGAATCCGCGAGTCCGGCCAGTTCATCGGGTGTCACGGACGCGGGCACACCGGTGAAGACATCCACGTCGACGTAGTCGACTCCGGGCACCGCGTGGGCCGTCGCCAGCACCTCGGACAGTCGCGCGGGGCGACCCAACTCACGTCGACCGCTGCCGAATTGGGTCAGCAGCGCCTGGCGCAGCCGCGGTTCGACGACACTCCAGGTGTGGTCAGGGGCGACCTTCACCTTCGCCGCGAGGAGCAGCAGCACCAGTTCGCGTACGTCCACCCGGACCGGAAGGCGCGAGTCGCCGTACTCGGCGAGCGAGGAGCGCAGAGCCCGCAGCACCTCGGAGTCGTCCGCGATCGCGATGTCGTCGACCCCGGCGACCGTCACGTGCAGGATCCGCCGCCGCCCGTCGAAGATCTCGCGCGCCGCGGCCCGGCCGATGCCGGCCCGCGAGCGGGCAAAGTCCTCGTAGTCCGTGAGGGAGACGAGTCGGTCCAGCGCGGAGACCGCGAGCGGGATCGTCCGGCGGGTCAGGCCCGGACCGTCGGTCTCGGCGCCGCCCGTGGCGGGCTGTGGATTGGTGACGGCGGTGACCCCCAGCGGCCGGGTGATGGCCTGGGTGATCCGGTCCGCCCCGACGTTGGCAGCCCGGCCGGTGCCGAAGCGGTACTGGGCCCGGACGTTCTCGTGCCCCGTGGGCAGCCGCGCGCCGTGCATCCCGTCGCCGAACGTCACGGTCGTGCGCCCGTCCCCGGCCGTGCCCGAGACATAGACCCGCTCGCGCGGTCCGCGTCCGGCCAGGCTGTCCACTTCGTGCCACAACAGCCCGTCCACGCGCACCTCCAGTGCCGGGGTGGCCCCCAGAGGGTTGTCGGCGGGAAGCCAGGTCAGCGGTGACTGCCAGAGCGTGAACGTCTGGTTGGTCCGGCCGGCGTCGCCGCTGCCGATCGGCTCGTCACGGCTCTCGCCGTGCGTCGCGGGCACGACATTGCCCTGAACGCGCACCGTGTCGCGCCGGTAGCGGTAGGCCAGGTCCATGGTGAGCGTCAGCCTTGTGTGGACATGGTCGCCGGGCAGCTGCGGGTCGAACCGCTGCTCCACCGAGGCGATCACCGCCAGTTCGGTGCCGCGGATCCCGGCCGTGTCGGGGATGTCGGTGCGCTCGCCCGACACCACCAGATGACGACCGGGTCGCAACCCGTCGTACAGCTCGGCCAGTTCGAGTTCATTGCCGTGAACGTCCTCTCCCAGCGGCTCGTCGGCGGGGCTCAGCGCCTCGCCCCCCGCGTGGACGGTCGCGTCCCGGATCGCCGAGAGCAGCACGTCGTGCTCGTCCAGCCACGGATCGGTGAGCGTCAGCTCGGTGCCGCGGCCGGTGATCCCGTAATTGGTGTACGCGGCCGTGCGCACGGCGGTGACACGGGTGGTCACGAACGCGAGCTTCTTGTCGCCCGGGATGCCGTCGGGTTCCCCGGAACCCTTGCGGGGACGCTCGATCGCGACCCAGCTGCCGACGGTGATCCCGTCCTGTACGGAGTCCAGCGGAAGCACATGACGGTTCGCCTGCTCCGGCACGGTCGCGATGCCGATCTCGACATTCGCGGGCTCGCTGCCGACCGTGTACCGCACCGTCACCTCCACAGCGCCGTGGGTGACCTGCTTGTGCTCACCGGGAGCCAGTAGCCAGTTGAGCGGCTGGCCGTTCTGCACGGCCACATGTACCCGCCCGTCCTCGGCGGGCCTCGACACGAACAGCGTCCGTTCCGGCAGCCCTTGGGAGAACTCGGCCGTCACACCGGGCTCCTGGGAATCCGCGGGGCGCCTGGTCAGCCAGCTCAGATCGTGGTCCTGGCCCACCCGGGTCTGCAGCGAGACCCTGCCTGGCCCCAGACCGAAGCTCGTGTCCGCGGGCAGATTCTCCGAACGCTGCCAGGACGACCCTGTCTCGATGTGCTGGAACTCGGCGCGCAACGGAACCCGTCCGCCCGTGTCGTACACGATCCGCATCGTGGTGAGTTCCCCGCCGCTCACGGGCCAGTCCGTCTGCCGGATCACCCGCCCACGCTCGTCCTGCACGGGCTTGAGCGGCGCCGTCGCCCCGAAAGGCGCGGCGGTCACCCGCATCGCCTGAAGCTCCCGCAGCAGCGCGGGCACGGCAGGCGCCGCCCGCCGCCACGCCGCGTACAGGCCGTCGGCAACCCGCGGATCGAGCGCCGACAGCAGCTGAGCCCCGAGATCGGAACCCGGCGCGAAGTACCGGCCAGGATCGGGGGAGAGCGTGCGCGCCCCCGACGCCGGCCGCACCACACGGGTGCGCAGCGCGGGAAGTACGGCCCCCAGTGCCCGCATGGCCGGCGAGCCGGAGGCGGCCACAGGCGTATCCGGGCGGGAAGGCTCCAGATCGGCCGCACGTTCGATCAGTTCGCCGACCACGGCCTCCAACTGCTCGAACCAGGAGGCAACTTCCTCGTACGGTGCGGCTATCGCCTGCGCCTCCGCGAGCCGATCGTCCGGCTCGACGAGCCGAGCCGCGAACTGCGCAGGCGTCTTGACGCCGGCCAGATCCGCACGCAGCGGCGCGAGCACCTGAGCGTCGAAGTCCTCGATGATCCGGCTGACAGGGCGCGGGTTGGGGTTGTCGGGGGTGGGCTCACCCTCCTCGACTTCCCGCTCGTCCTCGGTGATCCACTCGCGCAGCTCGGCCACCAGCTCGGACAGCGAGGGCTGGGCGGACTGCTCCAGCCCGATCGCCGTGACCGCGTCGTCCCGGTCGATGCGGACACGCGCCACCGGAAGCAGCACCCGCTGCCCGGGGGTGTCCTTGTCCCCGCCGAAGACGAAGAGCAGCCTGTCCCCGGTCTGCAGGGAGATGTCGGTCCCGGAGACGAAGATCTCCGGGCGCTTGCGCAGATCGTCCGGCGTGAGCAGCGCCGGCCGCCGCCGGCGCACCGCCAGCTCGTTCCACGCCCAGCGCGCGATGAGGTCCGCGCTGGTCTCGAAGGCCTGCGACTCCTCCTCGGAAGTACTGGGCACGCTGTTGGCGCGCGCGCCGCGCGGGATCAGCACCGGAACGTCGTCGGCCCGCGGATCCCTGTCCAGCGTGTACGCGAGATGGGCGTCGGCGGCGATGCCCGGCCGTGGCCGGTGTCCCACGAGACGCCCCAGCAGAGCCAGCGAGCGGTGCTCGTCGGCCGTGCGCAGATATCCCTCGTCGGCGATGCGCTCGGAGTGGAAGGTGAGCAGATCACCCACGACCGCCCACGCGTCGAGCAGTCCGATCGACGGATCGTCCGGGGTGCGGACGGTCAGCCCGCGCAGCGCCGGATAGGCGGGTGAGGCGAGCCGGTCGAGCATGGCCGCCAGGAACGAGCCGTACTCGCCGACCCGGTAGTTGAGGACAGTCCGGCCCGGCGCGTTGTACAGGGCCTTGGGCGCGTGGCGTTCGTCGTGCCCGCCGCAGCCGCAACCGCAGGAGCCGCTCATCGCGTACCTCCACCGAGCTCGATCGAAAGCCGGCCCAGCTCGGGCCGGTCGGGGTCGTTGTCGCAACGCGCGATCTCCAGCGGGCCGAGCCGCAGCACGCCTGCCTCCAGTGCCGTGTCATCGAGTGGATCTTCGTGGAACAGCCGGCACAGCCGGGTCACCCGGACGCTCTCCACGCCGTGCACCGCCGCGGCCACCGCCACCAGACGGCTGAGCCGCACCGGTTCACCGAAGGTCAGCGCGTCGGGATGGAAGAAGCCGAGACGTCCGCCGGTCAGCGGGCGGTTGCCGAGGAGTCGGTACAGCTCGGCGAGGATCTGGCCGTGCTGATGACCGGGCGCCGCGCACACCGCCAGCGCGATGTCCAGCGGCACGGACCGCGCGGGCCCCACCACCAGGTCGTGCCCGATCCGGCGGTAGCTCTCCAGCGCGTACGCCACCGAGTCGAGCAGCTCCGGGGACGCGTCCCCGCTGCCCAGCGCGTCGACGGCGACATGCGTCTCCTGCACACTGCCGGTCCAGCGGATCTCGGCGGCCGCGCGCTGCACTCCGGGCAGCTGAGATGCCAGTGCCGCGTAGTCCTTGGCGGTGACGGCCCGCAGCCGCGTGCGCTTCAGGTCGAGCGGGGCGAGCTGACGCACCTGCTCGACCGGCTCGGGCTCCGTGCCACCGACGGCCGGCAGCGGATTGCGTACGCCCGCGACGGGCATCGGGTCACCCGCGTCGACGTCCTCGGGATCACGGCACAACACCAGATGGTTGATGGCCTCCGCGCCGACATTGCCTGCGGTGCCGCCGCCGAGCCGGTAGTGCAGCACCAGCCGCGCGCCCGGCTGCGGGCGGGCGCCGTGGCGCCCGTCCCCGAACCGCAGCGCGATCCGGCCGTCGTCCTCCAGCTCACCGACGAAGTGCCGCTCGCGCGCACCCGAGTCGAGGAGATCCCGCTTCGCGGTCCACCACTTCTCGCCGTCCGCGACCGTCACGGCGGGAAGCGCGGTCCGCGGATCCTGTACGAGTGCGGCCGCGGGACCTCGCAGCACCGGCTCGTCCGGATCGATACCCGCCGCGTACTCGGCGCCCCAGGTGTGGGTGATCTCCCAGGCGATGGAATCGTCCAGTACCGCACCGGCCCGCGCCCGGGCCGCCAGCACCTCCGCACGGCGCAGCTTCGCGGCCAGCAGCCGTTCGCTGCGGTGCAGCAACTCCCGTAGCGCGCGCACCGGATGACGACGCAGCTCGAAACGCTCCAGCACGCGCAGCCCGAACAGCACCGTCAGCTCGGCGATTTCGGGCTCCGTGAGTCCGTCGCAGTCCCGGGCGCTGCGCCACAGCTCCACCAGCCGCTGCCGGACGCGTCCGGGGATGGCGGCCAGCCGGGTGGACTGTCCCGCCGAGACATGACGCGGGTCGGGGAACGGCACCGACTGGACGACGGGGGAACGCTGCAGCACCGGCCGGAAGCGCGCCGGGATACCGGGGTAGACGACCTGGGCCAGCAGGCTATCGAGCGCCTCGGCCTGCTCGTAGGCGGTACCGGGGACGACCTTCTCCCGTCGGCGGCCCGCGAGTTCGAGGCCGAGACCGGCGCGTCCCGTCTGGTCCTCGCCGACGACGGTGAACAGCTCCCTTATCTGGTCGGCAGTCAGAGGCCGACCACGACGGGTCTGCTCCAGACGGGCGTTGATGAGATCCGCTGTGGCGTTCCCCTCCTTGCGGTCCCAGCAGCCGAAGCCGGACGGATCGCAGGACCCGAGGACGGCGGGCGCGGGAGGCACAGTGGCCGTCTCCCCCGTACCGCCGCAGAACGTCAGCGAGCGCCCGTGATCGACGAGCACGACATTCCCACGCGCCACGCTCACATCCTCGACCGGATCGCAGTCCGTGCCGCCCCGCGTCGACAGACGGACGGGGAAGGCCAGCGCGTCCTCCTGCGCCCAGGTGACCTCCAGTACCGGCCGGTCGGCCAGCCGGTCCACGCCCGGCGTGACCGAGGTGAGGCGTACGGCCTGACGGTGGGCGGGGTCGGCGTCGCCCGGCGTACCGGAGCGTGCCCCCAGCACCTCCTCGATCAGCAGCAGATCGCCCGGGGCCAGCTCCAGCGACCTGACCGAGCACTCCTCGTCCGTCCACGCGTCCCGCAGCGTCGCGGATGTGGCGCCCTTGGGCAGCGAGCACACCTCGTCGCCCCAGGTCCAGAAGCGGATGGTGTTGTGCTCGGGGCGCAGCGCCAGCGGCTCGTCGGCCACGACCGGCTCGAACACCTCGACCGATCCTCGCTCGTCCAGCACTGCCAGGTCCCGGTCGTCGATGACGGTGCCGATCGCGGGCCTGTCGCGCGGCCCCAGGCTGCGGACGTCGACGGCCGCGAAGCGGTATGTGCCGGGTCCCAGCGTCAGCTCCCGCACGGTCTCGACCGCGACGAAAGCGCGTGCGTTGACGCCGTCGTGCATCGGGTAGTCGATGAGCCGCACATGGCGGCGTACGGAGACGCGGCGGCGGGCCGTGTCGAGATATGCCTCCGTGGCCACCGCGTCCTGCTGATAGCTGATCCGGTCGGCGGTGTGAGCGAGCAGCTCGACCAGCGTCGTGCCGAGGTCGGCAGCGTTGCGCTCCACCCAGTCCGGCGTGGTCAGCGCCAGCCGGTCCAGGATCAGGCGGCGGATCGTGTCGTAGTCGCGCGCGGTGTAGTCGATGACCGGCGCGGCAGGGAAGGCAGGCGGGCAGTCGGGCTGCTCGTCCTTGCAGTCGAAGGGGGTCGGGCAGTCAGGCCGGAAGTCGAACCCGGCGGAGAAGTACCGCTGGTCGAAGCCGGGAAAGGGCTCGGTGCCCGGCCGTCCGTACGGATCGGTGTCCACGACGGAGAGCGTGTACCGGGACGTGTCGCCGGTGTGGTCCAGCGTGACGAACAGCCGGTCGTCGAGCTCCGGATCCTCCTCGCGCTCGACGGACACCTCGACGGCCTCGATGCCGGTGATCCGCCGGCCGCCGTCGATGCGTATGTTCTCCGGGCACAGCCCGTGCGGCACCTTGCCGAGGAAGGTGACGGTGAGGGTCAGCCCGTCGTCACCGACCTCGACGGCGTCCACGCCGCCGAGCTCCGCAGCCCTTACCTCGACGCGCCTGCCGTCCGTACGGCAGACCAACTCGTTGCTCGTACCGTTCATGCCGGGCCGCTCCCCTCGAACACGTCGTCGCGCCGGCTCGCGGTGGAGCGCACCACGTAGCGCAGATACACCCGGACCACGTTCTCCTCGCTGACCACGTCCAGGGACTCCACCTCGATCAGCTCACCCAGCCGGCGCTGCAGGGATGCCTGCACCGACAGCTCCAGCGCGGAGGCCAGCTCGGGGCTGTTGGGCGTGAAGACCAGATCGAGCAGCCCACAGCCGAAGTCGGGACGCATCACACGCTCGCCGGGGCTGGTGAACAGCAACTGCTCGATCAGGTCGCGTACATGCTCGTCATGAGTCGCGTGCGCGGTGCGTCCCCGCCGGTCGGTCCGGAAGGGGAAGGCGATATCGCTCCTGGTCCGCGTCATCGGGAGGACACCCCCCGTGCGGATGCGGTCACGACCGGCGGGCCCTGCGGCACGAGCGCGGCGCTGAAGCAGAGCGCGGACGACCTCTCCAGCAGCACGGGCCGGCCGTCGATCAGCACACCGCCGCGCTCCGGCGTCCAGCGGACCGTCACGCACGGATGCAGTACGCCGTCGACCGTGTGCCGGCAGCCGCTCACCGCGAAGACATCCGTCGAGGTGGGCACGGACAGCCCGTCGATCCGGACTCCGGACGACGGGGCGGAGGCGGGCGTGACACGGCCGCCGTGCGGGCAGCTGATCGCCGAGCCGCTGTTCACGAGATTCCCGGACACCACGTATCTCCCCGTTCTTGTCGTACTCGTCGCTGTGGTCATCGCTTCTTCGGCACGATCAGCCGGCCCTCGTTGATGTTGACCTCGTCGCCGGTCAGCACGATCGACGCACCCTTGCCGGTGCCGATGGTCACGCCCTTCTCATCTATCTGGATGTAGGCGCCGCCCCTGGCCTCCAGCAGAATCCCCGTGCCACCGGGCACGTCCGACATCACCAGCTTGTGATCGCCCGGCGTCTGGATCACCACCGGCTGCGAGCCGGGCAGTTCCGCGCTTGCCCGGGGCGGCAGCTCGGAGGCGTCCCCGTACCAACTCCCCGTCCAGATGGGGAAGCTGGGGTCCCCCTGCTCGAACTCCATCCACACACCGGCGCCGATCTCGGGCACGACGTACTGACCCGCGTGCCGTCCGGTGAACGGCAGACAGGGCAGCGCCCAGGTGGAGGCCTCGTCGCCGAGCACATCCGGCACCTGAGCCGTGATCCGGCCGAGCTTGAGCGGGTCCCTGTTGTCGATCACCCGCCCCCGGAACTTGCCGAGAAACCGGTTGTTCGGTCCTGCAGCCATGCGAAGTTCTCCTGGTCCTTACGTCTTTACCGACGCGTCATTACGGACGCACTGTCCTGCTGCGGGCGATGAGGCCCTCGCGGGAGAGCGTGAAGTTCTGCTGGTACGAGCCGGGCCTGAGGTTGTGCGTCACGCTCTTGACGTAGTAGTCCCCGTCGTACGTCACGCCCGAGCCGCGAACCCCCACCAACTCCCGTGGCCGCAGGACGTATCCATGCCGATTGACATCCAGCGACCCTGACCCGGAGATCGCGTCCGCGGAGGTAGCTGCCCTGGCCAGCGTCTCGGCCTCGGCCTGCCCGAGCTCCTTCTTCGCCGTACCGGACAGCGTCCTGCGCTTCAGAGCGGGCGAGGCCCGCAGGCCGAGGGGCGGCCGCAGCGGGCTGATGTCGGGCTGCGCCAGCAGCCGCACGTCGCGGGTGCGCGGGTCCTGGACGCGGGCCTGGGGCTCTTCCCTGGCTGTCCCGTCATACGCGAAAGTCAGCTGGTCGACGGTGGAGTTGTTGTCCATGTTGACGTTAAGCGCGTGCTGACGCTGACCGAGCCGCTGCTCGGGACCCCAGAAGGCGATGGACCGGCCGAGGCCCGGGCCCGGCTCCAGATAGAAGGTGTACCCGTTCGCCCGCGCCAGCTCGTTCAGATACTGCAGATCGGTGCCGGTCTGGTAGTCCACGCGCAGCTGCTCGCGGGGTGGCTGATGGATCTGCTCACGGATGATCCAGGGATCGATTCCGTAGTCGGCGTACCGCCGCAGAATCCGCTCGACCCGCTGGGCCGGGCCGAGATTCGGATACCGGTCGGTGCGCTCTTCGAGGTCCATCAGCAGCGTCAGATCCTCACCTGTGACGGTGAGTGTGCTCTGCCCCGGCTGATTGCTGGCACCGACCTCCTGCCGCACGATCAGCCCGTCCAGGATCACGGTCGGCGTCCCCTTGACGGAGGTCGCGACGATCACCCTGGTCTTCGGGTCGAAGAACCCCTCGGGCAGCAGCCTTTGTGTGATCAGCCCCTGCTTGGTCAGGTCGAAGGCGAGCTGGAACCCGCTCCGTTCCCCGGCGGTCATGGTGATCTGCGCGGATAACAGAGCCTCGGCCACCTCGGCAGGCACCGGGCGGGTGAGCTTGGGCCCCATGTGCAGGGTGAGATGGACGGGCCCGCTCCCGATGGGCTCATCAGCCATGGAACCCACCCGGCAGAGGAATGTCGATCGTCCGCCCCGGCTCTGCGGTCAGCTCCTGCGGATCCAGCACGGGATTGGCGTCCGCGATCTGCCACCACTGCCCGGGGTCGCCGAAATAGCGCTGTCCCAGATGGTCGGGCCGCTCGCCACTGCTGACCGTGTGCGGGGCGGTCTCGCCGGCGGCCTCGCTGAGCGGAGGCAGCAAACGCCGCTTGGTGTACCGCACTTCGGTGCCGTCCGGGAGGCGGTGCACGCCGATCTCCGCGTCGTGGTACCGGCTGGTGCGGGGGTACGGATGTGCCCCCGGGATCGCGTCCAATGCACTCTCATAAGGATCAATCACGTCCTACAGCCCCCGTCCCAGCCCGAGTTCGGCCAGCCGGCCGCCCAGCGCGGCGGCGGCGAGCCGTTCCTTCTGCGCCAGATGTGCGAGATACAGGTCGGCCCCACGGTGCCCGGCGGGCAGATCGCTCACGCTGAGGACCTTCATGCCGATGCCGAGACTCGCCCTGATCGGATTCAGATTGACGTCGAACGCCGACTCGTTGATGGACAGTTCGGTCAGCCGCACCGGCATGACGCGCTTGCTCCCCCAGGTGAAGAGAGTCAGCGGCATCTCGATCGGGCTGATCTCGATGGTGCCCTTCCGGGTTCGCCGGGAGGCCTCGCGGAGCTGCACGCTCGTGGGCTGCACCAGCATCTCCAGCGTCGCAAGCTGCGGATGAATCCCGTCGGGCGCGGCGACCTCGAACTGATCGGTGGCATCGATCTCGGCGGTGAACTTCCAACTCTCCTCGGCGGGGCCCTTGAGCCGGAGGGCCTCGTTACGGTCCCCTCCACTTCCGCCTCCGCCGGCGTCACCGCTTCCGCCGGCGGACTGAGGGGCGAGGGAGCGTTCGAGGGTGTCGGGGTTGAACTGGAGGACGATGATGCGCTGGGGGGTGCCGCGCTCGGGGTCGACGACGACGATGCCGGAGCGGATGGGCTTGGGTATGTCTGCGTAGCGGGTCACAGTCGGGCCTCCAAACGCTCAGTGAGCGCGGTGTAGTCGTGGGAGGGAAACGCGGCGGGAAAAGCATCGATCATTTCGGAGAGCTTTTCCGCGCGATACTGAAGCGCGTCCCGGAGAGTCACGTCGGCGAACAGGAGTTGCCAGCCGAAGGTTCCTTTGGTCAGCCGCAGTGCATCCAGATAATCGCAGTAGCTGAGACTGGTCCTCACGCACGCCTGCGGGTTGGCAACGGGATCGTACAGGTCCCGGTCCTGATACCAGATCTCCAAATGATCCTTGCCTGACTGAATGCGCACAAAGGCGGCCTGACCGGTTGCGTCGCGCGGCGTGGAATCGATGATGCGCAACTCCGAGAACAGTTGGCTATCGCTCTCCGAAGCATCGAATGTGGGGCGTGGTGCCGCGCCGATCAGGGCTTTATAGAAATGCGGGAGGCTGAATTCCCCTGCGAGCTCACGACGGGACCCGACCAGTCGCCATTGGCCGGAGATCCGCTTGAAGCGCAGAGAGCACCTCAGCAGCTCCGGACTCAGCGTCAGGTCCGCCCACTCTGCCTTCGTCTCGGACAGAGGAATAAACTCGTCCAGGGCGAACCACAGCTTCTGCTGCTCATCGAACAATACATCGAATGCTTCGCTGCGGCGTAGCTCGGCGAGGGACTCCTGGTGTAGTTCCTCGTTCGCCGTCAAAGGTTTCATGTGGGCTCTCTTTCCCGGTGCCGGACCGTCGCTTCCGCTGCAAGGCTAGAACTCCAGTCGCCCCTCTCTTTTCAACTTCTCCAGCCGTTTGCGGAGTGTTTCGAGATTAGCGAACGGTCGGCCCGGCTTTCCTCTGCGTGATGCCTTCAGCCTGCTGATCACGCTGTTGATGTCGGTGAAGTCCGCCTCCTCGCGCAGCGCCACGATGGCGTTCACGTAAGGTTCGTCCACCTGCAGGACAAGCCGCATGCGGTAGAGGTCGGTCTCGCTGTTGATGTCGATCTCCGACACCTCGTCAGGGACAGGCGGCTCCTCCAGCGGGCCGATCGAAACGGTGTTCACTGGTATGTCGATTTTGTTCCAGTCGCTGCGGCTGTCGCCCCGCTTCCCGGGCTTGCGCTTGTACCGGCCCCAACTCGCGCCGATCGCACTCGGGAATCCGGGCGGACGCGTGTCACCGGGGTAGCGGCTGTCTCCGCCCTTCTCGCTCCAGTACTGGATGTTTATCGAGTACCAGGCAATGTCCTTGCCGCTGCTGATCTCCGCGGCAGCTGGGGCCTCAACCGGCCGAAGCGCCATGTTCTTGTACTGCCTGGCGGGCACAAGGTTCTCGTTCTCGATGGTTCCGCCCAGCTCGCGTGGCAGCAGATGCGTACGGCTCCATCGCTCGTTGTCGTTGCCCGTGTTGTCGATGTGGTCGTTGATGTGCCTGAATCCGATGGCGTCGGGAGTGCGTTGCCTCGCCTCCTGTCCTTTCCGGCCGAACTCCTTGTTCAGGTACTCCGCTGTGAAGCTGGAGATCAGCTTGTTGTCCCTGAAGCTCGGAGCCTTGACCGGCGGGAGCTTCTTGTCCGGCTGCTCGGTGTCGAGGTAGTCGACACCGTCTCCCTGATCGAACTCTCCCGGAATTACCGGCAGAGTCGGGTTCAGTTTGGCCATCACCTGGAAATGCGGTGGATGCAGCCTTGAGAGCTCGGTGAGCCGGAACCAGCGGCGTAGCCCCGCAAGTAGTCCGAGATGCGTCATGCGTTGCATGCCCGGCCGCAGTTTTCGCTCCTCGATGGGGCGGATCCTGGCAACCGCCTTCGCCAGGCGCGCCTGCTTCGTCTCGGGAGAATTCTCCTTCTTCCTGCGCTCGTCGCGGCTTCGCTTCTTGTGGTTCACACGCCGCTTCTTGTCGTCGCGCAGACGATCGCGCTTCTTCTTGAAGAGGTCGCGCATCCTCTTGCCGCTGTTCTTGAGCGCCTGGCCGATCTTGCTCATGCGTAGCTTCTTGCCAAGCACCTTGCCCGCGTTGCGTACCTTCTTCAGCGCCGACTTGACCTTGCCCCTTATTTTCTGAAGCGCCTGACCCAATGGGGACTTCGGCTTGCGCGGCTTCGCCCGCTTCGGAGCCTCGGTTTCTTTCTTCTTCTTGGGCAGGGTGGGTGTCTTGTCCTTGGTCAGGTCCGGCTTCTGGTCAGGTGTGCGGTCCTTGGCGGTTGTGGATTCGTGGCCGCCTTCCTGCTGGGTTTTCGTCGACTCCTTGTCCTTGTGCAGCCTGTCCTGGTACTCGTCCCGGCTCCGAGTGCGCTCCTTGTCCGGCGTCTTGCTCGTCGGGCGGTCGTGCGCCGTGTCCTTCGGGGCACTGCGGCCCGGACCCCGGTCCGTCGACGTCGACCGGTTCTTCGGGACCCGCGGTCCCTTCGGCTTCGACGGGCCCGCCGGCTTTCTCAAGGACTCCACCGCGTTGCGCACCGCGCCCCGCGCCCTGTTCACCGCGTTGCCCGCCGCCTCCTTCGCTCCCTTGCCCGTCTTCTTGAGGCCCTTCATGATCTTCTCGGACATCGCCTTGAGGCGTTTGCCGACGCCCTTCGTCGCCGAAGACAGGCGGATCATCAGGAAGTTGGCGATGAAGTCCAGCAGGGCGACGATCCCCGCCGCGACCGCCTCCGCGAACAGGCACGCCGCCGGGCCCGCCTTGACCGCCTTCAAGTACGCCCAGAACTTGCTGAAGGCATTCAGGATCGAACTGAGGCTCTGCCATGCCGCCATCAGACCCTGCACGATGGTGAGGATCGCGCCGGCCGCCGGCACCAGCATCGAGACGACCTTCTCGATCACAATCGAGGCGATCATCATCGGCAGCGACGCGATGATCGCGTCCCACGCCATCTTCCCGATCTGTTTGATCGAGACGCAGCCCTTCACCAGGACATTGATCACGGCCTTGCCCAGGCCGAGAATCCCCTCGACCTTCGTGTCGAACCAGCGCTTCACGCCGGTCTTGATCGCACCCCAAAGGTGGTCCTGGATACCGGACTTCGCTGAGCTCCCGGCCTTGCTCAGCCAGCCGCCCGGGTCCGGCGCAATGTCCGCCACCAGTGCCGCGAACTTGCCCAGCGCCTCGATCGCCGCCTGGGCGAACTTGATCGCGCCGAGGATGACCGCCTGGTAGATCTTGATGACGGCCTTGATGCCCGCCTCCAGCACGTCCAGCAGCGCGTTCAGGCCCGCCGCCAGGGCGTCGAGCAGGGCGTTCACGGCCTTCTTCAGACCGTCCGCCAGCGCGTTGACCGCCGCGATCGCCTTGTCCCGCAGGCCCTCGATCGCCTTACGGAACTTGTCCCGTAGCTCGGGGAAGGCCGCCAACAGCACGTCACCGATGGCGATCAGCGCATCCGCCAGCACATTGATCGCCTTGATGGCGAGATCACGTACGAAGTCGATGGCCTTGTCGGCCCAGTCCTTGAACGTGTCGATGATGCCGTTGACAGCCTTGCGCGCGGCGTCGAAGACCTTGGTGACCGCATCGAGGATCGCGTTGAAGGCGCTCTTCACCTTGTCGGCGACCCAGCCGAAGAAGCCTCCGGAGGGCTTCTCCTCCTCCTTCTTCTTCTCGGCCTCCTTCTCCGCCTTCTCGCGCTCGGTGTCGATCTGCGCGTTGTCCTTGTCCTTGCGGTCGCTGACCTCCTTGTCCTTGCCGTCGCGGGCCTTGACGATTTCCTTGTTCTTGTCGGTGTGTTCCCTCTCGGACTTCCTGTCCGCGTCCTCGATCTTCTGGTCCTGCTCGGTGCGCCAGCTCTCGCGCTCGCGCTGGGCATCCTCCGCCGCGCGGCCGCGCTCGCCCGTCTGCTTCTCCGCGTTCCGGGTGACCTCGCGGTCGATCTCGGTCTGCTTCTCCTGCTTGGCCTGCTGCTCGCCCTGCTGCTGTTCCTTCTCCTTGGCGACGAGGTCGCCCTGGGCCTGGCCCGCAGCTCCCTGGATCTCGCTGCCGCGCTCCTGCTTGGCGACCGCACCGACGCCCGGCTTGGGTGCGGACCCGGCCTTCAGATCGCCTCCGCCGCCCGGCTTTCCGCCTGCCGTCGCCTTACCGACCAGTTGTTCCTTGGGCGCATCGGGGAAGATCTGGTCCTCGCCCATCCGCTTGGCCGCGTCCTCACGGCCTGTGCTCTGGATGTCGGACTGCTTCTCCTTGAGCGCCTTGGCCTGGTCGTCCGTGCGCTTGGGGTCGCTCTCGCCCTCCAGCCGGATCTTGGGGGCGGGGCCGACCGTCTTGTTCCGCAGTTCCGGGTCCACGGTCGGGACCGCGTCGGCCGCAGCGTCGACGTTCTTGGCCTCGTCCGCGGTCAGCTTGTCCGCGACGGGCGCCGGCGGCGGTGGCGTGCTGTCCGTGGGCTTCGCGCCCTCCGCCTTCTCGCTGCCCTTGGCCTTCTGCTTCTCGACCCGGTCCTCGGGCCCGAGCTTCTCGACCTTGCCGGTCACCTGGGCTGCCGGAGGGGCCGCCTCGGGCGGGCCCGACCGGGTGCGTGGGGCACCCGAAGGACGTTCCCGCTTCGGCGGGTTGGCGTCCAGCCGCCGTTGCTCCTCGCCGACCTTCTTGTCCGCCGCGGCGTCCACACCGGGCATGGCGGCTGCGGCCTGGTCCGGCGCCAGCTTGCTGACCGTCCCGATGGCGGCCTTCGGGTCCTGGCCCGAGACGTCCGGCGGCTCCTCCTGCTTCTCCTCGGGAGCCGCTCCACCGCCGCCTCCGCCGCAGCTGCCGCCGCCCTCTTCCTTCTCCGCCGCGGGCTCCGGCGGGGCGCAGCCGCCGCCGTCCTTCTCCAGCGACGCCTCCGGCGCGGGCGCGCCCGTCTGCCCGGGGCTCTCAGCCTGTTCGGCCGCAGGGCTCACCGCAGCCTGCGCCACCGACGGCGCACCGCCGGGTCCGGTCGCGGCGCTCGGCCCCGCCGTACTGCTGCCGCCGACCACACCGCTCGGCGCGGCACTGGGTCCGCTCTCCTTCGGCACCGTGCTCTTGGGAGCGGATGCCTCATGGTCGCTCTTCGACGAGTCGGCGACCCGGCGCGCGGCAGGGGATGGCCGGGCGTCCTCGGCCGAGGTCCGCTCCGTGTGCGCACCGGCGGGCGGGGTCGCGGACGACGCGGTGCCGGTGGCAGCGCCCGTGTCCGACGCGGCCACCGGGGATCCGGCAGCCCCCGGCCGAGGTTTGGCGTCCTGTTCCTGCTGCTCCTTGCGCTCCTCCTGCTGATCCTCGGCGCTCTTGGCGTCGGGCTGCTCCTCGCCGTCGGCGGAGCCCGAGTCGCTCTCGTCCCTGTCCTGCTGCTGATCCTGCTTCTCCGCCTCGGGCTCCGGCTCCTGCCTGCCGTCGGTCTCCGGATCCGGGCCGACCTCCTGGTCCACCGGCTTCTCCGGCTGGAGGTCCTTCTCGCTACGGTCACCGGCCTCGGCCGCCGGTCCTCCCTCGGGCTGCGGCGCCTCGCCCTCGACCGGACCCATTTCGGCGCCCGGCGGCTTGGCCTCCGCCTCCGGGGCGTCCTCGTCCTCTTCCTCCTCGGCGTCGTTCTCCCTCTGATCCTGGACCTGTTCGGCCTTCGTCGGCGGAGGAGTGGGGAAGGTCGGCACCGCGGCCGTAGGGTTGTCGGCGGTCGGAACGGACGAGACGTCGAGATCGGTCTCCGGCAGATAGTCCTCGGGCTTGAGCTCGGGCTCGGCGCCGCCGCCGCCCTTGGCCCGGTCGCCCTCCTCACCGCCGATCTCCCGGTCCGCGCCCGCCTCGAGCCCGAGCGGCCTCTCCTCCTCGCGCGGATCGTCCTCGTCCTCGTCCTTCTCGTGCAGGCCGTGCTCGGACAGCGCACTGTCCCGCTGCTCAGCCCGCTCGTCCACCTTTTCGGGGCGTACGGGACCGGGCCGGCCCTTCGCCTTCGGGTCGAGGTTCTCCTGCTTCGAGCCGTCCGCCGGCTTCTTCGCGTCGTCCTTGCGTTTGCGCTTGTCGGCGCCGGGGGCGTTGGCCTGCTCCGGGTCCTGCTCCTCCCGGTCGCGCTGCTCCTTGCGCTCCTCCTTGGTCTGCTCGGCGCCGTACGCCTGGCCCTGCGCGCGCTCGTCCGCGGCCTCGTCGACCCGTTGACGGTCCTGGCCCTGCTTCTCCTCTTCCTGCCGCTGCTCCTGCGCGGCCTGCTGCCGGGACTGGGTCCGCTCCTCCTCCTGCTCCTTGCGCCGGGCAGCCTCCTGGTCCTCGGCCGTCGCGTCGGAGCGCGCCCTGCTCCGGTCGCCGCTGCGCTTCTCGTCCCGCGCCGCGGCGTCCTTCCGCTCCAAGCGCGAGTCCTCGGCCTGCTTGTCCTTCGAACTCCGCTCGCTCTCCTCCTGCCGCTTCCACCGGGTGCGCTCGACACCCAGCAGCTCGAAGAGGTCCGTCTCCGGCTCGGGCACCTCGGCCGGTTGGAGGTCCACCGGCCCGGTCTCGGACTCCTCGGCGAGGCCGAGGAGCCGGTCGTACTCGTCGGAGAGCAGCCGCACTTCCAGCCGGTCCAGCACCGAGTCCTGCAACTGCGGTGACATCCGTGCCAGTTGGAGGCGTACGCGTCCTGACAGGTCCGCCGGGTCGCCGCGCAGCGAGCGCAGCACTCCGTTCGCAAGACGGTCCACCAGCGTTGCCGGATCCAGCTGTTCCATACGGGAGCGGTCGGCGTCGACCGTCGCGTACCGCAGCCAGCCGGGCGTCGACTGCTCCGGGTCCACTTCGGGGGCCTGCTCCTCGTCCCGTACGAGAGCCTGCGCCGCCGACTCCGCCTCGCGCTCCATCGCCTGCTGCGGAAGGCTCACCGCCCCCAGATCGCGACCCGCGCGCAACGCGCCCAGACCGTCCGGGTTCTGCACCGTGTGCAGCAGCTCATGGGCGAGCAGCCGTTGCCCGTCCGCCGTACCCGGGCGATAGGCACCCTCGCGGAAGAAGATGTCCTGGCCGACCGCGACCGCGTCCGCGCCCAGCAGTTCCGTCAGCGTGCCCGCGTCGCGGTCGGTGTGCAGGCGCACCCGGCTGAAGTCGTGGCCGAGCTGCTCCTCCAGCTCACGCCGGACGCTCAGGTCGAGCGGCTGGCCTGCTCCGCTGACGATGTTCTTCGGCTCCGGCGTCCGGGAGGTGGCGCGCTGCTTGCGCTTGCGCCGCCGTTCGGCCTGGGCCGCCTGCGCGTCCTGGGTATGTGACGTACTCATCGAGACTCACCCCGCCCCGAAAGTCCCGCGTGCACCGCACGCGCCAGCGCCTCGCCGAGCCGCCCCGGCGAGGTGGTCGAGGGCAGCGGCGGCAGTCCGGACAGGGCGTCCAGGGCCCGGCCCCCGTCAGCGGCCAGCGGCACGCCACGCTCCCGCACGAGCCGGGACAGCTCCGCCTCGAAAGCGGCCGAGACCCGGTCGGGGTCGAGCCGCTCGAAACCGTCGAGCACCAGCTCGCCGATGTCCACGCGGATCGTGCGCTCCGCGGGGCGCGGTGCCTCGTTCAGACCCATCCGTGCACCTCCGAGGGCGTCAAGGAGCGGTCCAGCTTGAGGTATTCGGTACGCGCCGCCTCCAGCATGTGACACATCTGGAGCCGGTCGCCCTCCTCCGCCGCGAGGAAGGCGCCCGACAGCGCGATGTTGCGAATCGAGCCGCCCGCCACGGTCAGCCGGGCCAGCTGCTCGGGATCTATGCCCTTCATCGGGGCGCGCGCGGGCAGCACCCGCCGCCAGATCTCGGCGCGCTCGCTCTCGCCGGGGAAGGGGAAGTCGACGACGAAACGGATACGCCGCATGAACGCCGTGTCCAGCGCCTGCTTCATGTTCGTCGTGAGGATCGCGAGCCCCCGGTACGCCTCCATCCGCATCAGCAGATAGCTGACCTCGAGGTTGGCGTACCGGTCATGGCTGTCCTTGACCTCGCTGCGCTTGCCGAACAGGGCGTCGGCCTCGTCGAACAGCAGCAGCGCGCCGCCTCGTTCGGCCGCGTCGAAGACCTTGCGCAGATTCTTCTCGGTCTCGCCGATGTACTTGCTGACCACCTGCGAGAGATCGATGACGAACAGATCCAGGCCGAGCTCCTTGGCCATCACCTCGGCGGCCAGGGTCTTTCCGGTGCCGGAGCCGCCGGCGAAGAGTGCGGTGACGCCGAGTCCGCGGCGCAGCGTCTCGGCGAAGCCCCACTCCTGGTACACGGTCGAGCGCTGACGCACGTGCGCGACGATCTCGCGCAGAATCCGCAGCTGCCGCTCGGCCAGCACCAGATCGCACCACGCCGCCTGCGGCTCGATCCGCCGGCCCAGCTCGTCCATGCCCATCCGGGCCTCGGTGAGCCCGGCCCGCCAGGCCAGCCCGGTCGCGTCCAGCTCGTCCTCGCCGGGCAGATCGCGTACGACCGTCGCTCCGGCGGACTCGATCAGGTGCGGCGGCAGCGAGAACTGCGCGACGAGATCCCGCAGATCCTCCTCGCTCACCTCGGGTACGTCCGCGAACGCGTCGGCCCATACGCTCAGTTGCTCCTCCGTGTCCAGCGGCGGCACGGTCACGCGCTCGCCGCGCGGCCGGGCGGTCTGCCGGGGATCGGGGCTGGAGACGACGAGCGGAACGGCCGCGCTCTCGATGAACGCGTCCGTGGCCGCCGCCTGGTCGCGGTCGAGCTCGCCGACCTCGACGAGCAGCGCGGCGGGCAGCATGATGGCCTCGCGCTGCCACAGCCGCGCCAGCCGGTCGCGCTCGGCCGGATCGGTGGGCATGTCGTCGGCGGCCATGGCGTACAGACCGAGCCCCGAACGGCGTGCCGCCGCCGCGGCGATGTCGGTTCGGGTCCGCAGATCGCCGCCGACGAGCTCGATCCGGAGCGGCGCATGCGGCCCGGCACCCGCCCAGCCAGCGGCGACCTGGCTCGCCGCCAGGTCGTACGAGGCGGGCAGCGACTCCGGTACGGGCGCACGGCGCAGCAGTCCGTGCAGCCGGGAGTCCAGATAGGGCGAGCCGACGAGGAAGTGCAGGATGCGCTCGTCGAGGCGCAGCCGTGAGGTGGTCAGCCGGGTCTCGTCATCGAGCTCGACGAGCCGCCAGCGGCGCAGCGGGGCGACGGGGGTCAGCGCGCTCCAGTGGGCACCGTCGAGGGCGGCGAGGGCGAGCGAGAATGTGGGGTGGGCGCGCTCGGGGTCCCCACTCGCGGCGGCACAGCGCCCACCGGTGGTGGGGTCGAGCTCCGCGGCGGCGGCGAGCAGGACGACGTCGCGCTCGAAGGGGCTGAGCCCGAAGCAGGCGACGAGCGCGCCGAGCGTGGCGGGCGCGCGCACACCGGGGGCGGCCGGTCCGCCTCCGGCCGGGGCGGTGGGGGTGCTGCCTCCGGCGGTGAGTTCACTCTGTCGCGGGGGCGCTGCGGCGCCCGCGTCGGCGTCTCGCCGGACGGGCTCGGCCGCAGCCTTCGCGGCGGGGCGGTCCGCACCGACGCCCGGAACGGCACCGTCCGGGGGTGCGGCCCTCGCGTCCGGCTGGTCCTCGGCGCCCTGTCCGGAGCCGGGCCCCCCGGGGCGGCCCTGTGCCCGGGCCGCGTGGGCGTCCACTCGGGCGAGCACGGATCGTACGGCCGCGAACAGCGCCCGTCCGTCCGCACCGGCGTTCGCCGACGCACCAGTTGACTCGTACGTCCCCATACCCTCACCCGCCCCCGTGTCGCGCACCGTGTCTCAGCTCTCCTTGTCGTCCGCGCCCGCTTCGGTGCCTTTCCGGGCACGAGCGGGCGCGGCCCGTTTCGCCACGGGCTTCGAGGCAGCCTTCGCGGTCTTGGCCGCGGTGCGCTTTCGCGCGGGAGCGGCCGCCTTCGGGGCCACGTCAGGCACGGCCTCCGGTTCCAGCGACGCCTCGGGCGAGGAATCGGATTCCGCGGCCTCCGGCCGGCCCGGCGGCACCGGCGCGCCTGGTGCCCCGAACGGCAGCACCTTCACCGTCCGCCGCTCAACCGGCTTCGCCGGGACCGGCCTCTCGCGGCCCTCGATCAGGACCAGCGACGCCTGGTACGCCACCGACAGGGTGTACGGGGTCTGGTGGAGCATCCCCCACAGCTTCGACGTCTCGTCGATGTCCATCACCGTCGGCGTGAACCGCACCTTCTGCGGCGAGTCGGCCAGATCACTGCCCGCGAGATACGGCCGCTCCGCCGCGAGTTCGATCAACTCATGCGGCAGCACCGGGATTTCGTGCAGCGTCCGCACCACACAGCCGATCAGCCGATGCCCGACCAGCTCCGCCTCCTCCCCGTACGCACTGATCAGAAAGTGCAGATCCAGCGCGGTGACGGGCCGTTTGAGCAGCGTGCCGTCCGATGCGCGCGTCGGCAGGTCGGTGTGGCGCATCGAGGGGTTCGGGGTGACCTGGTACAGGAAGACGTTGATGGTCGGCTCGGCCGGCGGCTCGGCCGGCGGTTTACGGGTCTCGACCTTGACCGCGATGTCCATCTCGGGGCTCAGGTTGTTCTCGATCAGCAGGGCCAGTGCCTGGGTGACCGTCGCGATGGCGAGTGCGTTGCTCATGACCTCAGTCCCTCTTCTCGCCGCGTGACAGGTAGTCGTCCAGCGTCAGCGCGGGCGCGCGCCGTCCGGTGTGGTCGGGGTGGCCGCCGGCGGGACGGCTCGCACCGGGCAGTGGGGCCGCGCTCACCTCCAGGCGGCCGATCTGTACGTGTACGACGCGTTCGGTGGGCCGCGGCGGGCGCCGCCCGACTCCGTTCAGCGCCGCACCCCGTGCCGCGGCCGTGTCGACGCCGCGCGGCCGGGCAGGTGCGGAGGCGGCCCGGGCAGCCGTGTCCGCCGCGCGCGGCACGGCAGCGGCCGGCGTCCGCGGCGCATCGGCCACCGGTGCGGCGGCACCCCGCCGTGCCGCCCGAGGAGCATCCGGGGCTGCCGGGCGGGTCGCCAAGGGCGCGGCAACGGCCGGTCGCAACAGCGGGCCCGTGACCGGCGCGGCCTGCGCCGCCCGCCGCTCGGGCTCACCCGGAACGGCCGCCGCCTCGGTCCGTACGACGGTCTCGCGACCCGTCCGTACCTCGCGCTCGTGCCGTACCGACTGGGCCGGTCCGAAGGCAGGCTGGGGCGCCGACGGGATCAGTGCCGCCGGCTCGTCCGGCTCCGGCGGCCCGCTCCGCAGCGCCTCGACCCGTTCGAACGGGCCGGGCAACCGCGGCCGGACCCGCGCCGCGCCACCGCCGGCCGCGGGCACCGGTGTGTACCGGGCGAGCAGCCGGTCGAAGTAGTCAGGCATCTGCGCACAGCTCCAGGTAGTAGCGACGCCGCAGCGGGCTGAGCGCCAGAATCTCCGGCTCGCTCCACCCGTAGGCGGTGGCGAGCAGATGGACGTCGAGCATCAAGTCCCGTGCCCAGGTGTCTAGTTCGGTCCACAGATAGGAGGTGATGTCCAGCTCGGCCGGGGTGGCATCACCGCACTCGGGGCAGGCGACGTTCAGCGTCACGTCGGACGCCGGGTCCGCCGAAGCCGCCGTCTGCGCGAGCTGTCGCTGTACGCGCTCGGGCAGCAGGGCGGCCAGCCGCTCGGGCGAGACCGCCTCGCCGTCCCGTACGGCCGACACAGTGCAGCGCGCCATGAGCAGCCGACGGGCCTCGTCCGGATCGGTCACAGCGCCGGCCGCCGCGAGGTCGGCGACGGTGGGCAGCCGGAACTCGATCGTCCACCCGTCCTCCTCCACTCGCAGCGGCCCGCCCGGCGTCTGCGTCCGGGTGCCGAACAGCGTCGCGTCGAGGTCGAATTCCATGGCCTCGCCGCACTCCGCGCACTCGACCCGCACCTGCATGCGCTCGCCGAACAGCGCCCGGCGCAGCGCGAACAGATCCGCCTCCCGCTCGCCGACCGGCATCGACAGCAACGCATCGGTGCCGGCCTCCGGGCGGGCCGCCCGGTGCAGCAGCAGAGACCTTCCCGAGTCGTGCTGCGCCAGCCCGGCCTCCCAGGTGGCGAGCAGCTCGGCCGGCCCCGTCGGCGTCATCCCTCATTCCTCCGGTGCAAAGACGCCGCTCAGGCGGGATGGGTGAACGAGGGCTCGGCCGGCTCCTCCACCTCGTAGTCCCGCTCCCAGCCCTCGCATTCGAGCTTCACGCTCTGGATGGCGACGGCGTTGGCGTTGGCGTCCAGCTCGCCGAGCACCTGGTATTCGCTGACCCAGGCCCGGTAGAGCTTGTGCGAGACGGCCACCTGCCCGGCCTCGTTGAGGACCTGGATGATGATGTCCTTGCGGAAGTCCCGGAGCGACACCTCCGAGCCGAGCCCGGCACCGACCTGCCAGACCTTGTTGGCCCACCGGTCGAATTCGGGGTCGTGGGTGACACCGCGTTCGAGCGTGACACCCTCGAACTCGGAGCGGCCCGGCGACTTGCGCGGTGAACTCGGGTCACCGCCGTGGCGGTGCTTGACCACCTCGGTGGTGCGCTTCAGGGGACTGATCTTGCTGATGCCCGCGACCGTTCGACCGTCCCAGAGGACCAGGAACTTGAAATTCTTGTAGGGGTCGAAGCGATGGGCGTTTATCTGGAACTCAGCCATCGGTTTCCTTCGTGTTCCTTTTTCTTGGTTACGAGAGGTCGAACTGCCCGGCCATCTGCTGGATCTTCACGATGACGAACTCCGCGGGCTTCACCGGTGCGATGCCGATGACGACGTTGACGACACCGGCGTCGATATCCGCGTCCGTGGTGGTGTCCTTGTCGCACTTGACGAAGTACGCCTCGCGCGGAGTGCCGCCCTTGAACGCACCCTGCCGGAACAGGTCGTTGAGGTACGCGGACGCCTTGAGCCGGATCTGCTGCCAGAGCTGCTCGGCGTTGGGCTCGAAGACGACCCACTGCAGTCCGCGGTGCAGGCTCTCCTCGACATGCAGCGCGAGTCGGCGCACCGGCACGTACTTCCACGCGCTGTCGAGGGCGTCAGCGCCCTCGAGCGTGCGGGCACCCCACACCAGCGGGCCCACCACGGGGAAGGTGCGCAAACAGTTGATGCCCAGCGGATTGAGCAGCCCGTTCTCGCGGTCGGTGAGCTTGACCGTCAGCGACCGCACGCCGGCGAGCCGCGCCTCGGTCCCGGCCGGCGCCTTCCAGACACCGCGCTCGCCGTCGGTCCGGGCGATGACACCTGCGATGGCGCCCGAGGGCGGGAAGGAACGCAGTCGCCCGGTCAGCGGGTCGTTGAGCTGCAGATGCGGGTAGTACAGCCCCGCGTGATTGCTGCGTACGGGCTCGAACGCGCCGATACCGGCCCGCGCGGCGTCCACGCTGCCCCAGGTCGACGGCGAGTCGACGAGCAGGAAGATCCGCCGCTCCCGGCACAGCTGCTCGGCCGCGGAGAGCACGGTGACCATGTCCTCGGTGGATTCGTACGCCGAAAGCTCCGGCAGAGACAGCAGGTTGACGTCGTCCACGTCACGCAGTGCCTGGACGCCTGTCTTGCGCACCTCGCTGCCGATCAGGTCGCGCGGCCCGGGTGGGTCACCGTCCTTGCCGCCCTGCAGCGGGAAGACGGGCGGGTTGACCGAGGCTTCGAGGCCCAGGTCGTTGGCGCACTCGCCGACGAAGCGCACCACGTCGTCGGGATCGACGGACCCGGCGACGACCTGGAGACGCCGGCCGAAGGCAGTGACCTCGGCCCCGGCGAAAGCGTGCTTCCCCGGAGCGTCCGGCAGTGCGCGCAGCTTGCGCTCCAGCAGCAGGGCCAGCTCGGTCACGTTGCTCGGCGGTTCACCGTCGCGGTCCGGTTCGTAGAGCGTGAACTCGCGCTCCACATCTCCGAACTTGACTTTCAACTCGACGTTCAAGTCGGGCAGTTCCGCCGCGAAGGGCTTGGATACCGTGCCGGACGGGTCGGGCCTTCCGTCGTCGAGGACCTTCACCCGGACGAGGGAGGAACCCGCGTCGACGACCGTCTCCACGAAGCGGCCGTGGCCTGCGTTCATCGAGAGCCCGGTGAAGGACTCGCGGGCACCGCCGCGGGCATCGAGTATCTGGAGATTGAACGTTTCGTCCGGATCCGGGGTGTCGTGGTCGACGGCCACCCGCAGGCCGGAGCCCCAGATGCCGGGCTCCTTGGCGTGCACCTCCAGCACCGGGCACTCGCTGCGGCCCTCGGTGGAGTGGAGGGTGACACAGGCATCCTCACCGGTACCGCCCTTGGCCACCCGGACGACGACCGCGACCGTGCCGCCATTGCCGAAGAACTGATGCACCGCATAGCCGACCGCACTCTGTGAGGTGAGTCCGCCGAAGCGACGCTCGAAGTCCGCGAAGCTACTGACCCGCACCGGTTGATTGAGCGGACCCCGGCGGGTGTGCCCCACGAACGCGGTCACCGAAGTGGTGACCGATGCGATGGTGCGGATGCTGCTGGGAAGTTCCTCGATGTAAACGCCGGGATAGCCCATGTGCGTCGGCATTCCCCCTCCATTTCCCTTCGCGCACCGAGCAACGACGACAGGAAGTGAAGGAAATGTGAACGCGCGCACCCAGCCGCATACACGATCCCCTTTTGTTTCCCCCGTCGTTCACCCCGTGCGATATCGGTCTCGCAGGGCCATCCGCTTGCGCATGCGCCGGTGGCTCCTGATGCATGAGTTCCTCAGGGGAGTCTGTTACGCGCCCCAAGGACGGGTCAAGAGAGTGAATAGGCCATCCGGCGATGGTCGTCAGAGGAATCGACCACGGACGATTTTGCGTGGTCAGAGCATTTCACCGGCGGAATATGAAGATTGAATTCACGACCGCTTCACAGGAAGGTCAGCACCTGGGAGGGAATCAAGCCGAATGGGCTCGATGACGGCGCGCCGCCTTCCATTCCGCCGGAGCCGGGGCAGGTGGGGGGCACAGCGGTGTCGGCGGCAGGTACCGTAGAAGAACGATTTCGTGGGCCTCCTGGCGGGCTGCGTATACCCAGGAGGAACTCATGACGACGAACCGCGGACGCAAGGACGTCATCCGCGACCGGATGGCCGCCACCGGCGAGTCGTACAACGTCGCCGCCCGCAATCTCAAGGCGATGAAGGACATGGGCGCCACCCGTGACGCCGTCCTCACCCAGCGCTGGCACCCGGCGGACTCGCTCGATGTGCCGTGCCCCTGCGGCGGGACGTGCGAGCCGGGCGAGACGTGCGAGCGCTGTCACGCCCGGCACCGGCACGTGGCGCGCTACCCCGGCAGCGTCACCGACGTGGAGACGTGGGTGGACCGGTACGACTGCCTGGGCTGCCCGGCCTCGTACACGCTGACCGTCGTCCTGCGCGGCCGCCCCTGGGGCGTCGCCACGACGGTGGTTCAGGGCGGGGCGGCGGAGCCGGTGGTCAGGGCACGGGTGTTCCCCGGCGTCGCCCACCCGCTGCTGCGCCCCGAGACCCCCGAGAACGACTGACCGGCTGCGGGCGGATGCACAGCGCAGCCGGGCGTCGCGTCAGCTCTCGTCCGGTGCCAGGCGCAGCGAGATCGAGTTGATGCAGTACCGCTGGTCGGTCGGCGTGGGGTACCCCTCGCCCTCGAAGACGTGCCCCAGGTGCGAGCCGCAGCGCGCGCACCGCACCTCGGTGCGGACCATGCCGAGGCTGCGGTCCTGGATCAGCTCGACCGCGTCCGTGTCCTTCGGGTCGTAGAAGGACGGCCAGCCGCAGTGTGACTCGAACTTTGTGTCCGAGCGGAACAGCTCGGCGCCACAGGCCCGGCAGGAGTAGACGCCGGCCGTCTTGGTGTCGGTGTACTCACCGACGAAGGCCGGTTCGGTGCCGGCCTGGCGCAGGACCGCGTACTCGGCGGGCGTCAGCTCCGCCCGCCATTCCTCGTCCGGCTTCTCGATGTCGTACGACACGGTGGCTCCCTCAGCTCGACAGGTGATCCAGGATCTGCGGGCCGAGGTCCGTGACGTCGCCCGCCCCCATGGTGAGAACGAGGTCGCCGGGCTTCGCCATTCCCGTGATGACCCCGGGGACCGCCGCCTTGTCGTGGACGGCGGTGACGTCGGCGCCGGCCGCCTTCGCCGCGTCGATGATCAGGGTGCTGGTGACGCCGGGGATCGGGTCCTCACGGGCCGGGTAGATGTCCAGGATCACGGAGGCGTCGGCGAGGGCGAGCGCCTGGCCCATCTCCGTACCGAGCTCCTGGGTGCGGGAGAAGAGATGCGGCTGGAAGACGACCAGGAGGCGCGCATCGGAAGCGGCGCCGCGCATCGCTTCGAGGTCGGCGGTCATCTCCGTCGGGTGGTGCGCGTACGAGTCGATGACCTGGACGCCCGCCGCCTCGCCCTTGAGCTGGAGGCGGCGCTTGACCCCGGTGTACTTGCCGAGCGCGGAGGCCAGGTTGTGGGCCGGGATGCCCAGTGCGACACCGGCGGCCAGGGCGGCGACCGCGTTGTGGGCGTAGTGGCTGCCCGGGACGGAGACCGTGAACGTGAGGAACTTGCCGTTCAGGACGACCGTGACTTCGCTGGTCAGTCCGCGCGGGGTGATCTTGTGGACGCGTACGTCGGCGGTCTCGGACTCGCCGTACGTGACGATGTTCAGGGAGGAGAGGTCGCGCACACGCCTCGTCAGCTCGACCGCGCCGGACTGGTCCGCGGAGACGACCAGGGTGCCGCCGGGGACGATCTTCCCGACGAACGTCTCGAAGGAGTCGTAGATCTCGTCCATCGAGGCGTAATTCGCGTGGTGGTCCAGCTCCACGTTGAGAACGATTGCGACCTCGGGGTCGTACTTCTGGAAGCTGCGGTCGCTCTCGTCGGCCTCGGCGACGAAGATGTCGCCCTCGCCGTGCGTCGCGTTGGTGCCCGGGCCGGCCAGGTCCCCGCCGATGGCGTACGACGGGTCGAGGCCCAGCTCGGAGAGGGCGACGGCCAGCATCGACGTGGTGGTCGTCTTGCCGTGGGTGCCGGCGACGGCGATGGCGCGCAGGCCCTGCATCAGCGAGGCGAGCGCGTCCGATCGGTGCACGACGGGGATCGACAGCTCGGCGGCGCGCAGCAGCTCCGGGTTGTCGGCGCGGATGGCGCTGGAGACGACCACGCAGGACGCGTCGTCCGCCAGATGACCGGCGGCGTGGCCGACGTGGACGGTCGCGCCCAGTGCCCGCAGGGCCTCGGCCGTACCGGACTCCTTGGCGTCGCTGCCCGCGACCTTCGCGCCGCGCCGGGCGAGGATTTTCGCGATGCCCGACATCCCGGCGCCCCCGATGCCGATGAAGTGCGGTCGTTCCATGGCGGCAGGAATACCGGGTGCCATGCGCGTATCTCCCAAAAGTTGTGGTGCGACGCCCCCAGCCTATTCGCTGTGCGCGAAGAGTTTGAGCACAGGTACGCCGACCTTGTGCCGGGCCCTGGACGCCCAGTCGCGGTGGAAGAACTCCTCCACGTAGTGCGGGGCGGTCAGCACGATGACCTCGTCGGCCCCCGCCTCGTCGACCACGGACTTCAGCTTGTCCAGCGGGTGGTCCTCGACCACCTGTCCGACCGCTTCGGAGCCCGCCTTGCGCAGCGCGGCGAGCGAGACCTCGAGGGCCAGCTCGGCGGACTGCCTGGCGTCCTTGCCCTCGGGCTCCCCGATCTCGCGGGCCGCTTCCTTCAGCTCGCCGATCGCCACGTCGTCGATGGCGCGCAGCAGTACGTCGGCCTGGTCACCGCGCGGCTGCATCAGTACGACGAACGAGGTCCCCTCGTCCCCGTGGAGTGTGGTGACGAACTCGACGTCCTCGGAAGTGAGGGGCTTCTCGATCATCAAAACGCTGGTGAACACCACAGGCGCCCTTCTGTTCCATCGACCGTCGCAGGCCGCTGCCGAAACCGTCCTTCCCCGTGCCGGCACGGGGACTGCGAGAGCTATTGTGCCCACCGGAAGCTAACCGGAACGGGATATTCCGATGATTGTCAGATCCGACGGTACCGAGTGAAGAGGAACCCGGCCTCCTCCAGCAGCGACGCCAGGGTGAATCGTTCCGGCACCGCCACCGCCGGACCTCCGGCGATCCGCTGGGCGTCCCCGGCGGTCAGCATCGGCGAGAGGGTCAGACACAGCTCGTCCAGTACCCCGGCAGCGATGAACTGACCGAGCAGCCGGGGTCCGCCCTCCGCCAGCTGCCGCTTGAGCCCGCGGTCCGCGAGTTCCCGTACGGCCCTGGCGGGGTCCACCCTGGAGCCTTCCCCCGCGGTCACCACCTCGGCGCCCGCCTTCCGGGCCGCTTCGATCCGAGCCGGCGGCGCACCGTTGCCGGTGAGGACGAGGGTCGGGACGAGCGGCGAGACGAACAGCGGAAGCGAAAAGTCCAGATCCAGGCTGCCGCTGACCACGGCGATCGCCGGTGCGGGCCCCTGCCCGGCCGCCGCCCGCCGTGCCGCGAAGGCCTCCCGGGCCCGGGCCGGCCGGTAACCCTCCATGCGTACGGTCTCCGCACCCACCACGACGACATCGGCCAGCCCGCGCAACGTACCGAAGATCCGCATGTCCGTCTCGCAGGAGATCGGCTGCGAACGGCCGTCGTGCTGGGCGGCGCCGTCGAGCGTGGAGACCATGTTGGCGCGCAGCCACGGGCCGTCCCCTCCGGGGTACGCATAGGCGCCGGCCAGCTCGTCCAGACTCCACTCCCCCGCTTCGGCAGCCGGTGTCTGGTCGGTCACAGGGAAGAGGCGTCGCATTCGTGCAGTCTCGCACGGCGCTTAAGCTTGACAGCTGTGTCGTCCTCCACCGCCGTGCCTGGGCAGAGTCCCATAGCCGAAACGGCCCCGCTGTCCCTGTGCGCCCTTCAGCCGCACGTCCCTGCCGACCGTCTGGTCGCCGAGATGGTGCCGCCGCCGCGCTTCGACTCGGTGCGCTTCGACACGTACGTCCCCGACCCCGACCAGCCCAGTCAGGTCGAGGCGGTCAAGGTCCTCAGCGGGTTCGCGACCGGGCTCGGCGGTGCGCACGCGACCGGTACCGGCAAGCGCAAGTGGTTCGGCAGGAAGGCTGCGCCGGTGGCCGGACCGCTCGGCGTGTATCTCGACGGCGGTTACGGCGTCGGCAAGACACACCTGCTGGCCTCGCTCTGGCACGCCACGCCCGCCGCCCCGTCGCTCAAGGCGTTCGGCACCTTCGTGGAGCTGACACATCTGGTCGGCGCCCTGGGCTTCCAGCAGACCGTGCAGACACTCAGCGGGCACCGGCTCCTCTGCATCGACGAGTTCGAACTCGACGACCCGGGCGACACCGTCCTGGTGTCGTCGCTGCTCAGCAGGCTGGTCGAGGCGGGGGTCGCGCTGGCCGCCACCTCCAACACGCTGCCCGGCAAGCTCGGCGAGGGGCGCTTCGCCGCCGCCGACTTCCTGCGGGAGATCCAGGGTTTGTCCTCGCACTTCCGCCCGCTGCGGATCGACGGCGAGGACTACCGGCACCGCGGGCTGCCCGAGGCCCCCGCGCCGTACTCCGACGAGCAGGTCACCAGGGCGGCGTACGCCACCACGGGCGCGAGCCTGGACGACTTCCCGTCGCTGCTCGACCATCTGGCCCGTGTCCATCCGAGCCGGTACGGCGCGCTGACGGACGGCGTCGGGGCGGTCTGCCTCACCGACGTGCAGCCGGTGCCGGACCAGTCGACGGCGCTGCGGCTCGTGGTACTCGCCGACCGGCTGTACGACCGGGAGATACCGGTGCTCGCCTCCGGGCTCCCGTTCGACCGACTGTTCAGCGACGAGATGCTGAACGGGGGATACCGGAAGAAGTACTTCCGGGCGATCTCCCGGCTGACGGCGCTGGCGCGCGACGCAAAGGGACTGGTGGCGCAGTAGGTTCGGCTGCGGTAACTCCATCATCCGAAGGGAACCAGCATGGCAACCACGCGTCAGGCGCACACGGTCTGGGAAGGCAACCTGATCGAGGGCGAGGGCGTTGTCACCTTCGACTCCTCCGGCATCGGGGACTACGCGGTGTCGTGGCCGTCCCGCGCCGAAAAGGCGAACGGCAAGACCAGCCCGGAGGAGCTCATCGCGGCGGCGCACTCCAGCTGCTTCTCGATGGCGCTGTCCAACGGTCTGACCACGGCCGGCAACGCGCCGACCCGGCTGAACACCCAGGCCGAGGTCACCTTCCAGCCCGGCACGGGCATCACCGGCATCCACCTCACCGTGCAGGGCGAGGTGCCCGGTCTCGACGAGGCGGGCTTCATCAAGGCGGCCGAGGACGCCAAGGCGAACTGCCCGGTCAGCCAGGCGCTCACTGGCACGACGATCACCCTGACCGCTTCGCTCGTCTGATCCCACGGGCCACGGCAAGCCCGCGACGCGTCACCAGGCAGAGTGACCCGCATGGTTCACGCGCGGCGATACGCGTGGTACACACATGCGGGTCACTTCTCCTGTCCGCCAGCAGGGAGTTGCCTCATGTCAACTGCACCAGCACGACGACTCGCAACACGCCGACAGGTCCTGGCCGGCAGCGGTGCGACCGCTGCCTCGATCGCCTTCGCCGGGGCCTTCTCCGAACTCTTCGCGGGCACCGCGGCCGCCCGTGGCCACAGCGGCTACGGACCGCTGGTCCCCGACCCGGACGGCCTGCTCGATCTGCCGAAGGGGTTCCGCTACCGGGTGCTGTCCCGGGAGGGCGACCGACTCCGCTCCGGCGAGGGCCCGGTCCCCAGCAACCACGACGGCATGGCCGCCTTCGCCGGCCACCGGGGCCGCGTCCACCTCGTCCGCAACCACGAGAACCGGGTCACCGCGAAGATCGCGGTCCCGGCCGTCGACGGCCTCACCTACGACCCGATGGGCAAGGGCGGCTGCACAGCACTGGAGCTCGACAGCCGCGGCGCCGTCCTCGGCGAACGCGTGGCCATCGCCGGCACCGCGGTGAACTGCGCGGGCGGCCGCACCCCTTGGAACACCTGGCTGACCTGCGAGGAGACCGAGGACCGGGCCGGCACCAACGGCTACACCAAGGACCACGGCTTCATCTTCGAGGTGGACGGCGCCGACCCGCACCGCACCGGAGCTGTGCCGCTCACCGCGATGGGCCGGTTCCAGCACGAGGCGATCGCGATCGATCCGAACAACGGGATCGTCTACGAGACGGAGGACGCGTTCGAGAAGCCGTTCGGGCTCTTCTACCGCTTCCTGCCGGAGAAACCACTGGGCGGCACGGGCTCCTTGCGGGCCGGCGGCGAACTTCAGGCCATGCGGGTGCCCGACGTCCCCGACCTGTCCGTCATCCAGGAGACCGGCGCGAGCTTCGACCGGATCGAGTGGGTCCCCGTACCGGATCCGCAGGCCGCGGGGACGCCCATCCGGCTGCAGGACTTCGGTCCGAAGGGCATCACACACGCCCAGAAGCTGGAGGGCTGCTACTGGGGCGGCTCGTCGGTCTACTTCGTCTCCAGCTTCGCGCAGAGTGCGGCGGGGTCGGCGGCCGACCACTTCGGCCAGGTGTGGCGGTACGAACCGAAGCGCCGCCGCCTCACCCTGGTGGTCGTCTTCGGCCCGGGTACGGATGTCCAGCTGCCCGGTGAGTCCCCCGACAACATCTGCCTGGCGTCCGACGGCGGGCTGATGGTGTGCGAGGACGGCAACGGCGCCCAGCATGTGTTCGGTGTGACGCGGAGCGGCGAGGTGTACGCGATGGCGCGCGGCCGACAGAACATCGGTACGCCGCAGGAGCCGGAGTGGGGCGAGTTCGCCGGGGTCACGTTCGCGCCCGACGGCGGAACGATGTTCGTGAACTGCTACACGCCCGGGACGACGTTCGCCGTGACGGGCCCTTGGCGCTGATCCGTTGATGCGCTGAGCAGTCCGGGGGCGGCGGGCCGCACCGTCCGCCGCCCCCGGACCGGATCGGCCCGCGGCGCCAACCAGTTGGTGAAGGCCCTGTCCGTGGTGCGCAGGTGCGGTCGCTCGGCCGCGGATGCCTGGTACTTCCGGGGGCCGTCCTGGGGGTACCCGGGGCGAGGGTAACCACCGTGGTCAGGACCGCCGTGGGCCGGTGAACGCGGCTGGGGCCACATCAACTCCAGGAAGGGCAGCAGCTGATGACTCGGCTCGGCGTCCTCCGTGCGCGTCCGGTGACTCGTCAGCCCGAGCAGGCCGTGCGCTGGGCCTCCTGCCACTCGCAGACCGGGCAGAGGGTGATCCCCTTGACCGACTCCGGATATTCGGTCGGCTTCCGGCACAGCACGCACTCCGCGTACGCCGGTTCCGATTCCGGTGCGCCCGGAGCCACCGCCACCGGCCTCACGCCGGGCGTCCCGCAGTACGACTCGTCCATGCGCACGAGCCTACTCACCCGCGCAGCGAAGTGAGCCGGCAGACGATCGTCCCGACCGCGGCGGCCACGGCAGCAGCGCAGATCAGCGGCACGACAGGGATGCGGACCGCCCCGGTCAGCGAACCGGTGACCAGCCCCGTGACCGCGTACTTCGCAGGCGAGCCGCTGGTCACCAGGGACAGCAGGGCGGCGAGCGCGGTGGTCGCGATCGACCAGCCGCGGCGGTGCAGCACCGGGCGCGTGCACAGCGCGCCGACCGCCGCTCCGAGCAACGCGCAGCAGGCGGCGGCGAGCAGGCCGGCGAGTCCGGCGGGCAGCAGCGGAACGCGGACGGTGTGGTCGGCGTCGGCCGGATCGCTGATCAGCAGCACCACCACAGTGGCCACCGTGCCCAGCAGCGCGGCGCTGCCCACAGCGGTGAGCAGCGACGCCAGATGGACCCTCGCCGGCCCGGTCACGGCGGCGGCGACGGTCCGGGCAGCGGCCGGTTCCTGGGTGGCGCAGAGCTGGACGAGCCAGGCGGTGACGGGCAGGAGCGCAGCGGCGGCGTAACCGAGCGAGTCGAGCACGGGCTGCCCCGACCGGACTCCCACGGCGAGGAAGACCGCGTACAGCAGGACGGGGGCGAGCCAGCGCTGGGAGCGGAGCAGCAGGGCGGCCTGGTAGCGGAGCAGCGCGGTCATGGGATCTGGGACGGTTCGGTCCGGGGTGTCGGTTCCGGTGCTGCCGCTGCCGACAGCTGCCGGATGTGCCACGGCGGGCGGGCCGTCAGCAGGGCGCGCAGGAGTGCGTCCGAGTGCACGGCCGCGACCGTGAGACGCAGGGTGCCGTCGGGTCCTTGCTCCTGCGCGGGGGCGCCCGGCAGCCCAGCCGGAAGGGTGGCCCCGGACGCACCGGTGACCTCGATCCGTACCCGCGGCCCGGTCTCGTACGGCGCCTCCCGCGCCGCTACGTGGACGAGCCCGAGCCCCTCGACCCGGTGCGTGGTGTCGATCACGCCCACGAGCCGGCGCGGGTCGTGGTCGACGAAAACAACGGTGGCTCCGGCCGTGACCCGTTCCGCGACGGCGCGGTCCAGTTCGTCGCGGGCCGCGGCGTCCAGGCCGGTCCATGCCTCGTCCAGGACGAGGAGTTCCGGTTCGGCAAGGAGGGCCTGGGCCACGGCGACCTTCTGGCTGGTGCCCTTGGAGAGTTCCGACAGCGGTGTACGGGCGTGGTCGGCGGCCCCGAACCGGGCCAGCCATGCCTGCGCCCGCCCGGTCGCCTCGGCGCTGCGCAGGCCGTGGATCCGGCCCAGGTGGACGAGGTACCCGGCCGCAGTGAAGGGCAGCGCCGCCGGGAAACGCTCGGGAACATAGGCCGTACGCGGCCTGCGGCCGGTGATCCGCCCCTCGGTCGGGGCGTCGATCCCCGCGAGCAGCCTCAGCAGGGTTGATTTGCCCGAACCGTTGGCGCCCTCGATCCGGATCAGGGTGTGCGCGGGCAGGTCGAGGTCGACCCCGCGCAGCACCCACGGTCCGCCGAGGCCGTAGCGACGGCCCACCCCGGTCAGGTTCAGTTGGCCGATGCCTTCTCGGGCTTGAGCTCACTGGGCCGTACGATCACGAACCCCTCGCCGTCCAGCCTCAGTTGGACGGCCTCCCCGGAGCCGCCGCGGATCATCGAGCCGAAGCTCTGCGAGCGGTGCAGCGACGTGACCAGTTGACTGCTCCAGCCGACCACGGCGTCGGTGTCGACGCACACCGGCTGATGAGCCGTGACCGGGATCACTATGGGATGCCCTTCACACATCAGGCCGAGCTTGCCGTAGCCACTGAAGACGCTGTTGAAGATTCCGCCGCCGGTCATTCCGGCACCCTTCACCGTCTTGATCTCGTACGAGAGGGTGGCGTCGAAACACAGGACGTTGCGACCGTTGATGGTGAGGACGTCGCCCTGCTCCATCTCCACGATGAAGCAGTTGGCGGCCTCGTGGGCGAACCACGCCTCACCCTGGCCGCGGACCGCCATCAGCGGCAGGCCCTCTCCGGTGACGGCGCGCTTGAGCATGCCGCCGAGGCCCTGGCCCTTGCGCTCGAACTGCAGATCGCCGCGGAAGGCGACCATCGATCCCTGGCGTGCGTGCATCTCGCCGTTCACGGCGTACTTGATGGACTTGGTGTTCTGCAGGGTCATTCCCGGGGCGGTTGCCGGCTTGACCATGTTCTCGCTGGAAAAGAGATCGCTCTTCATGCGGTGCATCCTCACCCGGAGCGGTTCATTCCGCCAAGGAGCCGGGAAACCCGGGGAGAGGGACGGCTGGCAGACTTGGACGGGTGAGCAGCAACGACACCTCCCCTCCCCTGTCCCAGCCGGACTCCTCGGCCCGGTCGGGCGCCACGTCCACGTCCGTCTCCCCTTTCCAGTCCGAGCGGAACAGCCGGGACGACGCCCCGCAGTACGTACTGCCGCTGGTCGTGCACATCGAGAAGACCGACCCCCCGGCCCGCACCGACGCACTGCGCACCGCCGCCCGCGCCGTCCTCGTGATGCTCTCCGACGAGCGGTCCGTCGGCGAGGGCGAGTGGGCGCAGGCCATCCACGACTGGCAGGACGCCCGGATCCGCAAGGTCGTGCGCCGGGCGCGCGGCGCGGAGTGGCGCAAGGCGTCCGCCCTTCCCGGCATCACGGTCACGGGCGAGAGCGCCGAGGTGCGGGTGTTCCCGCCGGTGCCGCTGGACGCCTGGCCGAAGGAACTGGCCAAGCTCCAGGTGTCGGGCACGGACCTGGACGACCCCGAGCCGCCCGCCGCACCCGACCCGTCCGACCCGGTGCTGTGGCTGAACCCGGAGCTCGGCATGTCCGCGGGCAAGGAGATGGCGCAGGCCGGGCACGGGGCACAGCTCGCCTGGTGGGAGCTGTCGGAGACGGAGCGCAAGGCATGGCGCGAGGCCGGGTTCCCGCTCTCCGTCGCCACCCCGGACGCCGCTCGCTGGGCGGAACTCACCGTGAGCGGACTTCCGGTGGTGCGCGACGCCGGCTTCACGGAGATCGCCCCGGGATCCTGCACGGTGGTCGCCGAACATCCGGCGCTGCGTCGCTGAGCGTCCGGCATGCGCCGTTGAACGCTCCGGTGCGCCGCTGCGTATCTCCCGATACTGCCCCACCGGCACTACTGACCAGTATCTTGAGCGACCAGTCAGGCGCCGGTCGTTGGAACCGGCAGTCGATTCGACGCCGTCACGCCTCGGCCCGGGAGAAATCTTGTTGCGACGCATCAACGGAACGGCCCTCATCATCGCGGCACTTGTCGCCACGCTCGGCGCGCTCGCCTACCCCGTCTGGTCCTACGCCGACCGTTCCGGCACCGGTCAGGCCAATCTCGACGCGTCGTCCGTCGCCACGCAGTGGGGTCCGCTCTCCGCGACCGACCGGGACTTCCTCGTGAGGGTGCGCCTGGCCGGGCTCTGGGAGCTTCCCGCCGGGCAGCAGGCCATCGAGCGTGCGCCGAGCGAGGCGGTCAAGGCCGCCGGGGACCATCTGGTGGTCGGGCACACGGATCTGGACCGCCGGGCCCGGGACGTGGCCGCCAAGCTCGGTGTGGAGCTGCCGAACCAGCCGACCGAGCAGCAGCAGGGCTGGCTGCGCGAGCTGACGGCGGCGAGCGGCGAGGACTACGAGCGCAAGTTCGCCAATCTGCTGCGGGCCGCGCACGGCAAGGTCTTCGCACTGGTCGCCCAGGTCCGGGCCACCACCCGCAATTCGCTGATCCGTCAGCTGGCGACCGACGCCAACCAGACCGTGCTGGACCACATCACCATGCTGGAGGGCACCGGCTTCGTCGACTACGACGCGATCGCCCGCGATGCGGCGGCCACGGCGACGGCCAGTCCGACCGGGCCGCCCCCGCCGGCCGGCGGGGCGGTGCCGCCCCCGCCGGCGCCCGCGGAGCCCACCGGGGACCAGTCGTTCACTTCGCGTCCGTCCACCATGCCGATGCCGATGCCGTGATCCGGCCCGCCCCGGGGCCGGAACCTCAAATCCTGCTCTGAACGTCCCCCTCTTCGGATTGGCCCCCGCCCGACGGGGCCATTACCCCTGCACGGAGCGGAGGAGGGGGACACCATGGAGCTGGGCATCGGTATCGGCTGGCGGCCGGAGATCGCTGAGGCGGTGGAGGCACTGCCGGGGATCGACTGGGTGGAGGCGGTCGCGGAGAACCTCTGCACCGACCATCTGCCCGAATCCCTGGTACGGCTCCGCGCGCGCGGCGTGACCGTCGTCCCGCACGGCGTCTCGCTGGGGCTCGGCGGGGCCGACCGCCCCGACCCCGGCCGGCTCGCCGACCTCGCCGCCCGGGCCGTGCTGCTGGAGACGCCGCTGGTCACGGAGCACATCGCGTTCGTGCGGGCCGGGGGGCCACGCACCGCGTCGCCGAGGCTCGAAGCGGGCCACCTGCTGCCCGTACCGAGGACCTGGGAAGCACTGGACGTCCTGTGCGAGAACGTGCGGATCGCACAGGACTCGCTGCCGGTGCCGCTGGCGCTGGAGAACATCGCGGCGCTGATCGCCTGGCCCGGCGAGGAGCTGACCGAGGGCCAGTTCCTGGCCGAACTCGTCGAGCGCACCGGGGTCCGGCTGCTGATCGATGTCGCCAACCTGCACACCAACCACGTCAACCGGGGCGAGGACCCCGCGAAGGCGCTCGACGAACTGCCCGTGGAGGCGATCGCCTACGTCCATGTGGCGGGCGGCCTCGAGAAGGACGGCGTCTGGCACGACACGCACGCCCACCCGGTGACCCGGCCCGTTCTGGACGTGCTCGCCGAACTCCGCTCCCGGATCGCCCCGCCCGGTGTGCTGCTGGAGCGCGACGACGACTTCCCGCCGGTGGAGGAACTGGCGGGCGAACTGACGGCGATCCGCGCCACGTTGGCAGCGGCGGGGAAGGCCCGGTCGGGCTCCGGGTCCGAGGCGGGGGCGCACGGCTCCGGCGGCGTCGCCCCGGTCGCCTCGCCGGTCGAGCCCGCAGGACGCGCGACTGCCACTGCCACCAGCGCTGCCGCCACCGGGCTCGGCACCGATGGAGCGCGCGATCGCGCCGCCGTCGCACAGACCGCCTTGCTCTCCGCACTCGTGGCAGGCACCCCCGCCCCCGAGGGATTCGACCACCGTCGCCTGGGCGTGCAGAGCCGTGCCCTGGCCGCCAAGCGGGCCGACGTCGTCGCCAAGGTGGCGCCCGAGCTACCCGGGATCCTCGGAGACGGCTACCGGGACGCCTTCCTCGCGTACGCCAGAACCCGCCCCATGTCCGCCGGATACCGGCGCGACGCACTGGACTTCGCCGAACAGCTGCTGATCACCGGCCGGCCCGCGGACGACGCCGCCCGGCGTCGTCTGACCCACTGGTGGCAGGACCGTGCGGCCGCCAGGCCACCGCGTCGCACGACCCGGCTGGTACGGGCCGCCCGCGCCACGCTGATCGGAAGGTGAGCGCCATGAACGTCGTCGCTCTGCTGGTGACGCTGGGCGTCGTCGTCTCCTCGACGCTCCTGATCGTGGGGCTCGCCAAGGCCCGGCGCGGACCCGGTGGCCCCGCGCACGACTTCTACGAGGTGGCCTTCCTGAACGGCGGGCCCGGCAGAGTGGTGGACACCGCGCTCGCCGCGCTGCACGCGGACGGACGCCTGGTGGTCGGCGGCCCCGGCATCGTCGCCATCACACGGCCGGTCGCCCACGACCCGGTGGAGAGGGCCGTGCTCGAGGCGCACGCCGCCGCCCCCAGCGGCGCGCTGCACACCCTGCGGGACGCCGCGATGCGGCACCCTGCCGTGCAGGAGGTCGGCGACGGACTCGCGGCCCGCGGGCTGCTGGCCGCGCCGGAGACCACCCGGAAGTGGCGCCGCTGGGGCGTGATCCAGGGGCTCGGCTGCCTCCTGGCCCTTCCGGCCTCGTTCGCAGTGACGGTGGCTCAGTTCGTGGCGGAGAGCGGCCCGACCGGCTTCTCCGTCCCCTTCATCGTCAAGGTGCTTCCCGCCCTGGTCGTGGGCGTCCCGATCGGGCTCGTATGCGCGGGCATCGCCCGTGCCCGGATCACCGGCGCGGGCCGGCAGGCGGCCCAGCAGTACCGTGCCGCCCATGCCGGCACCGCGGAGCCGGCCCATCTGGTGGCGACGCTCGGACTGCGTGCGCTGCCGGATCCCGTACTGCGGACGCAACTGGTGACAGCTGCGCGGATGCGGACGACCGCCGGACGGCGGCCCATGTCGCCCTCGCACCTCTCCTCGTCCTCCTCCGGCAGTGGCGACTACCTCATGGCGACGGCGTGGTGCGCCGGTTCGGGCCAGGCCGACTCCGGCTGCGGAAGCTCCAGCGGATCCCCGGGCGGCGGCGGCGGAGGCAGCACGTGCGGAGGTGGCGGCGGGTGCAGTTCGGGAAGCAGCTGCAGCTCCGGATCCAGTTGCTCCGGCTCCAGTTGCTCCAGCAGCTCCGGCTCCAGCTGCTCCAGCAGCAGTGGTTCGAGCTGCAGCAGCAGTTCGTGAGAGGGCGGGGCGGCCTCCGCGGCCGCCCCGGTCACCTCGGTCACCTCGGTCCACCGTCCGCATGGTGGAAAGCCGTGGCGCTCCGCCGTCCGCCTCGCATAGAAATCCCGACATGCTCTGGGTTCTGTTTCTGCTGGTCGCATGGGGTGCGGCGGCCGTGTCCTGTCTCCGGCTCTGTCTGGCCGCCGCGTCCGTCGACCGGGCGCGGGACCCCGGAGACGTCGAACTGACCCTGTACGAGACCGCGTTCCTGACGGGCGGCCCGCACCGGGTCGCCGACCTCGCCCTCGTCACCATGCATCTGCGCCGCCGTCTGCTGCTTGCCCACACCGGCTGGGCAACGGTCGTCGATCCCGAGGGCCGGGACGAGGTCGAACGCACGGTGATCCGTGCCATCGGCCCGGACGGGCAGTCGCCGATCCCTCCGGTGCGTTCGGCGGCGGCTGCCGCCGATGCCGTACGCGCCCTCGCCGACCGCCTCGTCAGGGCTGGTCTGGCCCTGCCCGGCGGCGAACGGACGGACATCGCCTCAGCGGTGCGCGCGGTGCGCGGATCGGCCCTGCTGGCGGCCGTGATGGCGGGTGCCGCACTCCTGCTTCCCGGCCAGGGGCGGGAAATCGGCAGCCCGGAGGCGGCCGAACTCGTCTGGTTCGGGCTGCCGCTCGTCCTGACGCTCGGCGCTCTGGCCATCGCCCGGATGGAGATCCATCCGTACAGCTCCTGGGCCTCCCCCACCGGGCAGCGGCTGTTGAATTCGGTGGCCGTCCCGACGGGCGGCTCGGATCGTGACGTTCTGGCGGCGGTCGCCGTACGAGGTGTCCGTGCCGTCGACGATCCGGCGCTGCGCGCCGCGCTCTCGGCTGGCGGCCACCCGGCGCATCCGGCACATCAGGGGCATTGAATGTGCCGTGCACGACGCGAACTTCTGCGCCCCGGCCGCATGCGCTCGGGTAGCGGGCAGAGACCCTGACGGGCCCGGCCTTTCGAGAGGCCGGGCCTGCTGTGCCCCCACGGGAGCACGTGAGCGGCCCGCGCCTGGGCGGGCCGAGGACGAGCGGGGAAGGACGTGCCACTCCCCCGCCCGTCCCGGGAACGCCGCAGGTCAGGACCTACGGCGCACCCGGAGCCGAACCCGGTGTCGCTGGAGCGGCGGGCAGCGCACAGCCGCGCGCCGGCGCCCGCCGTCTGATCTTCCGGGTTGGGGTGGTCCGAGCCCGCTCGCTACGCGAGCCCGGCCACCAGGTCTGCGACGGACTTCCTGCGGCCCGTGTAGAAGGGGACCTCCTCGCGGACGTGCATCCGCGCCTCGGAGCCCCGCAGGTGACGCATGAGGTCGACGATGCGGTAGAGCTCGTCGGCCTCGAAGGCGAGGACCCACTCGTAGTCGCCGAGCGAGAAGGAGGCGACGGTGTTGGCGCGGACGTCGGGGTAGCCACGGGCCATCTTGCCGTGGTCCGCGAGCATCCGGCGGCGGTCCTCGTCGGGCAGCAGGTACCAGTCGTAGCTGCGCACGAAGGGGTAGACGCTGATGTAGTTGCGCGGCGTCTCGTCGGCCAGGAACGCCGGGATGTGCGCCTTGTTGAACTCGGCGGGGCGGTGCAGCGCCATGTTCGACCAGACCGGCTCCAGCGCCAGGCCCAGCTTGGTGCGCCGGAAGAGGTTGTACGCCTCCTGCAGCTCGTCCGCCGTCTCGGCGTGCCACCAGATCATGACGTCGGCGTCGGCGCGCAGGCCGGAGACGTCATAGGTGCCACGGACGGTGATGTCCTTGGCGGCGAGCTGGTCGAAGAGCTCCTGGACCTCGTCGGCGTAACCGGCGCGGTCGGCGGGGAGCACATCACGAAGCTTGAAGACGGACCACAGCGTGTAGCGGATGACCTCGTTGAGGTCCTTGGCCTTCTTGCCGGCGTTGGGGATCTTCTCAGGCGCACTCATACGGCTATTGTCCCGCCTCGCTCCGTGTGCCCTGAACCAGGGTGGGAGTGGCAATGATCTCTCCCGCGAGATCGGCGGCGATCTCGTCCGCGGCCCGGTGGGCACTGGCGATGCACGCAGGGATGCCGACACCGTCGTACACCGCTCCGCAGACCCGCAGCGCAGGCAGCTTGGCGACCTCGTCGCGGATCCGGGCTACCCGCTTCAGATGACCGACGGGGTACTGGGGCAGGCCGCCGATCCACCGGGTGACCTCGGTGTCCACCGGCTTCGCGGCGAGTCCGGTCGCCGCGGCGAGGTCGCGCAGCGAGACGTCGACGAGTTCGGTGTCCTCGCGGTGCAGATGGTCCTCCTCGCCGTACCGGCCGACGGAGGTGCGCAGGACGAACAGGCCGGGCGCTGCGTCGGCGACCCACTGCCACTTGTGGGTGGAGAAGGTGGAGGCCTTGATGGTGCGGCCGTCGACCGGCGGTACGAGAAAGCCGGAGCGCCCGTCGAAGGCGCCCGTGGCAGCCACGTCGGAGCGCCGGAACGCCAGGGTGACCAGCGCCATCGACGCGTACTCGACGCCCGCCAGCTCGACGGATGCGGCCGGGGACTCGGCGGCGAGCAGTGTGGAAGCGGACCAGGCAGGGGCGGCGAGGACGATGCCGCCGGCGGTGATCACCCGGGTGTCGGTGCGGATGTCCCAGCCGTCGCTGGTACGGGTCAGACCCAGCACGGGCGTGGCGGTGAGGATCTCGCCGCCCGCCGCGCGCACGGCGTCGGCGACCGCGTCCGGCAGGGTGCCGATGCCGCCGTCGATGCCCTGGAAGACCGGGCCGGTCTGCTGCCGTGCCGCCGCCTGCCGCTGGATGCGCTGTACGCCGTCGAGCAGCGAGCCACCCTGCTGGGCGAGCTCGAAGAGCTGCGGCACGGCGGCGCGCATCGACAGCCGGTAGGCGTCACCCGCGTACACCCCGCCGAGCAGCGGTTCCACGAGCCGGTCGACGACCTCGCGGCCCAGCCTGTCGGCGACGTACGCACCGACCGCGACGTCGTCGCCGACCGCGGTCGGGGTGAGGTCCCGCTCCTGCGCGATGCGGGCGATACCCTCCGGCGACAGCACCCCGCCGAGCGCGGCCGGGTCGCCCGGCACGCCCATCACATGGCCCTTGGGCATCGGCCGCAGTTCGCCGCGCGTCCAGACCGCCGCCGCGGCCGTGGCCGGCGGCTGCAGCCGGTCACCGAGCCCGACGGCCCGCGCCAGGTCGACCGCCTCCGGCCGTCTGGCCAGCATCGACTCCGCGCCCAGATCGACCTGGGTGCCCGCGATCTCACCGGTCATGAGTTTGCCGCCGAGCCGCTCGGTCGCCTCCAGGAGGGTGACCCGCAGCCCGGTGGCCAGGAGCCGGTGGGCGGCTGCGAGTCCGGCGATGCCGCCGCCGATGACGACGACATGACCCGTACCTGTGTCCACGCGGTTTGTTGAACGCTGCATGCCTCCACTCTCTCAAACCTCTTCCGAGTCCCGAACGTGACCGCTTCGAAACCGGTGACGGGCAACCCGAACCCCCGTCCCGAACGTCGAACCGACACCACCAACCACCCGCCCAGGGGGAGTAGTTATGCAGCCAGGACGCCATCCGGACCGCTCGTCCGCCCACCGTTCGCGCACCGTTCTCGCCGCTGGGACGCTCGCCGCACTCCTCGCGCTGAGCGGCTGCGGGGCGGGCGACAGCGCGGACAGCAAGGGCGCGGCGGGAGACAGCGCCAAGTACGCGGCTCCCCGCGCGGAACGCGGCGCCGCCGCCGGGGCGGCGGACCAGGGATCCGCCGAGAGCGGCTCGGCGGAGAAGAAGAAGCCCTCCGCGCTGTCCACCCCCCATGTCATCCGCAAGGCCTCGCTCTCCGTGGAGGTGAAGAGTGTGCCGAAGGCGGTCGCGGCGGCCCGTGCGGCGACGGAGGGTGCGGGCGGTCTGGTGGCGAGCGAGAACACCGAGCGGCTCGACGCCACGCACGAGGTGTCGCACATCGTGCTGCGGGTGCCGCAGGGTGAGTACGACGCCGTGCTGCGGGAGCTGTCCGGCGGCGGAAAGCTGCTGTCGCGGACCTCGGAGGCGAAGGACGTCACCGATCAGGTCGTCGACGTGGAGAGCCGGATAGCCACCCAGCGGGCGAGCGTCACCCGGGTGCGGAAGCTGATGGACCGGGCCGACAAACTCGCCGATGTGGTCACCCTGGAAGGGGAACTGAGCAACCGTCAGGCCGAGCTGGAGTCGCTGCTCGCCCAACAGAAGTCGCTGCAGGACCGCACCACCCTGGCGACGATCACACTCAGTCTCTCCGAGCCGGAGTCCCCGTCGAACAGCAAGGACGACGACGATCCGGGGTTCATGGACGCGCTCGGCGGCGGCTGGCACGCGTTCGTGACGATGGTGCGGTGGATCGCGATGGCCGTGGGTGCTGCGGCGCCGTTCCTGGCCGCGGCCGCGGGTCTGCTGCTGCTCGGGCGGCTGCTGCGCACCTGGCTCGCCCGACGCAGGGTGTCCCAGGAACCCCAGGCATCCCAGCCGGATGAGCAGGCTCCCGCAGCACCGGAGGCTCCGACCGCCCCCTGAGCGTCGTAGCGTGGACCTTCGGAGTTGACGCTCGAAGGGACCCGGCATGACAGCGGAGCGACTGGTGGTCATCGGCGGGGACGCGGCGGGCATGTCCGCCGCGTCCCAGGCCCGCAGGCTCAAGGGACCGGAGGAGCTGAGCATCGTCGCCTTCGAGCGGGGCCACTTCACCTCGTACTCAGCCTGCGGCATCCCGTACTGGGTCAGCGGCGACGTAGCGGAACGGGACGACCTCATCGCCCGTTCGCCCGAGGAGCACCGGGCCCGCGCCATCGACCTGCGGATGCGCACCGAGGTGACGGAGATCGATGTCGCCGGGCAGCGGGTGCGGGCGCTCGACCGGGAGAGCGGGGAGACCTACTGGACCGGCTTCGACAAGCTGGTGATCGCGACGGGGGCCCGGCCGGTGCGTCCGGCCCTGCCCGGCATGGACGCGGCGGGGGTGCACGGCGTGCAGACCCTGGACGACGGCCAGGCGCTGCTGGACTCCCTGGACCGGGCGCAGGGGAGGCGCGCGGTCGTCGTCGGCGCCGGATACATCGGTGTCGAGATGGCGGAGGCGCTGCTGAAGCACGGCTTCCAGGTGACAGTCCTCAACCGCGGTGAGCAGCCGATGGCGACGCTCGACCCCGACATGGGGCGCCTGGTCCACGACGCGATGGACGGGCTGGGCATCACGACGGTGAACCGGGCCGAGGTCACCAAGATCCTCACCGGAGCGGACGGCCGCGTGACCGCGGTCGCCACGAACGACGCGAGCCACCCGGCGGATGTGGTGGTGCTCGGCATCGGTGTCGAACCGGAGACGACACTGGCCCGCGCGGCCGGCCTGCCGGTCGGCCCGCACGGCGGTCTGCTCACCGATCTGTCGATGCGGGTCGTCGGACACGACAACATCTGGGCGGGCGGCGACTGCGTCGAGGTCCTCGACCTGGTGGCGGGCCGCACCCGCCATATCGCGCTGGGCACCCATGCCAACAAACACGGCCAGATCATCGGGGCCAATGTCGGCGGCGGCTACGGGACGTTCCCGGGGGTGGTGGGCACCGCGGTCAGCAAGGTCTGCGATCTGGAGATCGCCCGAACGGGGCTGCGCGAGAAGGACGCCCGCGCGGTGGGGCTGCGGTTCGTCACGGCGACGATCGAGTCGACGGGCCGGGCAGGTTACTACCCGGGCGCCCGGCCGATGACGGTGAAGATGCTCGCGGAGTACCGCACGGGCCGGCTGCTCGGGGTGCAGATCGTGGGCCGGGACGGGGCGGCGAAGCGGGTGGACATCGCCGCGGTCGCGCTCACCGCAGGGATGACTGTGGAACAGATGACGGCGCTCGACCTCGGGTACGCCCCGCCGTTCTCGCCGGTCTGGGACCCCGTCCTGGTGGCGGCGCGGAAGGCGGTCACGGCGGTACGGCGGGCCGGCACCGCCTGACGTTCGTCCGGCACCGGCGGCAACGCCTGCGCCTCCCCGTTCTACGATGCCCGCATCGTAGAACGGGGAGGCGCCATGTCCATGGCCGGGATCCTGCTGTCGGCCGTGGTGGGGGTCGGCGCGCTGGCCATCGGCATCGCCCTGCAGGACTGGCGCCCGCGCCCCCGCCGGTCCGACCGGTCCTGCCCGGACTGCGGGGACCCGCGGATACGGGCAGTCGGCTCCGGCAACCGGCTGACCGGCATGCTGGAGTGCCGCGCCTGTCACTTCGTGTGGTCCGTGAACCCCGCCGGGGGCTGAGCCCCGACCAGGCACGCGCCCCGGGGCCGGAAAGACCGTACGGGACAGTCCTTCAGCGAGCGGTCTGCGTGTGTACGTAGTCGACGAGCCGTGTCAGCGCATCCGGATCGGTCGTCGGCATCACACCGTGGCCCAGGTTGAAGACATGGCCCTCCAGACCGTGGGCCGCGTCCAGCACCTCGCGCGCCTTCGCCTCCACCGTCGCCGTCGGCGCGAACAGCACCGCCGGGTCGAGGTTGCCCTGAAGCGCCTTGCCTGGTCCGACCCGACGCGCGCCCTCGTCCATCGGGACCCGCCAGTCGACGCCGACGACATCCGCGCCCGCCTCGCCCATCAGCCCGAGCAGTTCGCCGGTGCCGACACCGAAGTGGATGCGCGGGACACCGTACGGGGCGACGGCGTCGAAGACCTTCGCCGAGGCCGGCATCACGGAGCGGCGGTAGTCGGCGGGGGCGAGCGCACCGACCCAGGAGTCGAAGAGCTGCACGGCCGAGGCGCCGGCCTCGATCTGCACCTTCAGGAACGCGCCGGTGATCTCGGCCAGCCGGTCGAGGAGTTCGGCCCAGAGCTCCGGCTCGCCGTACATCATGGCCTTGGTGCGCTCGTGGTTGCGGGACGGACCGCCCTCCACGAGGTAGCTCGCGAGAGTGAACGGCGCACCGGCGAATCCGATCAGCGGCGTCGGGCCGAGCTCGGCGGTGAGCATGCCGATGGCTTCGGTGACGTAGTGGACGTCCTCCGGCGTGAGGTCGCGCAGCCGGGCCAGATCGGCGCGGGTCCGGATCGGGTCGGCGATGACCGGGCCGACACCGGGCTTGATGTCGAGGTCGATCCCGATGGCCTTGAGCGGGACGACGATGTCGCTGAAGTAGATCGCCGCGTCGACCTTGTGGCGGCGGACGGGCTGCAACGTGATCTCGGTGACCAGCTCCGGCATCATGCAGGAGTCGAGCATGGCGATGCCCTCGCGCACCTTGAGGTACTCGGGCAGCGACCGCCCAGCCTGACGCATGAACCAGACCGGCGTGTGCGGCACCGGCTCGCGGCGGCATGCCTTCAGGAACGCCGACTCATGGGTGGCGGAGGTCTTCGTCTGCTGGCCCGAGGGGCGATCGTTGGCGCTCACGCACAGAATCTTCGCACGAAGCGGTAAGGAGCCGGGTCCGCGCCGGGTGTCCCTCCCTGCACGAGGCTCCGGTTCCGCCTACTCTTCCCCGCATGGCTCCGGCTCAGGGACAATTTTCCGAACAATCCGATGGCGCTGACAGCAAGGACAGTGCGGAGGGCAGTTCCGTCCCGCCCGCGTTCCGGTCGGCGGTGGAAGCGTTGCGCTCGGCGCGGCTCCGCCCCGAGCTGGAAGTGGAGCCGACTCGGCCGCCTCAGCGTCTCGCTCCGTACGCGTACGCCGTGGAGGCGGCGGTCGTCGACGGCGAGGACGATCTCGCGGACGGCCGCCTTGTGCTGCTGCACGATCCGGCCGGGCACGAAGCGTGGCACGGCACGTTCCGTCTGGTGACGCTGGTCCGCGCCGAGCTGGAACCGGAGATGGCTTCCGACCCGCTGCTGCCGGAGGTGTGCTGGTCCTGGCTGACCGGTGCGCTGGAGGCGCGCGGTCTGTCGTACGGGGAGGCGGGCGGCACGGTCACCCGGGCAGGTTCGCACTACTTCGGTGCGCTCTCCGAGCGGCGCCCGGCGACGCAGATCGAGATCCGGGCGTCCTGGACCCCGCGCGAGGGGCGAGGCGGAGCACCGGACACGGCGGCGCATCTGGTGGCGTGGGGGGATCTGCTGTGCCAGATCGCCGGTCTGCCGCCGTCGGGTCCGGCCGACGCGGCGGTGGTGACGCTGCCTCAGCGGCGCGGCCCGCAGGTTCCGTAGCCGGCCGTTCCGCTACTACACCTTTTGGTTCGGGCCGAAACATATCGGTAACAATCCGTCACAGGTTTCACTCGGCCACCGGGATTCTTTTCGTACAATCGATCGTCCGTCCGATTTGTCCGAATTGTTACTCACTAAATCGTGATCTTCCTCTAAAGGAGGACGGGTCTGCTGCCGAAGAGGTCAATGACCCTTCAAGCACGGTTCGCCCCGGCTTCATCCCCGAGCCGGCCCGTCCCGCCACTCCCCAGGAGGCCTGGTGTCCGTTCTCCTCGAGCAGCCCGCAAGCCTGGTCGCCTACCGCCCGAACAAGCCGACGGCCATGGTCGTCGTGGCCGACCCGCGCGTCCGTTCCACCGTCACCCGCCATCTGTGGGCACTCGGAGTACGTGACGTCATCGAGGCGTCGTCCATCGCGGAGGCCCGTCCCCGCGTCGGCAACCCGCGCGACATCTGTGTTGCCGACGTCCATCTGCCCGACGGTTCCGGGCTGACCCTGCTGTCCGAAACCCGAGCCGCCGGCTGGCCGAACGGCCTCGCCCTCTCCGCCGCCGATGACATCGGCGCCGTACGCAATGCCCTCGCGGGCGGCGTGAAGGGCTATGTCGTCACCGGCACACGCACCAATATCGGTCACCCCACCCGCCCCGGCGTCGCTCCCATCGGCGCCAATGCCGCCCGTATGCACCGCCGGCCCCCCGGCACCCCGAGCCACCCGGGCGGCTACCGCGAACTGTCCGGCCGCGAGGTGGAGGTCCTCCGGCTGGTCGCCGAAGGGCAGTCCAACAAGGCCATCGGTGTCTCCATGGGGCTGTCCGCCCTGACCGTCAAGAGCCACCTCGCCCGCATCGCCCGCAAGCTCGGCACCGGAGACCGCGCCGGAATGGTCGCCGTGGCCCTGCGCACGGGCATCATCCACTGACCCGCACACCCCGGCCGGCCGACAGAACGTTGCGGACCGGCTGGTTTACATTCATCGGCGCCCGTCGACGGAACGTTCCGTCGACGGGCGCCGTGCATACACAGATACCCTTGACACGTGACCGACGCCCAAGAGACCGCAGCAGACACTTCACTGCGAACCACCGGGGGCGCTCCCCCGGACGACGTCGCCCCGGCGCCGATCCCCTTGCTCGAACCTCGCGAGGGCATTCCCCCGGTGGTGGCCTCCGACGACGCCCTCGCCCAGGTGGTCGCGGCCTTCGCCGCGGGCACCGGCCCCGTCGCCGTCGATGCCGAGCGTGCATCCGGCTACCGCTACGGCCAGCGCGCCTATCTCGTACAGCTGCGGCGCGACGGCGCGGGCAGCGCCCTCATCGACCCGGTCGGCTGCCCCGACCTGACGTCACTCGGCGAGGCACTGCGCGGCAGCGAGTGGATCCTGCACGCCGCCACCCAGGACCTCCCCTGCCTGCGCGAAATAGGGATGGCTCCCACCGAACTCTTCGACACGGAGCTCGCCGGACGGCTGGCGGGCTTCCCGCGGGTCGGCCTCGGCGCGATGGTCGAGAACGTGCTCGGCTACGCGCTGGAGAAGGGGCACTCCGCCGTCGACTGGTCCACCCGTCCACTGCCCGATCCCTGGCTGCGCTATGCCGCGCTCGATGTCGAGCTGCTGATCGATCTGCGCAACGCCCTGGAGGAGGAGCTCGACCGGCAGGGCAAGCTGGAGTGGGCGCAGGAGGAGTTCGACGCGATCGCCTCGGCACCGCCCGCTCCCCCGCGCAAGGACCCGTGGCGCCGCACGTCCGGTATGCACAAGGTGCGCCGCCGTCGTCAGATGGCGGTCGTACGGGAGCTGTGGAACGCCCGTGACCAGGTCGCGCAGCGCCGGGACATCTCGCCCGGAAAGGTCCTCGGTGACGGCGCGATCATCGAGGCGGCCCTCTCCCTCCCGCCGAACACCCAGGCGCTGACCACCCTGCCGGGCTTCGGCCACCGCATGGGCCGGCGTCAGCTGGAGCAGTGGCAGGCGGCCATCGACCGGGCCAAGGCGCTCCCCGAGGCCGAGCTCCCGCAGCCCGGCCAGCCCCTCCTGGGCCCGCCGCCGCCGCGCTCCTGGGCGGACAAGGACCCCGCGGCCGCGGCCCGGCTCTCGGCGGCCCGCGCCGCGGTGTCGGAGCTGGCCGAGCGGCTGCACATGCCGCAGGAGAACCTGATCACGCCGGACACCGTGCGCCGGGTCTGCTGGGAGCCGCCGAAGAACCTGACGCCGGACGCGGTCGAGGACGCACTCACCACGTACGGGGCCCGACGCTGGCAGATCGAACAGGTCGCACCGCTCCTGCTGCAGGCCCTGACGACGGCGACGGCCTGACCTCTCGCACCTCCCCTTTCCGCACGAATGCGCCTGGACGAGGCTCCACGACGTCGTGCGACGAAAACGCCCCCGGCCGACCGGCCGAGGGCGTTTTCGTCTGCTGGAGTGCGGCCGCGGGGCGGTCGGGGACGATCGGAATCACGCCAGCTTGCCCCCGACCCGCCATGTGACGTTCGCCGCTCCCGCCGTGGGGGGTGGGCAGTCTGGTTACCCGCAAGTAGCATGATGGTGGCGGCGCGCTTCCGGGCGTGCCGCGCAGCAGTGCCATCCCGCACCCTGGAGGAGAGCCATCGTGCCTCGTACCATCCGGGACGTCGTCTTCGTCGACGGCGTCCGCACCCCGTTCGGCAAAGCGGGCCCGAAGGGCATCTACCACGAGACCCGCGCCGACGATCTCGTCGTGAAGGCCATCCGGGAGCTGCTGCGCCGCAACCCGGACCTCGACCCGGCCCGTATCGACGAGGTCGCCATCGCCGCGACCACCCAGATCGGCGACCAGGGTCTGACGCTGGGCCGGACCGCCGGAATCCTGGCCGGCCTGCCGCAGTCCGTCCCCGGTTACTCCATCGACCGCATGTGTGCGGGCGCCCTGACCGCCGTCACGTCGACGGCCGGCTCCATCGCCTTCGGCGCGTACGACGTCGTCGTCGCCGGCGGTGTCGAGCACATGGGCCGCCACCCGATGGGCGAGGGCGTGGACCCGAACCCGCGCTTCGTATCGGAGAAGCTGGTCGACGAGTCCGCCCTGTTCATGGGCATGACCGCGGAGAACCTGCACGACCGTTACCCGCAGATCACCAAGCTCCGCGCCGACGAGTACGCGGTCCGCTCGCAGGAGAAGGCCGCCAAGGCGTACGCCAACGGCAAGATCCAGCAGGACCTGGTGCCGGTCTCCGTGCGCCGCACCAACGCCGAGGCCGGCGAGACGGGCTGGGGCCTGGTCACCGCCGATGAGCCGATGCGTCCGGGCACCACGCTGGAGTCCCTGGCCGGTCTGAAGACCCCGTTCCGCCCCCACGGCCGCGTCACCGCCGGTAACGCCGCGGGTCTCAACGACGGCGCCACCGCCTCGCTGCTCGCCGCCGAGGACGTCGCCCGCGAGCTCGGCCTCCCGGTCAAGATGCGCCTCGTCTCGTACGCCTTCGCCGGTGTCGAGCCCGAGGTCATGGGGTACGGCCCGATCCCGTCGACGGAGAAGGCCCTCGCCAAGGCCGGTCTGTCGATCGGTGACATCGGCCTGTTCGAGATCAACGAGGCGTTCGCCGTCCAGGTGCTCGCCTTCCTCGACCACTACGGCATCGCCGACGACGACGCGCGCGTCAACCAGTACGGCGGCGCCATCGCGTACGGTCACCCGCTGGCCTCGTCCGGTGTGCGTCTGATGACGCAGCTGGCCCGGCAGTTCGAGGAGCAGCCGCAGGTCCGCTACGGCCTGACCACCATGTGCGTCGGCTTCGGCATGGGCGCGACGGTCATCTGGGAGAACCCGAACTTCGACGGAGGCAACGCGTGAGCGAGCGCAGCGAGCGAACAGACAAGAGGTGCAGCCTGAGCGAATGCTGGGCCGAGCGAAGCGAGGGTCAGGCATGAGCTCCACCACTGAGCTTCTGAAGGGCGCAGCCGAGCTGTTCCCGGGCGAGGTCGTCACGCAGGCGCACGTGCGCCACCTCGACCTGCCGGCGGGCGCGGGCAGGTTCGCCCTCATCACGCTGGACAACGGCCTGGACCACACCAAGCCGACCACCTTCGGACCGCAGTCGCTGGCGAACCTGGACGCCGCCATCGACCAGGTCGAGAAGGAGGCCGCAGAGGGTGCGATCGTCGGTATCGGCATCACCGGCAAGCCGTTCATCTTCGCGGTCGGCGCCGACCTCAAGGGCGTCGAGCTGCTGAAGAAGCACGACGACGCGCTCGCCATCGGCAAGGGCGGCCACGACGTCTTCCGCCGCCTCTCCGGCCTCGCGGTCCCGACGTTCGCGTACTACAACGGCGCGGCGATGGGCGGCGGTGTCGAGGTCGGTCTGCACTGCTCGTACCGCACCGTCTCCAAGGCGCTGCCCGCGTTCTCGCTGCCCGAGGTCTTCCTCGGTCTGGTCCCCGGCTGGGGCGGCTGCGCCCTGCTGCCCAACCTGATCGGCGCCGACCGCGCGGTCTCGGTGATCATCGAGAACTCGCTGAACCAGAACCGTCAGCTCAAGGGCAAGCAGGTCTTCGAGCTCGGGATCGCCGATGCCCTCTTCGAAGGCGCGGACTTCCTGGAGCAGTCGCTGATCTGGACCGCGAACGTGCTGAACGGCACGGTCACGGTGGAGCGCCCCGAGGTCGACCGCGGTGACGCCTGGGACCAGGCCGTCGCCCGTGGCAAGGCCATCGCCGACTCCAAGGTGCACGGCGCCGCCCCGGCCGCGTACCGCGCGCTGGAGATCATCGCCGCGGCGAAGGACGGCGACCTGAGCGCCGGCTTCGACGCCGAGGACCAGGCCCTCGCGGACCTGATCATGGGCGGCGAGCTGCGCTCCGGGATCTACGCCTTCAACCTGGTCCAGAAGCGCGCCAAGCGCCCGGCCGGTGCCCCGGACAAGAGCCTGGCCCGCCCGGTCACCAAGGTCGGCGTCGTCGGCGCCGGTCTGATGGCCTCGCAGCTGGCGCTGCTCTTCCTGCGACGCCTGGAGGTGCCGGTCGTCCTGACCGACATCGACCAGGAGCGCGTCGACAAGGGTGTGGGCTACGTCCACGCCGAGATCGAGAAGCTGCTGGGCAAGGGCCGGATCAACCAGGACAAGGCCAACCGCCTCAAGGCCCTGGTCTCCGGTGTGCTGGACAAGGCCGAGGGCTTCTCCGACGCCGACTTCATCATCGAGGCCGTCTTCGAGGAGATCGGCGTCAAGCAGCAGGTGTTCGCGGAGGTCGAGGCGGTCGCCCCGGCGCACGCGATCCTCGCCACCAACACCTCGTCCCTCTCGGTCACCGAGATGGCGTCGAAGCTGCAGCACCCCGAGCGGGTCGTCGGCTTCCACTTCTTCAACCCGGTCGCGATCCTCCCGCTGCTGGAGATCGTGCGCGGCGAGAAGACCGACGACGCCTCGCTGGCCACGGCGTTCGGTGTGGCGCGGAAGCTGAAGAAGACCGCGGTGCTGGTGAAGGACGCCCCGGCGTTCGTCGTCAACCGCATCCTCACCCGCTTCATGGGCGAGATCCAGAACGTCATCGACGAGGGCACCCCGGTCGAGGTCGCCGAAAAGGCCATCGAGCCCCTCGGCCTGCCGATGTCCCCGCTGGTCCTCCTCGAGCTGGTCGGCCCGGCCATCGGTCTGCATGTCTCCGAGACCCTGAACCGCGCCTTCCCGGAGCGTTTCACCGTCTCCGAGAACCTGGCGGCCGTCGTCAAGGCCGGCAAGCGCGGCTTCTACGTATACGACTCCGGCAAGCCGGAGCTCGACCCGGAGGTCGCCGCTCTCCTCAAGCAGGGCGATGTCGTCCTGTCCGAGGAGCAGGTCCGCGACCGTGTCCTGGACGCGGTGGCGCAGGAAATCGGTCTGATGCTGGACGAGGACGTCGTCGCCGAGGCCCAGGACATCGACCTCTGCCTGATCACCGGCGCGGGCTGGCCCTTCCACCTGGGCGGCATCACGCCGTACCTGGACCGTGAGGGCGTCTCGGAGCGGGTGAACGGCAAGAAGTTCCTGGCGCAGGGCGTGGCGAGCGTTCCGGCGTAAGTCCGGCAGGCCTGCCTGCGTGACAGGCCGGTCGCACGGCTGGATGGACCGTACGGGATCATGTCCCGTACGGTCCGTTCGCATTCGGGCTGACGAAGAGTCCGGCGGGAAGAATCCGGGCAGAGGGAGAGGCCGCGTCATGCCGCGTCGTCCCGGGCTGCTGCCAAGGGTCTCCTCCGCGGCGCCACGCTCGCGAGCCCCCTGGCTGACTCTGGTGGCCACGGCCCTGGTCGCACTCGTCGTGGTCGCGCTGTCCGACCGGCCCGGCGCCACGCGCGCGCCGCTGTCGGACGCCGTACCGGCGGAGCTGCGGATCGCGACCTGGAACATGTGCGGCGTACGGCAATGGAACTGCGAGGACACGGGGAGCAGCCGACGGAAGATCCAGGCGCTGAAGCGGCTGGCCACCGTCGACGGCGCACGGGTGATCATGCTGCAGGAGGTCTGCGCCGGAGATCTCGCCTCGGCGCGGAAAGAACTGGGCCAGGGCTGGCGCAGCACCTTCCGGGCGTACGCCTACCGCGACGCGCGGGGGCGGCAGACCGAGGTGAGGTGCGCAGAGCGGCGTCAGGGACAAGCGGGCTTCGCGATCCTCGCCTCGTCGCCGCTGTCCCGTGTCGCGGTGGTGCCCACGCGGCAACCGGCCGTCGGACTGCGCAGGGGCGTCCTCTGTGCCACGGTCGCCTCCCACGGCGTCCAGGTGTGCAATGCACACCTGACTCTGCCCGGCAGCGACCGGGCGCACCCGGACTGGGAATACCGTGACGACCAGCTCTCGTCGCTGGTGGGCGCGGCGGACGCACGCACGGTATTTGGCGGGGACCTGAACAGCGCGCCGCCTTCAGCCGGGAGCCAGGACAGCTGGATCTGGCCGTACGACATGTACCGCAGCTACCGGGAGTGTGACCAGGGGCCGGCCTCCTCGCGCAGCGGCCGGGCCACTCATCTCACCGGTCACAAGGTGGACTACCTGTTCACCGCACTGCCACGAACGCACTGCTCGGTACGGGCGACCGCGGCATCGGACCACCTGGCGCTCGTCATGGGGGTCAGGGCCGACTGACGAAGCGGTCGGTCCCCCTGCGGGCGCAGCGTCAGTAGCCGGGAGCCAAGTGCTGCGCCGGGGCCGGTGAGGCGTAGGCGTTCACCACGCTGAAGGTGACCGCGGTCCGCTGAGACTTGTTGCCGCCCATGTCCACCGCGTGGCACTCAACGGTGTGCGGCCCCTCGGTCCAGGACCAGCCCGATTCCCACGACCAGCTGCTGTCCGGGGCCACCGGTGCCATGCCGAGCGGCATGCCCTCCTCCACGAACTCCACGTGCACCGCGCCCTGCGCATACCCCATGAAGCCGATGACCGGGCCCGGCACCTGCTGACCCGGAGCCGGCACCGAGATGACAGGGGCGGGGGCCAAGGGACCGGCCGTCTGCTGCACCGGGAGCTGTCCGCCGGACGCCGCGTGCGGGCCCGCGGACGGGGAGCTCTGCGCCTGGACGGTGAAGACCGCTTCGGTGCGCGCGCTGTGGAATTTGTTGGCGTCCACTGCGAAGAGCCTGATGACGTGCTTACCCTCGGCCCAGGTCCTGTCCGGTGCCCAGCTCCAGCTGCCGTCGGGGAGCACCTGCGACGAGCCTAGGTACTTGCCGTTCTCCCACAGGCTGATGCGCACAGCACCCGGAGCGCTTCCGACGAAACGTACGGCGTTTCCCGGCACCTCCTGATGGGGCACCGGCGTAGAAACCACGGGCGCGGGGAACCTATCACCGCGCATCTGGGAAGTGGACGAGAGATATGAGTCGATGGCGGATGTGTCGCACTCCGGCTGCTCCTGGCCGTTGCTGACCACGCCTATGCGGGGAGTGATTCCGTCGACAAGGAGATTCAAGAGCCCCATAATGGTCGGGAGATTCCGCAGAGTGACTTTTCCATGACTCGCGATCAGAGGAGAGTCGTTGTAGACGAAATTGAAGTTCGTGTATCCCTGGAAGAGCCCGAGGAAAGGTTCGACATGGCGCGTGTACTGCTCGTCCTGGGGTGACGAGATGAGATAAATATTGGCATCGCGATACGTTCCCGACCCCACCACGTTGGGGAGCACGGAGTCGAGGATGTGCACCTTCTCGTCCGTCACTTCGCCCATCATCAACCGGGCCGCGCCCGGCATCGATTCCTTGACATAGGTGCCGACCCTGAACTGAGGCACACTCGCCACCACGTTCCGGAAGCCGTACTTCAATCCGAAGTACAGTGCTGCCGTGCCGCCCTTGGAGCTGCCGAACATGGTGCAGTCGTCCGGTGTCAGGGAAAGTGCGTTCATGACGCGCGAGATTAGTTCGATGACAGACCTCTCCAGCGAAAAGTCCATCCCTTTACACAGGTAATAGCTGTTCTGGCCGTCGAATTGGTCACGGATCCACAATATGTTCGCACGGGTCTTGTCGAGTACCCCGTTCGCCCATCCCCACTCACCTGGGGCACCGAGGTTGGCGAAAACGACGAGCAGATGCCGGTTTCCGTTCTTCGCGTGGGAGAACCTGTACTCGATGGGAACTGACCCGGAGGCTTCGACACCGCTGAACACGGCACGTCCGGCCGGGGCTGCATTAGACATGTAGGGAATCCACTTCCTGCCGGTCCGGCTCGGCTGTAGGGCTGTTCATCAGCTGCCTGGGCACCACTCCGCCGCCACGGAGGGCCCGCTCCCTCGCCTGGGCGGAGTTGTAGCCGGAGCTGTAGGGCGTCACCGTCCCGACGGCCGGTGCCATCGCCTGCGCAGCCTCCAGGTCCCCGCCGGCGACCAGAATCCGGTCGGCGAGTCTGGCCGAGGCGTAGCCGTCGTCCAGGTCGCAGAACTCCTCCTGGAACCACCGGTATCGGTCCGCGTAGCCCTCCTGGATCCGGTCGATGTCCCGGATCGCGGATATCAGTTCGGCGGATTCGAAGACCAGCGGCCCCGGGGCACTCTCCTCGAAGTCGAAATAGAAGCCACGCAGTGTGTCGCGGTAGTGGTCCAGGTCGTAGGTGAAGAACAGGATCGGGCGCCCCGTGTTGACGAAGTCGAACATCAGGGACGAGTAGTCCGTGATCATCACATCGGCTATGAGCGAGAGGTCGGCCATATCCGGATAGTCGGAGACGTCATAGACGAAGCCGTCCCCGGCGCCAGGAACCGGGTCCACCACATTCGGATGGCGACGCACCATCAGCACATGGTCCGCACCGAGCCGCTCTCGCGCGTCGTCGAGATCGATACGGAAGTCGAACTTGTACTTCCCGGGTGCGTAGAACTGGTCGTCGCGCCATGTGGGGGCGTACATGATGACGCGCTTGCCCGGCGGCAGCCCGATGCGCCGACGGATCTCCATCGCCCTGCGGCCTGTGTCGTGACGCCTCAGGATGTCGTTGCGCGGGTAGCCGCACTCGACCATTTCTCCGGGGAACCTGAAGGCCCTCTGGAGGATCGGAGTGGAGAAACTGTTGGGCGATACGAGCATGTCCCAGTTCTGGACTTCCTTCTCGACCCGCTCCAGATACCGCTGGTCCGCGAAGTGCACGGACTCGATGTCGTGGCCGATGCGCTTGAGCGGCGTTCCGTGCCAGGTCTGGACGACGACCTGATCCGGACGCTTCTGGAACCAGTCCGGGAGGTGGTTGTTGGCGACCACATAGCGCGAAGTCGCCAGGGCCTCGTACCACTCCGGCGACCACATGCGCACAGGTCTGGCGGTCGGAGGCACCTCGACCTGGTCGTCGCGCACCACCCAGAGATGCTCCAGCGCGACCCCGCGCCGGACCATCTCCTCGTGCACTGCCCGGGGACTGTCCGAGTACTGCGTCCCCTTGAAGGCGTCGAAGAGCACGGCCGGCCGGATGTGCTGACGTCGAGCCTGCGGGTACTCCCTGGTCCGCAGGAGCTTCTGCCGGTACGGCCCCCGAGCCTCCTCGGGCATCGCGGACTGCACGAGCATCGAGAGCCTGTCGTACGCCTCGGCCTGGAGTTCGTATCCCCGGTCGCCTTGCTCCACGTTCTGCGGCATGGAGGCGATGAGCTCCTGCTCGATCTTGATCATGAGGTCCGGCGAGCGGTCGTCCAGGGCTACGACGGAGGGGTCCTGACGGCGCAGGAAGAAGTCCCAGCGGCCCGCGGCGAGAGGGATGTCACCCGCCAGCGTCCTCATCGCGGCGGGGGTGAGGACACAGCGGAACCTGTTTCCGTCCCACTGGATCGGTACGGCCCGTTCGGCGCCATGAGCACGGGAGCGGACGACCACGTGGGCGGCGACCCGCTCGGCAGGACCGAGCAGGTCGGCACACGAGTAGCCACAGACGAGCTCCAGCGCACCACCCTCGAGCCAGGCACCATCCGAGAGGAGGGGCAGGGCAGCGCGTTCGAACAGCACCACATACCCCGAACCGTTCCGGTGAACGACGATCTCGCGGTCGCCATCCTCCGTCTGCAGAGGTGCCGGCATGCGGTAGTGGCCGTCCTGGGCCTCCTCTGCCATCACCGGGTAGAGAGGCGCCTTGCGCCCCTCCACGTGCACGGTGACCTTCCAGCCGTTGCTGCCCATGGTCCACGCCTGAGGCACCGCATCGCCCGTGGCCCGCGAGCCGGGCACCACGTTGGCCAGTGGGACACGGGTGACGAACGTGCACCAGCCCTCGCCGCCGGGCTGGAAACTCAGCCAGGAATCATGGCGGCCCGCACCATTCATGCTGGTGACACGGAACTTGCCCCACTCGGGAATCGTCGGACCGAGATAGACACCGCCGATTTCCAGATGCTCGCCGACGACACGGTGCCTCGTGATGCGGCACCGGACGACCTCCACCCGGAGCTTCAGACTGCCCTGCACGAACAACGGAACAATGCGGGTGTTCTTGTCGACGTACCGGTACGGCGGGTTAGCCGCCGTGCCGGCGCCACCGCGGCCGATGCTCTTGTAACGGAACAGCCCGCGACTGAACACACCGGCTGCAACATCCCAGGTTCCCTCGACCCACTCACCCTTCTTTTTCAGCCGGGTCGTGTCGAAGCGGCTCTCGAAGCCCGCCCAGTCGTAGCAGTAGCGGTTCTGGTTGGAATGCTCGGTCGCCTGGGGGTAATACGTCGTTTTGGCCAGGTTGACGAGGGTGCTTCCGGTCTTCTTGTTGCGCAGTGCCAGCATTTTCGTTGACATGTGCCGCTTGTGCACATTGATGAAACGCACATAGGCGGAACCGGTCAGCGTCAGCCACTCGCCGTTCCACTGCACCCCGGTGGCCGAGCTGTAGGGCGACAGTTCCTTGTCGAGCCGGTAGTCACGCTTGTAGAGACCCGTCTTGCGGTTCCCCAGATGCGGATAGTTCAGGTACCGGTGCAGTCGGCGGCGTACCGGAAGCGGCCCACCCTTGCGCTCGAACTCGACGACGTCGAGCAGTTCATCGAGCTGACCCTGGTGGACAAGGAGCCACTTGATGCGGGCGTCCGCGGGAAGCTCTTCGATGATGCCCTCGTCCGCCTCGCTCAGAAACTCCTGGGCCCAGTGCATGAAGGCATCGCGATATTCCTCGTCGGCGTCGGGAAGCACCTTCAGATGGAGCATGAGGTCCGACTTGAGGCAGGCGAGGTCGTACTTGCGCTTGTGGTCCCTGAACGACCGCGACCGGTGCTGCCCGAGGAAGCGGCTCACGGACTGCACGGCGGCGACCCGGTCACGCAGATTGCTGAGCTCGGTGTGCCGCTGGGTGATGGAAGGGGCGGCTCCGCCTTCCCGCCGGCGCCAGAAGTACACGATGTCGGTGATGACATCGACCTTCTGGGCCCGGAAGTGGGCGAACATGTTCACCCAGGAGTCCTCGTACATGACTCCTTCGGGGAACTGAATGAAATGATAGTCCCAGAAAGAACGGCGGAACACCTTGTTCCAGACGGTTCGGTCGTAGATCAGTGCCTCGAACCGGGTGATGTGTGTTCCACGGCGGTCACGCTGCATCGGCCCCTTGTGAAGAGGAGACTGCCACTTCGTGGTGGAGTTCATCATCTGGACATTGCCCGAAACGAAATCCGAACCGGACTCCGTGAGAGTGCGGATGAGCAACTCATAGGCGTATTCCGGAATGACGTCGTCGCCATCGGCGAAGACCAGGAACTCACCTGCCGGATGCATGGCACGAAGACCTGTATTGCGAGCGTGGCCGGGGCCGTGCGACTCCTGGCGTATCAGCCGGAAGCGGGGGTCCCGTGCGCAGAATTCCTGAGCGATCTGGGTGGACTGATCGGTCGAGCCGTCATCAACCATGATGACTTCGAACTCACGGAACGTCTGGCGTGCGATCGACTCCAGGCACTCGGCAAGATAGATCTCAACATCCTGAAACGGGACGATGACACTCAGGCGCGGCCCGTCGGCCATGCTTCACACTCCAGTTCACGGCGGCGGAGCGCGCCAGCGCCACCACCAACATCCAACTCTGCGCACCGCCTTCGCCGAGCCATGGGGGGCCCAGGGTCGGACCGAACCGACCGCTGGTCGCTCAACTCTTGAAACTGTTGCGTCAGACGCAAAGCTTAAGTGAACATTAAAGGATGTCAATGTGCAGGTTCCGCGAGGGTCCACGAAACGCTCTGGACATGTGAGAGTGATTGAAGTCATGGCGCTCGCCGTACAACCCTTACGGGGTGTCATGAATGCGCCGTAGATTGCCTACCGAGTGTGAAAGAGAGTCCGGTCGGCTCTTCTCAGAGGGTCTGCCACTCGGCGAGCGTGAGTCCCGGGCCGTCCGTCTGCCGGGCCACTCGGGGTTCCCCACTGTCGTCGATCACGGCCATGACCACCCTCCCGAAGGCGTCCTCAGCCAGCGCCGGCGAGCCCGAACAGGACATTCCGGTGTCCGACCACCACATGCCGTTGCTCTCGCCCTCGGTCACTCCCACACCGATCACCGCTGTGCCGTTCGCCCCCCGGTGAGCCAGCAAGGTGCAGTCGTAGCCGTCCACGAACGCACGCACGGTCGAATGGGGACCGTCGCCCGGAGCCCCACCGAGCGGCATCGGCCATCCTCCGGCCCGGTACGCCACCACACCGAGGCCTCCGGGATCGGTCCAGTAGTAGGTGGTCCGGTCGGGACCCGTCTCCAGACCGGCCGCCGTGCCGGGGCACACCGCGAACCGTGAGGGCTGCGCTTCGCCCCATGGCCCGCCGGGCTTCTGCTGGCTCCAGTGCGCGGTACCCAGCTGCGTCGACGCGAAGATCTCGACCCGGTCCGTCGAGAGAGCGACGATCGTCGGAGCGGACTCGATGCCACTGCCCCCGAGGTCCTCCCAGGCCCGCCACTTACCGTCGGGCTGTTCACGGCGGAGAGCGAGACCGCCATGAGCGTTCGGCAGACAGATGTGCACTACGCCCGACGGCGTCACCACGCCGACCGGCACCCCGATCCCACGGGACGATTCCGCGTCCTTGTGCGGGTTGCCGAGGGAGCGCCACTGCGAGACCGGGCGGCCCGTCTGGTACTGGATGGCGTACATGATGTCGGCCACCGCCGACTTGCCGGCAGCCCGCCGCTCGCGGCGGGCGATGAAATGCACATAGCCGTTGCTGTCCTGCACGAGAGACAGGTCGGTCAGATGCGGCGCCGCGAAGAACTCGGGACGAGTCCACCCTGGACCACCGGGGCGCTGTTCGGTCCATCGCTGCAGACCGCCCTCAGCCGAGGCGTACACCGTGAGCCGGCCATCCTTGCCCCGGGTGAGCCATGCGCCCCGAAGTACACGAGAGCCGATGGAAGCCCTTGAGGTCTCACGAGTGCCGTGCTCCAGCATGGGTCTACAGCCACCTTCCAGAACTGACATCCGACGACTCGCGCAGTATTTCGAATCTGCCACATCTTAAACCCCCGTATCCAAAGGCGTTCCAAAGCTGTGGCCTGTCACAACGAAGCCTCGCCGAGATCCGGAAGTCGCCGGTCCACCGCACACCGCTTCACGCCACTCGTACGCACATCCGATCGACTGTCTATAGTTCACAGTCACCAGGAAAAGACGGACCGGCTCCTCCCCCCACCCGAGTCCACCCCACCCAGCCCTTCCGGGCGACGAGACAAGGGACTCGAGCAGGATGAGCCACGACGCCATGCCCCCGGGCCCGCGCGCCTCCCGACGAACAGGAACTCCGCAGCAGGGCCGTAAGAAGGGCCGCAAGCGCCACCGCGGCCTCAAGATCACCCTCGGCATTGTGCTCGTGCTGCTGCTCGCCGCCGGCGGCACCCTCTACTGGATGTACAGCCAGCTCGACGGGAACATCAAGGGCGTCGACATCAACAAGGCGCTCGGGGACGACCGCCCGGAAAAGCTGCCCACCAGCGGTCAGAATCTGCTGGTGCTCGGCTCCGACTCACGGGCCGGTGCCGAGAACAAGGAGCTGGGGGGCGGCGGCAGCGTCAGCGGCGCCCGGTCCGACACCGCGATGGTGGTGCACATACCCGAGGGCCGGCAGAAGGCCGTCGCCGTGTCCATTCCGCGCGACACCCTCGTCACCCGGCCCGAGTGCACCAAGGCCGACGGTTCGACGACACCGTCCGCGAACCGCGTGATGTTCAACTCCGTCTACTCCCAGATCGGTCCGGCCTGTGTGGTCAAGACTGTCGAGAAGATGTCCGGGGTCCGGATCGACCACTACCTGGAGATCAACTTCGCCGGGTTCAAGGACCTGGTGGACGCCATCGGCGGGGTCACGGTCGATGTCCCGCAGGACATCCGCGACACGTCGTCCGGTCTCGACCTCACGGCAGGCCCGCACAAGCTCGACGGCACCCAGTCCCTCGCGTACGTCCGCACCCGGCACGGCATCGGCGACGGCAGCGACCTGGGCCGGATCGGGCTCCAGCAGCAGTTCCTCCTCGCGCTGCTGAGCGAGGTCAAGTCGCAGGATCTGCTGGGCAGCCCGACGAACTCCTACAAGATCGCCAACTCGGCCACCAAGTCGCTGACCACAGACTCCGGGCTCGCCTCGCTGAAGTCCCTCGCGGAGTTCGCCCGGTCGATGAACGGCGTGGACCCGAGCACGATGGAAACGATCATGCTTCCGGTCGCGTACGACAAACAGGACCCGAACCGGGTGGTGGCGGCCCAGCCGCAGGCCGGTGACCTCTGGAAGGCGATCCGCAAGGACGGCACGATCCCGGAGTCGGCGAAGAAGTCCCCCGCCACCGGCGGCTGACGGACCGTGCGGCGGCCGGTGCGTGACACCCTTTTGGGATGCTGACCGAACGGACCCTGGTGATCGTGGACGCGGCCAATGTGGTCGGGTCGGTGCCGGACGGCTGGTGGCGGGACCGGCTCGGGGCGGCCGAACGGCTGCGGGACTCCCTGGTCCCGTTCGCCGCGGCCGGACTGCCCGGGCATCCCGGCCCCGTCGAACTGGTGCTGGTCGTCGAGGGCGCGGCCCGTGGCATCGCATCGGTGCCGGGGGTACGGGTGGAGTCCGCGCCCGGCAGTGGGGACGACCGGATCGTCGACCTCGTCGCCGCCGAGGCGGCTCCGCCCGCGAACCGCGACTGTGTCGTGGTGACGGCCGACCGGGAGCTGCGGCGGCGGGTCGAGGCGTACGGGGCGCAGTGCGCAGGCCCCCGTGCCGTACGGCCGCTGCCGCCTCACAAGGACTGATCTACGGCCGGCCGACGGCGTCATTGATGCGGCTGTGCCGACGCCCGTACGAGAAGTAGATGATCGCCCCGACGGCCATCCAGATGGCGAACCGGAGCCATGTCTCCGCCGGCAGGTTGAGCATCAGCCACACCGAGGCGGCCACCGAGAGGACCGGGATCAGCGGCACCCACGGGGTGCGGAACGCGCGGTGCAGATCAGGACGGGTGCGGCGCAGCACGAGAACCCCCAGGGCGACCACCACGAACGCGAAGAGCGTGCCGATGTTCACCAGCGTCGCCAGCTCGTTGATGCTGGTGAAACCGGCCACGATCGCGATGATCACGCCGAGCAGGATGGTCGGGCGGTACGGGGTGCCGAACTTCGGGTGCGTCTTGGAGAAGAACCGCGGAAGCAGCCCGTCACGGCTCATCGCGAAGAACACCCGGGTCTGCCCCAGCAGCAGGATCATGCATACCGTCGTGAGGCCGACCGCGGCTCCGAAGCTGATGACGCCCGCGTAGAAGGGATGCCCGACGGCCTTGAAGGCGTCGGCCAGCGGGGCGCTCACGGACAGTTCGGTGTAGTGCTGCATGCCGGTGACCACCAGCGACACGGCGACGTAGAGCACCGTGCAGATGAAGAGCGAGGCGAGGATGCCCCGCGGCATGTCGCGCTGCGGGAGCTTGGTCTCCTCGGCGGCGGTGGCCACGACATCGAAGCCGATGAAGGCGAAGAAGACGATGGAGGCGGCGGTGAAGATGCCCAGGACGCCGAAGTTGGTCGGTTCGTAGCCGAACATCAGCTGGATCAGCGGCGCGTTCAGTCCTGAGCCGGACATCTGCGGCTCAGCCGGCGGGATGAAGGGTGAGTAGTTGGCGGCCTTGATGAAGAAGAGCCCCGCGATGATCACGATCAGGACGACGACCACCTTGATGGCGACCACAACAGTCGTGACCCGGGCGGAGAGCTTCATGCCGAGCACCAGGATTACGGTCAGGACGAGTACCAGGAGGAAGGCCAGGACGTCGAAGCCGAAGCCTGGCCCCGCATCCGGCCCGGCGAGCACGTCGGGCATGTCCCAGCCGACGTTGTCCATCAGCGAACGGACGTAGCCGGACCAGCCGACGGCCACCACCGCCGTGCCCAGGGCGAATTCCAGCACGAGGTCCCAACCGATGATCCAGGCGATCAGTTCACCAAGTGAGGCGTACGCGAAGGTGTACGCGGACCCGGCGACCGGAACGGTGGAGGCGAACTCGGCGTAACAGAGTGCGGCAAGGGCGCAGACGATGGCGGCGGCTACGAAGGCGAGTGCGGTGGCAGGCCCCGCCGATTCCTTCGCGACCTTGCCGGTGAGGACGAAGATGCCGGTGCCGATGATGACGCCCACTCCGAAGACCGTGAGGTCCAGCGCGGAGAGGGACTTCTTGAGAGCGTGCTCCGGCTCCTCGGTGTCACGGATGGACTGTTCCACCGTCTTGGTCCGGAACAGCCCGCCTTTGGTGGGTGGTGTGTCCTGCTGCGCAGTCACCGGCGTACCTCCACGCACTCGTCGTGAACGCCATGATTGGGACATCACCGGCGGCGCAGGGCTGCACGTCGAGCGATTTCACGCGAATGGGCCGGTCGGACCACTCGTACAGGGTGGTCCGACCGTCCCATTGGCCGTATCGCTCGTCGCTCGTTCGGACCCGTGCGGGCAAGGGTCCGTGTCGGGCAGGTCAGTCCCGGGCGGGCTCGATCACGGAGGGCGTGCCGGCGTCCCTGTCGTAGCGGCCGTCCAGCTTGGCGACAAGACCGGTGACCTGGCGGGCGATGTCCGGCGCAGTCAGCCCGATCTCCGCCATCACCTCCTTGCGGGAGGCGTGGTCGAGGAAGCGCGGCGGGATACCGAAGTCGCGCAGCGGTACGTCGACTCCTGCGTCGCGCAGCGCCTGGGCGACGGCGGAGCCGACACCGCCGGCCCGGCTGTTGTCCTCGACGGTGACGACGACACGGTGCTGTTCGGCGAGCGGGGCCATGGCCTCGTCGACCGGCTTGACCCAGCGCGGGTCGACGACCGTCGTCGTGATGCCCTGGGCGTCCAGCAGATCGGCGATCTCCAGGCACATCGGAGCCAGCGCGCCGACGGAGACCAGGAGGACGTCCGGGCGGGCGGTGTCGGCCCTGCGGAGCACGTCCATGCCACCGACCCTGCCGACGGCCTTGACGGACGGGCCGACCGCACCCTTGGAGAAGCGGACCACCGTCGGGGCGTCGTCGACCTCGACGGCCTCACGAAGCTGGGCACGGACCTGGTCGGCGTCGCGCGGGGCGGCGATCCGCAGGTCCGGCACGCACTGCAGGATCGACATGTCCCACATGCCGTTGTGCGAGGCGCCGTCGGTGCCGGTGATCCCCGCCCGGTCCAGGACGAACGTGACACCGCACTTGTGCAGGGCGACATCCATCAGGACCTGGTCGAAGGCCCGGTTGAGGAACGTGGCATACACCGCGAAGACGGGGTGCAGTCCGCCGGTGGCGAGACCCGCCGCGGAGACCGCGCCGTGCTGCTCGGCGATGCCGACGTCGTAGATCCGGTCCGGGAATTCCTTCTCGAACTGGCTGAGGCCGACCGGCTGGAGCATGGCCGCGGTGATCGCGACGATGTCCTTGCGCTCCTTGCCGAGCTTGACCATCTCCTCACCGAAGACCGAGGTCCAGTCGAGGCCGGAGGTGGCGACGGGGAGGCCGGTGTCGGGGTGGATCTTACCGACGGCGTGGAAGCGGTCGGCCTCGTCGAGGAGGGCGGGGGTGTAGCCGCGGCCCTTCTCGGTGAGGCAGTGCACGATGACCGGCCCGCCGAAACGCTTGGCCCGCTGCAGCGCGGATTCCAGGGCCTCGATGTCGTGGCCGTCGATCGGGCCGACGTACTTCAGGCCGAGGTCCTCGAACATGCCCTGCGGGGCGATGAAGTCCTTCAGCCCCTTCTTGGCGCCGTGCAGCGTCTCGTACAGCGGCTTCCCGACGACGGGGGTGCGCTCCAGGATGTCCTTGCCACGGGCCAGGAAGCGCTCGTAGCCGTCCGTGGTGCGCAGGGTGGCGAGGTGGTTGGCGAGGCCTCCGATGGTCGGGGCGTAGGAGCGCTCGTTGTCGTTGACGACGATGACGAGCGGGCGGTCCTTGGCGGCGGCGATGTTGTTCAGCGCCTCCCAGGCCATACCGCCGGTGAGAGCGCCGTCACCGATGACCGCGACGACATGGTCGTCCTTCTTCAGCACCTCGTTGGCCTTGGCGAGGCCGTCGGCCCAGCCGAGGACGGTGGAGGCGTGCGAGTTCTCGATGATGTCGTGGTCGGACTCCGCGCGCGAGGGGTAGCCGGACAGGCCGCCCTTGCTCTTGAGCTTCGAGAAGTCCTGGCGACCGGTGAGGAGCTTGTGTACGTAGCTCTGGTGGCCGGTGTCGAAGAGCACCTTGTCCTTCGGCGAATCGAAGACCCGGTGCAGGGCGATGGTCAGCTCGACCACACCCAGGTTGGGGCCGAGGTGGCCGCCGGTCTTGGAGACTGCGTCGACGAGGAAGGTCCGGATCTCCTCGGCGAGCTGTTCCAGCTGCTCAGGACTGAGCCGGTCCAGGTCGCGCGGTCCCCCGATGCGGGTCAGCAGGGCCACCCGTGCCTCCTTGCGTTTGAGCTCGTCGAGCGTGCCGATCCGCTGAGTCTAATGTTCCGTCCGGGACCGAGGTCATCGGGCGGTGTTTTCCGGTGCGGATCGGTGCGTGCGTACATACGAACACGCAGGTGCCCGGCACCACGAAGGGTGCCGGGCACAGGCGCGGGTACCGCGGTCAGGCGCGGCCCGCGGTCTTCTGGGTCTTGCGCGAGACCGAGTCGATGATCACGGCGATGAGGAGTACTCCACCGGTGATCATGTACTGGATCGCGTTCGACGACAGGTTCATCTGGTTGAGGCCCTGGACGATCGACTGGATGACCAGGATGCCCAGCAGCGCGGACCAGACCTTGCCGCGTCCGCCGAACAGGGACGTACCGCCGATGACGGCTGCGGCGATGCACATCATGAGCTGGTTGCCGCCACCGAGCGAACGGTCGGCGCCGCCGGTCGCGGAGGCCAGGAAGAGACCGCCGACCGCACCGAGCGTGCCGGAGATCATGAACACCGAGATGCGGATCCAGGACACGTTGATACCGGCACGACGCGCTGCCTCGATGCCACCGCCGACCGCGAAGATCTGACGGCCGTAGGGGGTGCGGCGCAGAACGAAGTCGGTGATGACCAGGATCGCGAGGAAGATCACCAGGGAGAGCGGGAGGCCCTGCTCCTGGTTGAACGCGTACGCGGCGAGGAGGCACAGGACGGCGATCAGCGCGGTGCGCACGATGATCTCGCTCTGCGGGCGGTGCGGCAGCTCTGCGGCCTTGCGGCGGCTCGAGTCGCGCAGCTGCGCGAGGTAGAAGGCGACGATCACGACCACGGCGAGACCGTAGGCGGCGGCGACGTCGGCGAAGTAGTAGCTGGTCAGGTCGCGGACGAAGCTGCCGAGCGGGGTGGTGATGGTGGACTTGTCGCCCATCACCCAGGTCTGCAGACCGGCCCAGCCCAGGAAGCCTGCCAGCGTCACGACGAACGCGGGCACGCCGATCTTGGCGAAGACGATGCCGTGGAAGGCGCCGATGACCGTGCCGGACAGGATGCCGACCACGATGGCGAGGGAGTCGGGCATGTCCGTGCCGAGCACGGCCCACACCGAACCCGCGAGACCCGCGACGGAACCGACCGCGAGGTCGATCTCGCCGAGCAGCAGTACGAAGACGATGCCCACGGCCATGATGCCGGGGCCCGCCGCGTACAGCGTGATCTGGTCGAGGTTGTACGAGGTGAGGAAGTTGCCGGTCTCGACCTGGAAGACGATCCCGATGACGATCAGGCCCACCACGACAGGCAGCGAGCCGATCTCGCCCGAGCGCACCTTGCGCTTGAACTCGGTCCAGTAGCCCTTGAAGCCCTGCTCACGGATGAGCAGGCGGGGGTCGACGACCTTTACTGCGCCGGCCGCTGCTACGGGAGCCTCGGTGGCCTTTGCCTGGGCCGGGACCTCGGCCGAAGTCTTGCTGATCTTGCTCACTTGGATGCCTCCGCGCTGCGGGACTTACGACGGGTCACGGCGTTGTCCGTGGCGCCCGTGATCGCGGCGATGATTTCTTCGTGGCTGGTCGTCGCCACAGGGAAGATGCCGTTGTTGTGGCCGAGTCGCAGCACGGCGACCTTGTCGGCGACAGCCTTCACATCGGCCATGTTGTGGCTGATGAGGATGACGCCGAGGTTCTGCTCGCGCAGCCGCTCCACCAGGTCGAGGACCTGTGCGGTCTGCTCGACGCCGAGGGCCGCGGTGGGCTCGTCCAGGATCACGATCTTGGGGTTGCCGACCAGGGCACGGGCGATGGCCACGACCTGGCGCTGGCCGCCGGAGAGCGCGGCAACCGGGATACGGACGCTGGGGATACGGATGGAGAGCGTGGACAGGAGGTCCTGTGCCCGCTTCTCCATGGCGACCTCGTCGAGGACGCCACCCTTCTTGATCTCGCGACCGAGGAAGAGGTTGGCGACGACATCCAGGTTGTCGCAGAGCGCAAGGTCCTGGTAGACGGTGGCGACGCCGAGGTTCTGGGCGTCGTGCGGACGGTTGATGTCCACCTTCTCGCCCTCCCACTCGATGACGCCCTCATCGATGGGGTGCACGCCGGCGATCGTCTTGACCAGCGTGGACTTTCCTGCACCGTTGTCGCCGACCAGGGCGACCACTTCTCCGGCGTGGACTTCGAGATCGACACCGGAGAGGACCTGGACCGCTCCGAATCGCTTGAAGACTCCACGCAACGCCAGCACGGGCGTCTGTGACACGTGAACCATCTCCTTCGCCGCCTGACCGGCGGGGATGTGCCGCCTGACCGGCGGAGACGCCGCGCCACGAGGGGCAGCGTCGATGTACTGGAAGTACTGGGGGAAGAATGTCCGGCACCCGGCCGGCAGCGGGGTGTGGGCCGGCCGGGGCCGGACAGTCATGGGGCGGGCGGACTCCGCCGTGCGGCGCGGATCAAACCCGTACGCGCCAGGGCCTGTTGGCCCTGGCGCGAGGAGGGACTACTTGATGCCCAGTGCGGTGCACTTGGCGGCGATGTCCTTGACGCAGATCGCGGAGGCCTGGTAGATGCCGTCCTTGACCACGGTGGACTCGATGTTGTCCTTGTTCACCACGGTCGGCTCGAGCAGCGTGGAGGGAACGCCGTCCGTCTTGCCCGAGGCGCCGATGTCCTTGCCCTGGAGCAGGTTGACAGCGAACTGGGCGGCCGTCGGGGCGAGCTGCTTCGGCGACTTGTAGATCGTGAAGGTCTGCGTACCGGCGATGATCCGCTGGATACCGGGGAGCTCGGCGTCCTGGCCACCCACCGGGATGTCCTTGATGCCGGCGTTGCTCAGGGACGTGATGATGCCGCCCGCCATGCCGTCGTTGGCGGAGTAGACCGCGTTGATCTTGCCCTTGCCGACCGAGGAGATCGCGGCGGTCATCTTCTCGCCGGCGATCTTCGGGTCCCACTCGCCGGACGCCTCGTAGGCAATCTTGACCTTGCCGTCGAGGGCCTCGTGAGCACCCTTCTTGAACAGGCCGGCGTTCGGGTCCTTCTCGTCACCGTTGATCATGACGAGGTTGGAGCCGGCCGCCTTGGAGCCGAGGGCGTCGAGGACGGCCTGGCCCTGGAGCTTGCCGATCTTCTCGTTGTCGTGGCTGACGTAGGCGTCGGCACCGACGATGGCGCGGTCGTACGCGACGACCTTGACGCCCTTCTTGTGTGCGTCGGCAACCCACGCGGCGGACTTCTCGGCGTCGACCGAGGAGATCGCGATGACCTTGATGCCGTCGGCTATCTGCTGCTCGAACTGCTGCTTCTGCTGGCCGACATCACCGGCCGCGTTGTTGTAGACAACCTCGCAGTCCGCGCAGTCCTTCTTGACCGCTTCGATGAACAGCGGCTTGTCCAGCGTCTCGTAGCGAGCGGTCTTGTTCTCCGGGAGCAGCAGACCGATCTTGGTCTTGCTGCCCGAGTCCGCCGAGCCCTTCTTGTCGTCGCCCGCCTTGCCACAGGCTGCGAGGGAGACCGCCATCGAAACTGCGGCCGTGCCTATGACGATGCGTCGCGTCATTGCGTTCATTGCGGGTGTGCCTCCCTGACGAGGCCGCAGCGTTGCGGCCGAGGTGGCTGGAAGTCAACTCGGCCGCGAAGCCGACGTCAAGGAGTAAATCCTTAACGAGATGACAACGGTGCCATTCGTTATCTAAGTGAAGGCAGGGGTCGTCGTCGGGAGAGTGCTCTCCAAAAGGGATGAATCCCCCATTTCACTCAGCACGAGGGCCAGCGCACCCAGTACCTCCGCCCGGGCTCCCAGCGCTCCGGGAAGCACCGAGAGCTGCCTTCCGGCACTGGGAATGGCGTAGCGCGACACCGAGTCGCGGATCGGCGCGAGCACCAGCTCGCCGGCCTCGGCGAGGGACCCGCCGAGGACCACTCGGCTCGGGTTGAGCAGGTTGCACAGGTTGGCGACACCGCTGCCGATGTGCCGTCCGACGTCCCCGATCACCCGGCGGCAGCCCGGATCGCCCTCCCGCGCCAGCTGGACCACGCGTTCCATCGTGAGATCGGGCCCGTGGCTCGGCTGGAGCAGGGGCAGGACGTACCGCGCGGCCGTGAAGGTCTCCAGGCAGCCCCGGTTGCCGCAGCGGCACACCGGGCCCGATTCGTCGAGCGTGATGTGCCCGATCTCGCCGGCCGTGCCGCCCGGCCCCCGGTAGATGTGCCCGTCGATCACCAGACCGGCGCCGACACCGCTCGCGACCTTGATGTACGCCAGGTCCTTGACGCCCCGGCCGCTACCCCAGACCAGCTCGCCCAGCGCCCCGAGGTTGGCGTCGTTGTCGACGTACACCGGCACGCCGAGCCGCGCGGCGAGCTCCTCGCTCGGGTTGATGCCCGTCCAGCCCGGCAGGATCGATGTGGAGCCCAGCGTGCCGGACTCCACATCGATCGGGCCGGGAACGCCGAGGCCCACGCCGATCACCTTGCCCGGGCTGATCCCGGTCGACTCGATCAGCCGCTTGACCAGCTGTTCCGCCCGTCCGAAGCCCTGCGCCGACGAGGCGTCGACGTCCAGCGGCTCGGACTCCTCGGCGAGCACCTGGTGGGCGAGGTTGCCGACCGCCACCCGCAGATGCGTATGGCCGAAGTCGACTCCGATCACGATGCCCGCGTCACCGCTGAGCGAGACGCTGCGGGCCCGGCGGCCGCCCGCCGAGGTGGGGGTCACCTCTACGGTGCCGCCGTCCTTCAGTTCGCGAACGATATTGGAGACCGTTGCCGCGGAGAGGCCCGTGCTTCTGGCGATCTCCGCCTGGGTGAGCGAACCCGCCATACGCACGGCACGCACGACCCGCTCAAGGTTGGCGCGATGCAGAGATGTCTGCGACCCCGGAGTCTCCATCGACTCTCTCACTCCTGCCAGTTTCTCCAACATGTGAACTCTAAGCTGAACGTTTTGGGGCACTCCCCGTCAAGACCTTGAGCAGTGGGAGCCTCGGATGAGCGGGCTGCCCCGGACGGGACGAACGCGGAAAACAGACGAAACCGCCCGCCGGCACAGGGCCGGCGGGCGGTTTCGTCTGTGTACGAGGGCGGGGCCGCTACTTCACCGCTCCCGCGGTCAGGCCCGCGACAACCTGACGCTGGAAGACGATGTAGGCCGCAAGGACCGGCAGCATCGCCATCACCAGACCGGCGAAGAGACCGGACCAGTCACCCTTGTACCCCTGGCTGTTGGCCAGTTCGACCAACCCCTGGGAGAGCACCCGGTATTTCGGGTCGGTGTTGAGCACCGTGGGCAGCATGTACTGGTTCCACTGTCCGAGGAAGTTGAAGATACCGACGCTGATCAGGCCGGGCTTCGCCATCGGCAGCATCACCTGGAAGAACGTCCGGGTGTGCGAGGCCCCGTCGATCATCGCCGCTTCCGCCACCGAGCTCGGCAGCGTCCGGAAGAACGAGGTGAGGAAGAAGACGGTGAACGGCAGCGAATACGCGATGTAGACCAAGATCAGTCCGTGTCGCGTGTTCAGGAGGCCCATGTTGTTCATCACGAAGAACAGCGGGACCAGCGCCAGGATGATCGGGAAGCTCATGCCGCCGATGAACAGGTAGTACAGGAAGCGGTTCCCGGGGAAGTCGAACCGGGCCAGTACGTACGCCGCCATGGAACCGAGCAGCAGCGTGCCGATGAGCGAACCGCCCACCACGACGACCGTGTTGAAGAAGTATTCGCTCATGTGCGCCTGGCTCCAGGCGCGCGACCAGTTCTCGAAGTGAAGCTTGTCGGGCAGCGCCCACGGCGTCGACAGGATCGAGTCGTCCGTCTTGAAGGACGCCATCACCGCCCAGAGCAGCGGCATGACGACCAGGATCGCCCAGATGATCAGCACACCATGCGAGAAGACGTTGAGGACGGTGCCCTCGCTGCTCGTCTCCTTCTTGCCGCCGGGCACGGTCACCTTGGACACGGGCACGCGGTCCGCCGCAGGCGCGGGAGGGGTATCAGTGGTCTTCATCAGAACTCCAGCCGCTCGCGCCGGCCCAGTCGCATCACGATGGCGGCGAAGACCATGGTGACAATGAGCAGTCCGACACCGATCGTTGTTGCGTATCCTGCCTGGCCGTCACGGAAAGCGGTCTGGTACACGTACAGGGGCAGGACCGTGGTCGAGTAGTCGGGACCACCGGGACCCACGGTCATGACCTGTACGGCAGTGAACGCCTCCACGCCGAGCGCCAGGATTCCCATGTAGACCCAGCCCGACTGCACCGTGTCCCAGAGCAGCGGCAGGGTGATCCGGAAGAACGTCGTGAAACGGTTGGCCCCGTCGAGGAGCGCCGCCTCGTAGAAGTCCTTCGGAATGGACGCCATTCCGGCGGAGAACAGCACGACGAAGAATCCGACCGTCGACCAGATCAGTACCGACATGACGCAGACGAGCGCGAGACTCGGATCCCCCAGCCAGTCCGGCTGGATGGAGCCGAGACCGATCCCCTTCAGCGTCGCATTCAGCATCCCGTCGCGGGGGTTGAAAGCAAACTGGAAGAGCAGGGCGACAATGACGATCGAGAGCACCTGAGGGAAGAAATAGGCGATCTTGTAGAAGCCCGAGCCCCGCACGCCGGCGACCGTGGCGTTCTTGCGCCGCCGGCCGCCGACATTGAGCATGAAGGCGAAGAAAAGCGCCAGACCCAGCGTCACCAGCGGCAGCAGCAGCACAAGCAACACGCTGTGCTGCAAGGACTTCCAGAAGATGTCGTCCTTCAGCATCCTGGTGTAGTTGTCGAACCCGACCATCTTGAAGTCCGGGCTCAGACCCGTCCAGTCCGTGAACGAGTAGTAGATGGACTGGATGAACGGCCAAATGACGAAGACCGCGTACAACGCCAGTGGGGCGATCAAGAACCCCACAATGAAGCGGTACTTGCCGTGCTGCATCGTTTACCGACCCCGATCTTTCCGCGGGTGCCGCCGCTGGTGACGGTTGCTCACTGGTGCTTGTAGTGCTTGATGGACTGGTCCTTGGCCGCCGCGTCCGCGAAGGCCTGGATCTTCTTGATGGCCTCCGCCGGGGTCGCGCGGCCCGCCATCATCTCGCCGATGCCGGCGACACCGATCTGCTCCTTCTGGAGCTTGACGTACCAGTCCTGCAGACGCGGGTTCACCACGTTGTCGCCGGCCTTCTTCAGCGCGTCGACGCCGGCCTGCATGGCCGTGGACAGGGTCAGGCCGTCAGTGCCACCGTTGAAGGCGCTCAGGGACTTGACCTGCTTGGTGAAGTTCTTCGAGGACTCCTCGGAGAGCATGATGCGCAGCTGCTCCATGCCGCCCTCGGGGTTCTTCGCCTTGGCCGGGACGACGAAGGGCTCTCCGCCGGAGGCCCAGATGGTGCCGAACGGCATCTTGTCGGACGAGTCCAGGCTGGACGGCGCCGAGACCATCATCTTGAAGTCCTTGGGCGTGGTGGGCGCCGCCTCGTTCTCCACCCACGAACCGTTCGGGATGAAGAGCGCCTTGCCCTTGGTCCACTCGGTCTGCGACTGAATGTGGGTCAGACCCGGGGTGCCCTTGAGGATGTACCCCTTCTTGTACAGCTCGTAGTACGCCTCGAACGCCGCCTTGACCGCAGGGTCCTTCCAGGCGTTCGGCTCCAGGTTGTCGATCTTGTCGAGAACCTCCCGGCCGCCGATCTTGGCGATGAACGGGTAGAGCGAGAACGGCAGGTAGTAGGGGTACTTACCGGCGTAGGTCCAGCCGGCGATGCCCTTCTTCTTCGCCTTCTCGCAGAGGGCGAGCATGTCGTCCCAGTTCTCGGGGTACTGCGCGTCGAGGTTGTCGAGCGCGGTCTGCGAGTACCAGACGCCGTAGACCGTGTACGCGTAGTACATGATCCATACCGGGTCGCCGTCGAACTGGCCCATCTCCAGGACACCGGGGCGCAGCGTGTCGCGGACCTTCTTGCTCGGGTCGTCGATGGACGGGGCGTCCATCAGCGGCGTCAGGTCGAGCAGCTGCTTCTTGCCGACGAGGACACCCATGTCCATCTGCTCGGCGCCCGAGTTGTCGATCAGGTCCGGCGGGGTGCCGCCGTTGAAGCGCGGCTGCAGCTGCGACTGGATCTTCTGGGTCGCGGTGTGCTTGACCTTCGGGGCCTTCGGGAAGGCCGCGTTGTACTTCTTCTCCGCGTCGATCGCGTACTGCTGACCGAAACCGCCATCGAAGATGACGACATCGAGGGCAGCGGTCTCGTTGACGCCGAGCGGGTTCTTGGCGCTCGTCTTGCCCTTCTTGACCGAGTCGTCAGTGCCGCTGTCGCTACTCGCACACGCCGACAGGAAGCTCATTGTCGGAACGGTGATCAGACCGAGTGCGGCAGACCGCTTGATCACGTCGCGACGGCCAAGGCCCTCATTCTTGTGGGCGGAGGTGGATCCCATGCTCAAGTCCTCGCCTTCTCCAGGACTCAGGCGGTGTGTACCGGTCGCCCGTCGAAATTCGCCTCAGGCGAAGGGCCCCGCCACCGCGGTCAGTTGCGCTTGGGTCGTGCTGATTTGCAGGCTAGCCAGATGCAGTGGGGGATTCCGGAGATCGAACCGATGGATGCAGCGATGGCGCCCCCCGGCCGTTCCCCCCGGCCCCCCTTGTCCGCGTCCGCGTAGAAACGGCGGTGCAGACGCCGACAGGTATAGTCCACTTGCAGCCAACTGAGCAAGATCGAATGCAGGTTTGAGCGGCAGTCTTTCCCGAGTTGAGACCTCGCGGATACATGGGCCCCGCGCGCCCTCGTCCGGGTGTAACGATTTCCGCAATACGGTCGATTCACCCGTGCGTCCCCGTCCAACACCCTTGACACATCACGCCACTTGCCTCCCTACTGGATCCTGCACATCGCCCTGACAACGTTGTCCAGTGTGCTTCCTCGGGAGGAATGGCTCGGCATGCAGCCCCGACATGGTTCTCGTAAGAGACAAAACCGTACGGCCGCACTCATCGCGGCTTCACTGGTCCTGGTGGTGACCGCCCCCACCACGGCCGCCGCACAGTCGGCGAGTTTTGCCGAAAAGGGTGAAAAGCCCACGGGCGACCAGACATTCAGCTCATCGTTCGAAGCGAACGAAAAGCAGCCGGACTGGCGCAATACCGTGGAAGAGGGTCCGGACGGGAAGAAGCGGGCATCGGGTATCGACGGCGGCTTCTCCGCCGGAATACCGGGCAATGTCACCGACAAGGTCACGGATCTGCGCGCCAGCGGCGAGAACACCGGCGGCGGCGAAGTGAAGGAGAACCTCGTCGACGGGGAGTCCTCCTCGAAGTGGCTGACCTTCGAGCCCACCGGGTGGATCGAGTTCGATCTCGACGAACCGGTCAAGGTCCTGACATACGCGCTCACTTCGGCCAATGACCACGACGAGCGCGACCCGAAGGACTGGACTCTTCAGGGCTCCGCCGACGGCAAGACCTGGAAGGACCTCGACTCCCGGACCGACCAGTCCTTCTCCGAGCGCTTCCAGACGAAGTCGTACGACTTCTCGAACGACACGGCTTACCAGCACTACCGCCTGGACGTCACCAAGAACAACGGCGCCTCGGACGCGCTCCAGCTCGCCGACGTCCAGTTCTCCGACGGCAACACCAGCACCCCCGCCCCCGACGAGATGCGCAGCCAGATCGACCGCGGCCCCTCCGGCTCGCCCACGGCCAAGGCCGGCGCGGGCTTCACCGGAAAGAAGGCCCTGCGGTACGCGGGCACGCACAAGCCGGACGGCCGCGCGTACTCGTACAACAAGATCTTCGACGTCGACACGGCCGTCACCCGGGACACCGAGCTCTCCTACCTCCTCTACCCGCAGATGGGCGAGACGGACCTCTCGTACCCCGCCACCCATGTCTCGGTCGATCTGGCCTTCACCGACGGTACGTATCTGAGCGATCTAGGCGCCACCGACAGCCATGGCGGTCTGCTGACCCCGCAGGGCCAGGCCGACGCCAAGCGGCTGTACGTCAACCAGTGGAACAAGGTCGCCTCGCGCATCGGTACGGTCGCGGCAGGAAAGACCGTCGACCGGATCCTGGTGGCGTACGACTCCCCCAAGGGCCCGGCGAAGTTCCAGGGCTGGATCGACGACATCAAGCTCGCCCCGAAGGCTGCCGAGAAGCGCCGGGCGCACCTGTCCGACTACGCGTCGACGGTCCGCGGCACCAACTCCAGCGGCGGTTTCTCGCGGGGCAACAACTTCCCCGCCACCGCGGTCCCGAACGGCTTCAACTTCTGGACGCCGGTCACCAACGCCGGCTCGACGAGCTGGCTGTACGACTACCAGCGCGCCAACAACGACGACAACCTGCCTACGCTCCAGGCGTTCAGCGCGAGCCATGAGCCGAGCCCCTGGATGGGCGACCGGCAGACGTTCCAGCTGATGCCGTCGGTGGCCAAGGACGAGCCGGACGCCTCCCGCACGGCGCGTGCGCTGCCGTTCAAGCACGAGAACGAGACGGCGAAGCCGCACTACTACGGTGTGACGTTCGAGAACGGCCTCAAGGCCGAGATGACGCCGACCGACCATGCGGCGCGGATGCGGTTCACCTACCCCGGTGACGACGCGTCCGTCGTCTTCGACAACATCTCGAACGACGGCGGGCTCACCCTCGACCCGGGGACCAGCTCCTTCACCGGTTTCTCCGACGTGAAGAGCGGCCTCTCCACCGGCGCCACCCGGCTCTTCGTCTACGGCGTCTTCGACGCCCCGGTCACCGCGAGCGGCAAGCTCAAGGGCGGCGGCGGTGACGATGTCACGGGCTACCTCCGCTTCGACGCCGGCAAGGACCGTACGGTCAACCTCCGCCTGGCCACGTCGCTGATCAGCATCGACCAGGCGAAGCAGAACCTCGCTGCGGAGATCCCCGCCACCCGCTCCTTCGGCCGCGTCGAGGACCAGGCGCAGCACGCCTGGGACGACATCCTGGGCAAGGTGGAGGTCGAGGGCGCGGACGCCGACCAGCTGACGACGCTCTACTCCAGCCTGTACCGCCTGTACCTCTACCCGAACTCGGGCTTCGAGCAGGTCGGTGGCAAGGACCGGTACGCCAGCCCGTTCTCGCCGCAGATCGGCTCCGACACCCCCACCCACACGGGTGCGAAGATCGTCGACGGCAAGGTGTACGTCAACAACGGCTTCTGGGACACGTACCGGACGACCTGGCCCGCGTACTCCTTCCTCACGCCGAAGAAGGCCGGCGAGATGGTCGACGGCTTCGTCCAGCAGTACAAGGACGGCGGCTGGATCTCGCGCTGGTCCTCCCCCGGCTATGCCGACCTGATGACCGGCACCTCGTCGGACGTCGCGTTCGCGGACGCCTATGTCAAGGGCGTGAAGTTCGACGGCGAGGCGGCCTACGAGGCGGCCCTGAAGAACGCCACGGTGGTGCCGCCGATGTCCGGCGTCGGCCGGAAGGGGATGGAGACATCCCCGTTCGCGGGTTACGCGAACACGTCGACGCACGAGGGTCTGTCCTGGTCGCTGGAGGGCTACCTCAACGACTACGGCCTCGCGCAGATGGGCCAGGCGCTCTACAAGAAGACGAAGAAGGAGCGGTACAAGGAGGAGTCGGAGTACTTCCTGAACCGGGCCCGCAACTATGTCGAGCTGTTCGACTCCAAGGCCGGCTTCTTCCAGGGCAAGGACGCCAAGGGTGACTGGCGGGTCGCCTCCGACAAGTACGACCCGCGGATCTGGGGCTACGACTACACGGAGACGAACGGCTGGGGCTACGCGTTCACGGCCCCGCAGGACAGCCGCGGTCTGGCGAACCTGTACGGCGGCCGCGACGGCCTGGCCAAGAAGCTCGACACGTACTTCTCCACTCCCGAGACGGCGGGCCCGGAGTTCGTCGGCTCCTACGGCGGTGTCATCCACGAGATGACGGAGGCGCGTGACGTGCGGATGGGCATGTACGGCCACAGCAACCAGGTCGCGCACCACGTCACGTACATGTACGACGCGGCGTCTCAGCCCTGGAAGACCCAGGAGAAGGTCCGCGAGGTCCTCGGCCGTCTCTACACGGGCAGCGAGATCGGCCAGGGGTACCACGGCGACGAGGACAACGGCGAGCAGTCGGCCTGGTACCTCTTCTCCTCGCTCGGCTTCTACCCGCTGGTGATGGGCAGTGGCGAGTACGCGATCGGCTCGCCGCTCTTCACGAAGACGACCGTCCACCTGGAGAACGGCCACGACCTGGTGGTCAAGGCGCCGAAGAACAGCGCGAAGAACATCTATGTGCAGGGCCTGAAGGTCAACGGCAAGAAGTGGACGTCCACGTCGCTGCCGCACGACCTGCTCGCCAAGGGCGGTGTCCTGGAGTTCGACATGGGCGCCAAGCCGTCGGCGTGGGGCACGGGCAAGGACGCGGCGCCGACGTCGATCACCAAGGACGACCAGGTGCCGTCGCCGAAGAAGGACGTGCTGAAGGGCGAGGGCGCCCTGTACGACAACACGTCGGCCACGACGGCGACGGTGAACGGCCCGGTGGAGCTGCCGGTGCCCGCATCGACGAAGGCGGTCCAGTACACGCTGACATCGGGCGCGGCGGCGCAGGCCCCGAAGGGCTGGGTCCTGCAGGGCTCGTCGGACGGCACGACCTGGAAGGACCTCGACAAGCGATCGGCGCAGTCGTTCGCGTGGGACAAGCAGACGCGGGTGTTCTCGGTGAGCAGGACGGGAACGTACGAGCACTACCGCCTCGTGCCCGAGGGTGAAGGGACGCTGGCGGAGGTGGAGCTGATCTCCTGACCTCTGAGCTCCTGTGAACGGCCGGTACCTCGGGCGAGGTACCGGCCGTTCATTCATTCCACGGTGCGGACGGACTCGTTCGCGGCGTGGCGTTCGCGACCGCGCCCCTGCGGCATCGCCGCCAGGAGCGGCGCGCACCGGCCCCGTCTCACTCCGGCGACTGCGCCGGCTCCGGCGCTGCCGCGCGGAAGAGACTCTCGGGAAGGGCCACATTCCAGGCGGTGATGACCGGCTTCCCGTGCTCGGTGCCGAGGCGGGAGACGGCCCCTGTGGCGAGCTGGAACAGTGTGCCGCCGGACGGCGTCAGCCCGAGATAGCGAGCGGTGAACACGCGAAGGAAGTGGGAGTGCGCGACGAGGGCGATGTCCGCGTCCCCCAGTGATTCGGCCGCCGCCCGGATCTCGGTGAGCATCCGGTCGGCCCGCTCCCCCACCTGAGCCGGCGTCTCCCCGGGATGCGCCTCCGGGCCCGGGGCGACCCCGTCGGTCCACAGGTTCCAGGACGGCCGGGTGCGGTGGATCTCGACGGTGGTCACGCCCTCATAGCCGCCGTAGTCCCATTCACGCAGGTCAGGGGTGATACGGGGCGAGGCAAGCCCGGCAAGTTCTGCTGTGCGCCGGGCCCGCAGGGCCGGGCTGACCAGGGTGAGCCCGATCTTCCGGTCGGCGATCAGCGGCACGAGAGCACGGGCCTGCCGCTCACCGAGGGCGGTCAGTGGCAGATCGGTATGGCTCGTGTGCCGCCCGGACCGGGACCACTCGGTCTCGCCGTGCCGGATCAGAATCAACTCGCCCATGGGTGCCGTCCGCTCTCTGTTCTCCGCGCCGTTCGCGCCGCCTGCTGCGTAGCTTCGAAACTCGCTGATCCACGGTCGCATTCCAGACCGTCCACGCAGGGGTGGCCGGCAGGTCGTTTCGCAGCGCGGCGGCCCCGTATCCCGCCGTGCGCCGATTACGTGATCATCACGTATTGATGGGGCGTCTTGTGCTGGAGGGGCATGGCTCGTGAGATGTCTACGACAGTGGACGAGAGTAGGGCGGGGCATGCCGGATCCGGTGGACTATGTTGCGCGGCTGCGCGCGGAGCGCGAGGACGCGGGCCGGGAGGAGACGTTGCGGAGGGACCGGTCCCGGCGCCGGCTCAAGCGGGGGCTGGTGGGAGGCACGGCGGCCGCAGCGCTGGTGGGTTTCGCGGTATGGCTGGTCAGCAGCACGTCCGGAGAGCGGCCTGCCGACGAGCCATTCGCCGCCGGCACGAGGCCTGAGAGCTTGTGGCCCGACGCGTGGCCGGCAACGACCAATCTGCCGTTTCGGGGTTCGCACGCCGCCGACTGGGCGACCGATGACAGCGGTATCCAGGTGCCGGATGTCAAAGCCGTGAACGGGATACCGGAGGAGCGGGTTTTCGACGCGCTGAATCGGACCAAGGATTTCTTGATCGCGGCCAATCTGGATCAGGCCGTGCTCCATGGCGGATGGCCCACCAAGGCCCTGAAAATGCTTGACGCGCAGGACTCCGCCCGCGCCCGGCTGATCCGCCATCTGCGCGAACCGGGTGCACAGGGCGGTGATCCCACCGAGATGTTCACCCGCTTCGACCCGGCAGAACTCCGTGTGGTCGAGGACGGCGTCAGGGTGCACGGCCGAATGACCTTCGAGGCAGGCAACGAGCCGGGTCGGTTGCGTGTACGAGCCGACTACACCTTCGTGTACGCGGTGGGACGTGCGGCCCCGGGCGCCGAGCCGGGGCCGTGGGGGGGCACGGAGGAGGTGGCGCGCGCAGTTGTGCGGCGGCAACTGGTCCTGGACCTCGACGAGCGAGCGGCACCCGGAAAACTCGTTCCGCTCGAGTACCGGCGACTGCTCGGCAACCATGACTGCCGCACGACCGACGGCTTCGTCCACCCGTACTTCTCCAGGGAGGCGGCGCGGGCAGACCGGCCGTGGCCTGTCGTCGACCCGTACGACTCGGGCAAGGACATCGCCGACGACCGGGTCTGCATCGTGCCCTCGCGGACCTGATCAAACTGCCCCTCGGTCCGGCGCGGGGCCAGGGCGGGCCGGCGCTCAGGGGCACCGGCCGGTGCGCCGGCCCGGGTCAGTGCGGGATTCCGTCGATGAGTTCGCGGGCGCCCTGGCGCAGGAGGGCGACGGCGACGGACGTGCCGAGCGTGGCCGGGTCGAGGCGGCCCGCCCACTCGTGGGCGTTGAGGATCACCTTCCCGTCGGGCGTGAACACCTTCGCCCGTAGCGACAGTTCGCCGCTGCCCTCGGTACGGGCGTATCCGGCGATGGGGCTGTTGCAGTGGCCCTGCAGCACGTGCAGGAACATGCGCTCGGCGGTGGCCTCGCGATGGGTGGCGGGGTGGCCGAGGCCGCTGATCGCGTCGATCAGTTCCCTGTCGCCCTCACGGCACTGGAGGGCAAGGATCCCGGCTCCGATCGGCGGGCACATCACCTCGACCGAGAGGACTTCGGTGATCACATCCGTGCGGTCGATGCGTTCCAGTCCGGAGACGGCCAGAAGCAGCGCGTCCGCTTCTCCTGCGGCGAGCTTGTCCAGTCGGCGGTTGGCGTTGCCACGCATCGGCACGCACTGGAGCTGCGGGTGCGAGGCGGCGAGCTGGGCCCTGCGCCGTACGGAGGAGGTGCCGATCCTGGCTCCGTCGGGGAGCTGGTCGAGGGTGAGACCTCCGGGGTGTACGAGGGCGTCGCGGATGTCGTCCCGTTGGAGGAAGGCCGCGAAGGTGGTTCCGGCGGGCAGCGGCCGGTCGGCCGGGATGTCCTTGACGCAGTGCACTGCGAGGTCCGCCTGGCCCGAGAGGAGGGCGGCGTCGACCTCCTTGGTGAACGCGCCCTTCCCTTCGACCTGGGCGAGATCACCCATCCACTTGTCACCGGTGGTCTTGACGGCCACGACCTCGGTGGCGGTGCCGGGATGGAGGGCGGCCAGCTCGGCACGAACGCGCTCCACCTGGGCGAGAGCCATGGGCGAGTCGCGGGACACGATGCGAATGAGTTCAGGGGCGGACATGACGCCCACGATAGACCGTCCGCTGCAGGTTCCCGGGCGCACTGCGCGTACCCATGTCGTAGCAGTGTCAAGCCAGTTGGAGCACTCGGGCAGGTGTGCGACCCGCTTCGGTGGCGACGTGGCGCACCGTCCCGCGTCCACCGGAAGCCTCCGCTGGACGTCACGAGCCCCGCAGTGGTTCCAGGAGGCCTCGTCGCCCGTGCATCTCGATTTTGATCGTACGCAAAACAAATCTGGCGGAATTATCAAGACATGAGCGGAGTCGTTCGCCGGTATGCCCCATTTGGGCGCCGTCAGGAGAAGAACGAAGCCGTCACGTTGCCCCTATGTGACTGATGTGTCACGGAGACGGGCTGGCGACAAGCGCCGCGATGCAGTATTAGTACTGTCAGTAAACAAATCGGTCGGTCGGCGGTGCAGCCGTCCGGGCCCTCGTCGACAAGAGGCAGATTCATGTCGGACCGCTTCACCCCCACCTCCGCGGACAAGTTCACCTTCGGTCTCTGGACCGTCGGCTGGCGCGGCAACGACCCCTTCGGTGACGCCACCCGTCCCGC